>NZ_QKTX01000002.1 GCF_003253485.1 Algoriphagus aquaeductus | reverse complement strand
CAGTCAACACGAGTAGAAAATGTGAAAAATTGGTCTGAAAAAAACATCGGGCAAACCACTCTTTCCAAGAGATTAAAAACCTTAAAGTGGGATGCAAATAAAAAACCAAAAATGGCACAAATTTGACACCCCACCTGTCAGGTTTTGAAAACCTAGCAGGTCTCCTTTACCAACTCCCAAAACATCTCCACTCCCGTCTCAATCAATTCATCCGGAAAGTCATAGGTTCCTTCATGCAGTTGTGGACAACTTTCTCCGGAACCCAAACCAAACAAAAACGAAGGACAAACCTGGGAAAACAAGCCAAAATCCTCTGACCAGCGGAAAGGTTCTGGTTTTTCAATTAGACTTAATCCCAATTTTTTGGCTGCATTTTCTACTAGGGAATACAAATCCGGATCATTGACTGATACGGCGAATTGCTCTACAAAAGAAAACTCCACCTCCAGTCGCTCTGATTTGGAGATTACACGGGACTTTTCCTTCACCTTTTCGATCAGGTTGTCCAAATCCTCCTGATCAAAAGCCCTCAAAGTCATACTCAAACTCCCCTTTCCCGCACTCGTTCCAAAAGCCAAACTGCCCAACTTGGCATGGATCAAAGTCAGCAAAGCAAAGCCATTTGCTTCTAGAGGCAACTTAGGCAATTCTTGAATGAGTGTGGCAAGTGCATTTGCCGGATTGATGCCTGCTTCCGGGTGGGCGGAATGGGAGGTTTTACCGGTCAGGGAAATTGTCATTCCGGTACTTCCAGCTGCAAAAGTTCCTTTTCTCATCACAATCTGATGCAAAGGATAACCGGGAAGATTATGCAACGCAAAAGCAATATCGGGTTTGATCTGCTCAAATCTGGGGTCTGTAAGTACCGCTCTTGCTCCATCTCCGGTCTCTTCTGCCGGCTGGAAAAGAAGCAAGACTTCCCCGGATTCGGGTCGGTTTTGGGAAAGCTTTACTCCCAAACCGCAAAGAATCGCCATATGCCCGTCGTGTCCGCAGAGATGACCTTTGCCGGGAATTTGGCTCTGATGGTCGCTTTTCTTCAAATCGGCAATCGGTAATCCGTCTAATTCACAGCGAAAAAGAAGTCTTTTCCCCGGTTTTACTCCCTGAAATACAAAAGCAAGCCCGGTTCCTCCAAGATTTTCTAAAATCTGATCCGGAGCTAAAGGACGAAAAAACTCCAAAATCCGCCTTGCGGTCTGGGTTTCCTCGAGAGCTGTTTCAGGAAATTGGTGAAGCGTATGACGGAGTTGGATGAGATGGTTCATGGAATTTATATCTCCTCCAAGGGCTAAAGTCCCTTGGAGGGTTTGGTTTTAGGATTCTAAATTTACCTGATAGTGAACACTTCGTCCTCCCCCTTCGGCTATCAAAATCCCCAAATCCCGCAAATGCTGAAGGTCTCGGGTAGCGGTAGCCTTAGAAGCACCGGTAAGGGACATGTATTTTTTGGCATTCATACCTCCCTCAAAACCATCCGGACCTTCGTCGAGCATACGGTTCAAAGCTTTGAGTTCCCGCTCATTCAACTCGTCCCGAAAGGTGTCAAACAGTTGGGTCTTTTTCAAAGAAAACTCAATCAACTCCTCTACTTTTTCCTGAGCCTTCAACACCACTCCGGCAAAATAAAGTAGCCATTTATCCACCTGAAGCGTGCGTTGTGCCAGCTTGAGCTGCTCGTAATATTGATTTCGGTCCGATTCGATGACCTGAGAAAGACTGATCAAAATCGGTTGCGCTACTCCTTGATGGAGCGCTTTTTCGGCTAATGCCCGGCCGATTCGACCATTACCATCTTCGAAAGGATGAATGCTCTCGAAGTACAAATGCACCAAGGCCGATCGCAAAATCGGATTAAGAATCTGCTTAGCTCCACCGGGAACTGTAGCATTAAACCATATGATGAATCGATCCATTTCCATGGAAACTTGATCGGAGGGAGGTGCTTCGAAATGGACAATTTCTTTTCCTATCGTACCGGAAACCACCTGCATGGGTTCAGTTCCACTTCGCCATTTTCCGGCTTGGATGTAGCGATTGCCTTCCATCAGCATCTCATGCCAGGAAAAAAGCAAAGTATCACTAAGCGGCTCCTGCCAAGACTGTCGTACCGCTACCATCAGTTTGGCAATGCCTTTGGCACGATGATCCTTGACCAATCGGGGCTGCTCTTCGTGAATGCCGAGATTCTTTTTGAGCGAGGACATCACATCGACCCGGCTGAGAAATTCTCCCTCGATCTCAGAAGTTTTGATCGCTTCAGACAACAGAATATCCACGAGTAGTTGGTCTTTCTTCTCGGAAGGAATTCCGGCGTACTGCCCGTTGGATTTACCGGATTTCAGCAGGAATTTGAGCTGAACATCCTCGATCAATCCTGGGGTAAACTGAAATTCCGGCCATCCTGTCTGTTGCCAATTGTAGCTCATGAGCCGATTAAGATTCTTATTCAGCTCAAATATATCAATTTTTTGAGCCGATTATTAACTTTATTCGGCTCAATATTCTAAAAATAATGAGCCGATTAGTAATCCTAATCGGCTCATTGGAGAATTTTCGAATGAATTACAACTGCCCTGATCCAAACTGAAACCCCAGCCAAGCCCCGCCCAGCATCAATAAAAGGGTCAAAAAAATCAGCAACAGAAGGGTGGAGAGAGGCATTTCCCAATCTTCCCCACCGAATTTGAATTTGACAGGTTTGTTCCAATCCATAGCTCGACTATTTTAAAATTAGCCTTGGAAATTGATCATTGAAATTGGCCATTGATCATTTCTTCAACACCGCTTTCCAGCCCTTTTCCTCAATCTGGGCGGCGGATTCTTCGACTTTTTGACGAAGCCCTGCTTTGAAAGCATCCATTTTTTTTCCCACTTCTGCATCATACGCTCCCACCATAGAAGCCGCCAAAATCCCGGCATTTTTGCCTCCATTCAGCGCGACTGTCGCCACCGGAATCCCGCTTGGCATCTGCAAAATGGACAAAACACTATCCCATCCATCGATGGAATTGGAGCTCAGCACAGGGACTCCGATCACCGGAAGACTGGTCAGGGAAGCCACCATCCCCGGAAGATGCGCAGCACCGCCTGCACCGGCAATGATCACTTTGATCCCACGCTCGCGTGCCGAACCTGCATAGTCGATCATCCGCTGAGGGGTCCGATGAGCACTTACCACGGTAAGCTCGTAAGCGATTCCGAGTTCTTCGAGAAACTGCGCAGCTTCTGCCATGATCGGGAGGTCAGACTGACTTCCCATGATGATTCCTACCTGTGGGTTCATGAGATGGATTTTATTTTGATCAATTCTTTGATTCGGTTGGCTTTGGCTTTGAGAGACTCCACATTTTCATCCAAAATGGTCACATGCCCCATTTTGCGGAAAGGCTTGGTCAGTTTTTTACCGTAAAGGTGAATGTAAACTCCCTTTTCGGCCATGGCCTCTTCTTTTCCCTCCACGATCGCTGGGCCGGAAAATCCGTCTTCCCCCAGCAAGTTGATCATGGCAGCTGGGCATCGCAACTCGGGATTGCCTAGGGGCCAGTTCATCACTGAACGCAGATGCTGCTCAAACTGAGAAGTAAAGTTGGCTTCGATGGTATGGTGACCGCTATTGTGCGGACGGGGGGCAATTTCGTTGACTAGCACATCCCCTGATTTGGTCACAAACATTTCTACAGCCAGGATTCCGACCATATCCAACTTTAGGATTACGGCTTTGGCGATTTCCTGAGCTTTGGCCTCTACCTCGGGAGAGATTTCTGCTGGAGCAAAAAGAAACTCGACCAAGTTAGCCGTCGGGTGAAAAGCGCACTCTACCGCCGGATAGGCGATCAGTTCCCCGTTTTCATTTCGGGCCACGGTCACAGCAATTTCTTTGTCGAAATCGATCAGCTTTTCCAGCAGTCCAGGAGCATCAAATGCCTGCTCCAGATCCGCTTCAGTTCTCAAAATCTGAACGCCACGGCCATCGTAACCTTCCTTACCCAATTTATTAACTGAGGGAAGAAAGGACTTTTTGGAAATAACGTCGGCTTTATTTTCAGTCAAAATAAAATCAGCAGTAGGAATCCCATGCTGCTGATAAAACTGCTTTTGCTCGCGCTTATCTTGGATAAGCTTCAAAATGTGTGGTTGTGGAAATACTTTTTTGCCCTCATCGGCAAGCTTTTGCAGGGCATCGGTATTGACTGCCTCGATCTCCACGGTGATCACGTCGCAGTTTTTGCCAAAAGAATATACTGTGTCAAAATCCTTGAGCGACCCAACCTGAAAATGCTGTGCAATGTCCTTACAAGGCGCATTGGGATCGGGATCGAGGATGTGAATGTCTTGGTTGTAATTGATGGCGGACTGGATCAGCATGCGGCCGAGCTGTCCGCCACCAAGTACACCTAATATCTGATTGGGAGAAATCTGGGTCATAGCTGGCCCAAAATTAACAGATTACCCCGAAATCAGCGCCTTTAAATACACAGACTCCTATCAAGCTCCCCGAATCAATCGAAGCAAGATGGAAACGAGAGCCAAGACCAACAGAATATGGATCAATCCGCCTACACTATACACAAAGAATCCCAAAATCCACCCAATGATCAAAATCAGTGCGATTAAATACAATAAAGAACTCATGACGATTTGGATTTAGTTAAACAATTGATTTACAACCTAAATTAGCCAATCCCAATGCCAACAACTAGAGAATCTAAAATTTAATCCCCATCAATTCCATCAATTTATGGGCATTAAAGCTCGGACAGGGGCCTTTTTTGAGTTTATAATCAAAGCGAATCGTCTGATCCTGGATTTCCGAATGAAATGAAAAATTGTGGATTTTCTCCACAGTTTGCTCCAACTCAGCCAATTCAATATCATGCGTACTGATGATGCCAAACCCTTTAGTCTGGAGAATTTGGGCAATCAATGCCCTGGATCCGGATATTCGATCTTGTGTATTCGTCCCTTTTAGGATTTCATCCAAAAGAAAAAAAATCGCTTCACCTGATTCAAGCCGAGTGATCAACGTGCGTATTCTGTTCAGCTCAGCATAGAAAGAACTGACACTCTCTCCCAGGTTGTCTGAATTTCGCATGCTGGTATACAACTGAACGGCTCCAATTTTAAACTGATCCGCAAATGGACGAAGTCCCAGATTGACCAAAACGGCATTGATCCCTAAGGTGCGCATAAAGGTCGTTTTTCCACTCATATTGGCGCCGGTGAGCAGAATCACTTGCGGATGTTCGCCTATCACCAGCGAATTGGGTATAGAGGCTGCAGGTAGAATCAAAGGATGAGAAACATTTTCTCCGGCCACAACTTTTTCTTCTACCCATTTCACTTCTCCCGGATATCCTACCTCCACTTCAAAACTTCCAAGGGAAACCCACACTTCAAATTCTTCGAGATTTTCAGAAAGATGCTGAAGGGAATCGCCGGATTTTTTCTTCCAGTGAGCCAATTGAAGCACGAGCAAAAAGTCTGTCCAAAACAATAGATTGATAGGTAAATAAAGCAAATTCAGCCGATTTTGAACCCAAAGGCCCAAGCGATCCAAATGCTGAATCTGCAGCGAAACAGGAGTTCCATTCCGGAAAAAACGGGATTGAAGGGTACCTAAAATTTCAGTGTGAAAAGTCTCTTTTTCTATTTTCTGCGACCGAATCGACATGGATTTCATTTCGGAAGAAGAAGGGATATGGTCAGCGGCTCTTTTCAAAGTCCTGAAAACCAAAGATAAAACCAAGACTCCCATAATAATCCAAATGCCCAACAGAGCCTGAGGGATCACCCCCAACCCCGCCAAGACCAGCAAAGTCGCTCCGCCTACAGGCCCAATTCCCGCCAAAATTTGATGCAAAAATGTAACCCGCTCAGGCTCGGCTACCCATTTGCTCCAAGGCTTTTGTAAAGGATTTTCTTTGGAGAAAGCCAAACCTACGGCCTCCATCGCTCGGAGAAATGTAGGTTTTTCGCGCAGCTCAGATACGGCAGCTTGGCGCTTTTGGGCTTGAAGAACGGAAAATTCCGATTTTAAAAGATTAGCCAGTTTTACCCTTCCCCCGTGGGAGGTGGCGTGATTAAGAAGTTGAAACAAGGAATGTGACCCAAACAAATCCAAGTCCCCGGAAAAGGGATGTGATTTCTCGGCAAATTCTGTCCCTTCGTCCAATCCGCCAAGGGTTCTGTTTTGCCTGGATTGTTTTCTGGCTTCCAGGAGGCTAACTGCGAGATAGATCGCCTCCTGGTCTTTTGCGGCATTGAATTTTTGGATCAAAGAAATAAACAGCCAAATCGTCGCCAGTGCAGGGATCAACCAGACAGGATGCTCGGCTATCCCCAGAATGACTAAAACACCAAACGCCAAAAATGCCGCCAGTCGAAAACTACTCAACCGAACCGCCTTCCCACGGATATCCTTAAGCTTTCGCTCTAAATTTTCACTATTGAAATCCAACTCATTCATGGACAAAGATAGCCAAAGTGAAAGATGTAACAGGAATTATAAATGCAACATGATTGCATTTATTAAAGATAAGAACTAGCTTTGTTTGACAGATTATCTATGATGTTGCTTAAAAGGTTATCGATTCTTGGTTTTACATTAGGTATTATCGGGCTATCAGGATCCCTTGGGTTTTCCCAAACC
Source organism: Algoriphagus aquaeductus (assembly GCF_003253485.1). GTDB lineage: Bacteria > Bacteroidota > Bacteroidia > Cytophagales > Cyclobacteriaceae > Algoriphagus > Algoriphagus aquaeductus. The sequence continues at coordinate 460,885 of NZ_QKTX01000002.1, read as the reverse complement.
CCGACCAGGCTTTGGGAAATATTTTCTAAAACAAGGTTTCAGGAAAGGTTCAACAAAACGCACGGACTGTATTTCTACTATCCACAGTTTAGCCCTGAGCTCCTCGCTCTACAGGGCAAATCTGTGGAGCTTCAGGGATTTTTTATCCCCTTGGATACCAGCCCTTCCAAAACCCTGATTCTCTCTAAATATCCTATGGCGGAATGCTTTTTTTGTGGGGGAGCAGGTCCGGAGACCATAGCGGTGGCGTACCTCAAAAATCCCCCATCGCGAAGGCTCAAACTTGACCAAATCATTAAGGTCAGAGGTATCCTCCAGCTCAACGCGGATGATGTGGAAGAGATGACCTTCATCCTTCAAAACGCAGAAATCATTTCTTAAACCCAAGCATGTCCTTGGCCAGCACAGGCTCAATGTGGGACAGAATATCAATCACAATGAAGATGGAAAATTCAAAAAAACTCCCTGTAACCGTTTTGAGCGGATTTTTGGGAGCCGGCAAAACTACCTTGCTCAATCACATCCTGCACAACAAAGAAGGGCTCAAAGTGGCCGTCATCGTCAATGACATGGGTGAGGTCAATGTGGATGCCCGACTGATTTCGGAGGGAAACACCCTATCCCGAACAGATGAAAAGCTTGTAGAAATGAGCAATGGTTGCATCTGTTGCACGTTGCGGGAAGATTTGATGATCGAGATTGAAAAACTGGCAACTGAAAACCGCTTCGATTATTTACTGATCGAAAGTACGGGCATTTCCGAGCCTCTCCCAGTCGCGCAAACCTTCAGCTTTGTGGATGAGGAGAAAGGTATTGACCTATCCCGGTTCAGCAGACTGGATACTTTGGTCACGGTCGTGGATGCCTTGAATTTCCCTCAACAGTTTGGAAGTGGAGAAACCGTCTATTCTTCCGGACTCAATGAAGACGAAGAAGATCAGCGATCCATAGTCAACCTGCTAACCGACCAAATTGAATTTGCCAATGTCATCCTGCTGAACAAAACAGACCTGGTCAGTCCGCAACAGGCAGGTGAATTAAAAGCAATTCTTTCCAACCTAAATCCAAAAGCAAAAATCATCGATGCCCAATTTGGTAAAATCAATCCCTCTTTGATCTTGAATACCGGTCTTTATGATTCCGCCGAACTGGAAGGAACAGAAGCCTGGCAGGAGGAGCTCAGCAAGATCCATACTCCGGAAACGGAAGAATATGGAATCAAAAGCTTTGTATTTCGTGACCGACGCCCATTTCATCCGCAGCGGTTCTGGAATTACATATCCAAATCTTGGCCCTCCAGCATTCTCCGGAGCAAGGGTCTGTTTTATTTAGCCTCAAGGAAAGATCAGGCCATATCCTGGTCCCAAGCCGGAGGAAGCCTCAAGGCAGAACCTATGGGAGTTTGGTGGGCTTCGATGCCTTTCAATCAGAGAATTCAATATGCTTCCTTCATCGAGAATCAAGCCTTGATTGAATCCAAATGGCATAAAAACTTTGGAGATCGGCTCAACGAGCTGGTTCTTATCGGGCAGTTTCCGGACGAAGAGCAAATCACCAAAGAACTTGAAAAGTGCCTGCTCACCAATCAGGAGCTGATGTTATATTTTTCCAACAAACCTTTTTCAGATCCTTGGCCGTTTTAATGAAAAAACAGACTGAAAATGAGTAAGAAACAAAAAAAAGCAGAACCCCTGGCTGAAGAATGGGACTTGAGTGAAGGATTCGGTATTCTGCCCAGAGACATTTCGCTGACTCAGAATATCGGATGCGTGGGAGGAAAGTCAAAAAAACCGGAACCATCCAAAATCAAAACTGAGAATAAAGAGTAGATTTAGGTTCACTTTTATTCCATCAATTCTTATGAAAATTTCATCATTATTCAGGACTTACGCCTTCTTATTCTCGTTGTCGGTGATTTTATTCTCCTGCGAAAAAGATCCGGATACAATTGTCCCTGAACCTGACCTTTCTCTGGTAGAAGACGAATTCAAAGTCAACACCGCGATGGAGGATTTGGACAATCTCACGCTCAATGCCATGGAGGCCAGTGGCCTTGGATTTAGATTGGAATCAGCATTCAATGGCGGTCTATGTTCAACAGCAAAATTGACCCATGATATTCCCACCAAAAAAATCACGGTAGATTTTGGAACAGGATGCACTTCCAACGGAGTCACCCGAAAAGGCAAAGTGATATTTACCTATACGGGAAGCGTTTTGATTCCCGGTTCCAGTGTGGTCACCACTTTTGAAGCTTATGAGGTCAACGGGCTCAAAATCGAAGGAACCCGTACCATCACCAATACGGGTATCAACATCCAGAATTTTGAAATCACCCTAGCGGTAAAAGTTCAAAATGGAAAGATCACCTGGACGGATGGGAAGACTTCTTCTTTCAATACCGATCAAGTAAGAAAAGTATCCTTGACTCCCACGGGATATGCCGCTTCGATCACAGGTACAGGAAACGGAACAAGCAAAGGTGGAACCACCTACACCGCTGCGATCACAGAGCCACTCATCGTGACTCAATCTTGTGTCGAATCCGGTATTTGGATACCCAACAAAGGAAAAATCAATTTCAACTATCAATCCATTGTAGTCACCGTGGACTACGGTTTTGGAGATTGTGACAAAAAACTGGAGATCACCTATCCGGGAGGGGTGAAAGAAGTGGTATTGGATTAACTCTTTTCTGAAAATCAAAAAAGGCTGGCCATTTTATGACCAGCCTTTTTTGCGTTTTAGTCCTGCTTGACGTGGTGCAGAACCCGCTGTGGGAATGGGATTTCTATATCGTGGGTCTCAAATGCTTCTTTGATTTTTTCCATTGTTTCCCAATGAACCGGCCACAAATCCGGGGTATCTGTCCAAATTCTGATGATCAAATCCAAAGAGCTATCTCCAAATCCGCTCAGCCAAACGACAGGAGCGGGCTCTTTATGAATCCGCTCATCTTGGGAAACCACCTGAAGGATAACCTCTCTTGCCTTTTTCAAATCCGTTCCATAGGCGACTCCAACTTTTATTTCTGACCTTCGGGTGGGTTGAGAATTGAGATTGACCACTTCTGAATTGGCCAAAGCGCCATTGGGGATAATCACCTCCTGATTGTCAAAGGTGGTCATGTGAGTGTATAGGATGTCAATTTTTCTGACGACTCCGGTAAATCCTTTCCCGGTGATCGCATCTCCTACCTTAAATGGCTTAAATAACAAGATCAAAACCCCGCCGGCAAAATTGGAAAGTGAACCCTGAAGAGCCAAGCCGATCGCCAAACCTGCTGCACCCAAAATCGTCAGAAACGAAGTCATCGGTACACCCAAAATGGTGGCCACTCCGATGAAAAGGGAAACGAACAGGATGGCTTTGACCAAGCCGACCAAAAACGTATTTAGAGATGGGTTAGAATCTCTTCTTTCCAGGATCTTTTGAAAACCCGAAAGAAATTTGTTGACCAAAAATTTCCCCAAGAAGTAAAATAAAAGTGCGTAAATCAGTGAGGGGACAATCTTATAAGCCAGCTGAATGCCTTCATCCAAAAGTGTTTTCACTGTTTCCGGTGATAATTCCATAAATCAATTGTTAAGGTTAAACATTAAACTCGAACACAAATCTGCCAGCGGAATGCCCAATACCATCGGATTTGAAAAGTTTCAAATCCGGATTTTTCCAGGATTCTCATCCAGTCTTTTCTGGAAAAACTCCTTAAGACAGATAGCGGCGCATCATGCTGTACCATCGGAGATCTGCTAAAGATCCGGGTGAGCCATTTGATGCTATAGTAGGCCAAGGGATGGCGGTGTAGGTCATTGATGACTAGGCCAAGTCTGGCTTTTTGACGCAATGCTTTAAACAATATCACTAATTCGCTGTCGGTAAAGTGATGGGTAAAAAGCGTGCAGGTGACAATATCTGTTTTTTGAACCGTAAATTCTGGCTCAAAAACATTCAACACCTCCCATTGGACAGATGACAAATCTAATTGTCTAACCCTGGCCAATTCGATAATGTTCCCATTGGCATCGATTCCGGTGAAATTGGCGGGGATTTTTCTCCTTTTTGCCCAATTATCCATTACCCGGATCATATCTCCACCTCCACAGCCGATATCCGTAATTTCGTAGACAGGTTGGGGATTTTGTTGAATCAGTCGCTCCAAACCCAGAGTAGTTACCTGATTACCCCCCAGCCAGCGATTGATGGTTTTCAACTCTCTAAGCGTCTGCTCCAAAACCGGACCGGAACACTCCAGATCATCCATGATTTCCTTTTCGTTGCTTCTCTTCGAAAAAATACTCATCGCTTTTCCAAGTGGAGCGTTTCCAAGGTCAATCCGGGCCCAAAACCCATCGCTAAAATTTCTCCCTCCAGCGATGTATCTCTGAGCATCTTTTCCAAAACAAAAAGAATACTGACCGATGACATGTTTCCAAAATTTTTCAAAACATCCAAGGCATGAAAGTTTACCTCAGGAGCCCATCCGAATGCCTCCTGGACTTTTTGCAAAATCTGCTTTCCACCCGGGTGAATCGCAAAGTTCTTAATCTTGGAGACCCGGAAAACTTCTTCAAATACTGTTGCCAAATTGCGTATCCCCTGGTCTAGCAGCGATGGGATATATTGGCTCAGGCGCATTTCAAACCCAAAATCGCCTATCCCCCAAGCCATATCTTTTTCTCCTTCCCGAATGACCTGACTTAGGTAATTTTTGATGCTCAATCCCTTATCCGACTTCATGACCAATGCTGCCGCTGCCCCATCTCCAAAAAGTGAATTGGCCAAAAGATTGTCTTCCGTGTATTCCTTTTGAAAATGTAGCGTACACAGTTCGACCGCCACGACCAATACTTTGGCATTTGGTTCTGCTTTCAGGATTTTGTCAGCCAGCTTTAAACCGGTAAAGGCGGCATAACATCCCATAAAGTGGATGCAATACCGCTCAACTGAATTACTTAGGGAAAGCTTTTCGATCAAATCCAATTCTACACCAGGGGCTACCATTCCCGTACAAGAAACCAAGATAAGGTGGGTTACTTGTCCGGGTTCTGCCTTGGCCTGATCCAAAGCAGATAAGCTGGCCTCAAATGCCAGCTTTGGCGCCTCCTTTTGAAAAATCTCCATTCGGGCTTTAGTCCCAGGAAAGGGATGAAGTGCTTTGTTTTTGGGGAAAAAGGAAAAATCCACCGGATTTTCTTTCTCAAAATCCTCCAATACACTGTAGCGGGAATCTATTCCAGACACCCGATAAAAAAATTGAAGCTTCCTGCTTTCCAATTCATCCAGCTGATGGGCTATCTGCATAAATCGGGAAATTTCGCGCTGCGGAATCGGCTTTCCGGGATTGGAAATACCAATACTTATTATGCTGGAATCCATCTAATCAAGTTAGGAGAATATTTCTAATTTAGTCGGTACTCTATCAACCCTTTCCTCACAATAAGGTTAAGTAGACTATCCAACTTTGTTATGATCACCCGCTCCAGCATCCGCCACCTACGTATTCCTTTTTCTCTTTTCCTCATGCCGGTGTTTTTCTTTGCCCTGTCCTTGACTCCCAATCTCAATGGAGAAAGACTGCTGCTGGTATTTTTGGCGCTGCATCTGTTTCTATACCCGAGCAGTAATGGGTACAATAGCTACTTTGACAGAGATGAGGAAAGTATCGGAGGACTGAAGTTTCCTCCCAAAGTCACTCCGGATTTGTATTGGCTTTCCCAGACCTTCTTTTTCATCGCTTTGGTATTGGGCGCATGGATCAGTTGGGGTTTTGCCAGTATGCTCGCAGTCTATGGACTCGTGAGCATGGCTTATAGTCATTCTTCGATCCGACTTAAGAAATTTCCCTGGACGAGTTGGGTCATTGCCGGACTATTCCAAGGCTATTTCACCTTCGGCATGGCCTATGCCGGACTCAGTGATTTGGGTTGGGAGGTGATCTTCAAGTCCCATGTGGTCATTCCCGGCATGCTGACCAGCTTGATGCTTTGGGGCAACTATCCGTTGACACAGGTCTATCAGCATCGGGAGGATGCACGTAGGGGGGATCAGACACTGAGCAGAACTTTGGGTATCAAAGGGACTTTCGCCTTTTCAAGTATCATTTTTGGGCTGACAGGAGCTGCTTTTGTCTGGTTTTTCCTGGACCGAGGGCAGGAAAGTATTATTTGGGTCTACCTTGGAGCTATGGCGCCTATTCTGCTGTTCTTTTTGATTTGGTTTGGATTTGTACAATCTAATCCGGAAAAATATGCTTCCTACAGTTGGGCCATGGGAATGAATGCTATCTCAGCGCTAACGCTCAATGCATTTTTCCTGTACTATTTTCTGGAAAACACCCAAATCATGCAGGTATTTGGCTACTGATCAAAACGGCTGACCGTGGGTATTTCGCATAATCAAGTGGGCAGCGAAAGGCACGTGCTCGATCAGATTGCGGGCAATCACCGAGCCTTTTCCCGATCCGAAAAGTTTTTGGACAGTCCTTCCCACGGCCAATCGCTTCTTGAATTGGGCATTCCAGGAAGTAAAGTAACGTTGCTCTATCTCTTTTCGGGATGTTCCATGATCCAAGGCCTCCACGGCAAGTTTGGCCGAATGAATCGCCATTGCCATTCCATTCCCACAAAGCGGAGTGATCAATCCCGCCGAGTCACCGATCATCAGGATGTGGTTTTCGACCGGTAGCTTCGACTCAAAATTAATTTCATTGATCACCTCCGGTTTGTCTAACAGGAACTCGCTTTCACTAAAAATTCTTTTCAGGATTGGATTCTTCCACAGAATCTGCCGCTCCATTTCTTCAATGGAACCATAGGCTCGGAGTTGTTCTCGACTTCCGAGGTAGCAAAGATTATATTTTCCCTCTTCGATGGCATTTAGTCCACAATACCCGCCTCTGAAATTATGTAAGGCTACGGTATCTCTTGAAAAATCTGTCTTTATATGATATTTCACGCCGATATACGGACTTCGCTGAAGGATGAAATTTCTATGGAGCGATTTATCAAGTTTGCTTCTTTTGCCAAAAGCTCCCAAGACAAACGGAGTGTGGATCACTCTTGAATCGGAGAGGGCTAGGTGGAACAGATCTGATTTTTCATCAAAATTCACTTGAGCCACCTGAGTACCGGTCCTTACACTTACCCCTTCATCCAAAGCCTTATGGTACAACCATTCATCAAGGAAGTGTCGGCTTATCCCAAATCCCCCTAGATCCAAGGGAATTGTGACCGATTTTCCCCCTGTATCCGAAAACTCAAACTGATGGATTTGAGGCAAATCAAGAAAATCCGGATATAGGCCATGTCGAATCAAGAAGCTTACCACCTCATTGGACACATATTCTCCACATACCCTGTGAAATGGATAAGTTTTCTTTTCGATCAGCTGTACTTGATGTCCGCTTTTGGCCAAAAGAAGGCCTGAGATTAGCCCAGCCAACCCTCCACCTACGATCACCACTTCTTTTTTTTGCTTCTCCAAGTGCCTTTGATTTTATGATGCAACCGTTTATAAAAAATTAAGTTTAACTGTCGGCTTATCCCAAGGTTTGGAAGTTATTTTATTTTCCAATCAATTATGAAAGCTATGAACAAAACCCTACCCAAATTACTGAGGAGAACCACCTTTGTATTGGGTCTGATGGGCGCACTGCTTCAGGCTGAGGATACTTTCGCACAGAAAAAAAAGAAAAAAGGTGCCGAAACTCCTGCTGCCGCTGCTCCTGCCCCTGCCGCAAGACCCCAAAACAATGGACCCGCGAATGGTCCAAAGCCTTACAAAGAAGTCATCACTGCTCGCGCCAAGTCCAAAGCAGGTCTTTTTAAGGTTCACCAGATCGAAGACAAATATTTCTACGAAATCCCCGATTCCCTCCTGGGTCGTGACATGCTCATGGTCGTGAGAATCGCCAAAACTGCCGATGGAATCGGATATGGTGGGGAAAACACCACCAACCTGATGGTGCGTTGGGAAAAAAATCAGGACGACATCCTGTTGAAAGTGGTATCTGTCAACAACTATGCTGCAGATTCGCTTCCCATCTCAATGGCGGTAAAGGCATCCAACTTGGAGCCGATCCTTCAAAAATTCGCCATCAAATCACGGGCGACTGACACTACCGGGATCGTGATTGAGGCCACCGATTTGTTTACCAAAGACAATCAGGCATTGGGGCTTCAGCGAAACAGAAGAACCCAATACCGTGTGACCCGCTTGGACAACGAGAGATCCTATATCCAGCACGTCCACACCTATCCGATTAATATCGAGGCGAGATATGTCTTGACCTATGCTGCATCTGAGCCCCCATCCAATAGCGTAACAGGCTTGATCACTTTGGAAATGAACGCCTCAATGATCCTGCTTCCCAAAGAGCCGATGAAGCAACGTCTTGCTGATCAGCGTGTAGGATGGTTTGCAAGATCCTATGTGGATTATGGCGCTGATGAGCAAAGAGCTACTTCCAGAAGATACCTAGATCGATGGAGACTGGAAGTGAAGCCCGAAGATGAAGAGAAATTCAAGCGAGGAGAACTCGTAGAGCCCAAGCAACCCATTGTATATTACATCGATCCGGCTACGCCGACGAAATGGGTGCCATTCTTGAAGCAAGGGGTTGAAGACTGGCAGAAAGCTTTTGAAGCTGCCGGTTTCAAAAATGCCATCATTGCCAAAGAAGCTCCAAGCCCTCAGGAAGAACCAACCTGGAGCCCTGAAGATGCGAGATACTCGGTAATCCGCTATTTCGCTTCTGACATTCAGAATGCTTACGGACCTCACGTATCTGATCCAAGATCCGGCGAAATCATCGAGTCTGATATCGGATGGTACCACAATGTGATGAACCTTTTGAGAAACTGGTTCTTCATTCAGACCGCTGCAGTCAATCCTGACGCAAGAAGCGTGAAATTTGACGACGAAGTCATGGGCCGCCTGATCCGGTTTGTATCTGCACACGAAGTGGGACACACCTTGGGTCTTCCTCACAACTTTGCTTCCTCCGTGGCCTACCCCGTGGAAAAGTTGAGAGATGCTGCGTTTACCAAAGAGTTTGGCACTGCCCCTTCTATCATGGATTATGCGCGATTCAACTACATCGCACAGCCTGAGGACAAAGGAGTGAGCTTGATGCCGGACGTAGGTCCTTATGACAAATATGCCATCATGTGGGGTTACAAGCCGATTTTGGAAGCAAAAACTCCTGAGGATGAACTTCCGATTTTGGATCAGTGGATCCTGGAGAAGAAAGGCGATCCTATCTATCGCTATGGACGGCAAGGAAATAGCTATGACCCTACCACGCAATCAGAAGACTTAGGAGATAACGCCATGCTGGCTTCCGATTACGGAATCAAAAACCTGAAGCGGATCATGCCTAACCTGATCGAATGGACTACCGAGAAAGACAAGCCTTACAAAGGCTATGCAGATCTGGAGGAAATGTATGGTCAGGTCATCGGACAATTCAACCGATACATGGGCCATGTGCGGACTAACGTAGGCGGGGTAATGGAGATCTACAAATCTTCCGGTCAAGGGGACGCGGTATACACACACACCTCTAAGGAAATGCAAAAGTCTGCGGTAGATTTCTTGAACAAGCACCTTTTTGCTACTCCTACCTGGTTGATGGACGATGCGATCATTTCCAGAATCGGAGACTTTGGAGCTTTGGAAAGAATCCGTGGCATTCAAGTGACCACGCTTAATGGCATCCTGGAATGGGGCCGTCTGGGCAGAGTGATCGAAAACGAAGCCTTGAATGGAAACAATGCCTACAAGATTACCGAGCTTTTTGATGATCTGAGAAAAGGAATCTGGACAGAACTTGCTTCCGGCAGATCCATCGATGTTCACCGCAGAGCTCTTCAGCGTGCACATATTGAGCGATTGGAGCTTATGCTGACGGGTAATGAGCCCCAATTGCCGGCTCAATTCAGAGCATTTGCAGGACCACAAATCAATGCCTCTCAGTCCGATATCCGGCCTATGGCAAGAGGAGAATTGAAAACTCTTCAAAGCCAAATCAGAGGAGCCATCGGTAGAACTTCCGACCGAATGAGCAAACTTCACTTGGAGGATGCTTTGGAACGTATCAACAAAATCCTGAAAGAAACCTCAGGAGAATAATCCATCAAGGGCGTCGAATTCGACGCCCTTTTTTTTCACTTCCCTTTTTTGAGTTAATTTGGAACAGCAAAAGACCCCAAATGATGAATCCAAATTCCATCCTCCAATCCCACAAGCTTAGAGTCACCGATTGCCGACTGGAAATCATTCAGGAGTTTTTGAATAAAAACATTGCGCTGTCTCATTCAGATCTGGAAGAAACCCTCAACAATCAATTTGATCGGGTGACCATCTATCGTACACTCAAAACCTTCCTTGACAAAGACCTAATCCATAAAGTATTGGATGACAGCGGGGCGACCAAGTATGCCTTATGTGCCCATGGTGAATCCGATCACGATCACAGCCACGAACACGTGCACTTCAAATGTGAGGTCTGTGGAGAAACCACCTGCCTGGAGGATGTATCCTTGCCTCAAGTCAAGCTTCCCAAAGGATTTGAAAAAAAGGAGATGAACCTATTGGTGCAGGGAGTCTGCGAAAAATGTCACTAACCCTCCACCGGCTCGGGGGTTTTACTTTTTTTAGGGGTGTCTGAAGGCCAAATCACACCGGGAGGCAGGTCAATTTTAGGAGGAGTCAGATTCTCAATCCCTCCATCCCCATCGTCGCTTCGCTTCCCTTTATTGAGGGAGTTTTTGGTCAGGGTGGCTAGGAAATATACCGAAATCACATAAGCCAACCCACAGACGATAAGATCGATCACCAAACTGTTCATACCCAAAAATTTTACTTAAGATAAAGCAATGAACAGTTTAAATCAATGGAAAAGGCCATTTGTTTTCACCCGAGGCCATTATTTAAGATTTCGATCCATTTGCTTAATCAAGGGGATAGGTGGATATTTGCGCACTCAAATTCCTGATTCATGATTATTAAAACAAAAAAATACCAGCTCGAAACTGGAACCTACATCAAAATGGGGCTGAAATCCATCCTGAAAGAACAGTGGTGGGTCATCCTGATCGCTTTAGCTATTTGCTGTGGTTATTTTTGGATTGCTTCTATTTGGTGGATTATTGGTGCGGTCATCGCCTACGGTCTATATGTTCTTTTTTGGGCTATCCAATTTACCGGAGTTACGCAGATGGAGCAAAACAAGCCTATTTTTCAAAAAATGGCCTACGAGATAGACAGCCGGCAGATTTTGATGAAAATCAATACCAGAGAGGGAATGCCCGTTCAGTGGAATATGATCAAGCGGGTAGAAATGACTGCAGATGCTTTTGTACTTTATCTTTCCAAGGCCCAGTTTATTCACCTTCCTTTCCGGATTTTTAATTCAGACAATGACAAAAAATTTTTGGAAACCATTCTCAAAAGAAAAGAGCTGATTAAATAATTGGATTGATCGCAATTGCACCACCAAGTAAATCCTCTTTGGTAAAAGGATCGGATGCTTCTAACTTCCCGACTCTCATCGGGAAGGTGCTCAGCACAGGCGACCGAAGGATCCCAGATTTCAACTTTTTCGAGAAATTTCTTAATTGAGCTCAGCCTTCTATTGAGAAAGGGGATATTATGATTAAATAAACTGATTATACGCTATTCTGCCAGTTGACGAATATTTCACTGATTTTGGGCTGGAAGACCGATGACCGAAGACCGAAGATTGCCAAAAATATGGCGTTAACTTGGTCTTCTGACCTTTAGAAATGCTACTGGCAAGATTCCGTATATTCATTTTAAATAAAAAGCCCGCTGAAGTGAATTTTCAGCGGGCTTCTGTTTTTTACAGCGTCAATTACATGGAGGGCAATATCACGGTGTCGATGACATGTACCACACCATTGCTGGCTTCAATATCAGCTGCAGTCACCGTTGCATCGTTAACCATCGCTTTTCCTCCTTTAAGAGAAATTGTAACCTCACCGCCTTGAGCTGTTTTTGCCTTCATTCCATCCTTCAGGTCGGAAGACATTACTTTTCCAGGTACTACGTGATAAGTAAGGACAGCAACCAACTGAGCTTTGTTTTCAGGCTTGAGCAGGTTTTCTACAGTTCCTGCCGGAAGCTTGGCAAACGCCTCATTCGTCGGAGCAAATACTGTGAAAGGACCGTCACCCTTGAGCACCTCTACCAAGTCGCCTGCTTTCACAGCTGCAACTAGCGTGGACAAAAACTCTGTAGATACAGCCAAATCAACGATATCGGCATCTACTTCGTGAACATTGGTGTTTTTGGGAGTGAAGGCAGATGCGAAAAAGATCGTCATCACCATCAAAATTGAAAGTACTTTTTTCATGGGTAGAAATAGTTTTGGTTTATGGATGACGAACAGGCTGTTTAGCAGGATTGTTTTCAAATAGTCCAAAAGTAAGTTCAATGGGATGTGGGAAAGAAAGACGGAAAAAATAGGGGATTAACGGAAAAAATGATTCAGAACCTCATGATTTGGTAGTTTTTCGGATATTTATCTCATGCAAATCAAGCTTTTAGCCATTGGCAAAACAGACCACGCCTCCATTCAGGATCTCATTCGTGAATACAGCAGCAGATTGGGATACTATATCCGATTTGATTTGGAAGTCATTCCTGATTTGAAGAATACCAAATCGATCTCAGAAACTACCCAAAAAGAAAAAGAAGGGGAGCTGATTTTAAAAAAAATCCAGACTTCAGATGAGCTCATTTTACTGGATGAACGAGGGAAGACCTTCACATCGATGGAATTTTCGGAATACCTACAGAAAAAAATGAATGCAGGTCTACGCCAGCTCATTTTTGTCATCGGCGGTCCCTATGGATTCTCGGAGGCAGTCTACGCCAGGGCTAATGGGAAGATCTCACTTTCCAAAATGACTTTTTCGCATCAGATGATTCGTCCTTTTTTTATCGAACAGATCTACCGGGCATTTACCATCCTTCGCAACGAGCCTTATCATCACGAATAAAGCGACAGCTTTATCCCAATGTTAAGTTTTGGGTTAATTTTTTTGCTAATGTTATCAAATTGTTAATTTTAGCAACATAAGGTAACACTAGCTTCATGAATCATGAAAAGGTTTGGGTTGTTTGTAGGGATATTCATTTCAATTTTCCGCTTGGGAATTGCTCAGCAGAAACCCCTGCAGCAAGATTACCTGTTTTTTGGCTCTGAGATTGAGAAGGAAATTTGGAATTCAGAACAGAAAAACCCTTACCAACTTTTTAAAGCAGTCAATGCTTTACCGGATCTACCGGATGAAAAGTGGGATATTCTGGTCAAAGAACTAGACCAAAAAGCCGGAAAGGAAAAAGACCAACTCTCCCTACTTCGGACTATTTTTCAAAAAACCCATCAAAGGCTCCTTCGAAAATACGAGCAGCATTCTTCATTTAATGCCATGCTATCCGAAGGCAAGTTTGACTGCGTGAGTGGATCCGCTGCTTTAGGGTTGTTATTGGATCGATATGGATACGATTTTGATGTTGTCGAGACCGATTACCATGTGTTCATTCAAGTGCGCCTGGACGAAAAAACCATCATTTTAGAAAGTACCCTACCGGTAGGTGGCATGATCACCCTTCCTTCAGAAGTAGACAAATACCTCAGTGCTTACCTCCCTCAAAAAGATGCGAAAGCAACTTCATTCAATCAGCGATTGGCAGGTCAAGCGATTGATATCCGCGAAGGTACCATCTTCAGGAAAGTCAACCTGACAGAACTTGCGGGGCTTCAATATTACAATGATGCCATCGTGCACTTCAATACTCAACAGTATGGACAAGCAGTCCAGCAATTATCGAAAGCGTATTTGCTGTACCCTTCAGATCGAATCGAAGGTCTTCGTGAGCTAAGTATCGACTTGGCATACAAGACTTTCGGATACGATCTACGTAAGTAAGCCACGGTCTCCCCGAAGAATCTTCGGGGAGACCGGCTACTTTTCGACACAATCACCCCTCACTGGACGAAAAGAGCCATTTCAAAAAATTAGCCTAACCACCCGATGGCGAACCACTCAGGTGATTGGGCTTGCCTAGCGCATGATATTGATATCGGTAAAGAAACCTTCGGTGATGGTTACTTCTGCTCCCCCTCCAAGTGCGGGTCTAGCAGTGAAAGAAAAAGTACCTGATACTTTATTTCCATCCAGTTTGGTGATGTTCAAGGTGCCGGAAGTAGCATTGTGAACTACCAAATCAGCAGTAGTCCAGACCGCATTGCCGGCCATATTAAATGTCCCTGTACGCTCTTCGGTCATGGTGAATGCAAAGCTCGATCGATCCGTTGCCCCTGCTCCAATTGCGAAAGCCTTGAATCCTCCCGGTAAACTTGTAATTCGGCTATTGCCAGATCCCTTCCAAGCGACACCGTTGATCTTTGCCTCTACATTGAGGGAACCCTGAGGCAGCTCGTCTTCACTGGAACAAGCCATAAATGCGATAAAAAAGCCCAGTAAGGCAACTTTACTTAAAATATCAATCCAATTCTTCATAGGAGTAAAAGGTTAAATTTTTGAAAATGTACTTTTCAAATGTATCCTATGAATACAGGGCCTACCATACGACAAATGCCCTATTCTTTTCAAAACAGGGCATTTGTCAACTCGCTTATTCCTAAAGTTTAATGGTGGTGATGACCGTCCGGTCCATGGGCATGGCCGTGCTCGATCTCCACCGGTTCGGCATCCCGCACTGCGATGACTTTGCCTTCAAAATATAAATCAAACCCTGCAAGAGGAGGATTGAAATCCATATGAACACCCAAATAATCTACCTTCAATACTTCCCCACGCATTTGATTGCCCTTATCGTCTTGCATGGGAATCACCGCGCCTACTTTCAGGACATCCTTATTTTTCTTTCCATCCTCTTTGAAATTCGCCTTGGGGATGATCACTTTTTTGTTTTCATCATAGTCCCCATAGCCATTTTCAAAGTCAATAAATACCGAGAAGGAATCTCCTGCTGACTTTCCTTCGATCGCCTGTTCAAAAAGCGGAAGGACATTCTGGTAGCCAAACAGGAAGTAAAAGGGCTGATCTTCTGAGACCGTTTCGAATAATTCTTTTCCACTTTCTCCGTCATCCACCATCAGGGTGTATGAGACCGCCACGACTTTATCTTTGATTGCTTTCATTGTTTCCGGGTGTTTTTCCTTTTATCTAATGAGGTAAGTGACTCCAATTTGCCCTACAATATTTTTCCGATCATAGCCAGGAACAAAATATCGGTCAGGATCATTTTCCAAGTACCATTTGTAATTGAGGGTATTGACATATTGAAACTTTCCGGAAATAAGCAAGTTTCCAAACTTCCACTCCGGTGTCAAGGAGAAAACCAAATCGACAAACTTGTTTCTGAAATCTTTGGAATCTTCATATCGGTAATAATAAAAATCATTGTTGTACTCGATGCGTTCAAATTGCAAACCGATCTTTTTCAATCCCTCGACCCAGGCGACTCCCACAAAAATCTGATTGCTTCCCGGTCCATTGCCGATGCCCAATACCTGCCCTTGATGGGTGTAGCCATGCCTTACATAATCATGAATATACCAGGTACGGAGCTGACGGATATCCTCTCGGATGGTCTGACCAGACTGGGTCATTTCCGAACTGATCTCCAAGAACCGGTTGGCTTTTTTCAAGGCCATCAAATGCGTAAAACCAAACGTAAATGCTCTTCCTGATTCAGGAGTGGTAATGAAATCGGAAAAAGGCCGGTCATTGTCCCGGGTACCATATTCCCCATAAAACTCAAACCTTCCCTCGGGACTCAACCATCTGAAAAATCCAGAACTGAATTGCTGTCTTTTTTCCTGAATCGGATCATACACATTCTGGGACTTTTTCCTTCCGTTCAAAATTGGGAGCGCATCTGCCAATGTACCTACATCTGACCGATACATATGATTGACCGAACCATAACCCAAAAACAACCCGGGGACCCATTTAGGCTGATACGTCAAAACCAGCCCGGAAAGGTATCGTTGATCATCACGTTTGGGGATAAAGACGGAATTTTGCTGGATAGTGTAATCCGGCCATGGCGGAAGAAATCCCGAGTTTTTCAAAAATCCTGAAATCACCTGACCTTCAAAAGAACCGATCCCGGTCTTAACAGGCTTCCTGGTATTAAGTGTAAAGTGGAGAAACCCGGGTGCATTATTCCCCATCAAAAGTGAATGGCGTCTGGAAGGTCCCCACCAGAGGTTTTCGGTAGAAAGTCCCAGCGAAAATTCTTTGAGATTGAACCGCAGGCTGGACTGCCCGGCAAATAATCGGACCACATCCGTAGTGCCAAATCGTTCCGGCATATCGATGCGGTTCATGTATTCATAGTAAAAAAGAATGGTCGCCTGATGTTCGATTGGAAATCCTTTGTACTCCTGATTATCCGCCCATAAAAGCTCAGGCTGAAGCTGCAGGCTAAACTTCCCATATTCTGCAAAAGCTCCCCAACTGAAAACCTGCTGTATCCCTTTACTGGGGATCATCGCTCCGTCATTTACGCCAAACGCATAATTGGAATTGTACTGAGCGCGATAGATACCCGGCAAAGTAAGAAACTTCCCCTTTCCATCCTTTCCAAAACGATGGTGATATTCTGACTGATCTAAGTCAACCAAAGAACTGTCCAAATCAAATCCGTCCTTCACTCCGAAGGCATCCACCGGGTAAAGCGGACGAATCATCCAGGAAGAAGCCGAATCAATCTTCCCTGTCAACTGTAACCTTCGAAGGTAATCATCCAAAACGGGAGTTCCGACGGGGATCGTTTGTGCAAAAGAGGATGGAATCGTGGCCGCAACCAAAACCCCAAAAAGAATCCCGATCCATCTATTTTTAGCGCTCATCATCTATTGGTTTGAATGGCGAAAACCTGAATACTTGCTACCGACCATGATTCATCACAGACAGGATCAGGACTGTTCAACTGCTTCAATTCTCCGCCCATGAATACACGGACATCCGGATTGGTGTGCTCAATAAGTTGCTCGACCCGGTATCGCGTAGTATAATTTTGGAACGCTCCAAAAATGCATAATCCAGGGAGGTTGGTTTGAATGGCACCGGTTTTGGGTCTATTCTGTCTAAAGTATTGATTGGGGTAGGACTGATAGAGGCAATAAGTAGATTCGCAGGGTGTATTGGAAAAGGTCGTTCGGAAAGTTTCACTCTGATCTAATCCCATGTACCAATAATCGGGGCCGGAAAGACTATCCAGAGGGTTTCCATCCCAAGTGTCATGAATCAGGATTTCGATGGAGAGTTTGAGGTAATTGTGTGGCGGAAGATCCTTCAGATTGACAGCAACTTCCTCATTATGGTAATATCCGGCCAAGGTGTCATTTCTCCAGATGAACAATTTCCCATTTTCAAAACCTGCCAAATTCAAATCCGAAAAATCATTGGAATAGGCCAGAATCTCATTTTCTACTGTTTCGACACAAGAGGATACTCCCAAAATCACCCCAAAAAATGCCGTCAACCACGCTAATCTATACTGCTGAATTTTTCCCATGAAATCTCCTTTACTCAAAAAAACATTGTGCTACAAAGAAACAAAAAACCGACCAAACCCACGTTTTTTCTAGGCACTTTACCTTCACTCCCCGCCGAGAATCCCTATTTTTGACCAAATTTTATCTGATTCCTATGCCTCTTTTTACCATCGTCGCCGGAGCCCGGCCTAATTTTATGAAGATCGCACCGATCATTCACGCTTTTCAAAAGAAAAAAGAAGCGGGCTTGGATGTCGCTTTCCGGTTGGTCCACACCGGGCAGCACTATGACAAAAAAATGTCCGGTGACTTTTTCGAGCAACTGCATATTCCTGATCCCGATGCCAATCTTGGTGGAGGAGGCGGTACGCAGGCCGAACAAACCGCAGCCATCATGGTAGCCTTTGAAAAAGAACTGATGGATCATCGACCCAATCTCGTGATCGTGGTAGGAGATGTGACCAGCACCTTGGCCTGTTCTATTGCCGCGAAAAAGCTGCAAATCGATGTGGCGCACGTAGAAGGGGGAATCCGCTCAGGTGACCTCAGTATGCCGGAGGAAATCAACAGAATGGTGACAGACTCCATCACCGATCACTTTTTTACCACCTCAGAAATTGCCAATACCAACCTGAGAAAAGCGGGAGTTGCGGAGGAAAAAATCCACTTCGTAGGCAATACCATGATCGATACCCTCATGGCGCAAATGCCTTATTTCAAAAAACCGGAAGGGGAAATTTTCGAATCCTTGCGGCTTGGTCAATACTTTGTAATGACCATGCATCGCCCGGCCAATGTGGATCAGGAGCATTCGCTCAAAGCCATGATTGATGCCATCTTGGAAGGAACGGAAGGGCTTCCGATCATTTTCCCGGTCCATCCCCGTACTGCCAAAAACCTGCAAAATCTGGGAATCAACGCCCCAAACCTCCACATGTGCGAACCACTCGGTTACTTAGAGTTTAACTATCTGGTGAAAAACGCCAAAGGCGTGATTACCGATTCCGGTGGAGTAACTGAGGAAACCTCCGTGATGAATGTGCCCTGTGTGACCCTGAGAGACAACACCGAACGGGCCGAAACTATCCACATGGGCACCAATGAACTGGTAGGCACCGATCCATCCAAGCTAAAGCCCTATCTGGAAAAAATCATGCGGGGCGAATGGAAGCAATATCAGGGTATTCCGCTTTGGGATGGAAAAACAGCCGAACGAATCGTGGATACTTTAATCAAAAATTATTCATGACTTCCACTGAAAAACGAATCCAAGAATTGGTGGAAATCCTGAAGCTCAAGGCCCATCCGGAAGGAGGATTTTATTCGGAGACTTTTCGATCAGCGCAGGAAGTGGTTCATTCCAATGGAGAAAAGCGCCAACTGGCCACTTCTATTTACTTTTTGCTACGATCTCAGGATGTTTCCCATTTTCACCGCATTCAAAGTGACGAACTGTGGTTTTGGCATGAGGGAAGTCCTTTGTCTGTCCATCTTTTGGGAGAAAAAGGGCACGAAATTCTTCCTCTTGGACCCGTCTCAGAAAATGGGGCAAAACCTCAACACCTCGTCCCTTCAAAAACCATCTTCGGAAGCACCGTAGATCAGTCGGACAGCTATGCACTCGTATCCTGCGTGGTTGCCCCGGGGTTTGATTTCAGAGATTTTGAGCTTTTCACCGCTGATGATTTGCTTCCTCTTTATCCGAAAGCAGAAGAAATCATCCGGAAATTGACTTGAAAATCACTTCCCATACTTCAACACCAAAGCCAACTGACCGGCATGGTAAGCGGTATGGGTGGTGATCCTTCCCAATGCTTCTGCCCTGGTCTTTTTGCCAAACTCTTTGGTTTCGATCACTTCTTCCCAATTTTCCTGAAGGGAAATCGCCTTTTCCAACATCTCAGCAGCATAGGCTGCTATTTCTTTCAGCTCAGCAAGATTGGTCCATTCTCCGGTATCTTTTACGGCAATCAGGGTTTTTGCCACGATTTTCACCTCCGACAATCCAAAGACATTTTTGGCAAAAAGCAGCTCAACTTCCGCAATATGACGGATCAGAAATCCAGCAGAATTGGGACTGTCCCCATTTTTTTTGACTAGGTCAGCCTCTGAGCTTTTGTCCAACAGCTGGGTGAAGCGGGTTCTGCCCTCTTTCCACATCGCAATCAGGGAAGTGTTCATGGTTTGGTTAGTTTAGTCTGCCCAACCCCAAGGTGCTGCCGGGGCTTCTACGGGCTGAGTCAAATCAAATTTTACAGTAAACAAAGTTGGCGAACCCAATCTTCGAAGGTTATATGTGAAAGATGTCTCGTCCACGGTGATCCACCAGACATTTCCCACAGCGGCAGGAAGGAGATTGGCGGTAAATTGGTCTGCTGGAAAAAACTGAGTCGAAGCGGATCCTGTATTGGAGGCCTTTCCTCCGTATTGGGTCACCTGATCTTCGGAGCCGTCCTCGTGCCGATGATCATGTTTGAGTTGAATCAGTCCGGCCTCATCCCTAGTCAGCACCCAAGTTCTGGATCGATCATCTCCTACAAAAAACGGGATACGAATCCTCCCTTCCTCACAAGCTCGCACATGCATGACCAATTTGCCTGCAAATCTCGGATCAGATTCAGGAGATACCAATTTGCCTTCATAGGCTTTGCCACAATGAGCCTTGAGATTTTCCCAGAATTTTTGGGAAGGGGATTTCTCTTGAGCGAATGCAGAATTTGGGAAGAAGCCCAGGCCGATCAGCAAGGACAGAAGCAGGGTGAATCTTTTCATCATGGTCTAAAATAATCAATCCAAACAGATCGCTCTTATTCCACCGGAAAATTGACTCATAAAAATAAAAAAAAGCCATCCCAACAGGAATGGCTTTTCGGAACTAGAAGCTGTATTTCTTAGAAAGAGAAACCTACGCTGAAGTTAACTCTTGTACCTGGAGCGAGCTGAGTGAAAATCTGATCCTGTGCTCCAAATGAACTGAAGACGATCTCACGCTTGTCATTGAGCAGGTTTTGGACTCCCAGACTGGTACGGATGCGCTCATCCGCGCCAAAAGTCTTGTTGATATTCAGGTTGAGTGAGTGGAACGGCACGGTGTAAGTATCCGTTCGGTTGCCAAATCCCACCAGGTTCAAGGTTGGTCCTTGGACATTGTAGTAAATCCCTGCTTCCCAGCCTCTGCTGAAATTGTTATAGGACAAACCTGTATTGACGATATAGGGTGCCTGTCCGGCCATGTCTCGGGTATTTCCGATTTCCTGTCCTTCCCGGGCGGTCAATTGTCTTGATTTCTTTTCTGTCTCAGACATATTGATCTGAGATTCAGTGATCGTCAGATTGGTCGTCCACAAGAAGTTTTCCATTTTTGAAGAAAGGAATCTCAGCGATTTTCTAAACTCCAATTCTACACCCATTACGGTCCCGTTACCCACATTTCTTGGCTGAAAGGAACCTGGGTCAGACAAAAACTGGACAATTTCGATCGGCTTGTCGAAAGTCTTGTAGAAAGCACCTACTGACCACATTTCTCCTTTTTGCTGGAAAGATTCCCATCTCACATCGAAATTGTTGATCCGGGTAGAAGTCAGATTGCCGTCCCAAAGGACTTCTGTACCGCCATTGGTAGACTCCGGAAATAATCCTCCGATAAACGTTCTCCCGGTGATCGGATCCAAAATTTCCGCAAAAGAAAGCTCCTTGAACGAAGGTCTCGCAATCGTCCGGCTGGCAGACGCTCTCAGGTTTTGGTTTTCTTTAAGACCATACACCAAGTTTAGCGTAGGAAAGAAATCCAAATCATCCAACATCTCAACCAAATCGTAGTCGAGAGTTCCGGTTTGGTTGGTTCCCGTGTAGAACTGGTTGTATTGCTCTACCCTCAATCCAAGGATAGCCCGGAGGTTTTGAATCGGACTGGATTCGAAAGACCCGTATCCCGCGAAATTGGTCACATACCCCTGATACGCATTCGGGTTGATGGGAATGAAGTCAGGATTGTATCTGACTCCGTTTCGGTTGGTACCAGAAAACAGGTTTTCCGGATTTAAAATAGCATTTGGGTCTCCATTCAGCTTTGTATTTCCGGTTGGGAATTGGAAACTTTGAATCTCAAAATCTCTAAACTTAAAAGTATACGCTCCACCCATTCGGATTTTTGCATCTCTGGAAAAGGCTTTTAGGCTTCTGGCCACATCCAGTTTACCAGCAATGTTATACTCCTCCAAACTTCTCCAAATACGGGTGGGAAGCCCCACTTCGGTAGAGATCGTATTGGTCGGCAATCTGAATCGGGTAAATCGGATATCCGGATCCTCGATGGTAGAGCGGGTCGGGGCCAATTTCCAGTTGACTTCCCAAGTGCGGCCTTTGAAAAAGTGACTACCTGAAAGCAAAATGCTGGAAAGTCCCCGTTGACTGTATTCAAGGTTGTATTGAGCAGCTTCAAAGTTTGCCCCAAGGTTGGTATTTACAAAATCAAAAGTACCGGCTTTAGACTCCCCATTTTGAAGGTGAAGGATGTTCAGTTTGTACTTGGACGTATTGGTTTTTAAAGCAATTCCTGCCAATCCACCCAACAATACACTATTGACGCCATAGTCACCGACCTGTCTTTCCAAAGCTTCCAATTCAGTATCACTTGGACTGATCGGTTTGGCATAAAGATTAAACTGGGCGCCCTGGTAAAATTCAGTTTCGTTTTTGTAAGTCAGGGCAGCATTGTAACCCCAAGTCGCCTTAGGCCTCGCTATTTGATTTCCAAAGGAAAGCCCCAAACCGAAATCCATCATTGAGGTCTGTTGTGTAGCACCGAGGATCTTATTGAATCCACCCAAAATAGTTTGATAATCTTGCCCTCTGGCACTGCTTGGGTTCCCGACTACCTCACCAAACTGAGGAATAGTGGTTCTGCCTCCGGTAGGATTGGCACGGGTCCCGTCATCAAATCCCAGGAAGTCGGTTCGTCCGCCCTGATAGGTCAGATAGTTTTTATTGAAGTGCATCGAAGGGTTAACACCTCCCGATACGCTGACCCGAAAGGTCTTTTCCTCAGGAAAATCTTTGGTTTCGATATCGACCACACCGCCTGTAAAATCCGCAGGCAGCTCTGCCGTGAATGACTTGGATACGATGATATTGTCTATTACGTTGGTTGGGAAGATATCCATCTGAATCGTATTTCGGTCCGGATCCAAACCGGGGATATCCACACCGTTCAATACAGTTTTGGTATATCGATCTCCCAAACCACGGACATAAACATATTTACCTCCTTCGATGGATACGCCGGTCACCCGCTTTACTGCGGAAGCCGCATCGCCATCACCGATTTGTCTAAATGTACTTGCAGAGATCCCGTCCAAAAGATTCGGAGCATTTCGCTTGACCGACATCAAAGCAGACTCGGTGGTTCTGATCGCAGCAGCAGAAACAGTCACCGTTTCCAATTCTGAAGCTTCTTCCTTCAAAAGCACGTCAGGAATAACCAGAACTTTACCGTTTTCCACCAAAACCTCTGTAAGGCTTAGTGTGGAATAAGAAATGTAAGAAATCTGTAGGGTATAGGTGCCGGGAGTTGCCTGAATTTCGAATTTACCATCGAAGTCAGTCACCTCGCCTTTTGCGGTCTCCACGACCAAAACCGAAACACCAAAAAGCGGCTCACCGGTCTTTTCATCATATACGGCTCCACGGATGGTGCCATTTTGGGCGAATGCAAAACCCGTAAGGAGCTGGAATGCAATCACTAGTAAAAGAATTACCAAGGGTTTCAGAGGTAATTCCTGTTTTTTATTTTTCATACAGCTTGTTATTGAAGAATATTTCTGGGAGGGAGAAAGGGAAAGGAAGGATCCTTGCAAGACCTTCCTTTTCCTTAGGTATTCATTATTATCTGAAGTCAGCGAGTGCGTTGGCAGCTGCGGCCCAAGTCCAACCTTCAAAGGCAGCTTTGTTGGCTCCTACTGTATTGGCTCTGATGGCTACTGTGGCAGCGTGTACATCGGTACCGTTTCGGAATGCCTGCTGAAGCGTCACGCCCTCTGCAAGGGTAGCCTCAAGCTTGGCAAACTTTAATACTCCGTTGCTGAAGTTGGCGATGGTGTTGTCACCGCTGAGAGAGAAGTCACCTCTTCCTGCATTGTTGTTGGCAGCTGGAGAAGGAAAATTGAAGAAATAAAGATTTTCGAAAGTTCCTCTGGCACCGGCTCTGAAGTCAGCGAATTCAGAAGACGGGTGACCTTTGATAGAGCCGTTTTTCACGGTATGAGCAGCATTGTAAGACCCTTCCGGACCATCTATTTCCAAGGCATGGTCTGTGTTGACTCCGCAGATCACGATGAAGTTGTCCAAAGTACCTGCCCAAGCTTGGTCAGTATCTACAGCATCATCTCCTGAATTCCAAATCAAGGCGTTTTTCACGGATACCGTGCCACCAAACCACTCGATACCATCATCTTGGTTGGCTACTACTTCCACATTTTCGATGACCGTTCCGGAACCTACACCGCCCAAAGTCAAACCGTTGATTTCGTTGCCTTCACCGATATTGGCACCCCCATGGCGAATAGAAATATATTTGATTACTCCGGAGTTGTCGGCATCATCCGTACCTCCGTATAGTCCATTGGTATCTGATGCAGGAATGCCTTCGATCTGGATTTCTTGGATATCCCCTGGGAAAGAACCTCTTGCTCTACCCAAAACGATCAATCCTCCCCAAAGACCTTCTAAAGTAGGATCCATGTTTGGTGAAGCGATTTGACCTGGTCTGATTTCGTCAGCTACTGTGGTAAAAATGATCGGTTGTGTGGCCGTACCTGCCGCGTTGATTTTGGCGCCTCGGGCGATGATCAGTGCCGTGGCATTGGCGCCGGTTCCCACTTCACCCTTCACGACTACTCCAGGCTGGATGGTTAGCGTAGCTCCGTTGGTTACGGTTATTCGTCCGGAGAGTACGTATACCTTGCCGGTTTCCCAAGTGGTATTGGTGGTAATGTTGGAGCTGACTACAATGTTGGATCCGTTGTCTCCATCATCAGTTCCTGGTCTGTCATTTCCTTCGATACATCCTACGAAGCCGATTACTCCAGCCATGAGGATCAACATAAGGGATTGGATTCTTTTCATCTTTATCAATTGAATTGTGGTTTTGCGATTTGTTGATGCAAAGGTGAATTCAATTTTCGGCCCCGATAGAATGAATCGAATTATGGTTTTTTTAAAAATGAAGACAGAATTTAATATTGAAGTAACAGAAAAAGCATAAAAAAAGGCTTCCCTTACGAGAAGCCTTCCAAAGCGGCAATTTGTGTTATTTCAATGTTACCGACTTATTAATCGGTACTTTTTCCAGTAGTGTTTTTACCAGACTACGAGTACTCACATTATCTGCTTCTGCCTCATAATTGAGCAAAATCCGGTGGTTGAGCACGTCCTCGGCGATCTCTTTGATGTCCTCAGGCAATACGTAGTCCCGTCCATCCATGTAAGCCACCGCTTTTGAGGCCAAATTCAAATTGATACTGGCACGAGGTGAAACTCCAAACATGATGTATTTGGCCTCGTCCCTTAGCCCATATTGCTGGGGAAAACGGGTAGCAAACACCAACTCTATTATATAGTGTTCCAAAGGTTCTGCCATATTCACCGCATTGATTTGATTGCGGATTTCAAAAATGTCCTGCTTGGATAGAATGGGACGGACCTCTGAGGAGTATTGCATATTGGACATGCGGCGCATGACCTCCATCTCGTCAGATTTGCTCGGGTAGTCGATGTGAACCTTCATCATAAATCGGTCCACCTGCGCCTCCGGAAGGGGATAGGTGCCCTCTTGGTCCACAGGGTTTTGGGTAGCCAAAACCAAAAAAGGCCGATCCAATTGATAGGTATGCTCTCCGATCGTCACCTGCTTTTCCTGCATCGCTTCCAGAAGTGCGGACTGTACTTTTGCCGGGGATCGGTTGACTTCGTCTGCCAAAATCACATTGGCGAAAATGGGCCCTTTTTTCACCTCAAAGTTGGCCGTCTGCTGATTGTAAATCATCGTCCCGATCAAGTCGGATGGCAACAAATCGGGAGTAAACTGTATTCGGTTGAAATCGAGATGTAGCACCTTAGCCAGGGTGTTGACGGTAAGGGTCTTGGCCAATCCGGGTACGCCTTCCAACAAAATATGTCCGTTGGTAAACAGTCCGATCAACAGTCGATTGACCATTTTGTCCTGCCCTACGACGACCTTTTTGACCTCCTGTATGACTTCTGCGATTTTTTCCTGATGCATGAACGACTCGAGTTTAATCCATTATTTTGGCTGGGCTAAAATAGGGGAAAATGTACCAACCCACAATCTTAATTCCTTCCAGTGGCAGGTGTCATCCCTGTCAGGTCGGGATTTTAGGAATTTTTAAGAACGACGATTCTTTTTCACCGAACTACCCGGGGTATTAACCTTCACAAATCCCGTGAGCCCCAAGGCACGATAGACCGATTCCTGATCCATTTCACGGATTTCCCCGACTTCCATCCCGGAGATGGTGATTTTTTCCATGGAAAACCGAACCAAGCGCAGCGTGGGGAATCCCACCGCAGCCGTCATTTTTCGGACCTGACGATTTTTCCCTTCGATCAGGGTCAATGAAATCCAAGTATCCGGAATGCTGGCTCGGTATCGGATCGGAGGGTTGCGCTCGGGAAGTTCAGGTATCGGCGTCAGGATTTTGGCTAAGGCTGGCTTGGTCTTATAGTTCTGTCCATCCACTTGGATCACGACTCCGGATTGAAGTTCCTTTAACGCTTCCGGAGTTGGGACGCCTTCTACCTGGGCATAATAGGTTCGCTGATGTCCAAATCGGGGATTGAGCAGGTGATGGTTGAGCCATTTGTCATCGGTGATGAGGAGGAGCCCTTCACTGTCTTTGTCCAGTCGACCGACAGGATATACTTCTTTGGGAAAATCGCCGAGAGAGGCCAAAGTAGGCCCCTCTCCGCTGAATTGGCTCACTACGCCAAATGGTTTGTAAATAATGAAATATCTGGGCAAGACAGTGGATTTAGCTTCCGCAACCGATGCAGTCGAAATGTGAATCCATCGGTTTCACTCCTTTGAGCTGCATTTCCAGATTGTGAATCTGATCCCGGACTTCCATATCGGCAAACATGTCACCGGTAAGCTGGGACTTGAGGGAGGCAATCGCTTCCTCGAGGGCTTGTTTTTGTTGTTCGGTCATAAAAGTGGTGTTTGGTTGTGAATGATTGAGTGGATTGAAAATAGCCAAATCAGGTGATTTGGTTCCTTTCGTGAATGATTTTTTTAGGGTCAAAAATTAAGCCAGTTGATCGTCAGGGGGATGGGAGATGGAAAATGTTTCGACTCGGTTGGGGTCGGGAAAACCATCAAAACGAAATCATGTTTTCCATGGGTTCTATCCATGGTTATGGAGAAGTATGACCCTATTAGAAAGGTCATACTTGAAAAATTTTCAAAATGAATTTAACGATCTTGTAATGCAAGTCCCGATGAGCGCTGGGATTTCGGTAGGGCTGAACTTTTTGGAAATGCAATTATGCATAGACTACTAGATAATGTGCCACATCGATTTTTACATGGGAAAGAAATCTTTTATCTCCATAAAATTTCCCCCATATTAAGTTCTTACCTTAAGTATTACCGTCACATTTTCAAAGTGTTAAGTTCTGGTGAAACTTTAGAATAGGCATTCCAAAATTCCATTTAACAAAGGAAATTGGATCAAAAACCATCTTCATGGAGTTTAACCTTTTCGAATATCTGAGAGGCAAGGGGGAGGAAGGTTTTACTCAGGTAAAACCTTTGGAAATAGAAAAGGGAATCTTGCTCTATCAACCTCCCCAACGCGTCACGCCCATTTATGAAATTGTCAAAGGAGCCATCCGGATTGGTTCCTATTCCTTACAGGGTGAAGAAATATGCTACGATATCCTTAAGCCGGGAGACTTTTTCGGCAATCTCCAATACCTCAACGGGCAGTTCTCTGAATTTGCAAAAACCCTCACCCCGGTCATCCTGAGAGCGTATGATCAACCTTATTTTAAAAAAATCACTACCCAAATCCCGGAAGTCTCCGAATGGTTTTCTTATAAACTGGTCAGTCGATGGTGTAGGGCCGAAGAGCGGCTTTTTGCAGTGCGAAGCCTAAATGCCCAAGAAAAAGTACAACGAATCCTTAAGCAATTCCAAGAACAGATCGAGGATGGAACGGGCAAAAACCATAGTTTGGTCAACCTCCTCACCCTACAAGATATGGCTGATCTCACAGGTATGACCCGACAAACCGTCTCCAAAGTGATCAAAGAAGAACTTTTCAGAGCAGGGCAAAAAAGAAGCAAGATCAGAACCTAAAAAAACCGGTCGAAAAATCGACCGGCTTTCCCAATGGAGGCAAAACGTTATTTCTTGATTCCCGGATACAGGTTGCTCTCGGGAAGGTCCATCTTCAGGTTGAGTAGATAGTCGACTACCGCAGCCACATCCACCAGACTCATTTCTTGGATCTCGACATTGGATTGGATCCCCGCTCCCCAAGCGATAAAACCGGTTTCGATCTCATCAAAGTCAGGAAAAAATCCATGAGTACCACCCTTTGCAGGTTTCAATAGGCCACCTTGACTGCTGGGGGAAAATGACACGCCGCGGATTGGAGCCAAGGCCAAAGCGGCATTGGGATCCGCGCCGATTTGGGCCAGTTCTTCTTTGCTGACCACTCTGAAGAGTTTTTTGTGATTTTCCGGCAGGTTGTCCAAAATGGACTTGACCTGATCCAGGGTTTTTTGGTCTTTGGGATCTTTGAGATGCAAAAATGCCGAAGCTCCACTCGTATGAAAAGTCGCCTTCCAATTGCCACGGTCAGGCCTATTTTCCATCAGTCCGGCATCCACCAGCCAAACATTAGGACTGAGCGAACTGTGGATATTGACAAACCCATGGTCTCCCGTAACGATAAAGGTGGTCTGATCAAGGATGCCCGCGCGCTCGGCAGTTTCGATGATTTTGCCGATTGCCCGGTCGGTGGCAGCAAGCGATTTTCTGACCATGGGGCCTTCTCTTCCTTCCACATGCTGGAAATGATCCGTGGCAATCAGATGCAAAGTGATCAGATTAGGCTTGTAAGTCTCCAACACATAGCCCGCCATCTCCCCGATCCGATCCTCGCGGTTGAGGTAATCCCCGTTGAAAGTTCGCTCATTGAGCTTTCCGAGAACCTGTTCCTCCAGTTCTGCCAAAAGCCCTTTGGGGTTCTCTTCATTTCTCATGGGTTCGATTCGTCCAAAGCCTTCTTCCAAACTCCAAAACTCGGGTAGATTGTAGTCTATCGGAGCTCCTACCGAAACTGGCCAGATAAAACTGGCGCTTTTCATTCCGGCCTTTCGCACAGCATCCCAAAGGGTAGGTACTTTTATTTTCTCAGTCTCCCAATACCATCTGCCTGTTTGACCACCTGACTCAAATGGGGAGTTATAATAAATCCCATGGGCCGCTGGAGTACGGCCTGTGACGATGGTGGTATGAGAGGGATAAGTCACCGAAGGAAATACTCCGGTCACCCCTTCGGCACGGGCACCCTGAGACGCCATCTCCTGAAGATTGGGTGCTGGCCAGGAAGGATCCAGGTAAAAATCCGGTCTGAATCCGTCAATGGAAATCAAGACTACATGTTGACTGGGTTGATTTTGGGCATTGGCTGCGGGATACCCAATCCCTAAGCCTAGAGCAAGGGACGCAATAGCTATAACTATTCTAATATTGTTCATTTGAAAATGGATTGATGAGAAGAAAAAAGCCCGCTTTTCACCATGGAAAAGTCGGGCTTGTGGTTTGTTGCGATAATCAGAAGAAGAACCTTCCGGAGATCTGCACTTGGAAAGGTGTCCCGCCCGGATTGGCTACGCCCACGTTGGGGTTGATTTGATACACATATTCTTGCCTGGCACGATCAAAGTTCCTCAAGGTCATCAAATTTTGATTTCCTAGATTTTTGGAAGTCCCCCACTCTTTGTTAAGCATATTGGCGACATTAAAAATGTCAGCACCCAGTTCAAATCCGGTTCTTTTGGCATCGTTAAAGAAGAATTTCTTGGTGACTCTCACATCCCAAAATCCGAAGTAACCATTTTCGCCTCCGTTTCTTTCCGCCACTTTGCCCAAACTGTTTTGCAGGTAGCTCAGTGCAAGATTGTCTGGATTGGCCAACACCTCTCTCATGGCAGTGGCCACCGATTCAGACAATCCCGGCGTATTCGGATCAAAGACAAAGGCTAAGTCATTGCTGTTTACAAAGTCACCGTTCACATTTCCGTTGACTACCAGGGAATAACGGGTCCCACCGATACCAGAATATCTTACGCCTACAGTCACTCCTTTGAAGGAAGGAAGCGTACCGTAGAACACCACTTTTTTCCTAAACTGACCATTGGAATAGCTCATGCGGGAGAGATCTCGGGGATCATCTACTACGGCCTGAAACAAGGTCGCACTGTTGGCTACGTTACCGTTGAAGGAAGTATTGTCTTTGGAGTCATTCCAGGTGTAGCTGGCTGTGACTTGTCCATCTTTGAAATACCGATAAGTTCCATCGATCACCACCGTATAGGTATTGTTTCTTCCTTCGCTGACCAGCTCCAGTACTCGCCCTATCTCCGTTGTTTTTCTACCTCTGGTCCAGTCTGCATTACCGTTGGTAGTGCTGATGGTTTCGATAGGCACATAGACTCCCCGATTTCCTTCATTGGCCAGTCTAAAAAACGGTTCATCCACCATATTTCGGTCGACATACATGTAGTTGTTTCGGGCAAGGGATGCGATTACATTAGCTCCAAGACGAAGTCGGTTGTTGATGATTTTGTTGTACATCACATTTCCCTTGTAGACAGTGGGCACTTTCAGGTCCTCACTGTTCATATTGATCGTGGCGACGGGTGATACACCCGGAAGATTCAAAAGCTCTCTTCCCGGTGCTGTAGCGGGATTGTTTCTGTAGGAGACAAAGTCCGGGGTAGGAACCGCAGCCCCGGTGATATCCACGGCTACGATTTTGGTGCCGTCAAACTGTAGGTTGTTTACATCCGTGTAGTTGTTCAGCGCCGATCCAAAGACTCCTCCTCCGATTCTTAACACATCCGTTTGCTTCTGATTGATATCCCAAGTAAACTGAAATCGAGGCTGAATCTGGAAGGCATTGGTTTTCACATCTGTCCTTAAACCAAGCTCATCAAATACGGTCTGATTAAAGTTGGGCGCATTTTTATACCCCGTGTAATCTCCTCTCAAACCCAAAACCAAGCTCATGCCTCGTCCCAAATCTGTATTGGACTGGGCATAAATCCCCCCTCCAAAAATCGTCTGCTCCACAGTAGGATCAGTCAAAGCGACTTCTCTTGCATATCGGAAAGGCCGAAGATTGTCAAAGTTGTCCAAGCCGGTGAAGAAGAATCGACCGTTGAACTCACTGGTGGCCAAAGAGGACAAGTTGTTCATCAACAGGTCCATGCCGAATGTGTAATTGGTTTTTCCCTTGTTATAGTACAGGTTATTGACCAATTGATAGACATTGGACTCAAACCGTTCTGGAAGAAAACGTTGGCCTCCAAGCTGAATATTGGTGTTGACGGTCCGGTCATTCACTTGAGACTGTACATTTTGCACAATCGCTCTTGGGATGTTTTCACTGGGGAGTTGGGAGCTTGGACGACCATCATCCAAGGTATAGAGGTATTGAAGCTTCAGTTCATTGGTCAAATTGGGGGTAAGCACCGTCCGGAGGGAAGCCATCAGGCTGTTGGCAGTGGACAGGTGATCTCCATATACCTCATATAGATTGATAGAGGTGTTATCATTGACTCCTTGACTGTTTAGATCCCAGGAGAAATTGTTTCGTACTGTCAAAAGGTTTTTGGAATTGATCTGATAGTCCAAGCGCAAAAATGCCGTGTGAGAATACCTCAGCTTGTCAAAGCTGCCCGTCTGTGGAGAATCTGCCACACCATATTTGGTTCTGGCGATCTGAAGATAACGGTCGAGACTTTGGCGGGAAACGTTGAATCGGACTTCATCCTCTGGGGTCTGAAGATCTGCGATAAAAAGTGGCTGCGCATCTCGCTGCCCATCATAAGCTATAAAGTAGTGGAGCTTGTCTTTGATAATCGGGCCTCCCAAAGTCACCCCATACTGCTGAATGGAAAATTCATTGTTTCTGAGATTTCCGCGGATATCATACTTGCTGGCTAGCCAATCTGCCCGATTGAAGAGAAATGCAGAACCTTCTACACGGTTGGTACCGGTCTTGGTCACCGCAGAGATAATCCCTCCTCCGCTTCGTCCATTGGTCACGTCATAGTCATTGGTCATCACTTCAAACTCCCGAATCGCCTCCATTGAAATCGAAAAAGGCCCACGGTTGGTAGATCCGCTGGAAAGCGGACTGCGGTTGGTCATCCCGTCAATGGTGTAGTTGGTGGATGAAAAAAGCTGACCCAAAAGGCTGTTTCCATTCGAAACCGGAGACAAATCGACCAACGAATTGAAGTTCCTACCATTGACAGGAAGGGTGGACATATCCTTAGCCGAAACTGCCGTAGAGCTTCCGAGTCGGTCAATGCTGTTGGTAATAGAGTTGGCCATGACGCTGACTTCTCCCAATTCCTGGGCTTGCTCATTGAGGATAAAATCCAATTTGATATTATCGCCTTGATTGAGCGAAATACCGGTAAATGTTTTGGAACCGTATCCCATGTAGGTTGCTGTGACCGTATAATTAGTCCCCAATGGAATCTGTGAAATCAGGTAGTTGCCCGTCACTCCGGTGACAGTTGATGCTGTAAATCCGGTCAATTCGTTTTTGACCAAAATCTGAGCTCCGATCAGCATTTCACCATCCGAGTCGGTCAACTTACCGGAAACAGAGGCATTCACTAATTGAGCCGGGGCATTTTGATGTAGAAGGATACTGAAAATCAGAGTCAGTACCATCCCGAAGGTTTGTGTAAAAGTTTTGAATCCCATAGAATTGAGCAGGTTGATTAATGCTCAAAACTAGCCGTCGCCCCAGGCTGGGATTTGTTAAAAATTAACATTCAGACCATTCTTCATGAAAGCTTAAAGCGGGAAACAATTCTTTAAAATTGGAAAATGGAGCGAAAAGAATGAGCGTCGCCATCAGTCAAATTCCGACAGTGATCCCCACACTTTTCCCAATTCCCATCTGATTCATTTGATGGAATTTTCAACAAATCGACCTAAACGGAAGGTCTGGCAGTTTAATTTTCAAGGGGGTTCATTCTGATTTTGAAATTCATTCTCCCCCAAAAGCCCAATTCTGCTATCTTTGTGCCTTGTTTTGAGCAGGATGGGGCGACCCCATCCTCTTTTCTCGTCTACTCGCCCCTAAGAAAGGAACTTGTGAAAACGTATCAGGAATTCAAACAGGTCGATTATCCGCATATCGGAGAATCTGTCCTTCAGTATTGGAAAGAAAATCAAATCTTCGAAAAGTCCATTGCCAACCGAGAAGGGGCAGAAACCTTCACCTTTTTTGAAGGCCCGCCTTCGGCCAATGGCACTCCCGGGATTCACCATGTGATGGCCCGGACGCTGAAGGATATTTTCTGCCGATACAAGACCCTGAAAGGCTTTCAGGTAAAGCGAAAAGGCGGTTGGGATACCCATGGTCTTCCGGTTGAACTTCAGGTGGAAAAGGAACTGGGCATCACCAAAGAGGATATTGGCAAAAAAATAACCGTCGAGGAATACAACCGCAAGTGCCGGGAAACGGTCATGCGCTTCAAAAACGAATGGGATGACCTGACTGAGAAAATCGGCTATTGGGTAGACCTCGATGATCCATACATTACGTTTGATTCCAACTATATCGAATCACTTTGGCATTTGCTGAGGAAGCTTTATGACAAAGGCCTCCTTTACAAAGGCTACACCATACAACCCTATTCTCCAGCTGCAGGTACGGGATTAAGTTCACACGAACTGAATCAGCCGGGCACTTACAAGGATGTCAAAGACACTTCGATCACTGCCCAGTTTAGGCTAAAAGGAGAAGAAAACACCTACATTCTCGCTTGGACGACCACACCATGGACCTTGCCATCCAACTCGGCCTTGGCGATCGGTGAAAACCTGGATTACGTGAAAGTGAAAACTTTCAATCCTTACACCCACGAACCGGCAAATGTGATTTTGGCGAAAGCCCGAATGGCGGCTTACCTCAATCCAAAGGCAGCTGAATTGAAGCTGGAAGATTACAAAGCCGGAGACAAGTTGATCCCTTACGAGGTGATCGAAGAGTTCAAAGGAAAATCCATGCTGGGTTGGGAATATGAGCAGCTCTTCCCGATAGCGGGTATTGCTTTACCACACCCAGCCTTTACCGTGATAGCGGGTGACTATGTGACCACCGAGGACGGTACGGGTATCGTCCACTTAGCCAAAGCATTCGGTGCAGATGACTTTAGAACCTTGGTGCAGAATAATGTACCGGGTGTATTTGTGCAGGATGAACTCGGAAATGACATTCCGGTCGTGGACAAGCAAGGAAAGTTCCTCCCTGTGGTGGGTGAATACCTCGCTGCCAAAATGCAGGAGCATGGCATCACCGCGCACAAAGCTTACGGGGTAAATGACTTCTATGTCAAAAATTATACAAATGATGACGAGAGCGCAGCGGATTACAAAAATACCGATGTGATCATCTCCATCATTCTCAAAAATGAAAACAAGGCCTTCAAGGTCGAAAAATACGAGCACAGTTACCCACACTGTTGGAGGACCGACAAGCCGGTATTGTACTACCCGCTGGAAAGCTGGTTTATCAAAACCACGGCCTTCAAAGACCGCATGGTGGAACTCAACAAAACCATCAACTGGAAGCCCGAGGCAACAGGCACCGGCCGCTTTGGCAACTGGCTGGAGAATCTCGTGGATTGGAACCTCAGCCGTTCCCGATTCTGGGGTACGCCGCTTCCGATCTGGAGAACCAGCGATGGCACGGAAGAAAAATGCATCGGATCTATCGCCGAGCTGAATGCCGAGATCGAAAAATCCGTAGCAGCTGGATTTATGGCCAAGTCTCCTTACGAAGGCAAGGAACTCGATCTACACAGACCTTATGTAGATGATGTAATATTGGTTTCGGACAAAGGACAGAAAATGTTCCGGGAGCCGGACTTGATCGACGTTTGGTTTGACTCAGGAGCGATGCCGTATGCCCAGTGGCACTATCCATTCGAGAACCAAGATATTTTCGAGGCAAACTATCCTGCAGATTACATCGCCGAAGGCGTGGATCAGACCCGAGGCTGGTTCTTTACCCTGCATGCGATTGCCGTGATGCTCTTTGATAGCGTGGCTTTCAAAAATGTAATCGCCAACGGACTGGTTCTAGACAAAAACGGCAACAAAATGTCCAAGCGTTTGGGCAATGCCATTGATCCGTTCAAAACCTTGAAAGAATACGGTCCGGATGCTTTGCGCTGGTACATGCTGAGCAATGCCAATCCTTGGGACAACCTCAAATTTAACTTGGATGGCGTGACCGAAGTGCAGCGTCGCTTCTTTGGTACGCTTCAGAATACGTATAATTTCTTTGCGCTCTATGCCAATTTGGATGCCTTTGTCTATGACAAATCCAAGTCGGTATCTGTGAGCGAGCGGGCCGAACTCGATCAGTGGATTATCTCCAAGCTACAGTCTTTAATCGCAGAGGTAGAGGAAGCCATGGACAACTACGATGCGACCAAGGCCACCCGTGCAATCATGAACTTTACCGTGGATCAACTGTCCAACTGGTACGTAAGACTGGCCAGAAAGCGATTCTGGAGAGGAGAAATGAGCGCCGACAAGCAGGCCGCTTACGAGACACTCTACGAATGTCTGCTTTCCCTTTCCCAGCTGATGTCGTCTTTCGCGCCATTCTATGCAGATTGGATGTATAAAAATTTGACCGAAGCAGGTGAAAGCGGTAAAGAATCCGTGCACCTGACCGATTGGATTTCAGCGGACACTTCCTTGATCAATACCGATCTGGAAGCCAGCATGGACTTGGCTCAGAATATTTCTTCCTTGGTGCACTCGCTGCGCAAAAAGGAAAAGCTCAAAGTCCGTCAGCCACTTCAGCGTATTTTGGTGCCCGTGCTATCCAAAAAAGTCCAAGCTCAAATCGAGCATGTCGAAGAGCTGATCAAAACCGAAGTCAATATCAAGGAGGTAGAATACTTGGACGATGCATCGGGCATTTTTGTCAAAAATGTAAAACCCAATCTGCCTGTATTGGGTAAAAAATTGGGACCAAAACTCCGCCTGGTCAATGCATCCATCAGCGCTTGGAGTCAGGCAGAAATTGCCCAATTGGAACGGGAAGGAAAACTGGAGGTCAAGGTAGAAAACGAACCCATGGATATTCTCCTGGAAGAAGTGCTGATCACCACTCAGGATATTCCCGGCTGGTCTGTGGCTTCGGACCAAGGTCTCACCGTGGCACTGGATGTGCATCTGACTGATGAACTCAAGCAAGAAGGTGTCGCCCGTGATTTGGTCAATCGCATCCAAAATCTACGAAAAGACATGGGACTCGAGGTTCAGGATAAAATCACCATTCAGGTAGCTGACGGAAATGACTTAGTCAATGCCGCTATTGCCAATTTTGGAGAGTATATTCAGGCCGAAACCCAAGCCTTGAAACTTGAGGCAAGTCAAGATTTGGACAATGCCACCCTTCTGGATATGGACGATTTTGAATTGGCAGTAAAAGTGGTCAAGGCCTAAGCCCTCTAACATGAATAATTATATCAAATACTTTGGAATTGCCCTATTGGTCATTGCCATCGATCAGGTGGTGAAAATGTTGGTGCATTTTCAGATGGATTTTGGAACCCCGGGCCAGATTCCGATTTTCGGAGACTGGTTTAAGCTTCATTACACGACCAATCCTGGAATGGCCTTCGGTATGGAGTTGGGCTCAGAATACGGAAAAATGATTCTCACTTCTTTCCGCTTGGTGGCTATGGTAGGGATTGGGTATTACCTCCATTACATCATCGAAAAAAACAACCATCCGGTGTATATTTTATGTATTGCCATGATTCTGGGTGGAGCCATTGGCAACTTGGTTGATTCGGTGTTTTATGGAGTTTGGCTGGATAATGCGCCCTACAATGCTCCCACGCCATGGTTTCATGGACAGGTGGTGGATATGTTTTACTTTGATATTTGGGAAGGCTATATTCCGGAGTGGGTACCTCTTTGGGGAGGAAGCTACACCGCACTTTGGCCCATTTTCAATGTTGCCGATGCCTCCATATTTATAGGAGTGGCGATTATCCTGGTTTTTCAGAATAGATTTTTCCCCGAAAAGCCCCTTCCTCAAACCAAGGAAAACACGGAGGTAAATTCCTAAATCGACAAAAAAATCAACTCATAAGGCCTTTTCGAAAAACGGAAAGGCCTGTTTTTTTTAAAGAAATCAAAATATCCCCTTTGTTTTTGCCATTGCATGATCTTTTTAAGTAATTTTCCTTTTGTATACCTAAAAAGAACCAACCCACACGGTATAGTCAATAAATATATATTTCTCTGACTATATATAGCGTAGTAAAATAGTATGATTGTAAATCCAGAACTGCCTTTTCAAATTGTTTATTCTATTTTCAGTCATGAATATTTAGGATTACTTTTTGAGTCCTACGTAGTCCCTGTTGATGATAAAGGGAGACTAACTTTTGCCTATCAAAACATAAGTTTTGCCAATGCCAAGGAATTTGATTCTGGCCTTGACAAGACGGATTATGAATTGATCCGGTTGATGGATGCGATGCAACAGGATGTGGTGGTAA
The DNA here is from genome assembly GCF_003253485.1 of Algoriphagus aquaeductus. Classification (GTDB taxonomy): domain Bacteria; phylum Bacteroidota; class Bacteroidia; order Cytophagales; family Cyclobacteriaceae; genus Algoriphagus; species Algoriphagus aquaeductus. Next base: position 423,450 of record NZ_QKTX01000002.1, on the reverse strand, counting down.
AGCCCTATATGAAAAAAGGGAACCTGAAACCAAAGGAATTTCTCCGCAAAATCTTCGATCCCAAAACAGAGGACAAAACCATACAGGAACTTCTATTCAAAAACCTGGAGATCAAGCGGGCTAAGATTTTGCCGCTTTTGATCGGAAAAAGACTTTTTGAAACTGCCTCCGATGGCAATCCTACGGGCAAAGAAATCAAAGTACACGCGGAACGGGCTACTGTCATTTTTCATTTTGACAAAGGAGAATACAATACCCAATATTATCCTACGGTAAAATTTCGTGGACAAAAGCTCAACTGGCAGCATAAAGGAGGCTATCTGGTCTGCAAAGACCCGGCTTGGCTGATTGTGGACGAGCAACTTTTCCACTTTGAAAAGGGAATTGACGGCAAAAAACTTCAGCCTTTTCTCAACAAAAACTCCATCATGATCGAGCGTAGGTTTGAGCCGGAGTATTACCGAAAATTTGTCACCTCCCTCATTACCCAATTCGAAGTGGTGGGAAAGGGCTTTGAGATCCATACCGAACAGGGGACTCCCGAAGCCTTGCTTGCCATCAGTGAGCTCGCCGGAGGTACTGCGACCGGTAATCTTTTTGGGGAGGAAATAGAGGATACTTCCGAAGACATCATCGTATTGGAACCCAGGTTTAAGTATGGGGAATACGATTTTGGTGTCTTGGCCAATGATGGGGAGAGCAATGGCAATTCCTGCAGGTTTGAAGAAAAAGACGGACTATATACTTTCTATAAAACCGTCCGTACCGCCAAGGTTGAGGACAGGTACCTGACCCTGATGAAAAAGAAGGGGCTGACCTTTATCCATGGAAAAATGGCCATGCCCAAAACCCAAGCATTCGAATGGCTTGGAAATCATGAAGATTACCTAGAAGAACATAAGATCAAAATTGTCCAGAGAAATGGACTAAACGGTAAAACTTACCATATCGGAAAAGCACAAATCACGATTGAAGTCAATGAAAGCATCGATTGGTTTGATGTCAAAGCCCTGATCAAATTCGGAATTTACCTGGTCCCTTTTGCGAAGCTCCGAAAGATGATCATCCAAGGAAAACATGAATTTGAACTTCCCAATGGTGAAATTGCAGTAATTCCGGCTTCCTGGTTTGTCAACTATTCCGAACTCTTCAATTTCATTGAAGAACGTTCCGCAGAGGAATTGGTCTTGAGAAAACACCACCTGGCATTCGCCCGGGAACTGCAGAATGGAGAGCTGATCCGGCTCAATCTCAGTTTAAAACTCGAGCGCCTTCGGAATTTTGATGCCATCGAGGACTATGAGATTCCATCTTCGTTCCAAGGTTCTTTGAGACCCTATCAACATGCCGGGTACAATTGGCTCCGCTTCCTCAACGAATACCAGTTTGGTGGCTGCCTCGCCGATGACATGGGTCTTGGAAAAACCGTCCAAACGCTGGCACTTTTGGCTCACGAAAAAGAAGAAAATCCGGGATTTGCCTCCCTTCTGGTTATGCCAACTTCCCTAATCTACAACTGGGAACTGGAAGCGCGCAAATTTACCCCCGACCTCAAAATCCTAGTCTACTCCGGTACGCAGCGAATCAAAGATCCATGGAAGTTTCGTGGGTACGATGTCGTGTTGACATCTTATGGCATTGTACGACTGGATGTGGATGTGTTGAAAGACTTCTATTTCAACTATGTGATCTTGGACGAGTCTCAAGCCATCAAAAACCCCACCTCCAACATTGCCATGGCGGTAAATAAGCTGAAAAGCAAAAGACGTCTGATCCTTACCGGTACCCCGGTAGAAAATGGCACGATGGATCTCTGGTCTCAAATGAACTTTGTGAATCCAGGCCTGCTGGGAAACCAGAATATTTTCAAAAAGCAGTTTCTTCAGCCCATCGAAAAACAAAACGACAAGACCAAAGCTTCCCGCCTCCATGCGATGATCAAGCCTTTTATTCTGAGAAGGTTAAAATCTCAGGTAGCCAAGGACCTTCCAGAGAAGCTCACCAACGTGAAGTATTCGGATATGACCACCGAACAGGAAAAGGTATACGAGGAAGTAAAAACCTATTACCGAGAAAAAATCATCGGGGAATTTGATGGAATGGGAAGAGGCAGTCAGCAGTTTATGCTTCTCCGAGGTCTTACCCAACTTAGACAAATTGCCAATCACCCCAAATTGGTGCGAGAAGACTACAAAGACGAGTCTGGTAAGCAAGAAGACATCAGGTACATGCTGCAGGAGACCATTTCAGAAGACCACAAAGTACTTGTTTTTAGCCAGTTTGTCCGTCATTTGTCCATTGTCAGGGAGTTTTTGGACAAAGAAAAAATCCCTTATGCCTATCTCGACGGCTCTACCAAAGACCGTCAGGCACAGGTCGAGAAGTTCCAAAATGACCCCGAGGTCAAAGTCTTTCTGATTTCCCTGAAAGCCGGTGGAGTAGGCCTAAACCTCACCAAAGCAGAATATGTGTTTTTGCTGGATCCCTGGTGGAACCCTGCCGTAGAAGCCCAGGCCATCGACCGAGCCCACCGAATCGGACAAGAAAATAAAGTCATCATCTATAAATTCATTACCCGAGGCTCTGTCGAAGAAAAAATCATGGCTCTTCAGGACAGGAAGCTTGCTCTGGCGGGAGAACTGATCTCCAACGAAGAGAGCTTCATGAAGTCATTGGATAACGAGGATATCCGAGGGTTGTTGGATTAAGGGCAGAAGTTTCAAATTAAGAGCAATAAGAAAATAAATTGGAAATAGGAAAGAAGAATGTCCAACCACCTGAGGACGGGTGGTTTTTAGGATATAACCCTTTCAAATTTCCTTTTAATTGTCTTCCAAAGATGAATAGGTCTTTTGTCTTATTTTTTGGGTAACTTGATTTAATTCCTGGAATCAAAGTTTCCAACGCTTCTTCTTAAAAGGCCTTTTTTTAACCCTTAGAAACCAAAGATGTCTCGGCTGCGTCGTCCCATTTTATTTTTAAGCCAAGGAGCGGATTTTTACGGGTCAAACTTGATCCTTCTCGAAACTGCCAAACACTTAAAAAATCATGGCTACCCGATTCATGTCATTTTTTCTTTACAAGGCCCTATTATCGAAGAGTTCCAAAAAGAAAATATCAGTACGGAGATCATGAATCTTGCAATTCTTCGGAGGCAATACGTGACATTTTTTGGACTGATCAATCGAACTTATTATTTCATTACGGCTCTTTTCAAACTGATCCTCTTGATTAAAAGGCGAAAAATAGGAATAGTGTATTCAAATGGTTTGGGGGTGCTTGTTGGTATTTTCGCAGCTTTCTTTTCAGGTGTCATCCATGTCTGGCATATTCACGAAATCATCAGAAAGCCGGATTATTTTTACTCCGTTTACCACAGACTGCTCAACTGGCAGTTTGGCTATAACATTGTCGTCTCAGAAGCGGTAAAATCGTTTTGGGCAAAGGAGGGATCAACCAATTTCTACAGAATTTACAATGGAATTCCACTGCCAAGAACTTCTCCTTCTCTCTTTAAAATACGCGAAGAGCTAGGGCTACCCCCATCTGCTTTGGTCATCGGCATGATCGGGCGAGTTAGTTATTTAAAAGGACAGGATTATTTCCTTAAAATCGCCTATGAACTTTTAAAACACGACCAAGACTTAAAGTTTATAATGGTAGGAGACGTGTATCCGGGTAATGAAGACCTTTATGATGAGCTTAATCTTTTGAAAGATAACCTAGGAATTAAAGATTCTATTATTGATTTAGGCTATCGTCGGGATATCTCGGATATTTTGGAGGCATTAGACCTGTTTATTCTCCCATCGACTTTGCCTGACTCCTTCCCAACAGTCATTCTGGAAGCTATGCAGCAAGGAAAAGCCATCATCTCTACCCGGCAGGGTGGAGCTTTAGAAATGCTGGAAGAGCATGTATCCGGCCTCTTTATTCCGATCCATGAATCAAAAGCAGCTGCTGACATCATTCTCCCTTTACTTCAAAATGAGAACACAAGAAAAGCGATGGGGATTGAAGCAAAGAAAAAAGTGCTAGAAGATTTTTCCTCCGAAAAATTCAAAGAAAAACTGCTAGCTACAATTGAAGAAATCCTAAAAATTACGATACGGTGAAAATAGCAATTCTAGGTACGCGCGGAATCCCAAATGCCTACGGGGGCATAGAGGAATTTGCAGAACATCTGTCTCTCGAACTTGTCAAACAGGGATTTAATATCACGGTATACCAAAGTAGCGATCACCCCTTTAAGGGAAATAACTTCCAAGGTGTCCGGCTATCCAGGCATCTCAATCCTGAAAAATACCTAGGTCCTGCCGGACAATTCATCTATGATCTCTTATGTATTTTAGACTCACGAAAGCAAAACTTTGATATCATTCTGCAGGTGGGCTATACTAGCAGCTCCATTTGGAGTTGGCTTTTGCCAAAGCGCAAGTCCATAATTATCACCAATATGGACGGTTTGGAATGGAAAAGATCAAAATGGAATTCCGCGGTAAAAGCATTTCTCAAGCAAGCAGAGAAATGGGCGGTTCACTCCAGTCATTTTCTAGTGTCAGACTCACTGGCAATCCGGAATTTTATCCTGGACACTTATGAAAAAGACTCCGTATTTATTCCTTATGGCACCTATTCCATTGAGCAGGAACCAAGTCCCGAGACTATTGCCGAATTTGGTTTAACGCCCTTTGAATACAATCTAATGGTCGCCCGTCTCGAACCCGAAAACAACATCGAGATGATCATCAAAGCCACGATCGCCGCAGGAGATTTGAAAAATAAATTCGTAATAACCGGAAGTACGACTACCAAGTTTGGCAAATACCTCTTGCAAACCTACGGCAACCATCCGCTGATTCAGTTTACGGATGGCATTTTCAATCGCGAGAAATTGTCTGCTTTGCGCTTTTTCAGTAACTTTTACTTCCATGGCCACTGTGTGGGAGGAACCAATCCTTCACTATTGGAAGCTATGGGAGGGTACTGTTTGATTTACGCGCATGATAATGATTTTAATAGACTGATATTGGGCAAGAATGGAGGCTACTTTTCTACGGAGGCTGATATCGTTAAACTCATTAAGACAGCACCTAGGAAACAAATGGATCATCCATTTTTAGCTACTAATTTGAAAAAAGCGAAGTCATTTTATTCTTGGAAAAATGTGGCTCAGGCCTACGAACAAATATTTAAAGAACTTTTAGATGGAGAAAGTCCGAAACCTAATCATTTCACCCCACATTGACGACGAAGTCTTGGGCGCTTTTACTTTTTTGAATGAAACCACATTTGTGGTCTATTTGGGTGTGGAAAACAGATCCTATATCAGTGCAGAAGAAAGAAAAATAGAACTCGCCCGTGTAGCCGAAAAAGTGGGTTTCCAATATGCAGTGCTGGATTTTGAAGTCAATCATTATCAATGTGCAGATTTGATCTCACCGATCGAATCCTACATTAATGACCTAAAACCGGAGTTTCTGCTGATCCCTTCAAAGTCTTATAATCAGGATCATCGGGCAGCATATGAAGCAGCCCACTGTGCAGCAAGGCCTCATGACCAGAATTTTTTTGTAAAGAATGTTCTCGTTTATGAACAACCCCAAACATTACTTTGGCCAGTCGATTCGTTTAGTCCGGTATATTTCAAGGAGCTAGACTTGGAAAAAAAACTCGAAGCTTACGAATTATATGCATCCCAAGTGAGAGGTCACAGATCTCCTCAAGTTCTTAGAAGTATGGCCCAAATCCGGGGAAAGCAGTCTAATTACCTTTACGCAGAGGGGTTTCAAATTTTAAGATTTTGCTAGAATGAGAAAAGTATTAATCACAGGTGGGCTTGGATTTATCGGCAGACATCTGATCCGGCATTTTCTGACGGTACCCAATAAATATCAGCTTACGGTCATAGACGATCTTTCTGGAAGTGAATTGATCGCCTCTGCTGCAACAGAAATCGGTAAAAATGTGGAAGTAATAATTGAAAACTTTCTGCAATTCGAGCCCGAGGGAAGGAAATTTGACGACGTCTATCATTTGGCGAGTCCAGTAGGTGCGATTGGGATTCTTGCTAAATCTGGGAAAATCGCAAAGCAAATTGTTGACCTCGCTGAGAAGGCCACAGAAGTCGCTTTGAAATGCCAAGCTCGATTGATGTACACTTCCTCCTCAGAAATATATTATGCCTCGCCCAACCAACACGAAGAAACTGAAATCACACTCAACGTGCATCACGGAGCTAGAATAGAATATGCCATCGGAAAGTATGCCGGGGAAGTCTTGGTTCGCAACATGGGTATTTCCAAAAACTTGGATTTCAACATTTGCCGGCCATTCAACCTGATCGGTGAGGAGCAATCCTCAAAACTGGGTTTTGTGGTGCCGCGGTTTTTTGAGGCTTGCCTATCCAATAGCACATTGGAGGTTTTTGGTGATGGAACCCAAGAACGGAGCTTTTGCGATGTAAAAGACTTCGTGCTCGCCTTGGTAGCTTTTCAAGAAAGCAGTTTGTCAGGCGAAACGCTAAACATTGGAAATCTCCACAATCGGACTACCATCCTCGCCCTTGCGGAAAAGATCAAACTTCTCACTCAAAGTCAATCATCGATTAAGTTTGTCGATCCGATGAAAAAATACGGTAACCTTTATATGGAAGGTGGAGAAAAGCTGGCAAACACGGTAAAAGCGCATCAATTAATCGGTCACAGTCCCCCAGCAAATCTTACAGAGACACTAGACCGAATTCACTCCTACTATTTGGGATTGAGATAGAGAGCAATTTTCCCAATCTTCATCGTAATAGTTTTTTAATCCAAAAAACCACCTGCTGAATTGCCCATGAGCAAAATGCTCAAACAGAGTAATGATTCAGCCAGACCATCTTTCGAATCGAGTTTGGGATAGTTCTCGCAAACAAATTCCTAACTCATAAAGAAGCACTGACCACCCGATTTGCTATCCTTTTGCCGATTTCCAAGATTTAGAAAAAAACTATACCGAATGAATTGTCAGCAGAGATTTCATTTGGAGATTTGATAATACTCAGTTTTTATCAAATTGATTTTCAATCCACTATCTATTCCTGAAACTTCTTAATCATTTTTTATTACAAGTTCTTAGCCATTGATGAGGATATTTTTCTAATTTAAATTCACTACACCACTACAATTTTCCTGCGCATGCCTAGAGCCAAGTCCGATAAAGATCGGAAAATCTTCGTGCTGGACACCTCCGTGATCCTTTATGCACACAACTCCATCATGAATTTTGCTGAGCACGATGTAGTGATTCCCATCACAGTGCTTGAGGAGCTTGACCAGTTCAAGAAAGGCAACGACACCAAAAACTTCGAGGCCCGGGAGTTTATCCGTCTGCTCGATAAGTTGTCACAGGATCAGCGGATCGATCAGTGGACCCCGCTCAATGGGAAGACCAAGGGCTTTTTCAAAGTGATGATGCATCATCCTGAAAATGAAAACAATGCCATCAAAATCTTTGGAGAGGAAAAAAATGACAACAAAATCCTCAATGTCGCGGTCCATCTCATGGAAACCGAGAAGTCTCGTAAGGTCATCTTGGTCTCCAAAGACATCAACCTCCGCCTCAAAGCCAAGTCGCTCAATGTACACGCGGAAGATTATGAGACGGGTAAAATCAAGAATATTACCGAACTCGAGAATACAGGAAAATACATACTCGATGACGTAGATCCCGGAGCAATCAATAAACTCTACGAACAGGGATTCATTGAGGCCAAGGCTATTTTGGGAACCCGAAAAAGAAAAGCAAACGCCTACTACATTCTCAAAAGCGAGAAAAATTCTGTATTGGCCTATTTCAATGCGGATCAAAATGTGCTGGAACGGGTAGACAAGCGGCTGGCCTACAATGTAAAACCCCGAAATGCTGAGCAGACTTTTGCCCTTCATGCCATTATGAATCCGGATATTAAGCTGGTTTCTATCCAAGGCGTGGCCGGAACGGGTAAAACGCTTTTGGCTTTGGCCGGTGCCTTGGAGCAGCGAAGAGATTATAAGCAGATTTTCTTGGCTAGACCGATTGTTCCACTTTCCAATAAAGACATCGGCTACCTGCCGGGCGACATTAAGTCCAAGCTCAATCCTTACATGGAGCCACTTTGGGACAACCTGAAGTTTATCCAAAACCAATACAAGGAGACGGACAAGGAGTATCAGAAAATCACCGAACTGGTCAACCAGGAAAAGTTGGTCATCCAACCCCTGGCTTATATCCGAGGTCGCTCACTTTCCAATATCTTCTTTATCGTGGATGAGGCGCAAAACCTGACTCCGCATGAGATCAAGACGATCATTTCCCGAGCTGGAGAAAACACCAAAATCATCTTTACCGGTGACGTTTTCCAGATCGATACTCCCTATCTGGATTCGCAGTCTAACGGCTTATCCTACCTGATCGACCGGGTCAAAGACCACCCGCTCTATGCCCACATCAAGCTGGAGAAAGGGGAACGGTCAGAGTTGGCCAATCTGGCGAATGAGTTGTTGTGATTTATCACAGAAAATGAACCTAAATGAACCCCGAATATGGACTTGCACCCAAAAGTTGGACACTTATTGGGGGTAAGTCCAAATAGGCAGCTTTTCTTTTTTTTGGAAGAATGTTGTTAAATCCCCTTAAAGGATACAACCAAATATTGTTCGGTGAATTTGTCCGCCCATGGCTGATAGCTGTACGGTATCGTACAGCCATTTTTCTAAAAAAGGCTCCCTGGCTTATTTGGAGCACTTTTTAAAGTTTGGTCGCCTTTTGGCATAATGTGGTATACGAAAACAAACCAACTTCTTTACTGCCATGACTACTGCACTATTTTCCCAAAAAAATGTCTGCGCGGCGCTGGGATTCGCTATGGCAATCACCATCGTCCTCAAAGCAAAAGCTGAATCCAGCATCGAAAAGCATACTGCCCGATTTGAAACTACTAAACCAACTCCACAGATCGGATTTGAATCTCACACAGATCCTGAAATTCATCAGGTACACCTCTACAAAAGCGAAAAGTCCCAGGACCCCGGGACTTGCTGAAAGATAAACTCGTAAGGGTTAATTTGGTTGATTGTTTGGTTACGCTAAAGAGGCGGGTTTTGCCCGCCTCTTTTTTATTTCATCTTACGCAGTAGGGCTTATCTCAATAGTATTTCGCCTTGGGCTTATTTCCCATTGGTTAACTTTCAGTAATGGTATTTAGCTTGGCCAAGAAGCTGTTGTAATATTGTCTCCCCACCTGTACCACCGCACCTTGCTTCAGCGTGATTTCCTTGGTATTGAAGCTTTCGATCTGACCCAGATGGACAATGTAGGATTTTTGAACCCGGAGAAACAACTGAGAAGGCAAGATCTCTTCGATTTCCTTCATGGATTTACGGATACTGAAGTCCCGATTTTTGGTGAAAATGGTAACCATATTTCCGTTAGCCTCCACATAGAAAATATCGTCGTACTGAACCCGTTCGAAAGCATTGTCTGCCTTGATAAATACGGCATCATTGACCAGAAAAGGACTTTCATTGGGAGCCTTGGCTACCACTACTTCGGCGGAGGGTTTTGTCCGCTTGTTGTACAAAACAATTTCTACAATGGCATGGATGTCATTGGTGTTGAAGGGCTTTACAATAAAGCCTGCAGGCGCGATTCTCTTCGCTCTCTCAATAATCGTAGGATCACTGTAGGAAGTCACAAAAACCAGCGGAGCGTCAACCATTTGCTTGATGATCTCGCCCAATTCGATTCCGTCTTTGTCTCCCTTCAATTTGATATCCATGAAGATCAAATCCGGACGGTATTTTTTGATGACTTTAATACACTGATTGGCAGAATTTGCGATATCAATATTCACATATCCGAGGAGCTCGAGGATTTCCTGGATGTTTTCTGCAATACTTATATCATCTTCGACGATAAGGATCCGTTCCTCTTTCATAATCTAAGCGATTGATTTGGTTTTAATTAGGGGTGAAAAAACAAAGTTGACTCAACATTTTTGCCTACTCACCTCCTAATTTCTTGATTTTATTCGGAAAACCAAATGCTTTTTTTTGACTATGAAATAGTGCCTGGCTAAAAAGTGTGAATATCGGATCGACCCTGCTGGTGAGATTTGTACAATTCCTCTGATCTTTCCCGAGCGGGGCCTTCACTCCGGAAGGAATATCAGGAGTGAAGGCATGAAAAATATTCTAATTCTGCCGTGATTTGATCACAGGCTCATCATCTCCTTAAATCGGGCAGCCTGTCTTCTGCTGACTTCGATCCTATCTCCACCTCTCAGGGTCACGACCAAACCTCCGTTGAACCACGGCTCGATCGCCTCCACCCAACCCAAATTGATGATATGCTTGCGGCTGGCGCGGAAAAAAGACTTTTCATCCAATCGCTCATCCAAGGCATTCAGTGATTTATGGATCATAGGTTTGAAATTGTCAAAATAGACTTTAATATAATTTCCGTCAGACTCAAACAACCTCACATTGGATAATCTGACGAACCAGCAACGGTCTCCATCCTTCACAAATACCTGATCTTCCAACGTCAGTTTTTTCTGATTGATAAATCCCCCGCCTTCTTCCCGTCTGGAGATCCCTTCGATTTTTCCCTGCAATTTTTGGATGGCTTCTTCCAATCTTTTCGGCTCTACCGGTTTTAGCAGGTAGTCCAAAGCATTTACCTGAAAGGCCTTCAGGGCGTATTCATCATAGGCGGTAGTAAAAATGACATGAGGCACCTGATCCAACTCCTCCAAAAGATCGAATCCTGTCTTTTCGGGCATCTGAATATCCAGGAAAATCACATCCGGCTGAAGTTGCTCGATTTTCTCCTTGGCATCTTCTACATTGACGGCTTCCCCGACTACTTCTACGGTTTCCAATTGATTCAGCAAGGTGATCAGTTCCTTACGGGCAAGTCTTTCATCATCGATTACGATTGCTCTCATTTTTATTGAGTTTGTTAGTCTAAAGTAACTCTTTGTTTCGGAATTTTGATTTCTGTGATTACAAATTGGCTACCCGAATTGAATATCCTGAAGGTAGCATGTTCTCCATACAGAAGTTTGAGTCGTTGCTTGGTGTTTTCCAGCCCATGACCTCCTTCTTCCCTTTTTCCTTTGGTATGCTTCGGATTGAGATAGCCACTGTTCTTTACCTGAATGTACAATTCTTCATTTAGTCCTTCCCTACATTTGATTTCAATGAGTCCTCCTTTTACCAAATTGGAGATCCCGTGCTTAATCGCATTTTCCACGATAGTCTGTAGCATCATGGGAGGAATCTTATACGAATAGGCCTCATCTTCGATCTGATAGATCACTTCGAGGCGTTCTTCAAAGCGGATAGATTCCAAGGCCAGGTAATCTTTGACCGTGGACAATTCATCAGCAAAATCTATCACTTGTTTCTTATCCATCATCAAAGAAAACCGAAGCATATTGGAGATCCTGGTGATTGCTGTTTTTGCCTTATTCGGATCTTCATCTACCAAAGCTCTCACTGAATTGAGTGCATTGAATATGAAGTGAGGATTCAGTTGGCTTTTCAGGTGATTGAGCCTAATCTCATTGATTTTTGCTTCATATTTCAAACTGTTGTTGTAATTGTCCAAAAAGTGAAACAAAAAGTAAAGCAAAAACCAAAACGCATAGTAAAGAAAGCTCACAAAAAGATTGACTGCGATCACCAAAGCACGAAAGTCCTGTCCCGGATTGAGCGTACCGAAGGCAATATTGATCAGAATCTGAGCAAAAACGTTGACAACCGAAAGCGCCAATAATGCAACAATGGTCTGAATCAACAACCTGAAAATCCCCAACTTAAACCATTCATAGGATTTTACTACATGGCGAAAAGCATGGGTGGATAATAAGTAGTAGGCAGCGAGGGCTACAAAAGCCCAAGCCTGAATCATAGAAATTCCCTCGGATAAGGAGGCAAAAAAGACGTTTACAAAGGCAAAGCTTCCCCAGCCCAAAATCTGTAAAACCCAATACAGCCTTACCCTGTTCATATCCGGGCCAAAGTTAGACAAGGAATCAGTCTTCTGATCTGTATTTTGATAAAAGGGCGAGGCACTTGATTTAGGCGCCAAATTCAGCGATTTAGTTCTGATTTTAGGAATCTTCCCGTATGGCTTTTGGGATGTGAGGCTACTTTCTCGGGCGTTCCCTGCACCAGAATAGTCCCGCCTTTATTTCCTCCTTCAGGCCCTAAGTCCACCACATAGTCAGCTACCTTGATCACATCCAGATTGTGCTCGATGATCAGGACGGTATTTCCTTTTTCTACCAATTTTTGTAACACTCCCATCAATAAATCGATGTCCTGAAAATGCAGTCCGGTGGTCGGTTCATCCAGAATATAGAAGGTTTTTCCGGTGTCTTTTTTAGACAGTTCAGTGGCTAATTTGACGCGCTGCGCTTCCCCTCCGGAGAGGGTCGTAGCATGTTGGCCAAGAGTAATGTAGCCCAAGCCCACATCACTAAGGGTTTGGATTTTTCGCAGGATTTTGGGCTGAAATTCAAAAAATTCCACGGCTTGCTCCACGGTCATATCCAGTACATCCGAGATGGATTTCCCTTTGAACCGCACTTCAAGCGTTTCCCGATTGTATCGCTTGCCCTTACAGGTTTCGCAGGGAATATGGACATCGGGCAGGAAGTCCATTTCTACCAGTTTCATTCCCGCTCCCTCGCAATCTTCACATCGGCCACCTTTGACATTGAAGGAAAATCGCCCAGGCTTATAGCCACGGATTTTGGCTTCTGGCAATTCTGTAAAGAGGGTTCGAATATCTGAAAACACCCCCGTATACGTAGCCGGATTGGATCTTGGGGTACGGCCGATTGGGCTTTGGTCCACCTCGATCACTTTGTCCAGATGCTCCAAGCCTTCGATACTTTTGAAGGGCATGGGTTCCTTTTTGGAATTGTAAAATTCCCGGTTCAAAATCGGAAACAGCGTCTCATGGATCAGGGTACTCTTTCCACTTCCCGAAACGCCCGTGATCAGAATTAAAGTACCAAGCGGAAGCTCCAGATCCACATTTTTGAGATTGTTTCCAGATGCACCCTTCAACACTAGCTTTTTCCCCTTTCCTTCTCTTCGATGCTCAGGTATGGGCAAGCCAAGTTTTCCACTCAGGTATTTGGCCGTGACCGAGTCGTTTTTTAGAATCTGATCCGGAGACCCCGCCGCCACCACATGACCTCCATGACGGCCGGCACCTGGTCCCATGTCCAAAACAAAGTCAGACTCCAGCATCATGTCTTTGTCATGCTCTACTACCAAAACCGAATTGCCAAGATCTCGGAGGCTTTGAAGCGCTTTGATCAGCTTTACATTGTCGCGCTGATGCAGGCCAATGCTCGGTTCATCCAAAATATAGAGCACCCCGACCAATTGGGTACCGATTTGAGTAGCCAGGCGGATTCGCTGAGCTTCACCACCGGAAAGTGTTCGAAGCGGTCGGTTGAGCGAGAGGTAATCCAGTCCGATATCCATCAGGAACCCGATTCGCTTTCGGATCTCTTTCAGAACTTCGGCGCCGATCAGCTGCTGCTTTTCGGTCATTCGCTCTTCCAATCCTTCAAACCAGTCCGCTAAACCGCGGATATCGAGCATGGCGAGTTCACCGATGTGTTTTTCGTCAATTTTGAAGTGGAGCGCTTCTTTTTTCAATCGATAGCCCTGGCAATCCGGACAAGTCTGAGTAATGGTAAACTCAGACACCCAGTCCTGGATCTTATCCGAACTGCCCTCTTGGTATTTCTGGAGAAAGTTGACAATCCCTTCAAACGTTGTATTCCACTGCGTCCCGGGATATTTCACCGAGTCCACAGCTACTTCGATTTTGTCTCCATAAAGGAGAATTTCGATCACCTTCTCGGGAAGATCCTTGATCGGGGTACTCATCGAGCACTTGTAATGCTTGAGAATGGCTTCGATTTTTTTGAAAATCCAGATATCCCGATATTCTCCCAACGGGGCGATTCCACCTCGGGTGATGCTCAGCGAAGGATCGGGAATGATGCTTTCACGGGTGATTTCCTCGATGATACCAAGTCCATTGCATGTGGGACAAGCTCCGTAAGGAGAGTTAAACGAAAAGGAATTGGGTGCCGGTTCGTCGTAAGAAAGGCCAGTCTCCGGATCCATCAGGTACTTGGAAAAATGGTGAATTTCCCCGTTTTCCTCGCGGATCATAATCACACCTTTGCCATGCTGAAGGCCAGATTTAAGCGATTGGGTGATGCGGAATCGGTCAGATTCATCAGCCACAATCCGATCGATTACGATCTCGATATCGTGAATTTTGTACCGGTCCACCTGCATTTTGGGCACGATATCCATGACTACTCCATCCACTCGAACCTTAGAAAAGCCCATTTTTCGGATTTGCTCGAATAGCTCCCGGTAGTGCCCCTTTCGGCCTTTGACCACAGGTGCTAGGATGTATAGTTTTTTGCCCAAAAACTTCGAAAACAACTGCTCGATGATCTGATCCTCGGTCTGCCGGATCATCATTTTCCCTGTCAAATACGAATACGCTTCTCCAGCCCGAGCATACAGTAATCGCATGAAATCATAAATCTCAGTGACTGTGCCGACAGTGGATCGGGGATTTTTGGACGTGGTTTTTTGCTCGATGGCGATGACCGGAGAAAGTCCGTTGATCTTGTCCACATCCGGTCTTTCCATCCCTCCCAAAAAAGAACGGGCATACGCAGAAAAACTCTCCATGTAGCGTCGTTGTCCTTCGGCGTAAATGGTATCAAAAGCCAGGGAGCTTTTACCGCTGCCCGAAAGTCCCGTCACCACAACGAGCTTGTTGCGGGGGATTTTGAGGTCTAGGTTTTTAAGATTGTGCTCTCGGGCGCCAAAAATCTCGATATATTCTTCCTGGGATGCAGGGGATTGACTCATGGGCGAAGGGAAATTTGCAAGGGGCAAAGGTAAAGTTATTTACAGGAAAGCGGAATCTTTCCCTGAGGATAAGTAACCCCAATTTACCTCTGGAAGTTTTCTCTTCGCTTGTTTTCTCAGTGCCCCTTTAGTTAGGTTCCCCCAATTGAATGCTAGGTGGACTACTCGGTGGATTGATGTCAAAAGGCTCTGAAGAAGACTGCGGCGTAGGGGCGTTGCTGAATAAAGCCAACTCCCCATCTCTCAGCATTCCGGCATTCCTTATCCGTACCCTAACAGCCGGAAGAGAGGACGAACTCCCATCAGTCCGGGAGGACACACCCAGTACATCAAATCCTACTATACCCAAATTTGCACCTTGAAGATTTCCCGTGAGTGGGGAATAATTGATGGAAATATCAGAATCATAGACCACGGCAAAGATGGTTTGGCCAACTAGCATGGCCAGACCTGTGGCCCTGAGCGGGGTGACATTTGGGATTTTGTCCAATAGGACTTCCCGATCATCATCCGGAATCCGTGCTCCCAAGCCCGGACCTGGTGTTAGGTAATTTCTCAGGCCGTTACCGGAAGGTCCGGCACTTCTCCAACTGGAAGGAATTGTCTTCAAGGCAAACCAACCTTCATCACCCACCTGACCGGTGTACAGTGTGATTTCTCTTCCGACATTTTGCTCAAAAAACCGGAGCGGTTGCCGCTGGCCCAACTCTGCCAATTGATCATTGACATCCGTGGAAGAGAAGTTATTGGGCTCGTTGCCATTGTCTATGCTTTCCTCATCGATAAGAAGAAACACCGCAGTGGTATTGGAAAAATTTCCTGATTCATTCGGATCCGATGACTCTGTGCAAGAACCAAAAATCAAGATCGAAATTACAACTGCGATTTTTGGAAGAAAAGATAACTTGATTGTAGGCTTCATGATTAGTCGGTTAATGTTTCAAAATCAATGGGAAAAGAAAGAATCCCATATTATATACTAAGTCAAAGTCGGGTAAAAAGTTGTAACCGGTCCACTCAATTTATTTTGGCAAGCTAATTTCATACACCTTCCCCCGCTTCACATTAAGATTTCGGTCACGAAGCCAAGGATTGTAAAGTTTGAGATGTTTGTAAGTGCTTCCTTGGCTTTTAGCCCAAGCTGCCAGGTCTTTGATGTCGCTATCTACTTGGATCTGTCTGAATTCCGGATTTTTGTAATAATCTTTCTCCTTCAGGTGAAACCCAAATTCTCCCGGATTTTCGAAGATGAGCTTAAAAGCCAAAATCCTAAAAAGGTATCGACTCGTCTCCTCATTGAGGTAGAGATCATAATAGTTGCGGTTGAGCTGCTCTTCTTGTCTACGGGAAAAGCCGCTTTGCCCCATGTTGTAGCTCGCCGCCACCGCAGTCCAATCCCCAAATTTGGCATGAGCCTTTTTGAGGTAACGGACGGCCGCTCGGGTCGACTTTTCGAAATGGTAGCGTTCATCCACATCTTGGCTCACCTCGAGGCCATACTCCTTGGCAGTGCTTTCCATAAACTGCCAAAATCCCCGAGCCCCAGCCGGAGAGACAACATTCATCAAACCACTTTCGGCCAAAGCCAAATATTTAAAATCCGTAGGCACGCCTGCTTCGGTGAAAATCCGGTCGATTTCTTCAAAGTATTTCCCCGATCGTTTCATCAGGAGAATCATATTGGACTCCCAATAGGCATTGACGTAGATTTCCCGCTCCAGTCGCTCCAAGACGTCCTGTTCTTCCAGTGGTACTTTCTCCCCTGCAAAAGTCACCTCCTTGGGCAAGTCAAACAATCGAATGGAATCCCTCGCCATGGACAAAGGTGGAGTGGGATAAGCCTCTAGGATTGGAAACTCAGGCTGATTGGTTACCTGATCCTGGTTTTGAGACTTCCAAAAAGCCATTCCTCCCAAAACCAGAGCAATGCCCAACAGGACATAGGTCAAAATCAAATGAATCGCACGCATGATTTAAAATACGGATTTGAAATGCGATGAAGCTAAATAATTATTCCAATGGCCTTAAAGATATTTCAAATACGGAATAGGATTACTGTATTTTCCAAAAAACAAAATCAATAAGTGTTTTTTACAAAAAACAATTTTTACATTTGTTCAATTGATAAATCAAAATGGAGCGACTGATCACCTTATCCAAGCGAAAAGAAACCACGTCTTTACCCAATTTTACCCGATATCTTAAACATGAGATTGATTGGAGTCAACGACTGGTATTAATCCTCGGGCATCGGGGAGCGGGGAAGACTACGTTGATCTTACAGCGGATGAGTGAAGTAAAAGACTCTAAAATCTACCTCAGTTTGGATGACTTCCATTTTGAAGAAAATAGGCTTGTCCTTGCAATTGAAGAGCTTTACACCTTAGGCTACAGATATTTCTTTTTGGATGAGGCACATCGCTATGTCAACTGGTCGGTGGATTTGAAAACCATCTTCGACAGTTATGAAGACATTCACGTGGTGGTTTCAGGTTCATCGATATTAGGTCTTGAAA
Organism: Algoriphagus aquaeductus; assembly: GCF_003253485.1. Taxonomy (GTDB): domain Bacteria; phylum Bacteroidota; class Bacteroidia; order Cytophagales; family Cyclobacteriaceae; genus Algoriphagus; species Algoriphagus aquaeductus. Next base: position 405,983 of record NZ_QKTX01000002.1, on the reverse strand, counting down.
AAGGAAAAGCAGACTTATCCAGGCGAGCAGCCGTCTATCGTTTGGCGGGGATGTCTTTTCGGGAATTTATCAATCTGGAATCAGGGAAAAATTTCCCTACCTACTCGCTGACTGAGATTTTGGAAAGTCATATTGGCATTTCCAATAAAATTTCAGACGAGGTAGATGTCCTAAATTTATTCCCAGAATATCTTCAGTATGGATATTTCCCTTTTTATCGAATGGGAAAAGACTTGTATCTAACGAGATTACTCCAAACCACACATTTGGTATTGGAGATGGATATTGGTCCATTTGAGGAAATCGCCCACAAGACCATGCGAAACATGAAAAAACTGTTGTTTGTACTCAGCGAATCCGTTCCGTTTACCCCCAATATCCTCAAATTGGCAGAAAAACTGGATGCTTCAAGAAATACTGTTTTAAAGATCTTAGACCTGCTCAGTCAAGCTCAAATTCTTAATCTTCTTCACGCTTCGACTCAGGGAATTTCTCAACTCCAAAAACCGGAAAAAGTCTACTTACAAAATTCAAACCTTGCCTTTGCATTAGGTCCATCCGAACCGAATCCGGGAAACATCCGGGAAACTTTCTTCTTAAATCAACTTCAAGCCAAACATCAAGTGACCGCACCTAAATTTGGGGACTTTATGATCGATGACCAATTCGTCTTCGAAGTAGGTGGACCAAACAAAACTGCCCATCAAATCCAAGGAGTCCCTAGTTCTTTTTTAGCTATCGACAACATCAAGTCAGGTTCTGGGAACAAAATCCCGCTTTGGCTTTTTGGCTTCCTTTACTGATTTGCTGCCATCATCCCCAAAATCTCATCGATATACTCCCGGGAATTGGAGAGTCGGGGCACTTTATGTTGTCCTCCCAGCTTCCCTTTTTTACCGAGCCAAGCTTCGAATAATCCCTCCGGAGCTTGATGAAGAATCAGTCGCTGTAGCGCGAGGTTTTTGTGCCGCTTGGCATCATAGTCCGAGTTGATCTCCCGGAGCTTTTGGTCCAAAAGGATTGCAAAATTCTCCAAATCGTCCGGCGCATTCCGAAACTCCACTACCCACTCATGTGCACCTTTTGAGCCACTTCCTTCAAAATAAACCGGCGCTGCGGTAAAATTGGTAATGGTAGCGCCCGTCTCCTCACAGGCATAGCGGAGTGCGGACTCGGCATTTTCGACGATGACTTCCTCCCCAAAGGCATTGATAAAATGCTTGGTCCGACCGGAGATTCTAAACCGGTAAGGAAGTGTGGACGAAAACCTAACCGTGTCCCCTATTTTGTATCGCCAAAGCCCCCCATTGGTCGTGATCACAATGGCATAATTTTTCCCCACTTCAACTTCCCGAAGCGAAATCACCTGTGGGTTTTCCTTGTCCCACTCCTCCATGGGAATGAATTCATAGAAAATCCCATAATCTAAAAGCAGCAGCAATTCCTCAGAATCGGGTTGGTCCTGAATTCCAAAAAACCCTTCTGAAGCATTGTAGGTCTCCATGTAGCGCATCTTATCCGAAGGTATCAGTTGCCTAAACAAACTTCGATACGGCCCAAAAGCGACCGCGCCATGAAAAAAAACTTCCAGATTGGGCCAGACTTCCAGGATATGTTTGGCCTTCTTCAACTCCAAAATGCGCTGAAGCAACACTACCGTCCAGGTCGGCACACCTGCAATGGAAGTGACATTTTCATTCATTGTCTCCCGAGCCATTTTTTCTATTTTGGCCTCCCATTCGCCCATCAAGGCAGTTTCGAGCGATGGAGTCCGGGCAAACTGCGCCCAAATGGGCAAGTTTTCCATGATTACTGCTGAGATATCTCCTGCACGGGCAGTTCCTTGGGGATTCAATGGATTTTTCTCGAGCGTACCTCCAATAGAAAGGCTCTTTCCGGTAAACAGTCGAGACTCCGGAAAATTGTTGACATAGAGAGAAAGCATGTCTTTACCGCCCTTATAGTGGCATTCTTCGAGGCTTTCCTCTGTGACAGGAATGTATTTGCTCCGGCTGGAGGTAGTACCTGAGGATTTGGAAAACCATTCGATATCGGTATTCCAGATCACATTCTGCCTGCCTTGCATCGTTTTTTCGATATAGGGCTTGAAGCCTTCATAATCGGTGACCGGAACTTTGGCTGCAAAATCAGAATAAGATTTGATGCCCTCAAATCCAAACTGACGGCCAAATTCCGTTTTCCGACCAGATTCGATCAGCATGCGAAAGGTGGTTTCTTGAACAGCGTGAGGATTTTTCTTAAAATTTTCAATCTGACCCAGTCGATTTTTAAAAATCCAGGTCATGAAGCTGTTGATCACTTCCATCAGGTAAAAACTTTGCGCTTGAGCTCGAATTGGCTTCCGAGATAGACTCTTCTGACTTGCTCATCTGCCGCCAATTCCTCTGCGGTACCCGCTTTAAGCAGTCTCCCTTCAAACATCAGATACGCTCGGTCGGTGATGGAAAGGGTCTCGTTGACATTGTGATCCGTGATCAGAATGCCGATATTTTTGGTTTTAAGTTTGGCCACAATGGTCTGGATTTCCTCCACCGCAATCGGATCCACCCCGGCAAAAGGTTCGTCCAAAAGCACAAACTTCGGATCTACAGCCAATGCCCGGGCTATTTCTGTCCTTCTTCTCTCTCCTCCCGAAAGTACCATGCCGAGATTTTTCCGCACATGGGTCAAGCTGAATTCCTCCAAGAGCATCTCGACTTTTTCCTTTTGTTGAGCTTTAGGCAAATTGGTCATTTCCAGGACAGCCAAGATATTTTCTTCTACAGAAAGCTTTCGAAAAACGGATGCTTCCTGAGCCAGATAGCCAATCCCCAGCTTGGCTCGCTTGTACATGGGAAGGCTGGTGATTTCTTGATTTTCCAGAAAAATTTTCCCCTCATTCGGCTGGATCAAGCCTACAATCATGTAAAATGAAGTCGTCTTCCCGGCACCGTTAGGCCCCAAAAGTCCCACGATTTCGCCCTGTTCCACTTGTACAGAGATGTCATTGACCACACGGCGGCCTTTGTAGATTTTGACGAGGTGTTCGGCACGAAGCATCATATCAGTCAAATTTGATGTCTTTCACATAGAGTTGCAAACTGCTTTTGTCGCGGAAGAAATTTTCCCGCATTTCAGCCACAATGTCGAAGCGCATCTTGCCGCGAAGCATGTTGACCGTAGTCAAATCCGGATCTTTTGCCCGGTCGGCCATTCCAAATCCCAAACAAACCGGAGTGGTTACTTGGCCATCTTGGACAATTTTAAAGCGTAAATGTTTGTCTTTCAAAACCGTGACTTCATCTGCATAGACATTATTGATCCGAAAGACAGGTTCAGTGTTTCCGGGCCCAAAAGGAGCCATCTGCTTTAAAATGCTGTAAAATTTATAATTGATTTGATCCAGCAGCAAGACATCATCAATTTCGATGACGGGCTTGAGATGAATGGCCTCAATCCGACTTTTCACCACTTGTTCAAATTTTGCCTGGAAAGCGGGCACTTTGTCCACGCTGAGGGTCAATCCGGCAGCATACTTGTGCCCCCCAAATTGATCCAACAAATCGGCACACTCGGCAATAGCTTCGTAAATGTCGAAATCCACTACTGATCTGGCACTTCCCGTGGCCTTGTTGTTGGACTCGGTCAGGATGATGGTCGGACGGTAATATTTCTCAATACACCTGCTGGCTACAATTCCGATGACCCCTTTGTGCCAATCTTCTTTGAAAAGTACAGTAGAGTTCCATTGTGCTTCCTCTTCCCGGATGGCCAACATTTCGAAGGCCTCTTTGGTAATATTCTCGTCAAAATTCCGCCGGGTAGCGTTCACTTCATCGACCAGCTTGGCGCGCTCGATAGCCTCATCCAGATTGGAGGAAATCAGCAATTCCACAGAGGCTTGCGCATGCTCAAGGCGACCGGAAGCATTAATCCTCGGACCGATTTTAAAGACAATATCCGAGATCTGAATTTCCTTTTCGACTTTGGCTTGAAGGATCAATGCTTTTAATCCCGGCCTTGGATTGTTATTGATCCGGTCCAGGCCGTAGTAAGCCAGAATCCTGTTTTCACCTGTAATCGGAACAATATCCGCCGCGATACTGACCACCAAAAGATCCAAATAAGGATAAAGGCCGGATTCTTCGATGCCGTGGGTTTTGGCGTAGGCTTGAATAAGTTTAAATCCTACCCCACAGCCACTCAATTCTTTGTAAGGATAGGGACAATCTTCTTGCTTCGCGTCCAGCACGGCGACCGCTGCCGGCAATTGGTCCCCTGGTGTATGATGATCGCAGATGATAAAATCTACTCCCAGTTCCTTGGCCAAACTTACTTTGTCAATGGCCTTGATCCCACAATCGAGCGCAATGACTAAAGAAAATCCATTTTCCGCTGCAAAACGCACTCCGCGCTCCGATATCCCGTATCCTTCCTTGTATCGGTCGGGGATATAAAAATCCACATGAGGATAAAATCCTTTCAAAAACCCATACATCAAGGCCACCGCTGTGGTACCATCCACATCATAGTCCCCATAGACCAAGATGCGCTCCTGCTGAAGAACGGCTTTTTCAATCCTGGATACTGCCGAACTCATCCCCTTCATCAAAAAAGGATCATGCAACTGGCTTAAGCTTGGACGGAAGTAATCTTTTGCCTGATCAAAACTCTCCACACCCCTGTTGATCAGCATGTTGGCTAGGGTAGGATTGACATTGATTTCCTTACCCAGCTTTTCGATAGCTAGCTGTGAGGTTTTTGGTTTTTGCTTCCAGACGTACTCCATGAGTTAAAATTACAAAAGTAAGTGGGATTAAGATTTCCCGGGTTTTGGATTGAGTGATAGCTTTTAAGCGAAGTTTCGAGCTAAAAAGTTCTGTGTTTAAGAATTCCTTCGCTTTTTTTCCTGCCTGTAATAATACCAATACCATGCGGGAGAAACTAAGGACTTCAATTTCCAGTCATTCTTTTCTTTGAAAGTAAGACTCTCGTCAGCCTGGACTTCCTTGTACATTTTTGCCGCCGCGACCAGATGGCCCAAAATGGCAACAAGCAGCAATGAATAAAACACAAGTTCGTTCATGTTAGTCTTTTTGTAAAATCAAAGCTGCCCAATTGTCCTTATCAGAAGATTGGATCAGTTTTAATCCAAATGGGGTGGCCGCAGCCACCAAATCTTCAATGTCTTGGGTGTAAAAACCGCTCAGCAATAAGTATCCTTGGGGGATCAGCAAGCTTGCGTAGATCTTCATTTCATCCAGAAGGACATTTTTATTGATATTGGCCAAGACAATATCGAAAGGTCCTTGGGGGTTAACCTGTCTTATCGTGCCCAATCCCATTCGGGTGCTTAGCCCATTCAGGTCAAAGTTCTCGTTGCCATTGTCCACACACCAATCATCGATATCAAAGGCTTCCACTTCTTTGGCACCCAGCAAATGGGCCATAATGGCCAAAATGCCTGTTCCCGAGCCCACATCCAGGACTCGCTTACCTTGATGATCAATCTCACCTTGTAGTCTGAGCACCTGATAGGTGGTCGCATGATGACCGGTACCAAAGGACATTTTGGGATTGATGACAATTTCGTGTCGGAAACCGGGCTGAGACTCATGAAAAGACGCCCGGACATAGACCAAATCATCTACTGCTATGGGATCGTAATTTTTTTCCCATTCCTCATTCCAGTTGACTTTGGGCATGATTCCCTCTGTAAGGATAATTTCTCCCGCTTCCCGGTACGATTCAATCGTTTGGTTAAAAGCATCCCTGTCTAATTCGGATTCAAGGGCATAGGCATCAATGCCCTCTTCGGTTTCCAAAAAAGAATCGAACCCAATTTCTGCCAACTCGGCGATCAGTATTTCACGAAAATCCTCCTTGCATTTGATTTTAAACTCAAGATAGTCCATGGCGCTTGTAGGTTGGGATAAAGAAGAGGTCTGCGCAAGTACAGACCTTGTTATAAATAGCGAAACAACTGAAATCAGAAGGACTTCACGATGTCAGTAAAGTCTCGGGATTTCAAAGATGCTCCTCCGATCAAGCCACCGTCCACATCAGGCTTGGAGAAGAGCTCCTTGGCATTGCCCGGATTTGCGCTTCCGCCATAAAGAATGGAGGTTTCGTTGGCGATTTCCTTTCCGTATTTGGAGGCAATATGACGACGAAGTGCCAAGTGCATTTCTTGAGCTTGATCTGCAGTGGCTGTCTTGCCCGTTCCGATCGCCCAGATAGGTTCATAGGCGATAACCACTTTGGAGAAATCCTCCGGAGAAAGTCCGAACAAACTCTCGGTCAGCTGAAATTTGACATTCGATTCATGAGTTCCAGCAGTGCGGATCTCAAGAGACTCCCCACAGCAGAAGATCGGGGTCAACCCATGGGCCAGCGCTTGTTTCACTTTCGTCGCAAGCAATTCATTGCCTTCCTTGAAGTATTCTCTCCGCTCGGAGTGACCCAAGATGACATAATCTACTCCGAAAGAAGCTAAAATCTTGGCTGACACTTCCCCGGTAAATGCGCCGGATTCTTTATCTGAGCAATTTTGAGCCCCAATGAAAATCCCTGGAATATCTCCCACCAGCTTTTTTACAGGGTGGATATGTGGAAAAGGAGGATTGAGTACTACGATCACGTCTTGGATTGCCTCATCTTTGTACATATTTACAATTTCAGAGGTCAGTTTTTGACCTTCATCAAAGGTCATATTCATCTTCCAGTTTCCGGCTACAATTTTCTTTCTCATGTTAGGGGATTGCGTTTAGGTTTGAAAAAAACTTATTCAGGGGCTATTTTGGCTTAAAATTACCAAAAATGTCCACTTGGGGAAAAAATAACCCGGATCAGTACTTAAAAAAGAATTGGACCCTGAAAGAAGCCAAAGGGAAATTGGAGACTTTTTGTGCCTATCAGGAGCGGTGTGCATGGGAAGTCCGAAGGAAACTTTTTGACAAAGGAATCCAAGGACTGCATGCCGAAAATCTCGTGGAGGAGATGTTCAAAGACGGTTTTCTAAATGAAGAACGCTTTGCCCGATCTTTTGCCAGAGGAAAATTTAGACTTAAAAAATGGGGAAGAAATAGAATAACCCGAGAGCTGAAACTTCGGGAAATCAGTCCCGGCCAGATTCAGGAAGGGCTTTCTGAAATTGATCCAGACGAATACTTCGATACACTTTTGACCCAAACGGAAAAGAAGTGGGAAAAGACCAAAGAAAAGGATCTTTATAAAAAACGGAATCTGGTGATTCAGTATTTAGTCGGCAAGGGATTTGAGCAGGATTTGATCCAAGAAGCCCTGGAAAGTATTCAGCCCCAATAAATGGATAAAACTAAGGTTATCACTTCTTGGGGCTGAAGTATTTTTACCAACTTCCCCCGGCGCCACCGCCACCAAAAGATCCTCCTCCGAAGCCACCAAAACCTCCGCCCCCTCCAAATCCTCCACCGCCAAAGGATCCTCTGCCTGAGGAAAAATCTCCCCATTTGCCCTTTCCGGAACCTTTGAGCATATTGGCTAGCATGATGGTCGTCCAAAGATCGATTCCTCCACCTTTCCCTCCCATGTGATTATCGTTGTCTTTTTTGTTTTTGATCATGGGCAAAATGACAAACAGGAAGATGAACAACAGCAAAAGGAAAATCGCCCCTCCATGATCTCCATCGGATGCCACTTCCTCGGCCTTGTATTCTCCGGAAGCCAACTTGATGATCATGTCGGTAGCCTGATCCAAACCCTGATAATAGGCCTGCATTTTGAAATTGGGAATGATCAGGTTGGTCACGATACGTTTGGCCAAAGCATCAGGAACAGCCCCTTCCATTCCCCGACCGGTGGCGATGAACACTTTTCGATCATCCATCGCAGCCAGGATTAAGATTCCATTGTCTTTGGAAGTTCCGATACCCCAATTTTCACCCAGTCTAAATGCATAATCGGAAATGTCATATTGACCCACCGAACGCATCATGACTATCGCAATTTGGGTCGAGGTGCTGTCGTTATAGGCTACTAGTTTTTGCTCCAGTTGACTTACTTCCTGAGTGCTTAGAGTCCCTGTAAAATCATTAACCAACTTGGGGGGATTGGGCACAGGTGGAAAATCCTGGGCCAAAACCTGTAACCCGATCAAAAGAAAAACAAGGGTTACAATGGTCGGCTTACTTGCCAAAAGATATTTCATCCGATAGTTCGTTTTGATCGCCTTTGGAATCATAGGGGAAATGGGCTCCCAGTTGATCTCCGGCGTGATGAATGCCTTCAATGAGGCCTTCAGTGAATTTTCCCATTCGAAATTGCGCGGCCATAAGATCTTTGGTCTGGACCCAGAAATCTGGCGAAACCACCGCGTTGATTCCGGCATCTCCCAGAATGGCAAATTTGTGATCTTCTACTGCCAAATAGATCAAGACCCCATTTCGATCTTTGGTCTGATACATTTTAAGTGTCTCAAAAACCTCTGCAGCCCTATCCAGGACTTCGCCTTTGCAATGATTTTCGATATGAACCTGAATCTCACCCGATGTCATCGTCTCAGCCTTTTGAATGGCCGAGACGATTTGGGCTTTTTGTTCCGGTGAAAATAATTTTTCTGCCATGGATGGACTTAGAATTGGACGGTAGGGGCTGCCTCAGCACCCGCAGCCGCTTCAAAATATCCCTTGGTTTCAAAATTATACCACCCTGCAAAGATATTGTTGGGGAAGGTTCTCAGATTGGAATTATATGCCTGGACAGATTCGTTGAAATTTCTTCTTGCCACAGAAATTCTGTTTTCGGTACCTTCCAGCTGAGCCTGAAGCTCCAGAAAGTTTTGATTGGCTTTCAAATCCGGGTATTTCTCAATGGTCACCAACAGTCGGCTCAAAGCACCGGAAAGCTGATCTTGGGCTTGCTGAAACTGGGCTAGTTTTTCCGGAGTCAGGTTGCTTGCATCAATCTGCACAGAGGTCGCTTTGGATCTTGCTTCTACCACACCGGTCAAGGTCTCCTGCTCAAATTCCGCATAACCTTTGACTGTATTTACCAGATTTGGGATCAAGTCGGCTCTTCGCTGATATTGAGTTTGCACTTCAGCCCACTGACCGTTGATGGTTTCTTCAGTCTGGACAAATTGATTGTAAGTTCCAACTGCCTTGGTGTAGACAAAAATGCCTACTACGGCGATGATCAGGATTGGGATTAGGAGTTTTTTCATTTTAGAAAGGTTGTTTTAAAAACGAGATCATAGACGGAATTCTTCACCTGAGTGTTTTATCTCAACCCAAAGTTACCCAAATTATCTTTTGCAATGGAAAAGATTAAATCTGCTTCTTGAGGTAGATACTTACCTTGTAATCACTGTAATTGGTCAGATCGTTATTGATGTACCTTCTCATTTCGAGCTGAACCTCTTTTCCTTCTTCAGATCTGAAAAGCTTGAAAACATCAGTCATTTCCCAGATAAACATCGGTATCTTATTGATGGATAAGATTTCATCATAGGGCAAAACCCCGGACTTATAGGCCGGAGATCCTTCTCTGACCTCACCCACATAAAACCTGTTTTCATCGTTGGGCACTTTTTTGACAACCATCCCACTCATATCAAATTCAAAGGGATTGTAAAAAGTCGTTCCTTTCCTTATTAAGAAGGTATTTCTTGGGTAATCCAAAATCATCCTTGTCCGGCCTAAAACCTCCGACCCAAGACTCCCCCGCCTTCCCGAAGCCTTGATCACGGAACTGTAGGAAGTTTCTTCCGGAAAAGAAGTCAACACTTCTCTCATGGTGAGACCCGCGATAGAAAGAGCATCCACTCTCCCGATAAACCCGTACAACACCCCTCCGAGAGATTGGCCCAATTCTGACTCAATAAAAACCGGAGGCATGGTGATGTCGGTTGAAGTTTCTTTATTCAGCAATAGCCCATGATTGGCTCCCGTATCAATCAACAATTTGGCCTCTAGCTTCGGTCCGTTTTTCTGTCTCACTTTGGCCTGGATGTAAGCTTTCCCGTCCTCCACAGCCATATTGAGTTTTCGGTAAAAGGGTGATCTCCATTTCAAGGATCCGGGCTCATAAAACTCAATCATGCCTTCATCATAGTTGATCTTGACAGGATTATGTTTGAAAAACTCATATCCGATAATTCCATACACCGGGACACCAATGACGGATTCAAGTTCAAAAAAATCCTCCTCCAGCACCAAAAGGCTCTGAAGCTTGCCCTCGACAGGCCCAAGATCAAGCGTATTGATGGCAGAGACTTGCGCCCAAATGCTTGTAGCTCCATCGGCACCGACGATATTGAGTCTTCTGGAATATTCCAGCCCCAAAGCATCTCCCAATTTTTTGCTAAAAAGTAAATTGGATTTGACTCCGGTATCAATCAGAAAATTCAAGGCATAATTGCCATTGATTGAAACCGGAAGAATGATCAGGCTATTGGATGAATAAAAAGGAATTTTGGCCTTTTTGACATCCTCTTTTAAGAAAAAGCCGGGAACTTGGGCCTTAGTCTGTAAAGCCAAGAGACAAAATGCGAAAATCAGGGACTTTCTTAAAGTCATCAGGTTATTGGGGCGAACTCAGATATAAGTTAAGGACTTTTCTCCGTCCATTTCACCACTTAAACTCAAAACCCTATCCAAATTGTTGTAAGCTCCCGTTTCAAATATTTTAATTAGACTGAAATCAAATTAGAGCCTAGGAAGTGGCAGAGTTTGTCAAAAAAACGAGAATGATTCATCTTTAAATTTCAACTCCTTGTACAAATGGCGGACACTGCCCTGATAGAAAAAGCAAAAAAAATTTTCGAAAACTTCTTGATCAAGCAAGGAAACAGGAAAACTCCTGAACGATTCTCTGTTATCGATGAGCTGTACCTACTACCGGAAGACGAGCATATCGATGTGGAAGGACTATTTCTTCTCATGAGAAATAAAGGCTACACGATCAGTCGGGCCACAATCTATAATACACTCGACCTGCTGGTAGAAAGCGGATTGGCAGTCAAGCATCAATTCAAAGACAAGGTAGCACTCTATGAGCAGGCCCTGACCTATAAACACCACGACCATCACGTCTGCAACCAATGCCGAAAAATCCGGGAATTTTCTGATCCCAAAATCAACGAGATCAAAGAAGCAATGGGAAAAACATTTCAGTCAGGCATCACGAGCCATTCCTTGGTATTGTACGGGGACTGTCAAATCGAGCAGTGTGAAAATCTCAATTCAGTTTCTTCTTTTTGAAAATCTTCCGGTAGATCGGCTTTCGATACCAAAACTGGACCCATAGGACGGGAAAAAGCAAAGGAGTCACCCAAAAAAACGGCCCTGAAAATGCAATTTCATCTCGGATGACCGACCCATTGCCACGGGCTATAATCCGATGCTTATGCTTCCATTTTCCCAGAAAAAAGGGCAATTGTATTCCCTCATCTATGAAATAAAACTCTGAATCAGTGGTCTGGTCCTCTGTGATCAGGCTGACCCATTTTTGCTTAAAAAGGAAAAAGTCCAACTCTAAAGTGACTTGATCTCCCTTCTTGCATCCGTCAAATCTCAACACCTTTACAGGAGGAAAAGGAGGAGCAAGGTCTTTGAACAAGGACTCGGTAAATCCAGCTTTTACCTGTAAATAGTCCTGTAGGACGGGGGTTTCGATTTGAATTTGCATCAGAAGCTCAGGACAAAGAGAAGAAACAAGACCAACCATATGGCATCCATAAAATGCCAATAGACCGTGAATAATCTGATTTGCATTTTTTCAAAGGGATTGGTGATCAGTACCAATCTGCGGATGCCGTCATCTTGGGTTTTTCGAAGCTGAAGTAATAAGATAACCGCAAACACCATTGCCCCGATCAAATGGAAAATATGAATCCCCGAAAGCACGTATAAAAAAGACCCACTCGGAATCCCGGTAAATTTGATCCCCATATCCGTCAACTCTTTCCAACCTGCAAACTGCAAAACCGTGAATATCAACCCCAAAACAAAGGTGTTTCGAAGGGAAGACTCCAATTTGGGGATATTTTCCTCTTGATAATGTAATCGCATTTTGGTGGCTGTATATCCCGATAAGACCAACATAAAGGTGGAAATCAAAAAAGCTATCGGCATCCTTCGATTGAAACCTTCCAGTTGACTTAGGCCGGAAAAGAGAAAGGCCACCACTAAAAACAAAAAAATCAAGCCACTTCCCAGCATACCCAGATAGAGAAGTGTCTCATAGGGATGGAGGTTTTCAAGCTTTTGCAACCAGGATTTTTGAGAATTCTGAGGGTTCATCGAGTCAAAAACATTTTGTAGGCAGCTTGGTTCAAAATTTGCCAAATCAGGAATGCGCTCCGATAAAAAGATCAAAAAAAACTAGCTTTGCGGCTAATTCCCCTAAATCCCATCCCCTTGGACAGACCCTCATTTCTTTCCATCTACCAATCAGACCCGATTTTTCAGACCTTATCCCTCAAGCTGAGTTCAGACTCAAAATTCAGAATCCAACTCAGGGGATTATCGGGCAGCTTGGATATGGTCTTGTTTGCAGCTTTTTTTGAGCAAAAAGGTGGTTTTCATGTGATTGTAGCACATGATAAAGAAGAGGCGGCTTACCTCAATTCAGACCTTCAAAGTCTTCTGAAGCGGGAGGACCACATGATTTTCCCTGGAAGCTTCAAGCGACCTTACCAATATGACGAGGTGGACAATGCCAACGTGCTCATGCGGGCAGAAATCCTCAACCAAATCCTTAAAACAAAGGGCGGGTCCCGCATAGTCATTACCTACCCAGAGGCCCTTTATGAAAAGGTCATCAATAAAAGATCTTTGGTTGAAAACACCTTTTCGGCACGTGTGGGAGAATTAGTTGACATGGAATTCGTCGCAGAGGTGCTTACTTCTTATGATTTTGAGCGGACCGACTTTGTGTATGAGCCCGGTCAATTTGCCATCCGTGGTGGAATCCTGGATGTTTTTTCATTCAGCAATGAACATCCCTACCGACTGGAACTCTTTGGGAAAGAGATCGAAAGCATCCGGACCTTTGATCCGGAAACCCAACTCTCCATCGCCAATGTGGAGGTGATCTCCCTGATCCCAAATGTACAGACCAAGCTGCTCCAAGAGGTCAGGCAATCTTTTTTGAGCTTTCTCCCAGAACATGCCACCCTTTGGATCAAGGATTACCAGCTGACCTTGGATGTCATGGATGAATGCTTCCACAAAGCTGAACAGGCATTTGCCCAAATCGTGTCCCAAACCAAAACTGATAAATTGCTCCTCAAGCCCGAACAATTGTTTGATCAGGGAAAAGATTTTACTGCTGCGGCCATGCAGTTTTCCCTGGTAGAATTTGGAAGGCAGTTTTATCTCAAAGAAGACGAGAGAATTGCTTGGGACAGCCAGCCTCAACCATCATTCAATAAGAATTTTGACCTTCTTGTCAGCAATCTTGCGGAAAACGAAAAGCAGGGCTTTGTCAACCTGATCACTGCGGAAAACGAAAAGCAAATCGATCGCCTTTTGGGAATTTTCCTCGAATTGGATCCGACACTTCAGGTCCAATCCATGCTTCTGGGACTTAGAGAAGGCTTTGTAGACAAGCAGACCAAGCTCGTCTGCTATACGGATCACCAGCTTTTTGAGCGCTTTCACCGCTATAAATCCCGAACCAAAGCCAGCAAATCCAAAGCACTCACCATCAAAGAGCTGAAAGCACTGCATCCGGGAGACTATATCGTCCACGTGGATTATGGGGTGGGCAGATTTGCAGGATTGGAAAAAGTTGAGGTCAACGGCAAAATGCAGGAAGCGGTGCGATTGATCTTTCGGGATGATGACCTGCTGTATGTCAACATCCATTCCCTGCACAAAATCTCCAAATACTCAGGACAGGAAGGACAAGTCCCCTCCATGTCCAAGTTGGGTTCTCCGGAATGGGAAAACAAAAAGACACGGGCCAAGAAGCAAGTAAAAGATATTGCCAAGGATTTGATTGAGCTCTATGCTAAAAGGAGATCGGCCTCCGGATTTGCCTTTTCCCGGGATTCGGTCTTACAGGTCGAGTTGGAATCCTCCTTTATCTATGAGGACACTCCTGATCAGGCTTCAGCTACCGCAGATGTCAAATCAGATATGGAGAAGACCTATCCGATGGATCGCCTGGTCTGTGGTGATGTGGGCTTTGGAAAAACCGAAGTGGCTATTCGAGCAGCTTTCAAAGCCGTCAATGACCGAAAGCAAGTGGCCGTTTTGGTTCCGACCACCATTCTGGCGATGCAGCACTTTCAGACTTTTAAGGAGCGATTGCAAAACTTTCCCGTGAAGGTCGATTACATCAATCGCTTCCGCTCTGCCAAAGACATCAAGGCGATCAAAGAGCAAGTAAAATCCGGTGAAATTGACATCCTGGTTGGGACGCATAAGATTGTCAACAAGGATATTGAATTCCGAGATTTGGGATTGTTGATTATTGATGAGGAGCAGAAGTTTGGTGTCAAAGTAAAAGACCAGCTCAAAAATCTACGGGTTAATGTAGATGTACTGACGTTGACAGCCACCCCCATTCCAAGAACGCTTCATTTTTCACTGATGGGGGCGAGAGATCTGTCGGTGATTGCCACTCCTCCGCCTAACAGGCAACCGGTAACTACCGAGGTGCAGACCTTCCAGGAAGAAGTGATCCGGGATGCTGTCGCCTATGAATTGAGGCGGGGTGGTCAGATCTTTTTTGTACACAATCGGGTAGGAGAAATAGACAGCATTGCCAACTTGATCATGAAGCTCGTTCCGGATGCTCGGGTCATCGGTGCCCATGGGCAGATGGAAGGTGAAAAGTTGGAAAAAATCATGGTCGGATTTATCAATCACGACTACGACGTCTTAGTATCTACCAACATCATCGAATCAGGATTGGATATCCCCAACGCCAACACCATCATCATTAACAGAGCCCACATGTTTGGACTCTCCGATTTGCATCAGATGCGGGGTAGAGTGGGCAGAAGTAATAAAAAAGCATTTTGCTACCTCCTCACAAGTCCGATGTCGGGGTTGACTCCCGAAGCTCGAAAACGACTTCAGACCTTGGAGGAATTTTCAGATCTCGGTGACGGATTCAAAGTAGCCATGAAGGATTTGGACATCAGAGGAGCAGGCAACCTGCTCGGGGCCGAGCAAAGTGGATTTATTACAGACTTGGGCTTTGAGATGTACCACAAAATCCTCGATGAGGCAGTCCAGGAACTGAAGGAAAATGAATTTGCGGCTCTTTTCGAGACAGATTTACAAGAAAAAGTAAAGGTTTTGGTACAAGACTGCACCATCGAAACAGACTTGGAACTCTTGATTCCGGAGGCGTATGTGAGCAATATCAGTGAGCGATTGGGGTTGTATTCCAAGCTCGATGGGTTGAAAAATGAGGATGAATTGAAAAAATTCGGGGAAATGCTCAGCGACCGATTTGGCCCACTTCCGGAGCCTGTCATGGACCTGATGGAGACCGTTCGTTTACGTTGGAAGGCAGAAAGTCTTGGAATTGAGAAGCTTGTATTGAAAGGAAAGCAAATGAAGTGCTATCTTTTGCCCTCCAATCGGGATGACTTCTATTCATCGGATATTTTTGGTAAAATCATGAGGTACGCTCAGATGCATCCAAAAGTCTGTAAAATAAAAGAACACAAAAACCGTTTGATTCTTACTATCGAAGGAATTGCAACAATTCAGCGATCGCAAAAGGTCCTTGAGGAGATGAAATCCTGAAGATTTTAAAAAAATTTAACTGGCATAAATATTGTACTTTCGCCAACCAATTTTGTTCGTCTTGACTGAATTCCATCAGTTTTTGAAGAATTCAAAATTGCGAGAAATTCTCAAAGCGTTGGATGAAGGATTCAATGACTCTATATTAGCATCTACAAAATAGACCAAACCATTTGATAATATGCGTCTAAGCAACAAATCTTGGGGAATGTGGGCCGCCGCCCTGATGTTGGCTTCCGCCTCAATTTTATCTTCCTGTCAAAAATCTCCAGGATATGGCAGAAGAACTGCCAGCAGCCCCGGAAAGAAAAGTGCCACCACTGGGGCTTCATTTAATTTCGACGAGAAAGACACCACTCAATTTTTCGTGTCAAAAAATGCCGAACAAATCCCCGGTCCAAACTTGAAATTTATCCAAGGCGGCCGGACAGTATTAGGTTCGCAAGAGGAAGATATCATGGCTTTCCGGGACAACTTGGAAAGAACGGTATCCATTGCATCTTTCTACATGGATGAAACTGAAATGACCAACAATGACTACCGGGAATTTCTTTTCGACATGAGAAAGAGAGTCAGTGCCGACTCCCTGACCAAGCTGGAGCCATCTGAGAATGTATGGACTAGTGCTATGTCCTTCAATGATCTCTATCAGTCCTACTATTTCCGTTTTCCAGGCTTCAACTTCTATCCTGTGGCAGGTGTAACCTGGAAACAGGCAAGTGCTTATGCCAAATGGAGAACTGAATTTGTTCAGGAGCTAGTCAGAAAAGATAGAGGTTTGGATTCTACAATGACCAAGACTCAGTTGATCGAAAGAGGGGTAGCTATGGCTGATTTCCGACTTCCGAATGAGGCTGAATGGGAATACGCTGCCAAGGCTATGATCGGCACTCAATATTTAGATGAAAATCAAGAGTACGGAAGAATCTATCCATGGGATGGTCGTGGTGTACGTAATCCATACAACGTGAAGCGAAAAGGAAAGCAGGGAGACTTCTTGGCCAACTTTAAGCGAGGACGAGGTGACTATGCCGGTATCTCTGGTAACCAAAGAAATGACGGAGAAATTCTCCCTACCAACGTATATGATATGGCCCCAAATGACTTTGGACTTTACCATATGGCAGGGAATATGAATGAATGGGTATATGATGTGTACCGCCCGCTTACGTATCAAGATGCTGATGATCTCAACCCTCTAAGAAAAGACGGGGTATATGATGAGGAGGAAAATTACGAAACCTCGCTTTTCACCGATGAAATGAGAGTGTATAAAGGAGGTTCTTGGAAAGATGTAGCCTATTGGCTTGCTCCTGGTACCAGAAGGTTTATGCACCAAGATTCTGCTACCAACCATATCGGGTTCCGCTGCGCGATGATTTCTATCGGAGCAAAAGGAAAATAACCTGTTCTTTATAGAAACTGAAGACCAAGCTATAAAGCTTGGTCTTTTTTTTTTCTCCTTTCCTGCTCAAGATTCAACCTTTAAAGGATTTTTTTTATATCAACCTCTTCAATACCCTTACCTTTCCAATCGGTATTAACCCAAATTAGATATGAGAAAATTAACTCTTCGGACACTTTTGGTCATGCTGGTATACGTGCTTGGGCAACCCCTGTCAGCCCAGACTACTTACCAGACTCCCCCTCAGTCCATTGCTGATCTATTTAATGCACCGGCCACTCCGTCGGTTACCTTTAATAAGGATGGCTCGATGATGTTGGTGTTGGAGCGAAATGAGGCTCCTTCCATCGAAGACTTGGCACAACCTGAGCTAAGAATAGGCGGCATCCGTATCAACCCTGCTATTTCCGGGCAAAGCCGCGCAGGAAGCTTCACCAATCTTAAAATCAAAAAGACCCGATCGGGAGAAGAAAGTCAAGTCAAAGGACTTCCTTCCAATCCGAAAATGAATGGCTTTTCTCTTTCTTTGGATGAGAAATATTTGGCTTTTACCCAGACAGAGAGCAACGGGATTAGTCTTTGGGTAGTGGATATGGCTACGTTGGAGGCTAAAAAATTGACCGAGCCTATTTTGAATCAAGTTTTTGGCAATTCGGTAGCTTGGCTTCCTGACAATACCATCGTGATCAAGGCGGTAAATCCTTCCCGAGGCGCTATGCCCAAAGCCCCTGCCGCTCCGGCTGGGCCCGTCATTCAGGAGACTTCCGGTAATGCAGCTCCCAGCCGAACCTACCAAGATCTTCTGACCAATCCGTATGACGAGGCACTTTTCGCCTATTTCATGGATTCCCAATTGATGAAAGTTAATTTGGATGGCAGCAAAGTTCCTTTCGGAAAGCCAGCTATGATCAAGTCCATGGATATCAGCCCTGACGGAAATTACCTGCTGATTGAGTCTATCCAAAAGCCATTTTCTTACCTTGTCCCTGCCGACAGATTCCCTTATACAGTAGAAATCTGGTCTACCGTCGGAGAAATGGTGAAAACTTTGGCACAGATCCCACTGGATGAAGTTCGGCCAACCGGTTTTGATGCCACTGTAACAGGAATCAGAAATGTGAACTGGAGAGCGGACAAGCCGGCTACCTTGTATTGGGCAGAGGCTCAAGATAAAGGAGATCCAAGAGTGAAAGTGGAAGAACGCGATATCGTCTACACGCTTTCTGCACCATTCACCGCCGAGAAACAAAAGCTCGTTGGAACTGCACTCCGATTTGGGGGTATCAGCTGGTCTGATGATTCATTCGCCATCCTGAACGAAAGATGGTTTGCCAGCAGAACAGAAAAGCGCTCTGTGATCAATCCTTCCAACCCTGCTCAGGCGCCTAAAGTGATCATCGAACGCTCATCCGATGATTTATACAATGATCCGGGAAGCCCGTTGTTCACACGAAATACATTTGGAAGAAATGTATTGTTGCGAAAAGGCGATCTGGTCTACATGACCTCCGAAGGCGGAAGTCCAGAAGGCAGTATGCCGTTTTTGTCCACCTTCAATACTTCTACCAAAGAGCAGAAAATTCTATGGAGATCTCAGGCCCCCTACTATGAGCGAGTGGCAAAAGTACTGGCGGCAGATGCTACTGAATTTATCACCATCAAGGAAGGAACGGATCTTCAGCCCAACTATTGGCTGATCAATACTAAAAAGCGTATTGCCCCAATGCAGGTGACCAATTTTGCTCATCCGTATGAGTCCATCAAAGGAATCAAGAAGCAACTGGTCACTTACAAAAGAAAAGACGGACTCAACCTTTCTGCCATCGTCTACACCCCGGAAGGATACGATCCGGCCAAAGACGGAAGACTTCCTGTCCTGATGTGGGCTTATCCTCGCGAGTACAAGTCAGCAGCTGACGCGGCACAGGTGAGAGGCTCCAAATACACCTTTACCCGTCTCAACTGGGGTTCTCCGATCTATTGGGTGACTCGAGGCTATGCCATCATGGATCAAACCGAAATGCCGATCGTGGGTGAAGGAGATCAGGAACCCAATGATTTCTTTATCGAGCAACTGGTCGCCAATGCCGAAGCAGCGATTGATCATATCGTAGAAATGGGCATCGGAGACCGAAACAAAATCGCGGTGGGTGGCCACTCCTATGGCGCTTTTATGACAGCCAATCTGCTTTCCCATACCAACATCTTCGCAGCAGGAATCGCACGAAGTGGGGCTTACAACCGTACGCTGACTCCGTTTGGATTCCAGTACGAGCAGCGAACCTATTGGGAAGCTCCGGAGGTTTATTTCAACATGTCTCCGTTCTCTTTTGCCCATCAGGTGAAAACTCCGATTCTCCTGATCCATGGCGAAGCAGACAATAACTCAGGCACTTTTCCAATTCAATCCGAGCGCTATTACAATGCTCTGAAAGGTCATGGGGCGACTACCCGTTTGGTATTTCTCCCTCATGAAAGTCACGGCTATGCAGCCAAAGAGTCCGTACTCCACACCCTTTGGGAGATGGATACTTGGTTGGAAAAGTATGTGAAGAATAGGAAGTAATCTGGGTTTTGAAAACCTCTTAATTAAGTAGCCCTGCCAGATTCTCGAAAACTGGCAGGGCTTTTTCAATACAAAAACCCAAAAAGCCAAAGTGGAATTGTGTTCTTAACTCCGATTTCAATATCATCCTTGACCAAAAAGGAGTTTGGTAAATCCTTGATCTGATAGCTCGTTTTATTTTTCCCTCCGACCTCAAAGCTCCATTTTTCATTGACCAAAAAATCTCCCTTTTCGGCAAGATGAACAGTAGAATCAGCCTTGAGCTGATTGGCAAAGAAGCTTTCCCGAATGGTCCCTACACTGACATTTTCCTCTCCCAAAGCATAAAGTAAATTAGGGTTTCCCAGATATAATTTCTCCGGCTTCGTAAGCGCCCCGACTCCGGAATTCGGTTTATGGAGGATTTGCAGGATTCTGGCACGATCGAGCAACTCAAACGCTCGAAGCAAGCTGGGCCGGGAGATGCCCGTTTTTTGACTGAGTTCAGACACATTTGGGGTAAAAGGAACTGAGGTGGCGATCAGCCGAATCAACTTCTTTAGCTTAAATACGGTTTCATAGTCCATGTTTTCCACCGCCATAAGATCTACTTCCAGAATCAACTGCACGATTTTTCGGAGCTTTTCGGAATAGATTTCAGTGCCTTCTTTAAAAAATGGATAGGCTCCCCATTTCACATATTTCTGAAAAAGCGCAACCGGCGTGATAGAGGAGCTTATCTGGGAAGCTAGTCTGACATGTTCCTGAAGGACCTCTTCAAATGAAATCACGGGAAAGGTAACTCCTGTCTCCAATTCGATAAATTCCCGAAAGGAAAGTTCCGGTAAAAGGTAGCTGACGGCTCTTCGACTGAGGTCCGACTTTCCCTTGTAAATCTCCAAAATCGAAGAGGAAGTAAATACCACCTTGAGTTCGGGAAAATCATCATAAATCAATTTGAGTTCTCTGGACCAATTCGGGTATTTGTGAATTTCATCCAAAAGCAATACCCTTCCTCCACTCAGATAAAACCGGTCTGCCAGTTCTACCATTGAATGTTCCATGAAATAGAGATCATCCAAAGAGATATAGAGGTTCGTTCCGTCTGGCTTCAGGTGTTTTTTGGCATAATGAAGCAACAGGGTAGTCTTTCCGGCTCCTCGGGCACCCGTGACGGCAATCAGCCGCTGCTTCCAATCGATCTTGTCCAATAGAAAGCGACTGAAATCCAGTGAAATTCGCTGAATTTTTGCTTGGGAATTGATCAATAGCTTTTCCATAGTGTAAAATAGATTTTACACAAAAATGCATTTTTTGTAAATCACATTTTACAATTTTTGAAACAATTTGTAAAATCCATTTTACAAAATAGATCTGAAAACTGATCAATGATTAAGCCCTCTGAAATAAATTAGTTTTTTTTGAAGGAATTTAGCCCAAATCCGTCCCCCACATAAAGATCAAAAACAAGATCCCCAAAGCGATGCGATACCAGCCAAAAGCTGTGAATCCATGGCTGGAGACATATTTCAAAAATAACTTCACCGCAAACCAAGCCGAAATAAAAGCTACTCCAAAACCGATAGCCAACATGCTCAATTGCTCAGAAGTGAAGGTCAAATCAGATTTGATCAGATCATAGCCTCCCGCAGCCATCATCGTAGGTACGGCTAGGAGAAATGAAAATTCGGTTGCCTGCTTTTTATCCAAGCCATTGAACACCCCTCCGATGATCGTGGCAGCAGCGCGGGAAGTACCCGGTACCATGGAAAGGCACTGACAGAGGCCGATGAAAAAGGCGTTCTTATAAGAGATGTCTTCTACTTCCTTCAGGGTTGTTTGCTGATTGACCACTTTTTTATCAATAAAAATCAAGACAATCCCCCCCAAAATCAGGGAAACTGACACCACGATCGGGTTGAAAAGGTAGCCTTTGATAAAATCATAGGCCAAAAGTCCAACTACCGCGGTAGGCAGGAATGCGGCAAACAGCTTGAAATAGATGTCCAAGCTTCGGAAAAACCGCTTGATGTACATCAAGGCAATCGCCAGAATAGCTCCCAATTGGATAAATACCTCAAAAGTTTTGACAAACTCATCCTCGTGAATTCCCATCGCTGCCGAGGCCAAAATCATATGACCGGTGGATGAAATCGGTAAAAACTCGGTAAGACCTTCGATGATGGCAATGATGATGCTTTGAAAAAGAGACATGCAATAAATTTTAATACCTCTGCAAAACTAACATTACTTAGGTGAAGCCAAGGGAAAAATCAAATTAAAACAGCGACCGGATCAGGCCGCTGTTTTTCTTACTTTACCTTGTCGAGCGTCATCTCAAAAAATTGATACCAAGTACCTCCTGCATCATATTCTCCCACCTCAAACCATTGACCTTGATCGTTGAGTTTGATCACATAGCGCACTTGCTCCGTGGGTTGCCAGATGAGCTGATTATTTTCCCATCGGGCAGGATAGGTACCCCGCAGGCCATTTTGAAGAAAGGAAGTAAATTCAAACTTACCATCTTCCGTCCCTGACTGAATCATGGCTAGCGCATGATGCACGGTTTTACCATCGGCCCGACCTTTCCCTTCGATTTGAAGGACCGTTCCACTGAGTTGAAACTGTACCCTTTCTTCCTGCTCAAAGGTCATTTTGACCCGATTCTCCCCCATCATCCATCCTGTTCCCTTCCAGGTTCCTTCCAAAAAGGACAGAGATGCCAATTTTGCCTGGGCCTCCGGGTTGAGCGCGTAGCTCATCTGAGACCAAGCCTGTAGCTGAAAGGAAGCTACCAAGCTCACGATCAGCATGATTTTAAAGAAAATTTTCATTTGTAAATTGATTTAAAATATAAACTGAATGAATAAATTTTTTTAGGAAATGTAGTTTTTCAGATTTTCGACATACGCTTCAAATGCTTTCACTCCCTCGGTGGTAATTTTGCAGGTAGTAAGTGGCCGCTTCCCTTTAAAGGATTTTTCGATACTGATGTATCCCGCCTTCTCCAACTTATCCAATTGGACACTTAGATTTCCGGCCGTGGATTCGGTTTTTTCCCGGAGAAAAGTAAACTCGGCTTCTTCCAAACCGATCAGCAAAGACATCACGGCCAGTCTGAGTTGAGAATGAAGAAGTGGATCTAATGGCTTAAACACGGTTTTTAAATTTGCTTTTTAACATATATCCCGGCACCAAGTAGCCCAATACCATGGCTATACCTGCGGTGAGGTATTGTTCATTGACAGGCAACAAAAATCCGACAATGGCTCCGAGGAACAAAACCGCCCCTCCCAATTTGGTTGAATTATCCCGAATCATCGCTCCTGTGCTGAAGACCCCAACTCCAGCCAGGACCAAAATGATCGGATTGTGTCGATACTCCAACACCGGCATAAAAGAAAGAATGATCACCATGCCCACAAACACAGCAATCCATAGCTGCCCCAAGAAATCATCCAAATGAGTTTTGATACGGGATGTTTTCCGCTTCCTAATCTCATGAACAAAACTCCAAATCACGGCAGGAATCACCGCAAACCATACTACATAGGGCATCTCAAAATTTGATTTCGCGAGGTAATAATGCCCAAAATTGCACAAAGCAATCACCCAGCCCCAGAGCAAAAGCTGAAAGCTTCCATCTCCGGCAGCTTCTTTTTTGGCTTTTTGGATCATCTCCGTGATCAGGGCCAAAGATTCCGAACTACTGAATTGTTTTTCCATCAAGTTGATTTTTAAGCAAGAACGGCTCAAATATAAATTGGTTTATTATTTAAACCATTTTATATGAAAAATTTTTCCAATCCGTATGTTTAACCTTAAATTAGAGGTAACCAAGCCCGCCTAGCACATGAAAAACATCTTTGATCCCCAAGTCACCGCTGAATTGATCGGACGAATCAATCAGCTGAAACCCGAAACTCCAGCCCTTTGGGGCAAAATGACGGTTGATCAAATGCTGGCTCACTGTTCGGTGGCTTATGAGATGGCCTTTACCAACAAGCACCCCAAACCAAATCCGCTCATGCGATTCCTCTTAAAGACCTTTGTCAAAAATGGGGTCGTCAATGAAGTACCTTACAAAAGGAATATCCGAACAGCGCCCCAATTCGTGATCTCGGATCGCAAGGATTTTGAGCTTGAACAAAAGCGGCTGATTACCTACCTCGAGCATACCTTGGCCCTAGGCAAAGACCATTTTGAAGGAAAGGAATCTCTTTCATTTGGGCCATTGACCGCTCAAGAGTGGAATAACATGTTTTACAAACACCTGGATCATCACCTCAGCCAGTTTGGGGTTTGAATAATCAAACCTAATTTTAACTCAATCACAATTCCCTTTTTATGAAAAAGTCCATTTTCCTCCTTTTTGCCTTTGCTGCGATCCAATTGAGCTGCAGCAGACCTTCAGAATCACAATCTGAAGCAATCGAGTCAACTTCTGAAACCACCGAAACATCCCCAACTCTTCCCACAGGAGACAATTCACAAACCTCCCTGGATTGGGCAGGTACCTACTTCAATGTCCTTCCCTGTGCCAGTTGCGAAGGGATCGAAACTTGGGTCACCCTAAATCAAGACGGCACTTTCCAGCTCAAAACAAACTACTTAGGTCTAAATGACGCCCGCGAGGAAATTTTCACCGGCACTTTCAAATGGGATGATACCGGTTCAATGGTGCAGCTCGAAGGTCTCATCGGTGATGCTCCAGGCAAATACAAAGTCGGGGAAAATCAGATTTGGCACCTCGATCGGGATGGTAATCGCATCGAGGGTAATCTGGCAGATCGCTACATTCTTAAAAAGCAATAATTCTACTTGAAGCGGACGATTTTTCCATGAGCTTTGGAGGTCATCTCTTGAGGAATGGCCTCCGTAATTTCTTTATACAGAAGTTCTACCAGTTTTTGCTTGAGAAAATTTCGGTTGAGGATAATGCTCACTTCTCGGGTTGGGATAGTTCCTTTGAATGGTCTCAGACGCGATTTTTCTTCCTCCGAAAGATCAAAAGTGGCCAATTCCGGTAGTAAGGTCACTCCTTGGTAACGGTTGACCATATTACGGAGGCCTTCGAGCGAACCACTTTCGTAATGGAAATTTTTATGTCCGGATAAGCTTTGGTCACAAAAACTGATCACCTGATCTCTGAAACAGTGTCCCTGCTGCAAAATCCAAAGATCATCTGACTTGATTTGATCCGGAGTGATTTCTGAATTTTTCAAGAGTTCATGACCTTTGGAGAAGTAGGCATAAAACTTCTCATAAAACATGGGCTTTTCGACTATGCCTGACTCCTCCAAGGGAGTCACGATAATTCCTAAATCCAATTCATCATTTTTTAGCTTTTTGACCACCTCTTCAGTGACCATCTCCTGGACCTCCAGCTTTACGTTAGGATATTTATTCAAAAATTTTCGGATAAAACGATGAAGCAGGTACGGCGCCAAAGTTGGAATAATTCCCAGCTTTAAAGTTCCGGAAATATCGCCTTTCAGTTGTGCTACCAACTCCAAAATCCCCTTACTCTCAGATACTACTTTTTTGGCCTGAGCAATGATCTGCACCCCAATTTCGGTGGGGATGACGGGCATCTTGCTTCGGTCAAAAAGAAGTACGCCCAACTCCTTTTCCAACTTACCCAGCTGCGCACTTAAGGTCGGCTGTGTGACGAAACAGGAATCGGCTGCATTTCCAAAGTGGCGATGCTTATCGACTGCGATCAGGTATTCCAGCTGTTGAATAGTCATTTTGATAGATATTATCTATGACAAGAAAGTGAAAAGTTCGGGAAAGAGTTCAATTCTAAAAGCTGAATAAAATCAGAAAACTTCCCCATTTACCTCGGTTAAACGCTCACTTATCAAAATAGCGGTTGGAAATTTCAAAAGACGGATCATTTCTGGTAATTTATTTGGTCTTTCGTGCAATTCACTTAAACCCATAAACCTGATGAGTTCCAATTCCTTTTCCCGCCGAAAATTCCTCGGCGCCAGTCTGTTGACTTCCGCCGGACTAAGCTTGATCCCCGGACTTTCCTTTGCTTCAGCCCCCACCCCTCTCTTTCAGTCTGCCCACGAACGGGTCCGCTTAGGGTTTATCGGAGTGGGCCGACAAGCCATGGGGCTTTTGAATAATTTCATGCGGATCCCCGGAGTAGAAGCTGTGGCCGCTGCAGATGTCTATGCCATCAAGCGGGAGCGATTTGCCCTCCGAGTTCAGAAAAATATGAGCGAAGCAGGCAAAACCTATGTCGCACCAAAGCTTTATGAAGACTACCGGGAGCTTTTGGAAAACCCGGATGTAGATGCCGTAGTCATTGCCTCACCGGATCATTGGCATGCCATCATGGCGATCGATGCTTGTCGTGCCAAAAAGGATATTTACCTCGAAAAGCCACTCACTTTCACCATCAAAGAAGGTCAAGAGCTTGTCAAAGCCGTCCGTGAAAATGGAATCGTCCTAGCCGTTGGATCTATGCAGCGTGCCGCGGTCAATTTCCAGACTGCTGCCATGCACGTGCAGCGGGGCAAGCTGGGCAAAATATCTCAAGTGCTCGTCCATGTCGGAGACAATCCTCATCCAAAGCCTTACGATCTGGCCGAAGAACCCATTCCGGCTGGCTTAAATTGGGAAAAATGGTTAGGCCCCATCCCTTCCCTTCATTTCAATGACTTGCTTAATCCGGGCATTTCGTTGAATCCGGAGAAAAATGAAGCAGCTTGGGGTGCTTGGCGCTGGTATCGGGAAACCGGCGGAGGATTGATGACCGACTGGGGTGCGCACATGATCGACATCGCCCAATGGGGGCTCAGTATGGACCGAAATGGTCCAGTGGAAGTCATTCCTGCATCAGGCGATCAGCCACTCACTTATCGCTATGCCAATGGGGTGGAAATGCTCATCACCAAGTTTGACGAAGGTCGACAAGGGGTGAAGTTCCTGGGAGAAAATGGCTGGATCAAAGTATCCCGTGGAAATTACGACACCTCGATCGAGGAGTTACAGATCGGAAAAGAGCCTGAAAACTTCAGCTTTGGTGCCCATCATGTGGACTTCATCGACTGTATCCGGAAAAGAAAAGATCCTATCGTTCCGGTGGAAGTCGGACACAGCACTTGCACGGCATGTACCATTGGAAATATTGCCCATGAACTCGGAAGACCGTTAAAATGGGATCCAATTGCTCAGGTATTTTCAGATTCAGAAGCAAACAAAAAGCTACACTATACCTACCAGCGAGGTCTTTCGCTGTAGGCAAAATATTTTACCCAATCCTTATGAACAAGCCCAACCGAAACCGAATTCTTCCATTTGTCCTCCTCGCTTCAGGTTTCCTGTTTTTCCGATGCGGAAAAACGACCGAACCAGAAGTTCAAATGGAAGAAACAACAGCAACATATGTGGCAAATCCGCAAGCAGTTGCCGAAAAACCCATTGCAAAACTTGCCATTGGCAATCAGGCTCCGCCATTTAACCTCCCCGATGTGGATGGAAAATTTCACACGCTGGAGGATTTTGCGGACAAGGATGTACTCGTAATCAATTTTACCTGTAATCATTGTCCGACGGCACAGGCTTATGAAGATCGCTACATCGGGTTGGTCAACGAATATGAGGGAAAATCGGTGGCCTTCGTGGCGATCTCTCCCAATAGCCCGATTGCCGTTTTGCCCGAAGAACTGGGCTATACGGATTTGGGGGATTTTCACGAAGAGATGAAAATTCGAGCCGAGGCCAAAGGATACAATTTTCCTTACCTCTATGACGGAGACACGCATGAGTTTTCCACAGCCTATGGTCCCACTGCCACCCCGCATGTGTTTGTCTTTGACAAAAGTCGCAAACTGGCTTACTCAGGAAGGATTGATGCCAAAGAAAAACCCGGAACAGGAAATTCGGAAGATCTTAGAGCAGCAATTGAAGCCACACTGAAAGGCGAGCCTTTACCCGCCGAATCCGCTCAAACACCGGCTTTCGGTTGCTCGATCAAGTGGGCTTGGAAAAATGAGTACACTATCAAGACCAACGAGGAATGGAAAAAGCGGGAAGTAAGTTTGGAAAAACTCAGCCCGGCCGGATTGGCAGGTTTGTTGAAAAACGACTCGGACAAACTGCTTTTGGTCAATTTTTGGGCGACTTGGTGCGGGCCCTGCATTATCGAATATCCGGAATTTGTGACCATGCAGCGGATGTATGGTGCAAGGGATTTTCAGTTTGTCTCTGTGAGTATGGATGCACCGGACCAGCAGGAAAAGGCCTTGAAATTTCTCAAATCCAAAGCCTCCGCCCTGCCCAACTACCTGATGGATACCGAAGATAAATACGAGGTCATCAAAGTAGTAGGTTCCGATTGGGACGGAAGCTTGCCGATCACTTTGCTGATCGAGCCGGGAGGAAAAGTAGCCTATCGGGCTCCGGGCACGATTGACGCCTTGGAGTTGAAGCGGGCGATTGTGGATCATCCGATGATTGGAAGATACTATTGATTTCGGATTTCGGAATTCGGATTGATTCATCAGAAAAATTATTGGAGACAGGATTGAAAACAAGTAGATTGTATTCAATCCTGTTTTGCATTATGAACACTCCTGAATTTCCATTCCTCCACCTTTCTCAGCTGCTTTACACCAGTTCCCGATTGATGATTCAGCGGATTCAAGTGACGCTGAATGAACTTGGCCTGACTTATCTGCAATTCTTGGTTTTATCCAATCTTTGGGAAGAGGATGGGCTAAAAGTCCATGAATTGGGAACCAAGCTCAGTCTGGATTCGGGTACGTTGACTCCGCTTTTGAAAAAACTGGAATCCCAAAACCTGCTCAAGCGAAAGCGGGGAGAAGAGGATGAGCGGACCGTCAGCATTCACCTGACCTATCCGGGAAAATCACTTCAGGGCAAAACTTTGGCTGCACTTCAGGTGTTGGAAGACCATCTGGCCTCAGACTTGGGGAAATCAACTGAAAAGTTGACCCCTCAGCTGGAGGGTCTTTTGGAAAATCTCAAAACACTTAAAAAGTAACATGGAAAAACTGATTGTGGACTACACTGCCGTGGCAGTCAATACCGGAGGAAGAAAGGGTCACGTACGAACTGATGATGGCATGCTTGATTTTGATGTGGCTATGCCCAAAGAAATCGGAGGCGATGGTGGCAAAACCAACCCCGAGCAACTTTTTGCAGCAGGCTATGCGGCCTGTTTTGGTGGTGCTTTGGCGGCAGTGGCCGGAAAAACCAGCCTCCGTGATTCTGAAATCAAAGCCAAAGTACATTTGGGACACTATGGCCCCGACAGCTTTGGACTGGCTGTGGATATCGAAGTAAAAATCCCTCATGCCGAATCTCTGGAGCATGCACAGCAGTTGGTAGATACCGCACATCAAGTTTGTCCTTACTCTAAGGCAACGCGAGGAAATATCGAAGTGAATGTGAAGGCAGTTTAATCCTTGGTTTCTAAAAAAAAATGAAAAAGACTACCTCGAAAAGAAGTAGTCTTTTTCATTTGAAATGCTAGAAGATTACATATCAACCCATTTCAAACCCACTTTTCCCTATTCGGTAATTTCCTTCCCGTCAAAAGACCTTAACTTCCCCGTCGAAATAAAATTTTCCTTATGAAGAAGAGTTTACTGACCTTATCGTTTGCCCTTGCGCTGGTTTGGGGTGCTTTGGCACAACTCAAAACTCCAGAGCAGTTTTTGGGCTACAAGCCCGGAGACCGATTTACTCCCCATCACCGCATGGTGGATTATTTTGAGTATGTGGCTTCGCAAAATCCCAACATCAAAATCATCCAATACGGCGAAACCAACGAAAAACGCCCGCTTTTCGTGGCGATTCTTTCCAGCCCGGAAAATATGGCCCGCCTAGAGCAAATCCGAACCGACAACCTTAAGCGAACCGGATTGATGGAAGGCACCCCGAGCACTGAAGTTCCGATCAACTGGATGTCATTCAACGTGCATGGAAATGAATCCGTGGGCATGGAAGCCGCGATTTCTACTTTTTACACCCTGGCTGACCCCACCAATGCCAAATCTCAGGAATGGCTAAAAAACCAAGTGGTCATCCTCGATCCTTGTATCAACCCTGACGGTCGTGACCGCTATGCCATGTGGTACAACCAAAAAATGAATACTCGACTACAGCCAGACCCACAGTCCATGGAGCACAATGAGCCATGGCCGGGCGGAAGGGCCAATCATTACCTTTTTGATCTCAACCGGGATTGGGCTTGGCAAGTGCAGGTGGAATCTCAACAAAGACTGAAGCTTTACCAGCAGTGGATGCCTCAGTTGCATTTGGATTTCCATGAGCAAGGCATCGACAATCCGTTTTACATGGCTCCGGCAGCAGAGCCTTTGCACGAGCAGTTAACTCCCTTCCAGCATGAGTTTCAGGATATTTTTGGCAGAAATACCGCCAAGTATTTTGACCAGGCAGGCAAATTTTACTTTACCAAAGAGCGATTTGACATCCTCTATCCCTCCTATGGTGACTCCTATCCGATGTACAACGGTGCCATCGGAATGACCATCGAGCAGGGCGGTAGCGGACGTGCCGGTATCGGCGTGTATAATTCGATCGGTGATACCGTAACGCTGAGCGGACGAATCGCCGGACACTATACCGCCGCGATTTCGGCTGTGGAAGTGACCAGTCAGAACGCCAAGCGGTTGGTGGATGAGTTTTCTGCCTATTTCAAAACCAACTCCAGCAATCCAAAAGGCAAATTCAAAAGCTTTGTGATCAAAGGGGAAAGCAATCCGGCTCAGGTCGCCAAACTACTCGAACTGATGGATAAAAACGGCATCCGCTATGGAAAAGCCGGTGCTCGAGCAGGCCTGAAAGGCTACGAATACCAAAGCGGAAAGTCAGGCGTGACCTTTTCCACCTCAGATAAAGACATCATCATCAATGCGTATCAGCCCAAAGGCGTCTTGGCTCAGGTGCTATTCGAACCCAATCCGGTTCTGAATGACTCTATCACCTACGACATCACGAGCTGGGCAATGCCGTATGCATATGGCCTTCAAGCCTATGCTTTGGAGACCAAAATCGATGCAGCAGGTCAATACGAAAAGCCTACTTTCACCCCCAATACAGCTGGAGCAACTCCTGTGGCCTATCTGGCTAAGTGGGAAGGAACCCGAGATGCAGCTTTCTTGGCGGCCTTGCTCAATCAGAAAATCCGCGTGAAGTATGCCGAGTATCCATTCACTGTTGAGGGCAAAAGCTTTCCTGCGGGCTCCCTCATTATCACCAAAGGCGGCAATGAATATGTAGGCAACTTTGATCAGAAAGTAGTGGAAACCGCTAACCGTTTTGGGGTGACTTTGGCTACGACGCAAACCGGCTATGTGGACAAAGGGAAGGACTTTGGTTCACCAAATATCCGGGTCATCCAAGCTCCAAAAGTAGCTTTGGTTGGCGGTCAGGGTACTTCTTCCTTGAATTATGGAGAAGTGTGGCACTTTTTCGAAAAGGAACTGGACTACCCGCTGGTCAATCTCGACGCGGCTAACTTCGGAAGCTACGACCTGAGCAAATACGACGTGATCATTCTTCCGTCTGTATTTGGTTCGGGCTTGAATGGTGCAGCTCAGACCAAATTGATGGATTGGGTGAAAGCAGGTGGAAAAGTAGTGGCCATCGATGCGGCGGTTAATCTTTTCGCCAACAAAGAAGGATTCAAATTGAAGACCTACGATACCGATGAGGAGAAGAAAGCTGCTGAAAAAGCAGCTCAGGAAATCGCCAAAGAAGAGCGACTTGAGTCGTACACCGAAGGAGAAAGACTTGGTATTTCAGGAGGAACAGCCGGAGCAATCTATGAAATCAAGATGGATGAAACCCATCCACTGGGTTATGGTACAGGAGGTAAATTCTACACATTAAAAAATAACTCCAGCCGATTTGCTTACCTCAGCGGTGGAGTGAATGCCGGGATTATCGCTTCCAATGATTCCTACCGAACAGGCTACATTGGCTACAAAATCAAGTCCCAAATGGGTAAATCTGTGGTAATTGGAGCAGAAAACCAGGGCCGAGGCCAAGTCGTCTACTTTGTTGACAACCCGATTTTCCGAGGATTCTGGGAAAGCGGTAAGCTGATCCTCTGCAACGCGATCTTTATGGTAGGGCAGTAATCCTTCTATTTCCAATTCAAATACGCCGACTCAGGAAACTGGATCGGCGTTTTTCTTCCCATCAAATCAAAAATCCGCTTTTCAAAAGCATTTTTTATACTCCATTATTTGTCTAACTTTTTGCAAAATTTTATGGAATAGCCATTTGGCTTTCAATGTCCATTTATGTTTGTTTTCTAGCTCATGAAGCAGTTCATCCGATATTTCGGAATTTCTATTTTGCTTTTTTCTTGTAGTGGAAAAAAGTTCAGTCCAGAAATTCCCGCTTCAGTTATAGCTATTTCCCAGCCAAAGGCGGTGGTTTTGGATGCATTGGCGGATTCTCTTCAACCGGAAATTATATCAAGAAAGAATCTACCCGGCCCTAGAATTATCCCAATTCCACAACGTGAAGGAGAAACTATTCGGTATCAAGACGAGACTGGATCAACAGTTTTAATGACCCTTTCTCCCCCAAAGACCAAAGAATTGTTAGTCCTTTCCGATCCAAACGGGCAGGCACTTTCAGACCGGACTGGAAAGTCATTTTTACTTGGAGAAGGAGGCATATCTCAATTTAAATCCTACACCACCGACGATGGATTGGCATTAGATGGAGTCAATTGTGCAATTCTGGACCGCAGAGGCCACCTATGGTTTGGCACCAATGGTGGAGGACTCAGCCGATATGATGGAAATAATTTCACCAATTTTACCAATGCACACGGACTCGTAAATAATACAGTAAGAAGTATTTGGGAAGACAAAGACGGGATGTTGTGGATTGGGACTTTGAGTGGACTGAGTCTGTTTGACGGACATAAATTCACCAATTATACCACCTCAAACGGCCTTCCCCATCAAGTCATATTTGACATTACCGAAGACAACAATGGTCACATCTGGATGGGAACAGGTGGAGGTGGAGTGGTCAGATTTGACCGGGAAAAGTTTACCGCATATACCACTGCTGACGGACTGGCTGATGATGTTGTGGTAGCTGTTGGCAAAGATGCCAAAGGCCGACTTTATTTTGGAACAAACGGAGGAGGATTCAGCATTTTTGACGGATCCGGTTTTTCAAATTTCAACCAAACCAAAGGTCTTGCCGGGGACCGTGTTAGAAGTTTTGGTTCCGATGCCAGCGGCTCCATGTGGATTGGTACGATCGGTTCGGGAGTCAGTCGCTTTGATGGAACAAGCTTTCAAAATTTCACCATCGAGGATGGATTGGCTGATAATATCGTGAGAAGTATCCAGGAAGATCGGTCAGGAAACATTTGGTTTGGGACAGAGCATGGAGTCAGCAGATTTGACGGGAAAAATTTCATCAGCTATACCAAAGATCAAGGGCTTTCGGCCAATGCTGTATTGGACATCGTTATGGATGATTCCGGCAAGCTTTGGTTTGGTACTGATGGAGGAGGCGTCAGCAGGTTTGATGGAAGTTCCTTCACCAGCTTCACGGTCAACCAAGGCCTGGGTGCCAATATTGTCCTCAGCTCCTTGGAAGACAGCAAAGGCAACCTCTGGTTTGGAACATTCGGCGGTGGCGTCAGCAAATTTGATCGCCAGGGATTCACCACCTACTCTTTGGACCAGGGATTGGCAGGAGACATTGTTTACTCACTGATGGAGGATGCCGATGGAGTGATCTGGATCGGGACCAGCGGAGGCTTAAGCCAAATTGACGGAAAAAATATCACCACATTTACCAGTGCACAGGGTATCCTTTCGACAGAAATATACTCTATACTCCAAGATCAAAAAGGTCGGGTTTGGCTAGGTGGTGACTTAGGACTTTCCCTGATCGAAAAAAATCAAATCACCCACTTTGGCCCAAATCAAGGGCTGCCGGGTTCTGTCATTCTCAGCTTACAAGCTGAAAAAGACGGAAGTATCTGGATTGGGGCGGTAGATGGAGGGCTGGCCCACTTCGATGGCAAAAGAATTCTTCCAATCACCACGGTGGAAGGCTTGGTGGACAACGGGGTCATACAGATCAAATTGGATCAACAGGAAAACCTTTGGATCGGGACCGAACATGGCTTAAACCTCCTAACCCAAACCGATAAAAAAGAACTTCTTCGTGGGGAATTGGCTAATTTCCACAAATTCACTACTGATCACGGGCTGCCTGACAATGTTATTCTCCAAGTAGTCCCGCTCAAAAATGGAAAAGTAGCTGTAGGCACCAATTTAGGCATTGTCTATTTCGACCAACCCAATCACCAAGGTACAGGCCCGGCCCAATTGCAAAACCTGGAAATTTTCAATTCCAATACCGGATTTCCGGTCAAAGACCTCACCGACGGACAATTTGGAATGTTTGAAGACCAATTTGGGATTTTATGGGCAGGCACCGGTAGCAATAAGACCGCCCTGGTCCGGTTTGACTATGCTGCGCTTGTGCGGAATCAGGAAGCGCCTAAGGTCTTTTTAAAACAAATCAGAATAAATGAAGAAATCGTGCCTTGGAGCACCCTTTCTTCGGAATCCCCGATGGATCAGGTAGCATTTGAAGAAATCTCTCTTCTGGGCAAAACCCTGAGCGACGTGGAAAGAACCAGACTTCAGGATCGATTTAAAGACCTAAGCTATGAGCAGGTAAGTCCTTTCTTTCAGATTCCGGATGGACTCGAATTACCCTATCGACACAATCACCTGAACATTGACTTTGGAACGAATGAATTGGCCAAGCCATTTCTGGTAGAATACCAGTATTTCCTCGAAGGATACGATGAAGAATGGAGCCCTGTTTTAAAGAAAACCAGCGCCACTTTTGGAAATATTCAGGAAGGAGAATATACCTTTCTCGTCAAAGCGAGATTTACAGGACCAAGTGAAGCTGAGGCAGGTGAATGGACAGAACCTATCGCTTTTACCTTTACCGTTTTGCCTCCGTGGTATAGAACCTGGTGGGCTTTTGTAATCTATTCCCTGCTGCTCTTGTCATTGATCTATCCTGTTCATCAACACCAGCGAAACCTTACTATCAAAAAAGAACAGGAAAAAGCAAGAGAACGAGAGCTCCAACAGGCCCGAGAAATCGAAAAAGCGTATTCCAAACTTGAAGTAGCACACGAAAACCTTAAATCTACCCAAGCCCAGCTGATCCAGCAGGAGAAATTGGCCTCGCTCGGACAATTGACGGCGGGCATCGCTCACGAAATCAAAAACCCGCTCAACTTTGTGAATAAC
The DNA here is from genome assembly GCF_003253485.1 of Algoriphagus aquaeductus. Taxonomy (GTDB): domain Bacteria; phylum Bacteroidota; class Bacteroidia; order Cytophagales; family Cyclobacteriaceae; genus Algoriphagus; species Algoriphagus aquaeductus. Next base: position 370,952 of record NZ_QKTX01000002.1, on the reverse strand, counting down.
TTCTCAGGACTCAGCCTCGAATTCATAGATGAAATAGAAGAAGAGCTCGATAAAATGGAAGCTTCCGATGCTGTGGAAAATGTCCGAGACCTCTTGACGGATGTGAAGACCAATCTGACCAAAATCAAACATCATGGAGGAAGGGCAGATGGAATCGTCAAATCCATGCTGATGCACTCCAGGGGAGGAAGCGGGGCCATGGAGCCTGCCGATCTCAATGAGGTGATCAAAGAATATGTCAACCTTTCCTTTCATGGGATGCGAGCCAATAAAAATCCCATCAATGTCGAAATCCAATTGGAATTGGGAGAGTCATTGCCAAAAATCCCGCTCAATTCAGAAGATTTCAGCAGAGTTATCCTTAATTTGACCAAAAATGCCTTTGATGCGATGCGTGAAAAAGTCAATCAATCGGGGCCAGATTACAAACCCAAATTGACAGTAAGGACCCGGGATTTGGGAGAAAAAATACTCCTCGAAGTAGAAGACAATGGTCCAGGCGTGCCGGATGATATCAAAGACAAATTGCTAATGCCTTTTTTTACCACCAAAAAAGGGACGGAAGGCACAGGTTTGGGTTTGAGTATTACCCATGATATCATCAAAGCCCATAGAGGAACTTTAGAAATAAAAACAGAAGTAGGGGAATGGACAGTATTCCATATCGAACTGCCCAAAGGATAATCCGATTACAGGTGGACTGATCTGATCTTTACTATTGCGGTACCTCCTGACTTATCTTATGAAGGGTAGTGTTAAAGGCTAATTCACAGGGTCAAATCCACCCAGGAGAAACTGCAAAAAGAAAACTAATTGCCGGTAAATCGCTGAAAAAAACTATTCAAAATCAGAATTCAGTTCTAATTTTTTCTCTTTGGTATTGCTAATCCTAGGGTTTTTTTCAATTTAGATTGAAATTAATTTGCTCATGGCCAATCCGGGAAAATAGACTCTTTGAAATGACTTTCATCAACCTCGTTTCCTTATTTCTCTTATTCTATCTCAAAAGGAGCTTTGGGACGGAGCTTGAGGATAAACTCAAAAAATACCTGAATTATGGAATGATCCTGGCAGGGGTATTGGCTGTGATAACGAATACAGGAATTCCACCTGTGTACCTTTATCAGTTTTTTAGCTTTCTGCTGGTCGGAGTGATCATTTACCTGATCGTAAATACTCCTGCCTTTGAAGAGCATAAAAATCTGGCCATCACTCCACTCCCGATTATTGCTGTTTCGCTATTCCGGTTTTTGGTCAAATTGTATGATGAGGAACTCTATGAATCTATAGATACTTACATCGATGCAGCCGGGGTATTTGCTTTCATTTGGGCGGTGACCATGTGGGTCAATCACCGGAAAGAAATCAAAGAAAAAAAGCTTGAAAAGCTGATTGCCAAGGAGAAAGAAAGACAGTTTCATATCGCTCAGGAAAAGAAAAATGAACTCGAGCGACTCGTCCAGGAGCGAACTTCTGAAATCACCAAACAAAAAGAAGAATTGCAGGAAGCTTTGGATAGTTTACGGGCTACTCAGGAGCAACTCATCCAGCAGGAAAAGTTAGCTTCTTTGGGTCAGTTGACAGCGGGAATTGCACACGAGATCAAAAACCCATTGAACTTTATCAACAATTTCTCAGAATTGAGTCAGGACTTTCTTGATGAAATTGATGAAGAACTTCAAAAAATACCGCATTCTTCCGAAGTGGAAAACATCATGGATTTGCTTGGAGATGTAAAATCAAATTTGGGTAAAATCCGCCACCACGGATCTAGGGCTGATGGCATTGTCAAATCGATGCTGATGCATTCCCGGGGAGGTACAGGGAGCAAAGACCCGACAGACCTCAATGCTTTGGTCAAAGAATACTCCAATCTGGCATTTCACGGAATGCGTGCCAATCCCAACCCGATCAATGTGGATATCCAGTTGGAGTTGGAGGAACCTTTGGACAAGGTCGAACTCAATTCAGAAGATTTCAGTCGGGTGATTTTGAACCTGGTTAAAAATGCTTTTGATGCCATGAGAGAAAAAATCGCCGCAGAAAATGGGGATTATAAGGCTAAGGTGACCATAAGAACCAAAGATTGCGGAGAAAATGTATTGATTGAGGTAGAAGACAATGGGCCCGGAGTTCCGGATGAGATCAAAGACAAGCTTCTGATGCCCTTTTTTACAACCAAAAAAGGAACAGAGGGGACCGGCTTGGGGCTGAGTATCACCCATGATATCATCAAATCCCATGAGGGTACTCTTACCATCGATTCAAAGGTGGGCGAGTTCACAAGGTTCAGCATAATGATTCCCAAAAAGAAATCTTGAATTTTTGTACCATGAAAATCTTAATTGTAGACGATGAGCGGGACGTGGAAGAGCTTTTCCGCCAAAAACTCAGAAAGGAAATCAGGAGCGGACAACTAGAATTGGTTTTTGCTTTTTCAGGTCAAGAAGCCTTGGATATTCTGGGCAGTGAAAATCCTCCTCAAGTGGTGTATGTCTTTTCAGACATCAATATGCCGGGTATGAGCGGGCTGGAAATGTTGGCTATCATCAAGGAAAAATTTCCCCATATCCACGTCAGTATGGTCTCTGCCTATGGAGATAGCGAAAACTACAACAAAGCGATTAATTCTGGAGCCAAGGGATTTTTCACCAAACCGGTAGATTTTGAATCCATTAAAAAGGAAATTGAGGCGCTGAAAAATACCTGATCAGATTCTTTTTCCGGAGCAGGCCAAAGCGAATAAGCTTGATCCGCCGAAGGTCCAACTCTTATTAAGCAAAAAGGCAAAAACCGAAATTTGGTATTTGCGATGCAAATAAAATGCTGTAGGAATGGAATATAAAGTTAAATTAGAGATTCGGAAATAGCCCGGGTTTGAACCTACATGAAGTTGAATTTCAAATCCATATCTGTTTATCGACCCAAAACCAACAAATCACGGAATAAATGCAATTCTGGGAATTCAAATAGCTGATCTTCCCTTTATTTGAGAAGTGATTGAGGCTGTGCATGATTTATTTGTAAAAATCGATTGAAATCTGGTAGGAAACATAAACTTTTTAGCCAATGAAAATTTTGATTGTAGATGATGAGCAGGATGTAGAAATCATGTTTCTTCAAAAATTTAGAAGAGAGATAAAGAGCAAACTTTTGGAGGTGGAATTCGCTTTTTCCGGTCAGCAAGCGCTGGATCTTCTCAGCCAATCTGACTCTATGGATGTGGTCTATGTTTTTTCCGATATCAACATGCCGGGAATGAGCGGCCTGGAGCTTTTGGAAAATATCAAATCCAAATTTCCTCAAATCCAGGTAAGTATGATTTCGGCCTACGGAGACCGCGAAAATTACAACAAAGCCATCAAATCAGGCGCCAAAGGATTTTTTACCAAACCTGTGGATTTTGATTCCTTAAAAAACGAAATCGCAGAATTGCTCACCAATAAATAACATGGCAAAAATACTGGTCGTCGACGACGAGGAAGATTTGGAAATGCTGTTCAGGCAAAAATACCGGCAGAAAATCAGATCCGGAGAATACGAAATGTTATTTGCCTTGAACGGTCAATTGGCCTTGGATACGCTTAGAGACAACCCGGATGTAGACATCATCCTGAGCGACATCAATATGCCGGTGATGGACGGACTCACCCTGCTTTCCAATACCAAAGAAAAAAACCCCCTGACCAAAACCATCATTATCTCCGCATATGGGGATATGGAAAATATCCGAAAGGCGATGAATCTCGGTGCTTTTGATTTTGTGACCAAACCGGTAGACTTTCAGGATTTGGAGATCACCATGGAAAAGACCTTGGGATATATCAATCAGGTAAAAGGCACTCTACAGGCCATGCGCGAAAACAACATCCTGAAAATGTATGTGGACGAGACGGTGCTCAACTTCATGGGAGGAAAGGAAATCGAGGCGGCTTTGATGGAAAATGTCACCATCGAAGCCACTGTCGCGTTCATCGATTTGGTTGGCTTTACCAAAATCTCCGAAACAGAGGATCCAAACACTGTGGTCGGTCTGCTCAATGAATACTTTGATCTGATGGTCAAGGAGATCATTGAGGAAAAGGGAAGCGTGGACAAGTTTATCGGAGATGCTGTCATGGCAGTATTCCAAGGACCTGGTCATACCGAAAGGGCAATCCGGGCTTGTCTGGCTATTCGGGAAAAAATGAATGCAATTCCAGAGTATTCTGAACAAACTCATTTCAAACCCCAGGTTTCCATCGGTATCAATTCGGGAGAAATGGTCTCCGGGAATATTGGATCCAAATCACTTAAACGACTGGATTATACAGTAATCGGAGACGCAGTCAATGTTGCCTCAAGGCTTCAAAATGCAGCAAGCCCCAGTCAAATTCTGATTTTGGATCGCTGCGCAGAAAAATTCTCCGGACAGTTTAACATGAATGCTGTGGGAGAGCTGAGCCTGAAAAACAAAGCCCATCCTGTCCGGGTATTTGAGATCATCGCCTGACCAACGCTTTTATTGGAACTAATTTCCCACAAAAACCTTCCTGATTCCGATATTGCAGAGAATTGCCTTTTCGAACCAAGGCTGAGTCTGTCTTTATACGATTGGGTGATTTCTGTGCCATTGGTTGAAATTGTCCGTTAACGATCTATTTTTCACCGCCTTGGGAAATTCTTTTTAAAAAAGAATTCTTCATGGTAGATTCATCGCCCAAACCCAAATCAGAATGAAAAAACTAACCCAACCGGCGCTTTTGTTGGCCTTGGGAGTGACAGTCAGTGCTGCGGCAATCATGCCGAAGACCACCGATTATCTTTTCCTCAATGCCCCAGAGCCAAAAACTTATGCCTTGGATAGTGCCAAAAAAGACTCACTGGACTATCCCAAATTCAAAGACCTACCCCTAAAACCTGAACGAGAGGTCAAATTCACCACGAAAGAAGGAACCTGGATGAGTGTGGACGTAAGTCCGGATGGCAAAACCATCGCCTTTGACCTAATGGGGGATATCTATACCATCCCAATCGAAGGAGGAAAAGCCACACCGATCACCACAGGAATTGCCTATGAGACCCATCCCCGATTTTCTCCAGATGGGAAAAAAATCCTCTTTACCTCAGACCGTGCCGGAAATGACAACCTCTGGTACATCGATATGGAGAAAAAGGATACGGTACAGGTGACCAAAGACAAAAACGGTGACGTTCCCGGAGCTCATTGGACACCGGATGGAGACTATATCGTCGTTTCCAAAGGTCGAAGAATTTCCAAACTTTGGATGTATCACGTCGATGGTGGAGGAGGAATTCAGCTCAATGAGAATCCGGCTACCATGAAGACCATCGATCCATTTGTCAGTCCCGATGGCAAAAAGGTTTATTTCTCCTGGAGAAGTGGGTCGTGGAATTACAACGCCACCTTGCCTCAGTACCAAATCGGAACCTACGATTTTGATAAGGGAAAAATCACCAGCATCACTTCCCGATACGGTTCGGCTTTCACCCCTACCCTGAGCAAAGACGGAAATTGGATGGTGTATGGCTCTCGATGGCAGGAAAAGACCGGCTTGGTCATCCGCAACATGCAAACCGGAGATGAAAAATGGCTTGCCTATCCCGTGCAGCGTGATGAGCAGGAATCCATCGCTCCACAAGGCGTACTTCCTGCCATGGCATTCACGCCTGATAGCAAGTTTGTGATCGCATCCTATGGCGGTAAACTCTGGAAACTCCCCGTGGACGGAAGTGCAGCAACCGAAATCCCCTTCGAAGCCGATGTTAAGCTGGCCATGGGACCTCGCTTGTATTTCAACTATGCCATCAAAGACACCACCCATAAACTCGCCACTCAAATCCGGGATGCCGTTCCTTCTCCTGATGGAAAGAAGCTGGCCTTTACTGCTTTGAACCGCCTGTATGTGATGGACTATCCAAACGGTGCTCCTAAGCGGGTTACCAAAAATGAATATACTGAGGCTATGCCAACCTGGAGCCCGGATGGGACACAGCTGGCATTTGTCACCTGGGAAGAAAAAAATGGAGGTAGTTTATACAAAGCTTCTTTGGCTGGAAACGGCTCCATTACCAAAATTTCATCCGAAAATGCCTTGTACTCCAGTCCTTCCTGGGGACCAAAAAATCGGATCGTCGTATTCAAAGCTCCTAATCGAGTCCAAGTAGAGGCTGAGGGACCGTTTGTAAACGGCTCGGAGGCAGAGATGATCTGGATTCCAGCCTCAGGAGGACCTTCGAGAAAAATCATGGATGCCGGAAACTATGGCAATGCACACTTTACCCAAGACACGAGCAGAATATTTCTCAATGGTCCCGGCGGCACACTTTTGAGTGTAAAATGGGATGGAACGGATGAAAAACAATTGGCAAAAATCACTGGCATTACTCCATTTGGGTCAGTGGCAAGTGATGGAGAAGATCATTCCGGACATGACCATGGCCCTGCAGATGTGAAATACATCATGGGAAGACCTTATTCTAATGCCGATGCAGTCAACTATTGCATGCTTCCTGCAAGTGCCAGCGCCAGAGAGCCACAGATGATGCCTGCAAGCGCCAGTACGATCTTAATGGCTCCAGTTGGAAACAAAGCTTTGGCCCAAGTCAACAATAACGTCTATGTAGTCACGATTCCTACAGCTGGAAAAGTTCCTACTATCAATGTCTCAGAACCCAGTGCAAGCAATTTCCCATCCCGACAACTGACGGAGATTGGTGGGGAATGGCCGGCTTGGGAAGCCAATGGAAAGAAAGTCCATTGGTCACTTGGAAACGGACATTGGATCTATGACATCGAGCGGGCAGAGTTTGTGGAAGATTCCGTGAAATCGGCTAAAAAAGCCAAAACTTTGGCAGATGCAGACAGTGTTACGACGCTAAAAGCAAAAGGAGAAGCTGCTGTTAAATTGGCTGATTCCTTGGCAAAAGCAGATAAAAAACGAATCGACTCACTGTTCAAAGCAGACAAAACTTTAGCAAAAGCAGATAGTCTCCACAAAGCAAAACAGAAGGAAAAAGAAACCTACAAGCCGGCTGAGCATCAGGTGAAAGTCTATTTTGCGAAGGACACACCTAAAGGAAGCATCCTCTTGAAAAATGCCCGTATCGTGACCATGAATGGTTCTGAAGTCATTGAAAACGGAGACATCCTGATTGAGAATAACCGAATCAAGGCCGTCGGTAAAACAGGAACTTTTGACGCTGGATCTGCGAAAGTCGTCGATGTCTCGGGCAAAACCATTACTCCTGGCTTCATCGACACCCATGCCCACATGTGGCCAACTTGGGGCTTGCACAAAAACTCCGTTTGGATCTATGCAGCTAATTTGGCCTATGGGGTCACGACCACTCGGGATCCACAGACTGCCACTACTGACGTGTTGACTTATGGTGACATGGTAGAGGCAGGGATGGTTCCCGGACCACGGGTGTATTCTACCGGACCGGGTGTGGGCTATTGGATGTATAATCTGAAATCCTTGGATCAAACCAAAAACATCCTTAAGCAGTACAGCAAGTACTTCAATACCCAATACATCAAGATGTACCTGGTCGGAAATCGACAGCACCGTCAGTGGGTGATCATGGCTGCCAAAGAGCAGCAATTGATGCCTACTACGGAAGGTGGATTGGATTACAAGCTCAACATGACCCAACTGTTTGACGGCTATCCTGGACACGAGCACTCCATTCCGGTATTCCCGTTGTACAGTGATGTGACCAAAACCATTGCTGATAGCAAAATGGCATACACTCCAACTTTGTTGGTATCGTATGGAGGTCCGTGGGCAGAAAACTACTACTACACCACCGAAAGCCCACTACACGATCCGAAGCTTAACCGCTTTACGCCATATAATGAGCTCAATGAAAAAGCCAGAAGAAGAGTAGGTGGATTGGGAGGATGGTTTGCACCTGAAGATCATGTATTCCAAAAGCATGCTCAAGGAGTGAACTCGATTGTCAAGCAAGGTGGATTGGCTGGAGTAGGTTCACATGGACAGCTTCAGGGATTGGGCTACCATTGGGAACTTTGGTCTGTAGCCAGTGGCGACATGAGTACAATGGATGCGCTTCGAGTAGCTACCATTTTGGGAGCCGAATCACTTGGCCTGGATAAGGAACTCGGAAGTATCGAAGCCGGAAAACTGGCCGACTTAGTGATCATGGATAAAAATCCTTTGGAAAACATCCGAAACACCAATACCATCACCCATGTCGTGAAGGATGGCCGGGTTTACGATGGAAATACACTGGATGAAATCCTGCCAACTCCCCGCAAACTTGACGTAAGTCAGTGGACGAAAGAAGCTCCAAAAGTGACCACTTCGGTGAAGGAATAACTTTAAAAGCCAGGCCCACAAAGCCTGGTTTTTTTTATCCTTTTATTTTTCCAATCTCATCTTTGAGAATGGGAAGATCTTTTATATTGATTTTCCAGAGGGTAGTAGGCTCTATTGCATCGTAGGCATGCGCAAGAATATTTCTCAATCCGATTATATCCCTGGTAGATGATATTTGAATGTGGGATCAAAATGAAGCATCTTCCTCACAGCTTCGCCTATTATTTCCAAATTCCTTTCTACAGTCCTGACTGCTAAAAAATTATTACAGAATTTGCTGTAATCCTTTGAGCTGATTTCAATCACCTCCTCTATCTCTGAGATTATTGATTCAATATCCAAAATCAACTTGAGTAGCTCCCTAGGCGGCATAAAGCTCAACTTTGGTTTGGCCCAATTCTTTTTTAAAAATCGGATTTTTGATTACCCTATAGGAAACCAAATCTATTTTTTTCTGAAAGAGCTTTTCCAAATCATTCAACAAATTCAAAAATGACTCTCCGTGTGTAAGAGGGTCAAGTTCTTCTGAGAGCAAAACAGCAAAGTCCAAATCACTATTTTCCGTAAAATCCGCCCTCAGAGCTGATCCAAAAACAAAGAGTTTTTCAACAAAATGCTTTTCACAAATTGCCTTTAACTTTTCCATTTTATCCTCAAACAAGCTGATCATAAGCTAAAAGTACAATTTTTGATTTACTTTCTGGACACCTTTTGGTAGGGAAGAATTAAATCTGTTTTCAATTCAACCACCAAATCGCAGCATTTAAGGCTGTCGCAAAAGACACCCAAAGCAGGTAAGGAACCATCAATCCTGAAGCCCAAGTACTGACTTTTTTGAACTGAATGATACAGATTAATATCATCGCCCAAAGCGGGATAATTACCACCAAACCCAACAAGGGACTTTGGGCACCAAAAAAAGCAGGAGACCACAGGGCATTTAGGGCCAGTTGGACAAAATAAGGTGTCAAAAGCTGCTTTTTCTGTGGATGCTCACTTTTCCAGATCAGGAAACAAGCGATACCCATTAACACATATAACGTAGTCCACATCGGGCCAAAAATCCAATTGGGAGGATTCCAAACGGGTCTGTTGATCGTCAAGTACCAATCTCTCACTGAGGAAAAGGTGAATAGTGCCCCAAGACCTCCTACTGCTTGAGGAAGTGCAAGACTCAGGATAAGTTTGAGTGTTTTGGACATTAGATGGTCTCCAAAAGTGTTCTGAAAGCGACGGCCTTATCCCGGTACCGTTCCTGGGTTTTAGCTCTCAACATTCCGGCATGTTTTTTTTCATACTCCATCATCTGCTCAATGCTTTCGGTGAAGTATTGAATGCAGTAATTAACCGAACCATCTTCTGATTCATGAAGCAAGCGGTAAAATTTATGATCCTGAAATATTCCCGTTTCCAGCACTTCCGGGATATGTACGCTTTTCATCCAGGTAATGAAATCTTGTTCTATGTCAGGTGTGACGTTTATTGTGATATTGTAGAGGATCATAATCAGTGATTTGGCTTTTATTTACTTTTTTTGCTAACAAATATTTTCTGACAAAGTTAGGAATCCCATACAGAATCCCTTGTTTGCCCACTCATTATGCACAAATACGTCCCATCCCGAGGAGAGCGTAAAGTTTCCAGAGAGCTGATCGGAAAAATTATCATTGTCGTACTCCATGTAGTCGGCGTGATAGGATTAAGTCTGCCTGAGTATCAAAACCTTTTCTTGCTGCTAACTCCCGCCCATTTACTTGCTACCATGGTGGTGATGCTGTTCTATCATCGGGGCTGGAACGATGCCTTTCCGATTTTTGCTGCTGCTGCATTTTGGATCGGGTTTTTATCTGAGATTATCGGCATACACACCGGATATCTTTACGGAGATTACGTCTATGGTCCTACTTTGGGGCCCAAGCTTTGGGACGTGCCATTGGTGATTGGAGTCAATTGGTTTATCTTGAGCTATCTGACCGGTTCGGTTTTTCATAAAATACCCAACGACTGGTATGCTGCTCTTTTGGGTGCTACCGCGATGACAGCCATCGATTACATCATTGAGCCTGTGGCGGTTTCATTGGATTTTTGGGCTTGGAAGTGGGATACTATTCCGGTTAGCAATTACCTGGGCTGGTTTGGAGTTTCTTTTTTGGTTCACCTCATTTGGAGAAAAGCCAATTTTGAAAAATCTAATCCCATCGCAGCCTTTCTGTTGGTGATTTGGATTCTGTTTTTTACCGTTTTAAACTTTACTTTGAAAGTCTAAGCATCGAAAAAAAGTATTCTAACCGCAATTGAAATTCAATTTCTAACAAAACCCCTTCAATTGAGTTACTGTGTTAATGATTAAGGCAATAGGATTTATAGCATTGGGCTTTGCATGCATGGAATTTTCAGGCTGGTTTATCCATAAGTACCTGATGCATGGTCCTCTTTGGATAATCCATAAAACACATCATCAGCCTTCAAAGTCGTTTTTTGAGTGGAATGACGTGTTTTCCTTGATCTTTGGAAGTGTGGCAGTGATTTTGATCCTGTTGGGAATAGACACCCTTGATTATAGATTTTGGATGGGAGTAGGGATTAGTCTTTATGGGCTGCTTTACTTTATCCTCCATGATGTGATGGTGCATCGGCGACTTAAATGGTTTGACCGTCCCAAAAACACCTTTCTTAAAGGGATATTCAAAGCTCATCAAGCCCATCACAAAACCAATTTAAAGGATGATGCTGTATCCTTTGGCTTATTTGTAGTACCCAAAGAATTCTTTAAAAACGAAGAAAAGTGAGCACTTATTCGATCAAAGACTTGGAACAGTTGTCTGGGATTAAAGCCCATACACTCCGCATTTGGGAGCAGCGCTACAGCCTTCTTAGCCCCAAGCGGACAGATACCAACATCCGTTTTTACGACGATGATGATCTCAAGCTGATTCTTAATGTTGCCTTGCTGAATGACAACGGGTTCAAAATCAGCAAAATCGCATCCATGGAATCCAATGAAATCCGGGAGGAAGTGATGAAGCTCACTGAGCGTTCCCTAACCCATGACGACCAAATCCATGCACTCACCATCTGCATGATTGAAATGGATGAGGATCGTTTCGATAAAATATTGAGCACCAATATTCTCAAGTTGGGTTTTGAACAAACCATGCTCAATATTATCTATCCCTTCATGTCCAAAATCGGGGTGCTTTGGCAGACCGGTGCAATCAATCCGGCACAGGAGCATTTTATATCCAACCTGGTCCGCCAAAAGCTCATCGTGGCCATTGACGGACAAATCACGCAAGGGGGAGGAAAAAAATTTCTACTGTTCCTTCCTGAAGGAGAACTCCACGAAATTTCCCTTTTGTTTGCCAGCTATCTGATCAAGTCCAAAGGACATAAAGTAATTTACTTGGGGCAAAGTACTCCAAACGATGATTTGCTCTCCGTTTACAAACTCCATCAACCTGATTTTCTCCTGACTGTAATCACGACCTCCCCTTCTTCGGAATATGTGCAGGAATATGTAAATGCACTCTCAGAGCGATTTTCTTCTTCCGAGATTTTAGTCACAGGCTATCAGGTGATTGGGCAGGATTTGGTCTTCCCTAAGAATGTTCGGCAAATGAATTATATCCGGGACATCAAGGAGCTCCTGGAAGAAATTGAGCAGGTACCTCAAGAGAAATAGTTAAACAAAAATCAGATTAATTTAAACAGAGGCGCTTTTCAAAAAAGCGCCTTTTTTAATGCTTAAATGGCTAATTATCTAAAAAATTGACCATTTATCATTTTTTGTTTAATCTTTTTTAAAATTAATTCTACAAAATGTTTGCATTTTGTTTAAAGATGTCTAGATTTGATTAAACAAAACAACGCAGCCATGACAACTCTAGAATTTAGCTACTCTCTCCAAAAGCTTTCGAGTTCATTGAAGCCTTTTGCAATGAAACTTACCCGTGATGTTGACGATGCCAATGATCTGCTTCAGGATACTATGGTAAAAGCATTTACCAACAGAGATAAATTTACAGAGGGCACCAACCTGAAGGCATGGTTGTATACTATTATGAAAAACACCTTTATCACCAACTATCAACGAATGGTGAGAAGGGGTACTTTTGTTGACACAACAGACAATCTTCACTACATCAATTCCAGTGATGCCCTGATAGAAAACGGGGTTTTTGGAAGCTTTACCATGGACGATATCCAAGTTGCCATTGATAAGTTGGATGATGTATATAAAACTCCGTTTATGATGCATTTCAGAGGATTTAAATACCATGAAATTGCAGATAAGCTCCAAATCCCGATAGGAACTGTAAAAAATAGAATCCATATTGCCCGTAAGCTTCTCAAAGAGGACTTGATGGTCTATAAGCACAAAAATTAATTCTATGTCAAAAAAGCACGTGGTGGTGATCGGGTCTGGTTTTGCCGGACTTTCGGCAGCCACACACCTGGCAATCAATCCCAATTGTTCAGTCACCCTTCTTGAGAAAAACGATACCCCCGGTGGTAGAGCTAGAAAGTTCGAACATCAGGGGTTTGTTTTTGATATGGGGCCCAGTTGGTATTGGATGCCCGATGTCTTTGAAGATTATTTTGCACATTTTGGTAAAAAACCGGCTGATTACTACGATTTGATCCGGCTTGATCCATCCTATGCGGTGATTTATGGAGCAAACGATACGCTGGATATTCCGGCAGATTTGGATCAATTCAAAGCCATGCTTGACCGGATTGAGCCCGGGGCAGGAGCTAATTTGGATAAGTTTTTAACCCAAGCAAAGTATAAATATGAAGTGGGTATCCACGATTTGGTCAATAAACCGAGTCGATCTCTATTGGAATTTGCCTCGCCAAAATTAGTAGTGGATATGGTGCGGATGGATATTTTCCAGTCCATGTCCAAGCATGTCAGGAAGTTTTTCAGTCATGATAAAATCATTCGACTGATGGAGTTTCCGGTACTTTTTCTGGGGGAGACTGCTGAAAATATCCCGGCCTTGTATAGTCTCATGAATTATGCGGATATCGCATTGGGGACATGGTATCCCAAAAAAGGGATGCATGAAATCATCAAAGGGATGGTCAGCCTTGCGGAAGAAAAGGGGGTAAAAATTCGCTATTCGGCTGAAGTGGAAGAGATCGAAATTGTCCAGGGCCAGGCTAGGAACATCCGTTTGAAATCCGGTGAAAAAATCGATGCAGATATAGTGGTAGCCGGGGCAGACTATCACCACGTGGACAAGCATCTCCTCAACCCCAAATACAGCAACTATACCGAAGCGTATTGGGACAAACGGGTAATGGCACCTTCCAGCTTATTGTTTTATTTAGGAATCAATAAGCGGCTTAAAAATCTGAGGCATCACAACCTGTTTTTTGATGAACCTCTAGGTCCTCATGCTGACGCGATTTATAAAAATCCAAGATGGCCTGAAAAGCCTCTTTTTTATGCTTCGGTCCCTTCAATCACGGATCCCACAGTAGCTCCGGAAGGCATGGAAAATTTGTTCTTGTTGATTCCTCTGGCTCCCGATTTAAAAGATTCGGAAGAAATGAGAGAAAAATATTTTCACCTAATTATGGATCGTTTGGAGAAAATTTCCGGGCAGGAAATCCGTTCTCACGTGATTTTTAAGCGCTCATATGCGCACAGTGATTTCAAATCCGATTACCATGCCTTCAAAGGAAATGCCTATGGACTGGCGAATACGCTCCTCCAAACCGCAATTTTAAAGCCTGGACTGAAAAACAAAAAAGTCAGCAACCTGTATTATACCGGTCAGCTTACCGTTCCTGGGCCGGGTGTTCCCCCTTCGCTGATTTCAGGCCATGTGGTGGCCAAAGAAGTGATGAAAGAAAACAATTTGTAGACAAAAAGGTATATTAAAGCAATGGATGCAATTGCGCTTTTTGACCAAACCACCCTTGAGTGCAGCAAGCTGATCACTCAGCGATACAGCACGAGCTTTACGCTGGGAATCAAAACCCTGGACAAAAAATTCCATCTGCCTATTTATGCCATCTATGGATTTGTCCGATATGCCGATGAAATCGTTGACACATTTCACGATAAGGATAAGCAAGCCTTACTTCATCGATTCAAAAAGGATACCTACGAAGCGATCGAAACAGGAATTTCTCTAAATCCTGTCCTACACGCATTCCAGTTGATGGTTAATAAGTATCAGATTGATAAAGACCTTATTGAGGCCTTTTTGCATAGCATGGAAATGGATCTGGACTTCAAAACGTACAATGATTCCAAGTACCACGAGTACATCTATGGGTCTGCGGAGGTGGTAGGGTTAATGTGTTTGAAAGTATTTTGCGAAGGGAATCAGGCGATGTATGAGCGGCTCAGGGAACCTGCCTGCAAGCTGGGTGCCGCATTCCAAAAGGTGAATTTTTTACGCGACATCAAAAGTGATTTTGAAGAAAGAGGTAGGGTATATTTTCCAGGAGTGGATTTTACACAGTTTGACAAATCCGCCAAAGCACTGATTGAAGAGGATATACAGAAAGACTTCAACGATTCCTTGGTTGGAATCGAACAACTCCCTTCAGGAGCTAAACTTGGAGTTCGTGTAGCCTATCTCTACTACCAAAAGCTTTTTGACAAAATCAAGGGGCTGCCCGCCGAGGTAATTACCCAGAAAAGAGTCAGAATTCCCAATTCACAAAAACTTTCGCTTTTGGTAGGCACCTATTTCGAAACCAAATTAGGAATGCTCTGATGGAAAAGTACCTTTACTTCGGTGTGTTGCTTTTTGCGATATCTTATCCTTTGGCCCAATCTTTTGAGCATCGGATTCGCTATGCCACCAAGTGGGGTCAGCTCTTTCCTGGCATGCTGGGGACTGCATTGTTTTTTATTGTTTGGGATATCTGGTTTACCAAAATTGGGGTCTGGGAATTTAATCCGACTTATATCACGGGATTGTATTTGGGAAATCTTCCCCTGGAAGAAATCCTATTTTTCTTTATCATTCCCTTTTCCTGTGTGTTCATCTATGAGGTTTTGATTTATTTCTTCCCCAAAGACTATTTTCAGCCGATTAGCAAGCCCTTTGTATTTATTCTAGTCCCACTACTCTTTCTGTTAGGAGTGTTGAATTTGGACAAATGGTATACTTCAGTCAATTTCTTGATTGGGGCGATTGCTTTGTTAACCCATTACCTGATTTTCAAAGACCGATATCTGGGGCGATTCATCTTTGCCTACTTGGTTCATTTGATCCCGCTTTTTTTGTGCAATGGGATTTTGACCGGGGGAATTACCGAAGAGCCTGTGGTCATCTACAACAATGCCGAGAATCTGGGAATCCGGATCTGGACTGTACCTATTGAGGATACAATTTACTCCATGACGCTATTTTTGATGAATATCAGCTTCTTTGAGCACTTGAGAAGTCAAAAACAATTCAGTTCACTTGAAGTTTAAAACGCAATGAAAAATCTCCAAGTACAAATCGATGACCATTCAGGCTTTTGCTTCGGAGTGGTCTATGCAATCGAAATGGCTGAAGAAATCCTGGATGAACAAGGGTATTTGTATTGTCTTGGAGATATTGTGCATAATGACGAAGAGGTCAACAGACTTTCCAGAAAAGGACTTAAAATCATCGATCATGGTGATTTGCATGCTTTGAGGGATGAAAAAGTACTGATTCGGGCACATGGGGAACCTCCCTCAACTTATGAGTTAGCGATCAAAAACAATCTTACCCTCATCGATGCAAGCTGTCCGGTGGTATTGAAGTTGCAAAACCGCATCAAAAACTCATTTGACAAAGACGAAAAGATCTATATCTATGGAAAGCATGGTCATGCAGAAGTGATTGGACTATTGGGGCAGACCAATAATAAAGCCGTGGTCTTTCAGGATATCTCTGAACTCGACATCGAAACGCTCCCCAAGAACTTAACCCTATACAGCCAAACCACCAAGAGCACTGACAAATTCTACGAGATCAATGATATTCTAACCCAAAACGGAATATCCGTCAATACCAATGATACCATTTGCCGACAAGTGTCCAACAGGGACAAAGAGCTACGGGACTTTGCAGAAAAATTTGATAAGATCGTCTTTGTTTCGGGTACAAAATCCTCCAATGGAAAAGTGCTTTACAATGTTTGTAAAGAGAAAAATCCAAATACTTTTTTTGTATCCAACCCTGATCAGATAGAAGAATGCTGGTTTCAAGCTAATGAAACCGTGGGTATTTGTGGCGCCACTTCTACACCGATGTGGCTGATGGAGCAGGTCAAAGAGCGCATTCTGACTTTCTAAACCATGGATAGTTCAAGAAGCCATACCGCCACGGTAGATCCAAAAGGTCTCCTGATAGGATGGACGATCATCATTCTTTGGGTAAGTTCACTTTTGTTCTTGCTCAAATGGGATTTTTCTTGGACCTCCCCCCTAACCTATTTGGCTATTCTGATTCAAATGCATTTGTACACAGGGCTATTTATTACGGCTCACGACGCCATGCACGGAGTAGTCACTTCACATAAGAAATTGAATCATATCACAGGGTGGATAGCAGCTTTGCTGTTTTCTTACAACTTTTATTGGAAGCTGTTTCCCAAACATCACGAGCATCATCGGTATGTGGCCACAGTTCAGGACCCGGATTACCATGCTTCAGAGCGGTTTTTCCCATGGTATTTGAGCTTCATCCGGCAGTATGTGACCATTTGGCAAATCCTGCTCATGGCCCTTTCCTTCAATCTGCTAAAGCTTTTTCTGCCTACTGAAAATTTGATCATTTTCTGGATGCTTCCCGCTATACTTTCCACTCTTCAGCTTTTTTACTTCGGCACGTATCTGCCTCACAAAGGAGAAAGCGACAACAAGCATCATTCTAATTCACAGGGAAAAAACCACCTCTGGGCATTTTTGAGCTGCTACTTTTTTGGCTATCACTTCGAGCATCATGATTCTCCAGGGACACCCTGGTGGAGACTTTGGAGGGTGAAAGAAGGGCAAACTGCCTGAATTGCTTGACGAAAGTCAAAATTTTGTAAAAAAAGTAAACTAATACCCCAAGTATTTGATTTAGGCTAAAAACCAACTATTGATGAGAACTCTTTTGTTTTTTTCATTTGCTTTCATGATGATCTCCCATGTTTTTGCACAGGGAATCATTCGGGGAAAAATCACCAATCCGATCAACAATCAGCCTGTGGCTTTTGCCAATGTACTTGTGCTCAACACCGATTTAGGCGCGATTTCAGACGAGAATGGCAACTATGAAATCCGAAATGTCCCTCCCGGATTGTATAACGTCCGCGCAAGCTTTGTAGGCTTTAAAAACTCCACGGCCTATGAAGTGCAGGTGACTCTGGCTAGACCCGTTCAGTTGGACTTCAGTCTGACCGAGGATGCCGCCGAACTGTCGGAAGTGGTCGTAAGCAGTGAATTCACCCGGTCGGAGGAAACGCCCCTTTCGGTACGAAAACTCAATACCAACGAAATCGAACGCTATCCCGGGGGAAACCGTGACATTTCCCGGGTGATACAGGCTTTGCCAGGTGTAGCAAGCACCCCGAGCTTCCGAAATGATATTTTGATCCGAGGTGGAGCGCCAAATGAAAACCGATTTTTCGTCGATGAAATCGAGGTGCCTGTCATCAATCACTTCGCCACCCAAGGTTCTTCCGGCGGACCGGTAGGAATTCTCAATGTGAACCTGATCAAAAGCGTGGATCTGATCGCAGGTGGATTTCCTGCCAATCGGATGAATGCCCTGAGTTCATTCTTCGAAATCCAACTCAAAGAAGGACGCAGAGACAAAATGTTCACCCAGTTGACCGTAGGGGCTTCCGAATTAACATTATCTAACGAAGGGCCATTGACACCCAAAACGACCTATTTATTATCCGCGAGAAGATCCTATCTCCAAGGATTGTTTCGGGTCTTAGGCCTTCCTTTTTTACCCACTTTCAATGATTTTCAATTTAAAACCACGACCAAAATCAACGAAAAAACCGAGCTGACTTTTATAGGAATCGGGGCGATTGATCAGTTTGCACTCAATTTTGACATTCCTGAAAATCAAACCCAAGACGAAATCGAGGAGCGGCAATATTTACTCGGTGTACTCCCTATCCAGTCCCAATGGAATTATGCCACAGGAGCCAAACTCAAGCGATTCCGGGAAAACGGCTATTGGACTTTTGTCCTCAGCCGGAATATGCTGAATAATGAATCTTATAAGTATGCAAACAATGATGAAAGTTCAGAAGCAAACCTGCTTTTCAACTATCAATCTCAGGAATCAGAAAATAAATTCCGAGCCGAAAACAGCATTTTTGGCAAAGGGTATACCTTGAAATATGGCCTTAACTACGAATATTCCCGCTATCTGATTGACAATTTTGACCGTGCCGCACTCTCTGTGACAGGAGGAGTGATCGATGTCTCCTCGATTTCCAATTTCAGCAGCTATGGTGCATTCATTTCAGGAAGTAAAAATTTCAATGCGGATCGACTGCTTTTGACCGGGGGAATCCGAATGGATGGTTCCGATTTTGCGCAGACTGCATCCAATCCACTCAATCAGATCAGTCCTCGAGTTTCTGCCAGCTACCAGCTTCGTCCTAATTTATTTGTCACTGCCAATGCAGGGATCTATTATCAAAAGCCTTCCTACACTATTTTGGGTTTTCAAAACAACGAAGGAGCTTTTGTCAATCAGGACAATGATGTTCGATTTATCCGCAATGCCCAGTTAATCGGTGGGATCGAACTTTTGTTGCCGGAGAAAGCGCGGAGATTTACAGCCGAAGTTTTCTATAAAAAATACAGCAACTACCCAAGTTCACTTCGAAACGGCATTTCTTTAGCCAATCTCGGGGCTGACTTTGGGGTAATCGGCAATGAACCCGTTGCATCCAATTCGGAGGGGCGTGCCTACGGGGTGGAATTCCTTGCCCAACAGCGTCTTTTCAACAACTTTTACGGGATTGCATCCCTTACCTTTGTCCGTAGTGAATTTACCAATCCCAATACCGAGGGCTTTATCCCGTCCTCGTGGGACAATCGATTCATCGTCAGCATGACCGCAGGTAAACGATTTGGAAAAAACTGGGAACTCGGAGCGAGATGGAGATTTCTTGGCGGAACTCCCTTCACACCAAATGACCTCGCTTCTTCGAGTTTGATCCAGAATTGGGACCTTCGCAATTCAGCAATCTTGGATTTCAATCGAATCAATGGCGTGAGACTGGCACCATTTCATCAGTTGGACCTCAGAGTGGACAAGAAGTATTTCTTCGAAAAGTGGAACCTCAACTGGTATTTTGACATTCAGAATGCCTACAATTTCCAAGCCGAACAACCACCTCTTTTGATCGCCTCCAGAGACGCTCAGGGGAATATTCCTGTGAATCCTAATGACCCAAGTCGATACCTTCTAAGGGAAGTATCCAATCCAGCAGGCACCCTTCTACCAACAGTGGGAATTATCGTAGAATTTTAAACCAATTTGCCCAAATATTCCAAAAGCCGGACGATTCGTTCGGCTTTTTGTTCTTCATCGCCGGCTGAATAAATCATTTCTAACCAGCGGGCCTGTTCGGTAGCAGGAAGTGCCTGATAAAGCTCAAGCTTCCCGGGATCATCCAAAAGGCAATCTTTGAGTTCGTCGGTCAATTGATCGGGTATTCCGTTTCGATACAATCGAAGCAGAACTTTTTCACCTTCTTCTTTTTTGATTTGGGTCCGGATCTCTTTCGAAACCGGCAAAAACAAAAATCCGTCACCCATGGGCATGAGTGTTTTCCCTTCAAATTCAAAAGAATCAATACTCCCTGAGACTTTCAGCATGCCAAAATGAGTTTTTGCTCCCAGTTGGGAAATGGGCAAACGGACAAAGGTCCAGCCGCCTTTGCCAGAAAACCGCTCCATAAAAAACTCGCCTTCGATGAGTAATTGCATAAAAAAAGCCGCTCAAATTGAACGGCTTAAAGGTATTGAAAACAAAGGTTTTATGGTAATCTCCAACGGACATTCAGACCAAAACCTGCCCGAAACTCGGTGACTTCTACCAAAAATAAATAGGGTCTAAAGTCAAGTCCAATCGTGATAGGTACTTCAGAGAAGGCATATTCTGCGCCTACTTCACCAGCAGCCCCCAGTCTGAAGTTGTCTGCCAGGTATACAGAAGGTCCAAAACCAGCATACCACTTGAAGTCGGTATCCGGAATATCATCGTAAATGGGATTCCAAAGCGCATCAATGCCCAGTCCATTGCCTCCAAAGCTCACATTGGCGTGGATTCTGCTAAAATTGCCGGTGGCAAAAACACCGTCCAAAGCCACATTATTTCCATTGAGCTGCCCAAATCGAAGACCGATTTCTTGGGCTTGGGATTCCAGCGTGGTCAGCAATGCAATGCCCATCACAAGGGCTAATAGTTTGATAGTTTTCATAAAAGGTGTTAAAAGTTCAGTGGATGATTTAGCCAAAATTGAGCCAAATCGGCTCTTTTTGTCATAATTGATCAGATAGTTTCGATTTCTCCACCGATTCTTAATACTTCTTTCACCAGCAGGTCCAAATCCTCCATTCGAGTTCGTTGGTTCACATTGGCCACGCGTAGGGTGTATTTGCCATGTAAGATCGTGGAGCTGGGAGAAGCAATCCCTTCCTCCTGAAGCCGAAGCAAAATCTCCCGGTTGAATCTTCGAAGTTGATCCTCATCCCAACCTTTTCTTTTCATCCGAAAGCAAGTGATACTCATCGATACTGGAGCCATCAATTCCAAATCGGGATGTTGATTGACCAGTTCTGCCAAATACTCGGCCTGTCGATTGTTCTGAGCAATCATCTGCGCGTACTTTTCACGCCCGTGCTCTTTCAGCGACATCCAAATTTTTAGGGCTTTGAATCCTCGCGAAAGCTCAAATCCGTAATTATTGATCGAATCCAACCCTCCGGAGAGGCCTCTTGATTCTTGAAGCAAATAATTGGGTGTGATCGCAAAAGCTTCCCGGTGCTTATTGGCATCCCGAATCAAGGTGCAGCCGACTTCGTAAGGCACATACAGCCACTTATGCAGGTCAAAAGCCAAACTGTCCGCTTCTTCGATTGCTTTCAGTCGGCCAGCATACTTAGGATCCAATTTGGCCAAAGCCCCATAGGCTCCATCCACATGAAACCAAAGTCCATATTTTTTGGAAATCGAAAGCAAATCATCCATCGGATCGATCGCTCCCGTATTCACTGTGCCTGAAGTACCCACGATACAAAAAGGCAAAAGTCCCTGACTCAAATCTGCCTGAATTTGAGTTTCCAGCTCTTCAATCTTCATTTCGAAGCGGTCATTAACTCCGATTTTCCGGACTGCAGCTGTCCCCAAACCGATGATTTCTGCTGCTTTTTGAATACAGGAATGCGTTTCTACCGAGCAGTACAGGACCAACTGTGCGGAAGCCGCCTTGAGTCCTCGCTGACGGATTTTTTCTTCCCCAAATGAATTTCTTGCCACAGTCAACGCGGTGATATTCGCCATAGAGCCTCCACTGACCAGAATTCCTGAAGCTTCTGAGGGGAAATTCATCAGCTGTTTACACCAATTCACGACTTGTCGATCCACGTACATCGCAGAATGCTCTCCAATGGTCGTATTGGGATTCATCCCTGATGCGAGTAAATCCGCAAAAGTTCCTAAGGGCGTGCCTGTGCCCTGAATCCAGGCAAAAAACCGGGGGTGCACATTCCCTTTATTGTATGGAAAAATATACTGCCTGAATTCCTCGTAAATGTCCTCAGGACTTTGGCCTTTTTCTGGAATGGGTTGGTCCAGAAAAGCTTTCACTTCAGCCGGAATCGGTTTCCAGATTTTTTCTTCCCGGATAGTTGCCCAATAATCAATCAAATCATCGACCATCCGATGGCCCAATTTTCTCATTTCTTCCCAATTGCTTGGATCGAGGGTAAGATTTTCTTTGTCTGTCATAAATCACTTTTTCCCTTGGATGGGAATTTGCAGGAGATAGTTGCCTGTTAGTTTTTACTTTTTGAAAATAAAATAGACCGCCAAAATCAAAAACACAGCTCCGATCAGGTGATTGAGCTTCAAGGTCTCATTTTTGAAAGCGATCAGAGTAAAAATCATAAATACCACCAGCGTGATTACTTCCTGAAGCACCTTCAGCTGTACCAGGGAAAATGGGCCTCCATTGCCAGAAAATCCGATTTTATTGGCAGGCACCTGAAAGCAATATTCAAAAAGCGCAATCCCCCAACTGATCAGAATCACCGAGACCAATCCTAATTTGCTGAACCATTTCCATTCGGCAAATTTCAGGTGGCCGTACCAAGCCAAGGTCATAAAGGTATTGGAAAGAACAAGGAGTCCGATGGTGAGGAGGGCTTTCATATTTCTGTCTTTAAAGAGGCTAAAAATACTGAAGTTTAATCCGAAGTGGTTTAGAAGATCAACTGATACATCTCCTCCAGCTTGCTCACCTGGAGGATCTGTATTTTAAACTTGCCAAGATCCAAGCCCTTCACCGCGTATTTGGAAACCACGATCTTTTTGAATCCCAATTTTTCGGCTTCAGCGATTCGGTTTTCGATGCGGGATACGGCACGGATCTCTCCACCCAAACCCACTTCTCCGGCAAAGCAAATCTGCTCGGACACAGGGGTGTCCTCATAGCTGGAAATCAACGAAGCACAGACTGCCAAATCCAATCCCGGATCATCCACTCTCAGACCACCTGCTACATTCAAAAACACATCCTGCTGACCCAAGCGCATTCCTCCTCGCTTTTCCAGCACAGCCAGCAGCATATTCAACCGCTTGGCATCGTGTCCGGTACTGCTGCGCTGTGGAGTACCATAAGTCGCCGGACTGACCAAAGACTGGATCTCAATCAAAAGCGGGCGGTTTCCTTCCATCATGGCGCCGATGGCCACCCCATTCAGCACTTCTTCCCGCTGGGTCAAGAGAATTTCGGATGGATTGGCTACCGATCTCAGTCCTTCTGCCCGCATTTCGTAAATGCCGAGTTCGTGGGTGGAGCCAAAACGGTTTTTGGATGTGCGGAGAATCCGATAGGTCAGGTGCCGGTCTCCTTCAAACTGCAAGACCGTATCCACCATGTGCTCGAGGACTTTCGGTCCGGCGATGGAACCATCCTTGGTGATATGACCGATCAGGAAAACCGGCGTGCCGGTCTCTTTGGCAAATTTCATCAGCTCGGCAGTACACTCTCTCACCTGGGAAACCGAACCAGCGGCTGATTCCACATACTGACTATTCAGTGTCTGAATGGAGTCAATGATCAAAAAGTCAGGTTTTAAGATTTCGATCTGCTGAAAAATCTGCTGTGTATTGGTCTCCGAAAGGACGTAGCAATCCGGATTCTTGGCAGCCATGCGATCTGCCCGCATTTTGATTTGAGCTTCGCTTTCCTCGCCGGAGACATACAGTACTTTTTTTCCTTTTAGCGTCAAGGCAATCTGTAGCATCAGCGTGGACTTGCCGATTCCCGGCTCGCCGCCGATCAAAACCAAGGAACCCGAAACGATCCCTCCTCCAAGCACCCGATCCAATTCCGGGTCTGAAGTGATCCAGCGGGGTTGCTCCTCATAGTTGACCTCGGCGATTTTCTTGGGGACACTGGCTTTTTTGAGTCCGGAACCTTGAGGCTTCCAACTTCCTTTCCCACTTTCTTCTTTCTGGAGAATTTCTTCCACATAAGTGTTCCATTCCCCACAAGCGGGACATCTACCCAGCCACTTGGGGCTTTGTGCTCCGCAGTTTTGACAGAAAAAGGTGGTTTTGACTTTAGCCATTAATTAAGTATCAAGTAGCTGGTATCAAGTATCAAGACTTGATGCTCAAAATGAGACCAACCAATTTTTCAATATTCAAATTTTCTAATCGTTCAATCTTAGTGCGCCTGCAGCCAATCTGTTCCCACGCCTACTTCCACTTCGATCGGAACTGGTAGCTTGATGGCATTCGACATCAATCCGGGAATATGTTTTTTCAGAAGCTCGACCTCGTCTTTGTGCGCATCAAAGACCAATTCATCATGCACTTGAAGGATCATTTTGGATTTCAGTTTCTCTTTCTTCATCCAGTCATGCACATGAATCATGGCGACTTTGATGAGGTCGGCGGCTGAACCTTGAAGGGGAGCGTTGATGGCGTTTCGCTCGGCAAAGCCACGCATGGTCATATTTCGGCTGTTGATGTCTCGGAGATAGCGACGACGACCCAGGATGGTCTCCACGTATTCGTCTTTTCTGGCTTTTTCGATGGCTCCGTCCATGTATTCTTTCACTGCGGGAAACTCGGTAAAGTAGGCATCGATAATTTCTTTCGCCTCAGTTCTCGGGATGGAAAGTCGCTGTGCCAAACCAAAAGCCGAAATCCCGTAAATAATCCCAAAATTGGCTGTTTTGGCTTTCCTTCTCATATCGGAAGTCACTTCCTCCAAAGGTACTTTGAAGATTTTGGCGGCTGTAGTGGCATGGATATCCCGACCGTTTCGGAAGGCTTCGAGCATGGATTCATCCTGGGAAAAAGCTGCCATCAGCCGCAATTCGATCTGCGAATAATCCGCTGAAAGCAAGACGTGGTTTTCATCTCTTGGCACAAATGCCTTGCGGATTTCCCGACCTCTGGAAGTTCGGATCGGGATATTCTGCAAGTTGGGATTGATGGAGGAAAGTCGGCCTGTGGCTGCCACAAACTGATTATATGTCGTGTGGATCCTTCCGGTTTTGCGATTGATCATGGTCGGAAGCGCATCCACATAGGTGGATTTGAGCTTGACCATTTGTCGGTGATCGAGGATGGCCTGTGCGATTTCATGTTCGTCTGCAAGCTTGCTCAGGATCTCTTCTCCGGTGGCATATTGCCCGGTTTTGGTCTTTTTGGCTTTGGGATCGAGCTTGAGTTTTTCAAAAAGTACATCTCCCAATTGCTTTGGTGAGGCTAAATTAAATCTCACCCCTGCCAATTCGTAGACACGCTTTTCGATCTCCTTACTTTCTTCTTCCAGGGCTATCGACAAATCAGCCAAACTTCCTGTGTCGATCCGAACCCCTTCAAACTCCATATCGGTGAGAACCCGAATCAGTGGATTTTCCACTTCATCAAAAAGCTTTTTCAGGCCATTGGACTGGATAATCGGGTCGAGTTTACCTTTAAGTCGAAGGGTGATATCCGCATCTTCGGCAGCATAGGCAGTGACCTCATCTTCGTCCACATCCCGCATATTGCCTTGATTTTTTCCCTTTTTACCAATCAGCTCTGTAATGGAGACGGGTTTGTAGTGTAAGTATTGCTGAGCCAGCCAGTCCATCCCATGCTTTCCTTCCGGCTCAATCAGGTAGTGGGCGAGCATGGTATCATAGATGGTTCCCTTTACCTCGATCCCATAATTTTTCAGAACCAGCATGTCATATTTCACATTTTGGCCGATTTTGAGAATGGAATCATTTTCCAAAACCGGACGCAAGAGGTCAAGGATTTCTTGGGTTTCTTTTTGATCCGGAGAGACGGGAATGTAGTAGGCTTCTCCTTCGAGGTAAGCAAAAGACAATCCGACCAATTCAGCCTTCATAGCATCGAGATCGGTCGTTTCGGTATCAAAGCAGATTTCTTTCTGCAAAAGGAGATATTCGACGAGTTCCTTTACCGCATCTTTTCCTTTGATTTTGTGATAGTTGTGGACATTGCTGTGAATAGTGTCTAGGATGATCGGCGTGGAAAGGGTGATTTCCTCTTCTGGATTTTCCTCCTCTTCCGACACTGCCGGGGCAGAAGCCACTGCACCGAAGAGATCCATTTGTGCCGGGGCAGCAATCGCTGCTTTTTTCCCCGAGGAATCTTTAAAAATTCTGCTTGCCAAGGTTCGGAATTCCAATTCGGTGAATATGGCCCGCAGCTTTTCTTCATCAAATCCCTCATATCTCAGATCAACCTCATCAAAATCTACCGGGACATCGATTTTGATTGTAGCCAATTCCTTGGAAAGTAATCCTTGTTGGGCAAAATTCTCCACATTTTCCCGTTGCTTACCCTTGAGCTTGTCCACATTGGCAATCAAACCCTCAACAGTGCCAAACTCTTTAAGGAGTTTAACCGCAGTTTTTTCTCCGATGCCGGGAATACCCGGAATGTTGTCCACCGCATCGCCCATTAATCCCAAGATATCCCGGACTTGATCTACATGTTCGATGTCCCATTTCTCACAGACTTGCTTGGGACCTAGGACATCCACCCCATTTCCCATAAATGCAGGTTTGTATAGGAAAATATGGTCGTCTACAATCTGGCCATAGTCCTTGTCCGGAGTCATCATATACACGGTAAAATGGTCTCTCTCCGCTTTTTTGGCTAGTGTACCAATGATATCATCAGCCTCAAAGCCGTCCATTTCCAGCACCGGGATCTTAAATGCTTTGACGATCTCTTTAACCCAAGGAATCGAAACAGTAATATCTTCCGGCTGCTCTAGTCGATTGGCCTTATACGGTTCGTACTGAACATGCCGAAAGGTGGGGGCTTTGGTGTCAAAAGCTACAGCGATATGGCTGGGCTTTTCTTTTTCCAATACTTCCAAAAGGGTATTGGTAAATCCCAGCATCACCCCGGTATTGAGGCCTTTGGAATTGATTCTGGGATTTTTGCTAAAAGCAAAATGGGCCCTGTAGATCAGAGCCATAGCGTCCAGAAGAAAAAGTTTGTGAGCTTGCTTTTGAGACATTGGGATTTGTTTTTCGGATGAAAAGACAATTTTTAAGTCGCCTAAGGTACAAAAAATCCACAGGCAAGAATGGAGAAATACGTATATTGAAGGGTTCCAAACAGGACATTTGGCTTCGTATTTGAAGTCGTTTAAGACTAACCAAAACTAATTCACCATGAAAAAACTATTCGCAGTACTCTCACTTTTCCTCGTAGTTTCCCTGGGTTTTGCAACGCCATCTGAGCGTCCCCATCTCAAAAAAGAATTGACCGAAGAACAAAAAGCAGAACTAGCCGCGATCGAATCCAGAATAGCTGAAATTCAGGCGATGGATTTCTCGGAAATGTCGAAAGAAGAAAAACGTGAGGTAAGGGAGGAACTCAAGGAAATGAAACAACAAGCTAGAAAAGCCGGTGGGGGAATTTATATATCCACAGGAGCCATCATTATAATATTGCTTTTGATTATCATCCTGTAATTGGATCGGCTGTCGGAAAATGGCAGCCGATTTTTTTTTTAAACTTTTGATTCTTCGTCTTGGAGATAATTTTTGACCTGCAGGCCTCTCAAAAAAATGAGGATCAAAGGGATTAACCAAATCAATTCATTGAACACCAAATGAAAAATGCTCCGCTTGTTCCAACTCAATTCCGGAGCAAACCCCAGTGTAAACCAAATGGCTGTGATGATTTTTCCGGTCACACCCGCCAGAATCAACCATACCCAGGACACTGGATAAAAGGCAGAAACAAAAATCACCAAACCGATCAAAATCCCAAAAGTCCCAAAATAATTGGAAGGAAGCACAGCCAATTCGCTGTCTCCCATGGACATCCACTTTAGCAATTCCGGGCCAAACCACTTGTAAAAGGCAGACCAAGCAATCGTATACATCCCAGCCAATAGCAATAAGCCGCGAAAGTGCATGGGAAAAGTGGGAAAGCTCGTATTTTGATCCATGGGTGGTTTGATTTTTTTCGGGTATTTGAACACCTTCAGGCGCTACTTGTTTGGTACTAACACAAAACTATCCAATGGAACGAAAAAATCACCTAGGTTCTCGCCCTTTTCTGGTACTTGGGGCCACAGTCATTTTGGCTTTTGGGTTTACCCTCGGGAAAAATTTCGGAGAAATCAACCCCGGCACCATTGATTACGCCGCTGATCTGATCGGACTGAGCTTTACTCCTCAGGAAAAAGACAGCATGGTCAGTACCTTGACCAACCACCGCAACAATTACGAAATTATCCGAAAAACCAAGCTGGAGAATGCAGTGGCCCCTGCACTGGTATTTAATCCCCTGCCTCAGGGATTTTTCCCCAACCAGGAGCAGAAGCCCTACGATTGGGGCTTGCCGAGCCAAGTGGATCTGCCTGCCAAAGAAAATGACATTGCTTTTTTACCTGTAAGCCATTTGTCTGTTTTGATCCGAAACAAACAAATCAGCTCAGAACGCCTTACCAGAATCTTTCTCGACCGGATCAAAACCTATTCGGATACACTTCAATGTTTGGTTTCTCTGACCGAAGAGTCGGCTTTGCAAAAAGCCCGGGCCATGGACAAAGAAATAGCAGAGGGCAAATACCGGGGGCCATTGCACGGGATTCCTTATGGAATCAAGGACCTCCTGTCCGTAAAGGGAACCAAAACCACTTGGGGAGCCATGCCCTTCAAAGACCAAGTCATCGACGAGACAGCTACCGTAGTCCAAAAACTGGAAGATGCCGGTGGAGTATTAGTCGGGAAGTTTACCTTGGGAGCTCTCGCCATGGGAGACGTATGGTTTGGAGGAGTGACCAAAAACCCTTGGAATCTGAAGCAAGGGTCGAGCGGATCTTCGGCCGGTTCGGCCTCGGCGGTGAGTGCCGGATTGGTGCCTTTTGCCATCGGAACCGAAACCTTAGGATCTATTGTCTCTCCCTCTACCCGAAACGGAGTGACCGGGCTACGTCCGACCTACGGCCGGGTGAGTAAGCATGGTGCGATGGCACTAAGCTGGTCCATGGACAAAATAGGCCCTATTTCAAGATCTGCACTGGATAATGCCATCGTCCTTTCGGTGATTCAAGGAATGGACCAGAAAGATGCCTCCACCATCCCGGCGGCATTCAATTATTCTTCTAAAAACGAGGTCAAAAAATTAAAAGTAGGCTATTTCAAATCGTTTTTTGAAGGGGATCGCCCCACTCTCAAAAATGACCAGGCGGTATTGGAAGTGTTGCAAAATCAAGGGGTGGAGCTTCATCCTCTAGAACTTAAAACCACCATCAATGCGGCTCCTTTGGTGTCGATGCTACTGGTGGAAGGTGCTACAGCATTTGATGAGTTGACCCGCCTTGACTTGGATGATCAGATGGTCGCTCAGCATCGTAATGCCTGGCCCAATATATTCCGGGCAGCGAGATTTATTCCTGCGGTAGAGTACGTGCAGATGAGCCGTCAGCGAAGTCTTTTGATCGAGGAAATGCATGCCTTGATGAAAGAATATGATGTGATCGTCACACCTTCTTTTGCCGGACAGCAACTTCAGATCACCAATCTCACCGGACATCCGGCATTGTGCCTACCCAATGGTTTTGCGGAAAACGGAAGCCCCACTTCCATTACGTTATTGGCCAACCTGTTTGAGGAAGAGAAGCTCATCATGCTCGGCAGGCTCATTCAGGAACAAACCGATTGGCAGGCCAAAAGACCTCCTATGTTTGACAAATAACCAAGTAAAAAGGGCTCCGAAATTATCTGGAGCCCTTTTTTGTCAGTTCAACAAACCTGAAATTTTGATATTGGTCGGTTTTAGAAACATAACCTTTTGGGTGGTTTCGATATAGTAATGATCCAACTTCCCCGTGGTTTGATTAAGATAAAACGCACCTGTCGTGGAGGAGGTAAAAAAGACGTTTTCTTCCTTCATCTTAAAGGATATCGAAGCAGGATAGTTTTGGTAATATCGAATAGCCAATTCTTTGACTTTGCCTTTTGACTCAGGCAGGAGTCGATGAATTAAGTAGTCGGATTTGGTCTCAGTAGAATAGGAACTTGCCAAAGATGGAATATTGATATCCGACTGATAGAAATACTCGAACTCTTCCTTCCAGTCCTGAAGCGAATAGACGACCTCTTCAGTGCGCTCCTCCCCGTTGATTCGGGAGGTTTTGATCACTTTGGTACTGTCCAATTTTCCCAGTTCGAGGTTCAGAAAATTCTTCACATCGAAATAGGGTAATTTATCCAGCTTGATCTCTTCAGTCTCAGGGACACAAGAAAAGTTTACCCCAATGAACAGCCCCAAGAAAATGATTTTAAGGATTTTCATATGGTTTGGTTCGTTTTGAAATTGTCCTTTGCCTTGCTCCAAACGTGTTTTGGAATTCTCCTCCCGGTTATCCGCTCTTTTTTGCGTATTATTTTTGTTCCAAACCTCATGCATTAACCAGGATTTCTCCGGTCATCTCAGAAGGAATATCCACTCCCATCAGTTTTAAAATGGTAGGAGCCAAATCGCCCAATTTCCCGTCTTTTACCGGAATCTGATCTTTGTCATCCACCAAAATAAAGGGAACTAAGTTGGTGGTGTGTGCTGTATTCGGTGTACCGTCTTCATTGATCATCATGTCAGAGTTGCCATGGTCAGCAATGACAATCACGGTGTATCCGCTGGCTAAAGCGGTCGTGGTCACGCTTTGAGCACAGTCATCCACTGCTTCGCAGGCTTTGACAGCCGCGTCAAAATCTCCCGTATGACCCACCATATCGGCATTGGCAAAATTGAGGCAAATGAAATCAGCACTTTGCTTTTTCAATTCAGGATTGATCTTGGCTGCAATTTCAAAGGCACTCATCTCCGGCTTGAGATCATAAGTAGCAACTTTGGGCGATGGGCACAGAATTCTGCTTTCTCCTTCAAATTCTCTTTCTCTGCCTCCGGAAAAAAAGAAGGTGACGTGAGGGTATTTTTCAGTTTCCGCAATTCGGATTTGCTTTTTGCCCGCGCGCTCAAGTACTTCTCCAAGGGTATTGTTAAGGTTGTCCTTTTCGAATAGTACTTGCACTCCCTTAAAGGTGTCATCGTAGTTGGTGAAGGTGATATAGTCAAGGCTCAACTTTTTCATGTTGTAATCCTCAAAATCCCGCTGGGTAAAGACTTGGGTAATTTCCCTTCCACGGTCTGTTCTGAAGTTGAAACAAATGACAAGGTCACCTTCTTCTATGGTTGCGATGGCCTTATTGTTTGCCCCGGCCTGAATGATTGGACGGATAAATTCATCCGTGACATTGTTGTCATAGGATTTTTTGATCGAAGCCAGGATATCTTTTGATTTTTCTCCTTCCCCATGCACCATGGCATCATAGGCTAGCTTGACTCGCTCCCATCGGTTGTCCCGATCCATGGAATAATATCTGCCAATGACAGATGCAATTTTTCCGGAGGATGTTTTAAGGTGTTCTTGCAGATCTGCCAAGTATTTAATCCCGCCTTTGGGATCGGTATCGCGTCCATCGGTAAATGCATGGATAAAAACCTGGTCCAAACCATGGTGCTTCGCTGCATCGCAAAGTCCCTTTAGGTGATCAATATGGGCATGAACTCCACCGTCGGAAACCAGGCCGATAAAGTGGGCCTTTTTCTTGGCAGACTTAGTTTTTTCAAAAGCGGAAACCAATACCGGATGGGAATTAAGCTCTCCGTGCTTGACGGCTTGATTGATTTTGACCAAGTCTTGGTAGACTACTCGTCCGGCTCCTATGTTCATATGGCCTACCTCTGAGTTTCCCATTTGGCCTTCTGGAAGTCCTACCGAAAGACCTGATGCTTCCAGCTTGGCATGTGGGTATTTGGTATATAAACTATCTACAAAAGGTGTTTTGGCCTTGTCAATCGCAGAAACTGCCGGGTTGGTAGCAATGCCCCAACCGTCCAAAATCATCAATAAAACTTTCTTGTCCATGTGGCAAATATATTACATTTCAATCCAATCTTTCCTCCAAAATCAATTCCGGGAAATCTTGCCCTAAAAAGGCAGAATATTGGCAAATCAACCTGTGAGTCCACTTTTTGGCTTGGATTTTGCCAAACAGCGTTGATGCTTGTTCCAAATTTACTTCTTTTGATTTTCCTCTGGGTCTCCAATCCCAATTCAGTGGATTCAGTAGCCCAGATCGACCCGGTGGTTGCTGCCATTCAGGTGGGATCAAGCAGTGATTTGGCTAAATTTTTCAACCCAAGTATTGCCTTGAATATCAACGGTCAACAGGGTGATTACTCAAGAAATCAAGCGGAGATTATTCTCAAGGATTTTTTTAAAAAGAATCCGCCTTTGGGATTTTCACTGGTTTTCAAAAACGAAAATACCTCAACGGTCAGTACCTATATCGGAGAATATGCCTCTGGTCAGATACAATTTAAGGTGTTTATCAAGATTTCTCAGGCAGATAATCTGTTCCGTATCTATAGCCTAGATTTTGTAAAAAGTTGATCGGGTAAAAGTTTTCGGCCTCGAGCCACATGAAATGCCCATGAGAAAATGCTTCTCACACAGGGGAATGATTATCTAGGGCATTCCATCTGACCATTAAAAATCAAATTATAAACAGATGAAATCGAGCATGACGCTACGCGACACACAGAGGGATGATTGTAAACCATGCGAGATTCCATCTGGCAGCTAAAAAACAAATTATAAACAGTTGAAAAGGCTATTTTTGTGTCATGAGACCAAATTACCTGACCCCTGAAGCCCTCCAGAAGTTTATTACCACAGCACTAGCTGAGGATATCGGACCGGGAGACTATTCTTCCCTCTCCTCGATTCCTGAGGGAAAAGTCGGTCAGGCCAAATTGCTCATCAAAGAGGACGGAATACTAGCCGGAGTGGAAATGGCTGAGCTGATTTTTGCGGCTGTTGATCCAAGAATCCAAGTAAACTTGCTAAAAAAGGACGGAGATACCGTCAGTGCTGGGGACATCGGACTCACGGTCGAAGGTCCAGCAACCTCGATTCTTTCGGCCGAAAGATTGGTGCTCAACTGCATGCAGCGGATGAGTGCCATCGCTACCAAAACGCATCGGTTGAGCCGACTCATTGCCCATACCAAAGCTAAATTGATGGATACCCGCAAGACAACGCCCAATTTTCGGTTGATGGAAAAATGGGCCGTCCACATCGGAGGCGGGGTAAATCACCGCTTTGCACTCTACGATATGGTCATGCTGAAGGACAACCATGTGGATTTTGCAGGCGGAATACGGGAGGCCATCACACGAACCAAAAAATACCTGGCGGAAAATAATCTCAATCTGAAGATTGAAATTGAAACCCGAAATTTGGATGAGGTGAGGCAGGTAATCGAAGTAGGCGGAGTGGATTACATCATGCTGGACAATATGGACTACAACACGATGAGGGATGCTGTTCGTTTGATTGGTGGAAAATTCAGTACCGAAGCCTCAGGGGGAATCACCGAGGAAACGCTCCCCAAAGTGGCAGAATGTGGTGTAGACTACATTTCTATGGGTGGCTTGACCCATTCGGTAATCAGTCTGGATATCAGCCTGAAAGCATTTTGATCCGAAAATTTATCCCTCAAAACATAGATTTTGGCCTTTTTTGTGCGTAAACCTTGCTTGTAAACAAAACTTAAATCAATGATGAAGACTAAAGTGATGATTTTCGCAATGATGCTGTTGGGGATTTTTTCTTCATGCAGTTCTACTTTTCCGGATTCCAAATGGACGAATAAGCAATGGACGGTCGTAGAAATGTTGGGGGTGCCTGTGCAAACATCCAATACTCCTCAAGATGCTCACCTGATGTTCAATGCAGGTGAAAAAATGGTGAATGGAAACGGAAGCTGTAACCGGATTTATGGTCCTTACGAAATAGGAAAACGAAATAGCCTGAAGTTTGGAAATTTGGCCTCTACGATGATGGCCTGTCAAAATCAGGCCTTTGAGAATAAATACCTTGAAACCCTTCGATCCGTGGAACGCTACCAAATATCCGGCGGAGAGCTTTGGCTGAAAGACAGCAAAAAACGGGTCATTTTGAAATTGAGATAATAGAGAAAGCTGAGAGAGATCTCAGCTTTTTTTGTTTAATGATCTACGAGCGTCCTCACGCGCGTCCTTTTAGGCCAGCCCATTTTTCAAAAAATCCACATTCCGTTTGATTCCGGAAAACTTGGTCCGCTTCACCGCCGACTTCGCAAACACCCGCTTGAAAGTTTCCTCAGTCATTTCGATCCATTCCAGATTGGTGAATTGGGAAAGTTCAGGATTAGGTTGAAAAGCTGGTTCCTGATGCGTTCGTGAAAAGCGATTCCAAGGACACACATCCTGACAGATATCGCAGCCAAAGACCCAGTTTTCCATCTTTCCGGCAAACTCATTCGGAATGGCCTCTTTGAGTTCGATCGTCAAATAGGAAATGCACTTCGAGGCATCGATCACTTCCGGCTGTACGATGGCATCGGTGGGACAGGCATCCATGCAGGCGGTGCATGTACCACAATAGTCTTTCGCTAGAGCAGTGTCGGGAGTCGCTTCCAGATCGATGATCAACTCCGCCAAAAAGAAAAAACTGCCCATCTGACGATTGAGTAGCAGGCTGTTTTTTCCAATCCAACCTAAGCCTGCTCGTTGCGCCCATTGCCGCTCCATCACGGGTGCCGAATCCACAAACGAGCGGCCGTTGATTTCGCCGATTTCTTCCCGTATCACTTCCAAAAATTCCGTAAGCTTAGCCCGAATCACGTCATGGTAATCCTGCCCGTAAGCATATTTGGCGAGTTTGAGATCTTCAGGCTGATGGGAAAGCTGCTTTTCCGGGTAGTAATTGTAAATCAGGGAAACCACCGTTTTGGCTCCTTCGACGAGTTTGGTGGGATCCAGTCGCTTGTCAAAGTGATTGGCTAGATAGGCCATTTTTCCTTGATAGTTGCGATTGAGCCACTCTTCCAATCGGGGAGCTTCTGACTCCAAAAACTCCGCCTTGGCAATTCCGCAAAAGTCAAAACCCAATCGCTTGGCTGTGGATTTAAGGATTTTGGCGTGTTTTTCGGCGGGAGACATAGGATTCGAAAAGTAGGTTAAATCAATTTAATCCAAAAATTGAAAACTTGTTGGGAAAGACACGTATATTTCAGACAAACACGTGTGATTATGAAGACGAAACTAACATTGACCATTAAAAAAGAAGTGGTGGAAAAAGCCAAGAGAAGGGCGGCAGGCCAGGGTATTTCTCTTTCCCAGATGATTGAGAATTTTATTGAAAAGGAAGATCCTTCTGTTCAATACTCAGAATCACAACTTGCTGCTAAAAAACTCCTAGAAAGATTAGAGGAAATGGAGTCTACAAAGGCATCAAAAGAGTCCGATAAAGTAGCTTTGACTAAATATTTGAAAGAAAAATATGGTTAAGATTTTTCTGGATACCAATGTGGTCTTAGATATCATTGGGAAAAGAGAGCCATTTTACCAAGAAGCAAAATTGTTTTTGGATTTGCATGCCAACGGCCTAGCCAAACTTCAAATAGCTGAAAGCAGTATTGGAAATCTTTATTACTTGGCCTTCAATGTATACAAATTGCCTTACTCTGAATTTACAATGAGTCACTTTTTTAAAGCTTGCGATATACTTTCAGCAGGGAAAGATTTGATATATAAGTCTTTAGATTCCGATTTTAAAGACAAAGAAGACGCTTTGCAGTACTATACGGCTTTAATGAATAGATGTGATTTTTTGGTCACAAGGGATAAAAAGGACTTCAAGTATGCCAAAGAAATCCGTGTCCTTTCGCCAAAGGAATTTTTCTCAAACTGATTAATCCTCTCCCCTTCTCAAATCCTCCCGATCCTGATACCACTGCTCCTCAAAGGTCTCTTCGATTTTCACTGGTGCGGCTAAAACCGCCCACACCATCCACAAGATCAAAAAAGGCCCTGCCAAAAAAATCGCCCAAATCAATACCTGAGCAATATTAAACTGAATCAAGGTGACAAACAGAATCAAAACTCCCGTCACGATTCCCACTGCACTGAAATAGTTCTTCATTTTTTTCAGGAAATTAAGATGCTTAGTAAACTCCCCAGCGCTTCCCTTTGTTAATCCCTAAACATTACCTTGATCAGTATCTTGATATTTGATACCAAATACTAACATCTCGCTTCTTGTGTCTTGCATCTAATGTCTAGCGTCTATTTATGAAAGGCTTCCGATTCACCCAATATGTGCCTCCCAATGACCCGGAGAAAAATACGTTTGAGAATCTCTTGAATATTTTTCTCCAGCTTGTCACCATGACCGGTGGAGATGTTGCAGAAGCCTTGAGTTGGCTGACCAACTTGGACAAACGATATAACATGACCAATCCCAATTACGGAATTGGAGACTTCATCGATGACCTTAAATCCAAAGGCTACCTCACCGAGGAAAATCAAAAAGGTGAATTCAAAATCACCGGAAAAGCCGAGCAAAACATCCGGAAAAATGCCTTGGAGGAGATTTTCGGCAAACTCAAGCGTGGCAAATCCGGTCAGCATAAAACCGCCCATTCCGGC
This sequence comes from Algoriphagus aquaeductus, assembly GCF_003253485.1. GTDB lineage: Bacteria > Bacteroidota > Bacteroidia > Cytophagales > Cyclobacteriaceae > Algoriphagus > Algoriphagus aquaeductus. Next base: position 334,318 of record NZ_QKTX01000002.1, on the reverse strand, counting down.
ACCGGAGATGAGCGGGGCACGGATAGACGGGCCTTCGAATTCGGAGACAATCTGGATCAGATCGCATTGACCGATTCTCTTCGAAATGCCCAGGCCAATCACGGCCTTTCGGGCGATTACTTGCTGACAGAGGATGACTTGGAAGTCATAGAAAATGAGGTCAGATCCCAGACCTCTACTGTGCTGATGATCGACATATCCCACTCTATGATCCTCTATGGGGAAGATCGGATCACCCCTGCCAAGAAGGTGGCTATGGCTTTGGCCGAACTGATCAAAACCCGCTATCCCAAGGATACGCTCGATGTGATTGTCTTCGGAAATGATGCCTGGCAGATCGAAATCAAGGATTTGCCTTACCTCCAAGTCGGACCTTACCATACCAATACGGTTGCCGGACTGGAGCTTGCCATGGATTTACTTCGAAGAAGAAAAAATCCCAACAAGCAGATCTTCATGATCACCGACGGTAAGCCTACTTGCCTCAAAGTCGGGATCAAGTACTACAAAAACGCCTTTGGCATCGACAGCAAAATCCTTGCGGAAACGTTGAAGCTTGCTGCCCAATGCCGCAAACTGAAAATCCCAGTGACGACCTTTATGATCGCTTCGGACCCCTACCTCAAAGAATTTGTGAAAGAGTTTACCAAAGTCAACAACGGCAACGCCTACTACAGCAGCCTGAAAGGACTTGGGGATCTCATTTTTGAAGATTATAGACGAAACCGCACCAAACGCTTCTAAGCATGGACTACCAAAAACTCACCGGACACCAACTCTTACAGATCAAGACCCTCGGCCAACTCAAGGCATCAGGATATCAACCCAAATCCATCAAAGAAGAACTCCGTGACAACCTGATCCAAAAGATCAAAACCAAAGAAAATGTCTTTGCCGGCATTTGGGGCTATGAGGATACGGTGATCCCCGACATCGAGCGGGCGATTCTTTCCCGTCACAACATCAACCTGCTGGGGCTTCGTGGTCAAGCGAAAACCCGAATCGCGCGGATGATGACCCATCTTCTGGATGAATATGTTCCGGTTATTTTCGGTTCGGAGCTCAACGATGACCCGATGCATCCGCTTTCTTCTTTTGCCAAAAATCTGATCGATGAAAAAGGTGACGACACACCGGTCTCCTGGCTTCACCGGGAGGATCGCTATGCGGAAAAATTGGCCACACCGGATGTTTCTGTGGCCGACTTGATCGGTGACGTCGATCCGATCAAAGCGGCGACGATGAAACTCAGCTACAACGATGAGCGGGTGATTCACTACGGATTGGTACCTCGCTCCCACCGGTGTATTTTCGTGATCAATGAATTGCCGGACTTGCAAGCGAGGATTCAGGTGGCGCTTTTCAATATTTTGCAGGAAGGAGACATCCAAATCCGTGGGTTCAAGCTGAGGCTGCCTTTGGACATCCAGTTTGTCTTCACCGCCAACCCGGAGGACTACACCAATCGGGGAAGTATCGTGACTCCGCTGAAGGACCGAATCGAAAGTCAGATCATCACCCACTATCCAAAATCCATCGAGATCGGCAAGAAGATCACTGCTCAGGAAGCTAATTTGGCTGGAAAGCCTGTAGAACAGATCCATGTACCTGAGTTGATGAAAGACCTAATCGAGCAGATTGCCATCGAAGCGAGAGGTTCTGAGTTTGTGGATGAGAAAAGTGGGGTTTCAGCTCGTTTGACGATTTCGGCCTATGAAAACCTGATTTCCGCAGCGGAAAGAAGACTTTACCTGAATGGAGAAAGCAATACCGTAGTTCGAATCGCCGACCTGATCGGCGTGATTCCGGCGATTACAGGCAAGGTCGAATTGGTCTATGAAGGCGAACAGGAAGGTGCAGGTCTCGTCGCGTACAACCTGATTGGAAAAGCGATCCGCACCCAGTTTGTGAACTATTTCCCTTCTCCTGAACAAAAGAAAAAAGACAAAAACGGCAATCCTTATGTGATTCCTTTGGCTTGGTTTGGGGAAGGAAATGAGTTGGATATTTTGGCTTCCCAGTCTGATAAGGAATATAAAACGCTGCTTCACTCGGTACCCGGTTTGGAGGAAGTGGTCACCCAGATGGTGAAAACTTTGCCGGAAAAAGAAAAAGAGTTCTTCATGGAGTTTGCGCTACACGGTTTGGCTGAATATTCCCAACTGAGCAAAAAGCTTTTGGACACCGGACTTCAGTTTAAAGACCTGTTCAGTTCCATGTTTGACATGGGGGCAGGGGATGAAGAGGACGACTTTGATGAAGATGACAATTAAAGAAAGGGGCGAAAGCCTCTTTTTTTTTGAACTCACCGCAAAGGCGCAGAGAACGCGGAGAAAATTAAAGATTATTGACCACTCTCTTAAGACCATTAACTAATTTGACGGAATTAAAATTGATTAGTAACCCCAGTTTTAGGTTAGTGAGCTTAAGATAAGTAAGAATCTGAGCTATGTGAATATCAGCAAATTCTTCAACCGTTTTGATTTCAATTATTACTCTTTCCTCAACGAGGATATCGATTCGGTACCCTGCTTCTAATTGAAACCCTTTGTATGAAATAGGCAATGCAACTTGTGATTTAACATTTAATCCCCTTTGCCTTAATTCAAAAAGTAGGCAAGCTTCATAGCTACTTTCAAGCAGGCCCGGACCTAGAGGTTTATGCACTTCAATTGCTGCACCGATTATCTGGGATGAAACTTCATTCTCTGACATAAAACAATACGATTAAAAAGACCCAAAGTACTGGTTTTAAATTAGGTGAATTTTTTGAAGAAATGAATTAAAATTTAGTTTTTCAAATCCACTTTGCGTACTCTGCGCCTCCGCGGTGAACTAAATCAAAATCAACACAATCGCCACCAAAGCCGGCAAGCCCTGCACATAAAAGATCTTTTTGCTTGCCGTAATCGCCCCAAAAATCCCTGCAATAAGCACGCAGGTCAGGAAAAACAGGGCCACTTTATCCGCCCAAACCGGATCAGAGATCACCAGAGACCAGACCAATCCTGCCACCAAAAACCCATTGTATAAACCCTGATTTGCAGCCAAAGCTTTTGTTTTGGGAAATAGTTCTGCCGGCATTTGACGAAAGATCTTCCGTCCCGTCGTCTCCCAAGCAAACATCTCAAACCAAAGAAAATACAGATGAAGTGCGGCGATCAAGCCGATGACAATATAGGTGAGGATTTCCATAGCAGTCTGAGTTCAGGAATAAGTTACACATTTTTGGAGTGTTCGGTGGACGGTCTCAGTCTTCAGAATCATCCGGCCCCATTTTTGACTGGCCATCTCTCATGCTTCCAAACCTCCCTACTTCCCAATGGGGACTGGGAACTGATCACTATCTTTGCCGCATGTCCAACTTTCAACTGCCCAAAGACTTTGAGTCCCAAATGCGAGCCCTTTTGGGAGCGCAAGAATTCGAACTTTTTAAATCTGCAATTAACCAGACCCCACGAACCTCCATCCGACTTAACTCGGAAAAACCTTTCTCCCCTGCTTGGCCCAAAAGACCGATTCCCTGGTCAGCTCAGGGTTATTTTTTGGAAGAACGACCCAGCTTTACACTCGATCCGGCCTTTCACGCAGGGGCTTATTACGTGCAGGAAGCATCGTCCATGTTTATCGAGCATGTCCTAACCAGTCTGGAAATCCCCCAAGGAGTTTACCTCGATCTAGCCGCCGCACCGGGTGGGAAAAGTACGCTGCTTTCCTCCTATCTGGGAAATGATGGACTGCTCGTGGCCAACGAAGTCATTCAATCCCGAGCCCAAATCCTCAAAGAAAATTCAATCAAATGGGGTTTGGGAAATATCGTGGTAACCAACAACGATCCAGATCATTTTTCAGCCTTGGAAGGTTTCTTCGATCTGGTTTTGGTGGATGCCCCATGTTCCGGTGAAGGGATGTTTCGGAAAGATCCTCAAGCCCGGGAAGAATGGTCCCTTGATCACGTCACCCTTTGCTCCTCGCGCCAAAAACGCATCATGGACCAAGCCGGAGCCTTGGTCAAAGGTGGAGGCTATCTGATTTACTCTACCTGTACCTTCAACGAGCTGGAAAATGAGGAAATGATCCGATTTCTCACCGAGGAATTTGCTTTTGAACCTGTTCGTATTCCATTGGAAGAATCTTGGGGAATCATCGAATCAAGTGTGGATACTGAAGACGGGACGTTTTTCGGGTATCGCTTTTTCCCGCATAAAGTGGAAGGAGAAGGGTTTTTCATCACGGTATTGAAAAGGCCCGATTCGGCTTCCACCCAAGATCCCGGACGAATCAAAGACTTCAAGCATCCGGTGCTGAAGAACTTGGGCGATCGGGAAGGAGAGGCTTTGGAGCAGGAATTGGGATTTGATGGGACGGGGAAATATTACCTCTTGAACGATTCCTATTTTCGAATCAGTAGGAAGTTTTATCGCCATTTCGAAAAAATCGCCCAAGCCTTGAGTCTTCGGTATTTCGGGGTGGAATTAGGCAAAAAACAGAAGAACGAATGGATCCCCAGCCATGAGTGGGCGCTTTCGATCTTGCCGAAAAATGGTTTTTCTCAAGTCGAACTTAGCCACGACCAAGCCTTGGATTTCCTGAGAAAAAGCGAACAGTCTTTTGACGGCCTTCCCAAAGGTTGGATTCTGTTTACCTACCAACACTTACCTCTCGGCTGGGGAAAAAATCTCGGAAACCGCTTGAATAATTACTATCCCAAAGAGTGGCGAATTCGGATGTAAACCAACTATTTCTTCACAAATTCAAATCGAGCCCATTTTTTTCGGTATCGAAGTTCGTTTCCTGTGGACAAGAACGGGGGTAAATAAATCAGCTTTTCTACCCTTAATTCCTGAATACCGGGAGCTAGGTATGCAACTGGAATTTGCCCAAAAAGGGCCATTTGACCGGTATGACCAGCCCTTATTTTGGACCAATTCTGAACTTGAACAAGAGAGTCATTGATGTATATCCGAAACTGATCTTGATAGTCTTTGATGATACTCCATTGGATCGTGTCCGTTGGCAAAAGGGTATTCATATAGACCGTTGCATTTTCGTCTCGGATATATCGGGGTAAAAAAATGGGTAACATTTCCAAATCCACTGTTTTCTTGGTGGTCCATGCCCTGGCAAACCGTTTCTTTTCGGAATTGTATTCTTCAAAATAGCTGCGATCATTGGGCCAGTCATATTCAGTTTCATCTAAATTGGCAATGATATTAAACTCAGAAAATCCTCTTAAATCCTGAGAAATAAAGGGTGCAGAAATAGCTATGAGACCAACTGAAAAGGAAATAAAAAACCATTTTCCCAAGTGACTCTGGTATACAGCACCTATGGTTCCACTCATGCTCTTTCCAATGCCGTCTTTAAGTCGAGTAGATTTTCCTGCAAATGAAAAACTTGCCAAAACCACCATGGTAATCATAAAGATCAAATACACAACCTGAAAGTTCAGATTAAAAAACAGGTAAACTCCTATTAAGGCGGATAGGTAGATAGTGATACTTAGGATGGGAACAGCCACTGAAATTGGAAACCCATAGAGCATGCTGCACCAGCGCTCCAGTTTGATCAGATAGGTATTCGGATGGGGATAATCTACGGATTGAGAGTATTTAAACAGGTTTTCCTTGATTACTCCTTCCGGAAAAGCATAAGTAATTCCCAACATTCCCGCCCAGATAAATCTCATGATTAAGTGAATCACCAAAAAGATCTTGAAGACAGTGATAATCAAAGAAAAATATACTAAAACCAACTGAGCTGGGATTTGCTCCAAGCCATAATCTTGAATCAATACCACAGACATATCAAATAGTCTGGAAGGAATGATAAACAGGACCGCCAAAGAAATACCCGATATAATTACTTCAGGCTCCCAACTGTTTTTTTGAAGATGCTCTAGCCAGGTTAAGTCTTGGTTTTTCTTATTATTTTCTATTTCCATAAAAGTGAAATTAACATGTGAATATCATCAAAAATTGAGCAGCACCTCTTTAAGAATATGATATAAAACGCAAAAAAATAACCCTATACCTTGGTGCTATTGAGTGAATCGAAAGAGGAGAGACAGCTTTGTAATCAGATTTAAGAAAAAAATGCCAAAACGTAAACGACTATAAATCTTCAGAAGTAATGTGGAGGGATGACTTAATATCAACGAAGAGTTAAGGGGTTGAAGGCCCCTCCCAAAAGCGCTCCTCAGCGGGTAGACGCTCCAAAAAAGTATGGGTTTGATGATATCCTTTGGCCATAATGCTTTTCCACTTTTTGTCATCCATAAAACCAACCCCTTTCAGATTCAATTCGAAGTAATGCGATACTTTCTCTTTGGTGCTTTCTTGCTTATTGAGGCTATTTAGAGTCAGCGCATTGATGATCAGGGAGCTGAGCGAAGGAATCTTGTAGTGGTTTTTTCCCCTGATCTTGTCCCAGAGCAATTTCCATCCAGAGGGAGCTTCATCAAAATTTACCTGACGCTCTGACATCCCGGAGAGCGAGACGGCAATGATATTAGACACTGGATACCGGTACATCGGCTCGATGGGCAAATTATCCATCACAGCGCCATCCACATGCAAATATTTATCAATCACAATTGGAGGAAAAACACCGGGAATAGCCATACTTGCGGACAATTTTCGCCATAGTGTACCTCGGTGATGCACACTCATCGAAGCCTTGGAGAAATTCGTCGAAACACAATAAGAATTGACCCAAACATCTTCCAACAAGTAGTCACCAAACATTTTTTTCACAAATCGGGCGAGTTTCTGACCCGAAAGAATGGAGACAATCGGAAGGGTCAGGTCATTTTTGGTGAGTTTGGCCTTGACTGAATTGGAAATCAGTTCTTCAATTTTCTCAAAGTCAAAGTCAAAGAAACTCATAGTCACCCCATAAATCGCACCTGCGCTCGTTCCACCCAAAAAATCAATTTCAACCCCTTTTTCCTGAAGGGCTTTGACCACGCCGATATGCGCATACCCTTTTGCACCTCCTCCTCCTAAGACTAATCCTGTGGCCTGATTGGTAATGATCCTGCAAAAGCGCCCCACATCTTTGCTGTGTCCTTTTCGGATATGGATATGGAGGTAAATATGGCGATGCGAAAGCCATCTATCTGTTTGCTTGGGAAATTCTGCCTCAGCTTCATGGAGCAAAAGCAGGTAGATTTTCTTATTCAGGATATTTTGAGCGTAGAGGTCCAGTTGCTTTTCTACCTCATATATTTCAGATGAGGCATCAAACCTGCTCGCCACAATAATCAAATCCGCATAGACCAAACACTGATGTGACCAATCCAAGCGATCTCCGTCACATACGAGAATGTTGATGCCTTCGTGATCCTCCAAAGAATCAAAAAATTCTCCATCCTCTCTGTCTTGCTGAGATTCATAATCATACACCTGCACCGGTATTTTCCTATCTGAAAAATATTGCTCCATCCCCCCTGTCCAAGGACTGATGTTGTGATCGGCTTGAAGATTGATCAGGGCGATATTTTTTGGCGGGGTGCTTTTATTTTGCTGGAAGGTATTTCGACGAAGCCTTTGAATCACAAAATTGGTCAGCGAAATAGCCAAAGGCGGGTTTTTTGAGACTAAAGTCTGATACTCTTCCTGCGTAAATTCCAAAACCACAGATTTTCGGATGGCTAAGACCGAAGCCATTCTAGGTTCATTTGTGAAAAGGGCAAACTCTCCCACAGGCTCTCCCTGACCGATGTCTCCCAAAATCCGGGTACCGTTGGGGTCTTCTTTGATCGCCCTCAATCGACCGGAAAGTACAATATATAGCACATTCTCTCTCGACCCTTGTCTGAAAAGATATGCTCCTGTTTCCAATGTCCGCTCTGTACCGATTTCGAAAATCTGGTCCATCATCTCCTCATTCATCCCTCCAAAAAGCTTGTGAAACAGGTGATGGTAGTGCTCATTAAAGTTTTCCATAGCGAAATAGAATTGACCCAGAGGGAAAGGGTTGAAAGAATTAAATTCTCCGTGTCATTTTCCTAAAGTCCTGAAAAATCGGGAATAATCAAACGAAAAAATACTTTATGGCCATACCGCGTGAAAATCGGCGTGATTTTAAAAAATTACCTTACTTTTTTTCCAGAATCCAATCCAAAACCTGGGTTTTTGGCAAACTTTCTATTTTTCTATCCTCTTTTCCGACCATCGATTCTGCTGCAAAGAGTGAATTGATGATTGCTTCTTCGGTGGCTTCGATGACTGCCATAAAAAGTGCCGTCATATCATCATTTCCAAGAAATTCCGCTTTTTGAAGTCTCTGAGATGGAATTGAATGCGGGATACGAAGGCCTTCATGAGTTGAAAATGCAATGACATAATCCCCGGACCCATTGGAAGCAATACCGCCAGTCTTGGCCAAGCCCATCATGGCCCGCTGTGCCATCCGTTCCAAGTTTCGCTCCAAAACAGGGGCATCTGTCGCCACTACGATCATACAGCTTCCGTCGGATTTTTCCAAGGCATCTTTAAACGGGTACTTGCCGAGCTTTTCACCCACCGGCACTCCTGCGATTTGCAGATTTCCTCCAAAATTGGTCTGTACCAATAGGCCCACTGTATGTCCTCCCATACTTTCGGGAAGCTTTCTAGAGGCAGTTCCGATTCCTCCCTTCCAACCAAAACACACCGTGCCTGTACCTGCCCCCACATTACCTTCTTCGACCTGACCTGTTTTTGCAGATCGGATGGCCATCAAGACATCTTCCGGAGAAATGTGCATGCCCCTAATGTCATTCAGGTAACCATCGTTAGTTTCTCCTACTACCGCATTCATTGATTGGACGGATTCATTTCCTGGTTGTGCCAGCGAGTAGCGAACCACACCTTCTATTCCTGCAGCCACACTGAGGGTATTTGTCAAAATGATTGGAGATTCCAGATTTCCCAACTCCTGCACCTGCGTGACTCCCGCCAGTTTGCCAAAGCCATTTCCCACGAAAATCGCTGCTGGTACTTTTTCCTGAAAGATATTTCCACCGTGCGGTAAAATGGCTGTAACTCCCGTGCGGATGTCTTGGCCTTCGATTTTGGTTAATTGCCCCACTTTGACTCCGGGCACATCGGTGATGGCATTGCCTGGACCAGCGGGCAAAATGCCAAAACGAACTCCCAAGTCCCGGGGACGGGATTGGGAAAAACTTTGATACATCGTCAGGAAGAGAAGAGATACAAGTAAACTCAATGCATATGGGGATTTCATGCTGGGGAGACTAAATTTTCAATTTTCAAATCTTCCAATTTTCCAATAATACCTATCTTACCTCCCCTTTCCAAGATCCAAACAGAAATGCTCAAAAAACAACGATATGAGGCCTTTATCCGGCATTTTTCCGACAACATGCCTGTAGCCGAGACGGAATTGGAATACGAAAACCCTTTTCAGCTCCTAGTCGCAGTCGTTCTCTCAGCCCAATGCACCGACAAGCGCGTCAATATCGTCACCCGCGAGCTATTCAAGCATTTTCCCTCTCCGCAGCATTTGGCAGCCACACATTTTGATGAACTCTTTCCTTATATCCGATCGATCTCTTATCCGAATAATAAGACCAAGCACCTGATCGGATTGGGCAAAATGCTGATGGAAGACTTTGGAGGAGAAGTGCCTTCGACCGTTGAAGAATTGGTCAAACTTCCCGGGGTAGGCCGCAAAACAGCCAATGTCATCACCTCGGTCGTGTGGCAGCAGCCCAATATGGCTGTGGATACCCACGTGTTTCGGGTTTCGAGGCGTTTAGGCCTTGTTCCTTTGACCGCCAACACCCCATTAGAAGTGGAAAAGCAACTGGTCAAACATATCCCCAAGCAATACATCCACAAAGCTCACCATTGGCTGATTCTTCATGGCCGCTACACTTGCCTTGCCCGCAAGCCCAAGTGTGAGGAGTGCAACATCACTCATTTATGTAAGTTTTTTGAAAAAAATCACGTCAAATTGACGAAAGACCATTCTGAGATCTGATGTGTGGTATCCATCTGATTTGGGGAAAAGGAGCGAATGAGTCAGCCATCAAAAGCTTAGTATCTCGCTCCAGACACCGTGGACCAGACCAGGAAGCTGTGCTTTCCCCTTGGCCGGGATTATGGATTGGGGTAAATAGACTTAGAATTTTGCATCCAGGACCTGATGCGGATCAACCTTTTTGGACCGGGGATGGCACTGGCCTGCTGATCTGGAATGGTGAAATCTACAATTTCAGAGCGCTGAGAAAACTCCTTCAATCTATGGGAGTGGCTTTTGTGACTCAATCTGATACAGAGGTTTTGGTCTATTATCTGAAATATTTTGGTGCCGATGGACTTAAGAAGATCCAAGGCATGTTTGCGCTCTTTTATGTCGATTTGATCAGTAAATCGGTCTTGGTAGCCAGAGACCCTAACGGGGAAAAACCTCTGTATTTTTCACAAAACCCCGATACCTTAATCATCTCCTCTGAAACACGGGCCTTAGCTCAGCTTGCGGGCTCAGACGTTGATTTAGGTCAAATAAGCAATTACTTCTATTTCAGAAACCCGACTCCCGGGAAGACATTTTATAAAGGGGTTCGTGCCTGGAAACCGGGCCGATACAGTCAGATCCATCAACACAATACCTTCCGATGGGATACCTTATCGATTGGCAATTCCTCAGAAAAAATCATCAACCAAACACTTTTTCGCGAAACATTAGAAGGCGTGATTTCCAATCAGTTTCACGCTGATGTGCCGGTTGGAGTCATGCTGAGCGGCGGAATGGATAGCAGTCTTTTGTATGCACTTTGGTATAGGCAGACCGGGATCCCACTTCCAGCCTACACGATTCAAGTGGAGAAAAAGTACCGAAAAAAATATGCAGATGCGGATGCCGCCAAGCGATTTGTTCAAGATTTCCCCGCAGATCACCAACTCCTGGAGATTGACCAGAAAACCGTCCTGGACCATTGGGATGAATTTATCCAAAGTATGGATCAACCTATTGGGGATTCTGCCGGATTGCTCACCTGGATGATCGGCAAGAGGGCCAAGTCTCAAGTGAAAGTCCTAGCTTCCGGTGCCGGGGCAGACGAACTCTGGGGTGGCTATAAGCGGCATCATGCTTTTCACCAATTCCTTGCGCACAAAAATTTTTGGGTCAAATGGGCTCCAGTTCTTAAAAAACTACCTTTTGGGAGAGCTTGGAAAAAATTCAATTCGGCGATCCGCCCAAGTTCCAATGAGACATTTCTGAATTTTTCGGCCTTGAATAATCCTCCATCTGACCTGCTTGAGGACTATTTGAGAGTGATGGATTCGGGTCTTTCGGAATACAAGCGTGCCTTGGATTTTGATAGACAGGTGTACCTGGTTCAGGATGTGCTTAAGATACAGGACAATTCGCTCATGGCGCATGGCATCGAGGGTCGTTCTCCCTATCTCGATGCACAACTGGTTTCGTTATGGAAAAGTATCGAGGATCCCAGCCTTTTACAGGGAAAACCCTGGATTACCGGCTGCCTGCATGAGCTTGGATTGGGTTGGATTTCAGAAAGGAAGAAAACCGGATTTGGACTTCCGCTTTTGGAATGGTTTGGGGATAATGGGCCCTTTGCCAAAAAAGTGTTTTCCGCTTTAAGAGAATTCGGCAAAACCTATCGGGCAGCCCTGCCTAAAGAAGTCTTCCTGTTGTCTCAGCAACCGGAGAATTTTGCAAAAAATCACTTTTTGGTGATTTATAACCTGTTTCTTTTCTCCGAATGGCTGAAATTGCAGGAGCAATGAAAATCACCTACATCCATCAATATTTCCGGACACCCGAGCAAGGGGGGGCGGTGAGGTCTTATCACCTGGCCAAAGGCCTGGTTGAAGCTGGAGTGGAGGTAGAAATGATCACCGCTCACGCTGAAAAGGAGTACGATCAGCGTTGGATAGACGGGATCAAAGTGCATTACCTACCGGTAGCCTATGACCAGAAATTTGGGTTTTTCAGGCGTATTTGGTCTTTTTTCCGATTTGTCAAACTGAGTAAAAATCTCCTGAGAAAGCTTTCTCGTCCGGATTTGCTTTACATTACTTCTACCCCGCTTACTACAGGCTGGATTGGCTTGTGGGCAAAAAGGAAACTGGCCTTACCTTTTATTTTTGAAGTTCGGGATCTTTGGCCCGAAGCCCCGATTCAGGTAGGAGCGATCAAGAATCCCCTGCTGATTCGATATTTGAGAAGATTGGAGAAAAAAATCTACGATCAATCCTTGAGTCTGGTGGCATTATCCCCGGGAATCGCTGCTCACCTCAAACGCCTCAGTCCCAATCGGTCGGTGGCTTTGATTCCGAATTTCTCGGATCTCCAACAGTTTTTCCCTAAAGAAAAAAACCAGTCGCTTGCTGATTCATTGGGCTTGACTTCAGGGCTGACGATCACTTATACGGGTGCTTTGGGCGAAGTGAATGCTGTAGAGGAATTATTGGATTTGGCCCAAATAGCCCAAAACAGAGCAAAAAACTGGAACTTCCTGATTATGGGGGAAGGAAGCCATAAAACTTTTCTTCATCAAAAAGTACAAAGCCTAGGGCTTTCCAATACCCATTTTTTACCCTTTGGTTCCAAAGATGAAGTCAATGAGGTGCTCAGCTTGGCAGACTTTGTCTGGATCTCTTTTGCCCACTTTCCGGTGTTGAAAACCAACAGCCCCAATAAATTTTTTGATGCACTGGCCGCAGGAAAAGCCATTTTGGTCAATCATAAAGGTTGGGTGCATGAACTGGTAAAAACCCACGGTTTGGGAATTTCATTCCTTCCCGGGAAATGGGAAAAAGCCTTTGCACAGTTGGAGGAACTGGAATCTCAGCGAGAGCAGATTCAAAAAATGGGGAATCAGGCGCGAAAACTGGCCGAAACCCAATTTGCCAAAGAAATTGCTGTGGGCCGATTGATCGAAGTGATCAAGCCCAATCCTAAATCAACTATTGCCGACGTGGTCGATATCCGGACTGCCTAAAGATTTTTTCGGCATCAGATTCTCCCATCAATATGGCCAAATCCACACTTTGGTTGGCTTGGTAATCATCCACAATATTCCAACCTACCCATCTGCCCAATCTGCCCGGTGCATTGGTGCTGATGGCATCCGTGAAGGGCGCTTCACCGATGTATTTTCGGATTTCAAAAGGATTGGTCTGAAATAGAAGCTCATTTTCCACAAAATGGGACCAAATCAATTCTTCGTTTGCCCAGGAATCCTCGATCTCCTCCGGAGTGTAGCCGATGATAAACTGATCCGAGGTACATGGCATGATCGCTTTGACAAAATGGTAGGCCTTGCCGTAAAAAATCATCTCAGACAAGAGCGTATTGTCGGCGGGGTTTACCTTATTGTATTGCGACGATATGGCCAAAACGATCATCGGAACAAGGTATTCTCTCTGGTATCTCGCTGCCAAATATCTGGGAAGATCAGGCTGAAAGGCATGGTCAGCAGGTAAAAAATAATCCAAGCCAATCACGATCAAATCTTCCTCTATCAGCAGATCGGAGGTAAATCCGGAGACGTAGGTGTAAACTTTGGGAACCTTGAAATTCGGGAAATAATGTTGGACATAGGCGAATGCATTTTCCAGATCCTTCTGGATATCCGAAACATCAGCAAACTCAACCTTGACCGAATCATAGAGAACCCTCAACGAAGAGTCGGAGTGCGCCTTCACCAAGGTCGAAACTAAAGAATCCTGATTGGGATAAAGATCTCTTTCCAAAAAACGATCTGCAAACTCAGGGTATTTTTCAATCAAATGATGGAAATCCTCCGGTGTTTTTGCCCCAAAAAACTCATCTTCCAACCTTTTGATTTCCAGGTTGGGCTTGGATTTAAGGATCTCTTCATCTAATTGGCAGGATTCTGTCTGTGGTTTACAGGAAATGAAAAAAATCCATCCCAAGACCACCAAGAAATAATACCCTATTCTGTTTTCCATCTGAAAATGTAGATTTGATACAAAGTTAAGCAAACATTTCAAACGCTCATTTTTTGGAAAAAACCCCCAATTTGACCAAAAAACCCACATTTTTCCTCAAAAGCTTCGCTTTGAATGGATCTGATTTTTTGTTAAACCGTAATTCAATTACATTCTTAATTCCTCAGTTCATTTTGTATAAAACGCAATACATCCCCGCTTAACTTCGCTGATTTCCTTTTTGAAAAAGAATTTCTTCTTTTTCGTTCGGTTTTTGAGTAGGTAGGCTCAACTAACCAAATATTAACTATCATGAACACGAACACTTTCTTTAGCAGCTCCCGGTGGCTAGCCATGACCGGTGCTCTAGTTGCCTTTGGGCTCAGCTCCTGCAACAATGACGACACGCCAGATGTCCCATCCCAAAACGTGCTCGAAATTGCATCTTCCAATCCTTCCTTTAGCACTTTGGTAGCAGCAGTGGATCAGGCTGGATTGACCACTGCCTTGGCGTCTTCCGGTCCATTCACTGTTTTTGCTCCAAATGATGATGCGTTCAATTCTTTTCTAAGCGACACAGGAATTTCTGCAGAAGATCTTTTGTCTAATCCTCAGCTCGAGGATATCCTCAACTACCACTTGGTCTCCGGGAGGGCCGTTTCTTCCGACATCCAACAAGGTGCCCTGGAAACTAATTCAGGACAGCCGTTTTATGTAAGTGTGGATCCGAACGGGGGACTTTGGATTAATGGCAAAAGCAGAGTGATCCAAGCGGACGTTCAGGCAAACAACGGAGTGATTCATGTAGTGGATTATGTCATCACCGCACCGACAAATACCATTGCGGAAATCGCCGTTCAGGCTTCACAGAGTGCCACTCCTGAATTTACACAGCTTGTGGCAGCCCTCTCGCGTGCTGACTTAGTGGAAGCAGTAAACGGAGATTTCTCTGACAATCTTACCGTCTTTGCTCCAACCGATGCGGCTTTTCAGGAGTTGTATGCGGCACTCGGAGTGAGTAGCGTGGATGAAATTCCTTTGGAGACACTCACCAATGTTCTTCTTTATCACGTGGTACCCTCGAGAGCATTCTCTCAGGATTTGAGACAGGATGCTACCTTGCCTACCCTGTTGGAAGGTCAAACCCTCCGAGTGGATTTAGCCAATCTCAGAATCAACGAAAGTGGATTGTTGGCCGAGAGTTTGAATATTCACGGCATCAACGGAGTCATTCATCCTATCGATCAAGTGCTACTTCCTGCTGATGAAGAGTAATTTTCGATCA
The DNA here is from genome assembly GCF_003253485.1 of Algoriphagus aquaeductus. Lineage (GTDB taxonomy): Bacteria > Bacteroidota > Bacteroidia > Cytophagales > Cyclobacteriaceae > Algoriphagus > Algoriphagus aquaeductus. The sequence goes on along the minus strand of NZ_QKTX01000002.1, from coordinate 319,099 downwards.
TAAAATACCTTTACAAAAAGCCACCTTTCGGGTGGCTTTTTCGCATTTACTTCCTTATTTCCGTTGTGAAAAACCAGTGGATCACATTCAAAGCCCTACTTGCTTACCTGACCGTCAGAAAATCGGTCAACTTGCTCAAGTTGTCGGGCTCATTTTTTTGGAGCCGACTTTTCAAAAAGCCGCTGATGTGGGGATTGCCTACTACGCTGAGTGTCGAACCGACCACGAGCTGCAACCTAAGGTGTCCGGAATGTCCATCCGGATTGCGTTCCTTTACCCGTCCCACGGGTATGCTCGAGTCCTCACTCTACAAAAGAGTCATTGATCAATCTGCTGACCACTTAACCTGGCTGCATTTGTATTTCCAAGGTGAGCCTTTTTTGAATCCTGAATTTTTGGAAATGGTCAAGTATGCGGATGAAAAACGCATTTTTACCTCCACCTCCACCAATGCACATTACCTGACCGAAAAGAATATCCCTGAAATCCTGACATCAGGACTGAGGCAGCTCATCGTCTCCATGGATGGAATTTCCCAAGAGACTTATGAAAAATATCGGATTGGAGGTAACCTGGATAAGGTCCAAAAGGGGCTTACCCTTTTGCTTGATGAGCGCAAAAGAAAGGGCAAAAAATTCCCCCGAATCATCCTGCAATTTCTGGTCACCGGACAAAATGAACATCAGCTACCAAGATTGAAGGATTGGGCAAGGGAAATCGGCGTAGATGAGCTCCAGCTGAAAACCACCCAAATCTATGACTTTGAAAATGGATCCGAATTGATCCCTTCGGATCTGGGCTATTCCAGGTATATCCCTGGCGGAACCGGAAAATGGAAGCTCAAAAACCAAATCGAAAACAAATGCTGGAAAATGTGGCAGGGGGCTGTAGTGACTTGGGACGGAAAAGTGGTCCCTTGCTGCTTTGACAAAGACGCCCGGCATGTCATGGGAGATCTGAAAGAAATCCCTTTACAGGAAATTTGGAATTCAGAGGGTTACCGTTCCTTTCGGACCCAGCTTTTACTTGACCGAAGTCAAATCGAGATTTGCAAAAATTGTACGGAATAAGCCCATCCCGCTTCTTCAAATCTGAACTCAGATTTGGTAGAATTAATAAATAGATGGATTTTTATCCACTAGATTACCCTTAAATTCTCCGGAACCCTCTTAAACTCATGATTTTATTCAAAAGAATCAGGTACTTTTTTGCCTTGCTGTGCGCTTTGGCCTTAGTACAGCCCCTCGTCCTTGCCCAGCAAAGTTCTGACATCACCTCCATCAAGGTAGACGAACTCAGTGACGATCAAATTGAAGAATTGGTCAAGCGGGCCCAAGAAGCAGGCTTGAGCACTGCAGATTTCCTCCAAATGGCTCAAATGCGGGGAATGCCTTCAGCAGAAGTCGAAAAGCTGAGAAACCGGATCGAAACCCTCAACCTAGGCGCTGGCAGTTCCCGATCTTCCAATGTGTCAAGACGTGAACCCAGAACCCAAGTGGATCTGAATGATATCACGCGGGGACTGACTCAAACCCAGGAACTGACAGAAGAACAGCCCGCCAACAATCAGATTTTTGGAAGCAATCTTTTTTTCCAGAAAAACAGAAGGCTCAGCTTTGAGCCCAGCCTAAACCAGGCTACGCCCAAAAACTATATCCTGGGCCCGGGAGATTTGGTCTATGTGGATATTTTTGGACAATCCGAAAAATATTACGAGGCTACGGTCAACCCAGACGGATTTGTTCTTTTGGACAATATCGGACCGGTCTCGGTCTCCGGAAAAACCATCGAAGAGGCTACCGGAATCATCAAAAACCGGGTAGCCAGATTTTATCCCGGATTGCAAGGCACAAATCCAAACACGTTTATCCAAGTGACTTTGGGAAATGTCAGGACCATCAAAGTACATATCCTGGGAGAAGTCAGACTGCCGGGCACATTTACCCTGAGCGCCTTTTCCACAGTCTTCAACGCCCTGTATGCAGCAGGTGGTCCCAATGACAACGGTACCCTGCGAGCCATCAAGCTCATGCGCAACAATAAGCCCGTTGCAGAGATCGATGTCTATGACTTGCTTATCAACGGAACTGCAAATCTGGATGTACAGCTTCAAGACCAGGACGTGCTGTTGATTCAGCCATTTTTGGCCCGGGTCAAAGTCATGGGAGAGGTCAAAAGACCGCTGACTTTTGAAGTAAAAGGAGAGGATACCCTCGATGAGGTATTGAAATATGCGGGAGGATTTACGGATCTGGCATTTAAGGATCGAATTTCTATTTCCCGAATCACCGGCAATCAACGCTCCGTGTCAGATGTTTTTCAAAACCAGTTTGGGATGTTTATCCTCAAAGGTGGAGACGAGATTCAGGTGGGTCGTATTCTGAATCGATATGCCAATCGGGTACAGATCAAAGGAGCCGTATTCCGTCAGGGGACCTTTGCCTTGACTGAGGGGATGACGCTTTCTCAGTTGATCAAAAATGCAGATGGGCTGAAAGGGGATGCCTATACACAGCGGGCAAGCATCCTGAGAACCAAAGAGGATTTGAGTTCGGAAGTGATCGAAGTCAACCTCAAGGCCATTTTGGATGGGTCGCAGCCTGACCTTGTACTGAAAAGAGAAGATGTGGTACGGATTTCCAGTATTTATGACGTGCAAAACGAGCGCTATGTGCAGATTTTGGGTGAGGTAAAACGCCCCGGAACCTATCCGTATTCAGAAGGCATGACTCCCGAAGAATTGATCCTACTGGCTGGAGGACTTCAGGAATCGGCTAATACCGGAGAAATCGAAATTGCCAGAAGATTGGAAGATTCCGATCTGGGAACTTTGGCCGATATTTTGGACACCCGGGTCAATCCTGATCTGTCATTCAATCCCGACGCGATTTTGCTGAAGCCATTTGATCAGGTCATTGTCAGAAAAAGAGCCAATTTCAATATGCAACGGCTGGTATCTGTCGAAGGTCAAGTAAACTCTCCGGGGATTTTTGCCATTCAGACCAGTGTGGACCGAATTTCAGATTTGGTAAAACGTTCCGGAGGTTTAAATCAATTTGCCTACGCCAAAGGAGCAACCCTGATCCGAAGAACTGAATTTTTCAATACCGAATCGGAGCAAATCCGAAGACAGCGAAACCTGGAGGCTTTGAGATTGCGCCTCATCGAGGATCCCAACAATTCTGAAGCCCAAGAAGAACTTTTGCAACGGCTTTTCAGAGACCTTCCAAAGGAAAAGAAGAATTCAGGAGATTCAATCGCCACCAATGCGAAACGAGAATCATTGGATCAAATTGCAGCGGAGACTCCCGGCTTTAATGTGAAGATCAAGGAATCGGAGGCAGTGGCCATCAATCTGGAAAAAATTCTGGCTAATCCGGGTTCGGAAGAAGATTTGATCTTGGAAGAAGGGGATATTCTCAACGTGCCCAAATTGCTTCAAACAGTCCGAATGAGAGGTGATGTGGTCTACCCGACTACCCTTCGGCATGAACAAGGTCGAGGACTGAAATATTACATCAATGGATCGGGAGGATTTGAGCGAAGAGCCAACCGCAAGCAAACCTACGTAGTCTACGCCAATGGAGCAGTCAAGCGAACCCGGAGTATTTTGGGCGTGAAAGCCTTCCCTCCCGTAGAACCCGGTGCAGAAGTCATTGTCCCTACCAAAGGCCCAAGAATCCCATTGAGACTGGGAGATGTGGTAGGTGTGACAACTGGTCTGGCCACCTTGGCTTTGGTGCTATCTCAAATCAACTGGCAATGACAACGAATAAGCATTTTTCGGATAATCAGTTTACCCTTCGGGAGGTGATCTTAAATCTTCGTGAGTGGCTGGCTTTTTTTGTTTCGAAGTGGAAAGTCTTGCTGATTTCAGGATTAATCGGACTCGGGTTGGGAGCTTTGGTTTCCCAGTTAAAAAAGCCCGTTTTCCATGCCGAAACCTCTTTTGTCCTCGAAGAGGGCGACGGGCCGGGATTGGGTCAGATGTCAGGTCTCGCCTCCTTGGTAGGGGTCAATTTAGGTTCGTTGGGAAGTACCAGCGGGCTTTTTCAAGGGGACAATATCATGGAACTGTATCGCTCGGACCGAATGCTGGGGGAGACACTTCTGAGTCCTTTTGACGATACGGACTTACTCATTGACCGATTTGTGGCCTTTGAAAAATTGGATGAAAAGTGGGCCTCCAAAGTGGATTTCGCTAAGTTGGATTTTTCGATCCCAAGAGAAAACTTCAGTGTCACTCAGGATTCGGTGGTCAAAGAGGTCGCCAAGCTGATCCGGGAAAAGCAACTTCTTGTCGCAAAACCCGACCGAAAATTGAGCATTATCCAGGTAACCATTTCCTCCAAGGACGAGCCCTTTGCCAAGGTGTTTAATGAGACGCTGGTCAATAAAGTGAATACCTTCTACTTTGAGACCAAGACCAAAAAAACAGGAGAAAACCTGAGTATTCTTCAGTCTCAGGCGGATTCGGTCAGGGCAATTTTGGACGAAAGCATCGGGGCCTATGCATCGGCACAGGACCGGGTACCCAATGCCAACCCGCTGCTCACCTCGGCAACTGTGGAAAGCAGAAAGCGGCAAATAGATGTACAAGCTACTGCGGCGGTCTTTCAGGAAATCGTCAAAAACCTGGAAATCGCCAAAGTCAACCACCGCAACAATTCACCGCTCATCCAGATCATTGACTCTCCTCGCTACCCGCTCAAGCGATCCGAGATCCGATTGGTCAAAGGAATGGTGTTGGGTGCTGTGATAACCGGACTTTTGGTTTTGTTTTCCCTTTATTTCCAGCGACTGTATCAGAAGCATGTGCAGGAAAGCTAAACTCTAAGCTGCCATGTTTGAAAAACTGAATCTGTTGATCCCTATCGGGAATTTTATCCGGAACAAATCCATCCAGAACTTCCTGTTTCTGGCGATCATCCAGTCCTCCAATGTGCTGATATCAATCATCTCCATGCCTTTGCTGATTCAGAGCATCGGTACTGATCAATTTGGGTTGGTCAACCTTTCCCTGTCGGTCATTATCCTTCTGAATATTCTGGTGGGTTTTGGATTCAACCTGAGTGCTCCCAGAGAGGTCGCCATTAGACAGACCGACCGTGAGGCACTATCCCATGTGGTATCCAATGTGTTTTCCGCCAAAATTCTTCTTGCGGCCATCGCCACCTTTTTGATCCTGATTGGAGCTTTTGGGTTCAATCTATTTCCTGAGTACAGAATGATTTTGATCTTTTCGGTGCTGCTGCTTTTCTCGGAAGCCACCTTGCCTTTATGGTTTTTTCAGGGAATGGAAAAAATGAAGCTGGTTTCCATTGCCAATATTTTTTCCAAACTGCTCTTTTTGATGGGAATCGTCTTATTTATCCAAAAACCCGAACAGAGCAAATGGGTTAATTTTCTGATGGGATTTTTTGGTTTGGGGATCAACCTTACCCTGTTAGGATACATTCATGGTTTTATGGGAATCCGGTTTTATCGACCCGAATTTTCATCTATTTGGAAAAATCTGAGGGATAATATTTTGCTCTTTTTCAGCAATCTTGCCAGCCATATTTCTATCAACGGAGGCTTGATCATTCTTAGTTTTTTTTCCAGCGCTGAGACGCTTGGGATGTACAGTTTGGCAGAGCGAGTGGTCATGGTGCTGCGACTGTTTCCTGCTTTGATCATCCAGGCAGTGTTTCCCAATGCCTCCAAGCTTTATCAACTGGATCGCCCGGCTTTCTTTACTTTTTTGAGAAGAGTGTATTTCCGGGTGTTGCTTGGAGGAGCCCTGATCAGTGCAGGGGCATTTGTGGCAGCGCCTTGGATTATCCAGATTTTATCCCGGGGGCAAATGCTGGAATCGGTGATTTATTTAAAGCTGCTTGCATTTATCCCTTTTCTGGCTTGCATCAACGTGGGCAATGTCACTATGATGCTGGTAGCAGACTTAAAGGAATTGCTGTTTCGGGCAAGCTGGATGCTTTGCCTATACATGGTGGGCATTTCTACCTATCTGACCGGCCTGATGGGGGGTGTCGGCTTGTGCATTGGGATCATTTCGACCGAAATCGTAGTATTCGTCATCTGTCTTTTCCTTCTCTATCGACATAAAAAAGATCTCCTGCATGGCTTTTACCTCTGAGACATCGGTAGCGATCATTTTGGTCAATTGGAACGGACTCGAATTCACAAAATCCTGTCTCCAATCTCTAAGAAAGGTCGATTTTCAGACCTTCAAGGTCATTCTGGTAGATAATGGTTCTCAAAATCAAGAAGGAGTAACCCTAAAAAAAGCTTTTCCGGAAATCCATTTGATTGAAAACAGCCGCAACCTGGGTTTTGCCGGAGGAAACAACGTCGGAATTGGATTTGCTTTGGAACAAGGCTATTCTCATGTACTCTTATTGAATAATGATACAGAAGTAGAACCGGATTTTTTAGAAGAAATGTTGCTCAAACTCGCCAAAAATCCCCATTACGGTGTAGTTCAGCCCCTGATACTATTTCTCCATGACAAAAAGAAAATCTGGAGTGCCGGAGGAAAATGGATTCCTACTTTGGGAAGGGCCATTACTTTGGGCGATCAGGAGCCTTTGGCAGATTTTCGGTTTTCGAAAACGGAATTGGACTGGGCCACCGGATGCTGTATGCTCCTGACCAGGGAGACTATAGTAAAAGCCGGATTGCTTCATGACCAATACTTTACCTACTTCGAGGACGTAGAGTGGTCTCTCAGAATCAAAAAAGCCGGATATGGCATTGGATTGGCCGAAAAAGCGGTGATTTATCATGAGGCTGGTGCTTCCTCCAAAAAGAAGCATTCGGAGGGAATTCTGAGTCCAAAGGTGTTTTATTACCATGTCAGAAACCAGTTTTTTCTGATTCGTCAGCTCGGGATCTGGGCTGGATTTCCTTACCACCTGCTCCGATTTTTGCTTTGGATGGGCTATTTTATGGTGAGAGGAAGATTCCAAAAGCTGAACGCTGTGGCAAAGGGAATCCGTGACGGACTGTTTCAACCATTAAAATCCGCGGAAAAATGGCCTTGATTTTTTTTCTGATCATCGCCCTGTTGGTGGGAGGCGGGTTTCTTTGGATCATCCAAGAGATGGTTTTTAAAGGGAAATGGACCCATTTTATCTTTTTCTTGGCAGCTTTTCTTCCGTTTTACATTACCAGTCTGAGTGTGATTTACCTTGCCACCCTATCGGAAGAAGTGGTGGCCATATTCCAGATTTTGAAAGAGGTAGTCGTGCTGGTGGCGGTCTTGGTTTGGCTCTTTTATCAAAAAAGGGTGTTCGACTACGCTTTCCGGCTCCATTCTACCGACTGGATGATGTTGGGATTGTTGGGATTAGGATTCATTTATGTGTTTTTGCCGTTGGGGGAAGTTTCGTTTTTGGGCAAAGCACTCTATTTCAAGACCATATTGATACCGGGCTTGGTCTATTTTCTGGGTAGAAATTCCCAACTGAATGAACGGGAAATCAAGGCCCTTTTTACGATCATTTTTACCATTGCCATAGGAGCCTTTTTGGTCAACTGTGTGGAAAGTTTCCTCCTGGGATCCCATTTGCAGCAATTTACGGGCTATGCGCTTTACAACCATGCCATCAATGACATCGACCCGACCGGAAATTTCGGATTAACCTGGACTTTTGAAACCCAAGCCGTGACGAAGCGATTGGCGAGCTTTTTTTCTGATCCCTTAGAAATGGCGAGTTCGGTCCTGATGGGCTTCTCCGCAGGATTGATTTGGTTTTTGACTTCTAAGAAAGAACAAAGTTGGTTTTACCTTTTGGTAATGGCCTGCTCGATGGGAAGCTTGGTTTTCTCCGCTTCAAGGGCAGCATTTGGGGCTTTTTTCGTGATGATTTTTTTCGTGGCGTTAGTATTTCGGTTGTACAAACTGATCGGAGCGGGATTTTTGGCTTTGGTAGGTTTTGCGCTTTATGTGGTGTTTTTGGCTTCCGATGATTTTTACTTTTTTGTCATTGATACCTTGACTTTTGAAAATACCTCCAGCATTGGTCACGTCGTGGAGTGGCTTTTGGCTTTGGACTCCATGATCGCCAATCCGCTGGGGATCGGTTTGGCCATGAGCGGAAATGCCGGAAGTGTGGAGGAAGATTTACGGGTCGGGGGTGAAAATCAGTTTCTGATCTATGGTGTGCAGTTGGGGTGGTTGGGGATGCTTTTATACATCTTGACGCTCGCTACTGGAGTGATTTTGAGTCTTAGGGTATTTTATCGTACAGAAAATACCATGACAGCCCGAATTGCCTTTGTGGGTGCGGTGACCAAGGTGGGCATGCTTCTGCCGCTTTTCACCGCCAATGCGGAGATGTATACCTATGTGGCTTGGGTCACATGGTGGATGGTTGGATTTAGCGTACGGGAATATAGCCTGATCTCAAATCCAAAACCTGTCACATTGAAGTCCTTTTAGGTGAATTTCTCCAGATTCAGAAAATAGCGGGTTCCTTTAAGTGTGTCATTTTCTTTTGGTTGGTCAGGCAACCCCCCGGCAAGTTCGATAGCGCCATGAGGTATAAATTGAATGTCATCCCTCATGATTTCGGCTTTTTATGAGTTATAAATGAAAATATCTAGCTCACGGATTCATTTAGAAAGGCTATTCCAATCCTTCCCGACGGAGGGAAATGGAGCAAGTGTCCAATTTTGAAAAAGGTGCACCATTCTTTTCACTTAATGCCTAACTTGGACGTCCATTGAGAATGCCATATAAGCTTCTGGGCAGGTGGCCTTCTTTGAACTGAAAAGACCAATTCCTTGAAAGTCCTTCTCGATCTCCAATACCTCAATGTGGCCACTACAGGTATCAAAACCTACATGCTGGAATTGGCCAAGGCTGCACGGAAATATCCCCATCCGGATATTGAGTGGATTTTTTCTCACGAGCCTGAAAAGCAGGCGGTAGATGATTCATTCAAAGGGACCAAATCCAAAATTCAAAAACTCAACTACCACTTGGATTATTTTCGGTGGAAGGAATTTCAACTTCCCGACTTGGTGAAAAAATTCAAACCGGATGTATTGATCTGCCCGGATTTTGTCTCACCCGCAGCCTCCCTTCCATGCAGAAGACTTACCGTAATTCATGATGCCTTCTTTTGGCAAATGCCCGAAAACTATCCCCGCTGGTGGCGAAAATACTTTCTCAACCTGATCAAAAAAGGACTTTGGGAGGATACCCAAATCATCACTACGACGGAATATTCCAAAAACTCATTGATCGAGCACCTTGGGAATTCATGGCCTATTTCGGTAGTCTATCAAGCACCTAAAGGCTTAACTGCTGCTGCAGATACACAATGCCTGCGAAAACTGGGTTTGAAAAAGCAAGAGTACTTCCTCCACATTGGTACTTTTGACCGAAGGAAGCTCCTTCCTTTACTGGTTGAAGCATTTGCGGCGTTTCAAAACCATTCTCAATCCAACAAAAAATTGGTTTTAGCAGGAGGTCCCGGCCAGAGTAAGCGGATGGATGATTTTCCGGTGGTTCAAAAACTGGTCGCTGAGCTTGGGCTCCAAGATCAGATTTTGGTACCCGGGTACCTGAGTGACGGAGAGATCAAATCCTTGTATGACGGCGCATTCGCCTATGTTTTCCCCTCTTTAAATGAAGGGTTTGGCATCCCTATTTTGGAGTCCATGGGATTTGGGATACCGGTGATTCATTCCGATCAGCCAGCCCTGATGGAAGTAGCCGGAGGAGCGGGATTGCCTTTTCAAACAGGCAACCGGGATGATTTGACCGAAAAATTGATACTTTTGGACCGCGAAAAAGACTTAAGGAGCCAACTCGTCACCCTTGGGAGAGAGCGGGCCAAAGCCTTTTCTGCCGAAAAATTCATTGAAGCTTTTCATCGGATAATTTTAAATCCGACCTCTTGATCCATGCGGCAAGTTACCTGTCCGGTTTGTTCGACTCCTCCTTCCAAAATTCCAGTTGCATTGAGTAAGCTGAAGTGCGATTCCTGTAGGGTAAGGTGGACGTATCTGCCCGAGCAGATTGATGCAGCCCAACTCTATCGGGACGAGGTCTACTCTGTGGTAGATAATCGTCAGTCGATTTTTGAAAAAATCATTTTCTCTGAGGCAAAAAAGGTACTCAACCAAGCTCAATCCATTAATCCAAAAGCTTCAAGCTTGCTTGATTTTGGTTCTGGAAAAGGGCAGTTCTTGGCCGTGGCCAAAGCACAAGGCTGGAAAGGTATCGGCGTGGAAACCGAGAAAGTCCGAGCGGATTTTGCCAGAGAAAAGTATGGAGTGGAAGTGAAAAACGAGTATTATCATGGTGGCATAATTGCCCAAGGCCCGGCAGATTTGATTTCACTGAACCATGTCCTGGAGCACTTGCCTCAACCCATGGAGCTTTTGGAAGAGCTGGTTGAGTCCAATCTAAATCCAGATGGCATTCTCTATATCGAAGTCCCCAGAGCCGACTCCTGGCAGGCAAAAATCGCCGGAGATGACTGGATGCATTGGGATATTCCCAAGCATCTGACGCATTGGACCAAATCGGTTTTGGAAGATCAATTGGGAAAATTAGGCTTCCAAGTAGTCGAAAAGCGGGGTTTCTCTGTTCACTTGGGTGTCTTGGGAATGTTGCAGGCCTTACTTGCCCGAGTGGGATTCAGAGAAAATCTGATTCTACGATTGAAGCGAAAGAAGACACTTGGTTTGATGATTTTGATCGGAGTCGCGCTTCCCTTTGCTTGGCTTTTGGAGGTTTTAGCTGTAGGATTTGACAAATCGGGAATTATGGGATTGTATTTTCGAAGAGATAGCAATTAGAATGGTCTGTGAGGACACAGACCACGGCATCTACTTATATTTTTGCAAAATGACAAACACCCGACATATCCTTTTCTTGCAAAGCTCCTCAGAGGGATATGGATCGGGGAAAATTATCCTGCAGGTACTTCGATTTTATCAGAGTCAAGGCCTGTCTCCGGTGGTCATTTTGACCAATGAAGGGCCGATTCAAAAAGATTTGGAGCAGCTGACTATCCCGTACGCTGTACAGAATTTGGGCATTCTTCGAAGAAAATATGTCAGTCCTTCCGGATTACTCAACAGACTGAGTAAAAATCTGAAGGCCTATCGATTTCTTTCTAAACTCAATAAGAAGTACCGATTCGAGCTGGTATATTCCAATACGCTGGCGGTGGTGGTAGGTGCCTATTGGGCAAAGAGAAATAGAATCCCACATATCTGGCATATTCATGAGATCCTTCCCGGGCCTGGACCTTTGGTGAGATGGCTTGCTGGATTGCTGGACAGCAGCACTCCCCTGCCGATCGCAGTTTCTCAAGCCGTCGCAAACCATTGGCAGCCCTTGTTGAAAAAATCTAAGCTTCAGGTCGTCCACAACGGGATTCCCTATGAGCATTTTTTAAAGGCAAAACCAATCCTAAAGCAGGAACTGGGGCTTTCCGAATCCAGTGTCCTAGTCGGGATGATCGGCCGGATTAATCCCGGGAAGGGCCAGTCTTTTTTCATTGACTTAGCAAACAGACTTTCCAAATCTTATCCTGAGGCACATTTTGTGTTGGTGGGTGATCCATTTCCGGGGTATGAACCGATTTTGGAAGAGGTGAAATTAGAGATTAGAAACAAGAGATTAGAGAATAGCGTGTTTTACCTCGGATTTCGGGAGGATATTCCAGAGGTGATGGCTTCCTTGGATATTTTTGTATTGCCCTCAGTCCTACCCGATTCCTTTCCTACAGTGATTTTGGAGGCGATGGCCGCTAGGAAGCCTGTCGTAGCTACTCGGTCAGGTGGAGCGTCGGAAATGGTGTTGGAGGGCGAAACTGGATTTTTGATTCCGACAAGAAATGTCGAGGAGGGATTTTTGGCCCTGGAAAAACTAATCCAAGACCAATCTCTGCGTGAGCAAATGGGAGAAAGAGGCAGAATTCGGGTACTAAAAACCTATAGTTTAGAGGCTTTTGAACAAAAAATCATCAATCACCTATGGCAACACCTGAAAAAAAGCTGAAAGTCGCCATCATGGGTGCCAAGGGCTATCCCTATGTCTATGGGGGCTATGACACGATGATCAAGGAACTCGGGGAAAGACTGGTGGCCAAAGGGGTGCAGGTGCGGGTGTACAATCATCGGGCTTTGTTCAAAGACCGTCCCCGGTTTGTCAATGGGATAGAGTGTATTTACACCCCTGCAATTGAATCGAAAAGTCTGACTCAGCTCTCACACACCTTCATTTCTATGCTCCATGCCTGCTTTTCAGATGTGGATGTGATTTTTGTGGTGAATAGTGGAAATGGGCCTTTTGGATTGATTGCTAAGATTTTTGGAAAACCTACCGCCATCAACGTGGATGGGCTAGAGTGGCTACGGCCCAAGTGGAAAGGACTTGGAGCGAAGTACTTTTTCTGGGCTTCCAAGATGGCGACCCAATTTTATGATCAGGTGATTAATGATTCGGATGAGATGCGGCGCGTCTATCTCGAGCTATTTCAGAAGGATTCGGAAGTCATCGCTTATGGAGCAAATCCCCGGGAAAGTGTCGATGCCGGGCCAATCAAGCACTGGGATCTGGAAAGCAGAGGCTATTACCTGATTGTGGGAAGACTGGTTCCTGACAACAATGCGGATTTGATTATCGAGGGCTTTTTGAAGTCCGCTTCGAAAAAAAAGCTGGTTGTGGTGGGCGATGTGCCTTTCGCTGACGAATGGGCCAATCGCTTGAAGAGGATTCAGGATCCGAGACTGCTGTTTACCGGCTATGTTACCGATCCGAATGAATTGGCGGCCTTGTATTCGCATTGCTATGTGTACTTTCATGGGCATGAGTTTGGAGGTACCAATCCTGCGATGCTGAAGGCACTGGGTTATGGCTGTGCGATTTTGGCGTTGGATACGCCTTTCAACCAAGAGATGCTGCAAAACGGCAAGCATGGATGGTACTTTGAGAAAAAGGCGGAATCCGTGAAAGAGATCGTGGAGAAAGCGGAATCAGAGCCTGAGACAATGTGCGATTTACGGCAGAACGCGCGATTAGGTCTGACCCAGAAGTACAATTGGGATTATGTGGCGGAGCGCTATTTGGAAGTTTTTAGACAGCTGGCGAATTTATAGTTCCCACAGATGATCACAGAAAAAGACACAGATAATCACTGATTTTTTTGATGGGGGGTATATCACTTTCTGTGTTAATCTGTGATTTTAATCCGTGAAAATCTGTGGGAACCTATAGGTATCCATTTATCTTTCGAATAATATTCTCTGTTAGCTCATCAGTATTGAAGTTGACCAGAAGCCCAACCTTAACACGCGACAATCTCAGATATGTCATAATTTGCAAGTGATGTACATTTTGAAGTTTCTCCACTGATTTGATTTCAACAATTACTTTTTTCTCAACCAATAAATCGATTCGATAGCCAACATCTAATTTTAGCTCTTCATATATCAAGGGAAGACCAACTTGATGCTCAACCATCAACCCAGATTTGGTTAATTCATATTCCATCGCCGCTTCATAGCTCGATTCTAAAAGTCCCGGGCCGAGGGTATTGTAGACTTTAAAAATTGAACCTCGGATCAAAAATGTTAATTCATTTTCATGCATGATCTAAATTAAATAATAGTTCCCACAGATTGTCACAGAAAAGGACACAGATAATCACTGATTTTTTTGATTGAGGGAATATCACTTTCTGTGTTAATCTGTGATTTTAATCCGTGAAAATCTGTGGGAACCTATAGGTATCCATTTATCTTTCGAATAATATTCTCTGTTAGCTCATCAGTATTGAAGTTGACCAGAAGCCCAACCTTAACACGCGACAGTCTCAGATATCTCATAATTTGCAAGTGATGTACATTTTGAAGTTTCCCCACTGATTTGATTTCAACAATTACTTTTTTCTCAAACAATAAATCGATTCGATAGCCAACATCTAATTTTAGCTCTTCATATATCAAGGGAAGACCAACTTGATGCTCAACCATCAACCCAGATTTGGTTAATTCATATTCCATCGCCGCTTCATAGCTCGATTCTAAAAGTCCCGGGCCGAGGGTATTGTAGACTTTAAAAATTGAACCTCGGATCAAAAATGTTAATTCATTTTCATGCATGATCTAAATTAAATAATAGTTCTCACAGATTGTCACAGAAAAAGACACAGATAATCACTGATTTTTTTGATTGAGGGAATATCACTTTCTGTGTTAATCTGTGATTTTAATCCGTGAAAATCTGTGGGAAAAGAAACTTAAATCCTCAAAAAAAACTTGTAACCTTATCTTTTCACCATTAAAACTCTTTAATCCCATGATCAGAAAAGCAACCGCCGTATGGAATGGAAGCGGCAAAGAAGGCAAAGGCCACTTGACCACCGACTCTACCGTACTTAATCAAACCCAATACTCTTTCAACACCCGATTTGAAGACGGAGTGGGTACCAACCCCGAAGAATTGATCGCAGCTGCACATGCAGGATGTTTTGCAATGAAGTTGAGCTTCAATCTTAGCGGAGCCAATTTTCCTCCGAAAGAATTGAATGTGACCTCGAAAATCACTTTCGAAGACGGAACCTTGAAAAAGTCTCACTTGGTCTTAACGGCACAAGTAGATGGTATCTCTGAAGAGCAATTTGCCGAACTGGTCAAAGACGCGGAGAAAAACTGTCCGATTTCAAAAGCTTTGAATATGGAAATCAGTGTGGAGTACACGCTGAATTGATTGAACGTGAGGATTGTGAGGACACAAACCTCGGCTGAGTACACCAAAAGCCTCACCTTAGAATATGCAACCCTCCAAGGGATTCATAACCCTTGGAGGGTTTTTATTTCCACCGGTAAGTTTTCCAAGCAGCCTGTTGCTTCTCAGTCAGAAAAGTCCAAGCTACCAACCGGCTTTTCTTGTTTCCCTGAGCCATCTCAATGATTTTTTGCTCCGCAACTCCAACCTTTTGAAGCTCATTTTGGATCGATTTAAGGTGTTCAGACTTGGATACCAAAGTGGTAAACCAAAAGACCTGATTCTTGAAATTGAGACTTTCAGCGATCATCTTTCGGATAAAAGCCAGTTCTCCACCCTCTGTCCAAAGCTCAGCAGCTTGTCCCCCAAAGTTTAATTCGGCCTTGGCAACAGGATTTCCGGTTAGATTTCGGACTTTTCGCTGACTGCCTTCCTGGGCGGCTTGAGCGGATTCGTGAAAAGGTGGATTGCAAAGGGTAAGATCGAAAAACTCCTCAGGTTGAATGATATTGGAAAAAATCTTCGAGGAATCCGGCTGAGGCCTAAGCTCTATTTTGCCTTGAAATTGGGGATTCTTAACCAGTATCTGTTCAGCAGACTTGATGGCTTTTGGATTCAATTCCGAACCCACAAAATTCCAATCGTAGATCGAGTTTCCCAGAATCGGATAGATCAGATTGGCACCTGTCCCGATATCCAGCACGTTGATTTTTGCACTTTTTGGAGACCTTCCGCCATTACTTTGCGCCAGCAGATCAGCCAAGTGATGAATGTAATCGGCCCGACCGGGAATGGGTGGACATAGAAATCCATCCGGAATATCCCAAAAGTCCACCTGATAAAAATGCTTTAAAAGGGCTTGATTGAGGGATTTGACCGCTTTGGGATTGGCAAAATCCAAAGTCAGATTTCCATAGTCATTGGTAAAAAGGAAGGATTTAAGTTCTGGCAAGGTCTCCGAAAGTGCTTCGAGATCGTAGCGGCCTTGATGGAGATTGCGGGGGTGGAGTTTGTTTTCAATTTTCACGATTACAATCAATATTCCTGAACCAATACATCCGTGGGAATATTCAGATTGACATGAAGTTTCCGGATCATGTCCAAAGTAAGCTTACGCTTTCGGTTCAGAATTTCGCTTACTCGGCTTTTATATCCGATCAAATCGGCCAAATCCTTGGGTTTCATCTGGAGCTGTTCCATTCTGAACTTGATGGCTTCGATAGGATCAGGGAGATCAATCGGGAAATGGTCTTTTTCATACTTGTCGATCAGAATCAACAGCAACTCCAATTCGTCTCCTTCAGGCGTGCCTTTTTTGGAATCAAAGAGCTCCTCAGCCCGCTGAAGGGCAATTTTATATTCTTCCTCGGTATGAATCGGTTTCATGGTTAGATGATATTGGCGTTGATTTTATCGTATTCAGCATGCGGTCCTATAAATCTTAACCAGCCAGTCTGATAGTCTAGGTTGAACTTGACGATCAACCGATAATGATTCCCTTTGATATTAAATACCACACGATTGTCCTTCAGAATACTGGCAGAGGGATAATCTACTTTAAGCTCATTGTAGGTTCTCCAACTTCCCAATTCGAATTCACGAAACCATGACTTCAAAGCCTGTTCCGAATCAGGATGTCGTTCCCAAAACTCTCGAAGAGTACTTTTGGCAATGATTCTCATTCTGAAAAAGTAAAGGTAGATAAAAAGTTCCCAAAACGGTAACTCAATCCACTTCAAAACTCAGCTTCATGGTAATCGAAGCTGTTTTGTTTTTGGCGGATGTATTGAAAGCTCCGCCCCAGGAGTAGTCTTCGCCGGAATTTTGTCCGGTGATTTGGAATACCCCCATGTTGGCTGTGATCAGATCGCCCAGTTTGGAATTGGAGTTTTCGGCGATGCGTTCGGCACGCACCCGGCCATCTTCCGTGGCTTTGGCGACCATTTCCAGTTTGAGCGATTCGAGTTGGGTGTAATAGTAGCGGGGAGGCTGAGAGTACAAGGTGATCCCCTGATTGAGCAGTTCGGTGATCTCGCGGGAGATTTTTTCCACTTTCTCTACCTCCTTGGATTCGATAACAAAAGTTTGGCTCAACTGATAACCGGTAAAAGTCTGCCCGGCATAGTTTCCCGAAGGGGTGTAGTTCTGCTCGTACTGAGGCAAAGTAGATACTGCGTTGAATACCAGTTGGTCTTCGGTGATCCCTTTGGACGTCAGGTAATTCGTCACGGCGGTTCGATCTCGCTCCAGATCTGCATAGGCAGCTTTGAGATCTTTGCTTTCCCGGGTAAAATTCCCTTCCCACACGATCAGGTCTGAGGTGAAATTTTGTTCACCTAATCCGGTCACGTGAATGGTGCCTTGTGGACGGTTACGGTTGATGACGGCATTGCCGAGGAGATAGGCAGCGATAATGATCGCCATGGCAAAAAGGACAGAGGAAAGGTTGTTTTTCATAGTGCTTGAAGGAAAAGTGAATGGAATTTAACTGAATTCCTGTTGGGATCAAATGCAAAAAACCCGCCGAGTTGGCGGGTTTTAAGGTTAATTAAAGGTGAGTTTTAATTCAGAAAGCTCTTTTCCTATTCGATTTATTCCGGACAGAATTTTTTGACTTTGAGCTTCTGAAGGTCTTTTTTTTCCACTTACATATTGAGAAAGCAAGGTTGGATTCATTCCGATTTTTTCCGCCAAGACTTTAGCATTAATCACATTGTAGTATTGAAAAAACTGCTGAAAATCTATTTCGAGCTTAATCTGTTCTGGTTTAATGATTTGATTGATCTCCTCAAAATACAAGTTGAGTGCTTCCACTGAGTTATCTAAAACCTCATTCATTGAGTCTCCGGTAGTAAAAACTGGAAAATCCATTGAATAGGCAGAAAACCCAGTGTCTGTTTTCTCTATGATCATTCGATACTTTTTCATAATCAACCCAGTTTAATTTCGGCCTCTTTCAGTATTTTTTTCTCCAATCCTTTACCTATCTCTTTGGTCCCATGGTTTGGGAAAATGATAATCCCTGGTTTTACTTCGTGTCTTAACTTAACATGGGACCCTGATTGAGAAACAATAAACCAGCCATCTCTCAATAGAATCCGTAGTAGCTCGGAACACTTCATAAATTTGTTTCATTAAAAAATGATTCCAAAAAGTAAATAATTATTTACTTATTTCAAAACACCCGATTTCTAATTTCGTGATTTTTAAGGTTTTCCAAATCGATCAGATAGCCGTTTACGATCGCATATCTCGGTTTGCCTTCTTTGGCTAAAAAGAAATTGGTAGCTGATCCGGTCATCCAACCACTGGAATACTTTTCGGTAGATTTCAATACCAAAATCGGCAGACTGTGCACTTGCCTTGCTTCCCCGTTTTTCACTTTGACCGCCATAAATCCCTGCCGAAGTAATTCGATAGCTTTTTCCTCCGAAATATCCTTGACCGATTCAAAAGCGGTGGAATACACTTTTCCCTCAAGGTATTGTAGTCCTGTGGCATCCAAAGTCTCAAAACCAAAGAAAATCTGCATATCACCGAGATCTTCCACCGATGCGCTCATGAAATAACCGGCTGCATTTTCAGTTTCACGTCTGCGAATGGCGATATCCAAGGGATACCATTCCCCCTTCACCTTCACCTGCATTTCGTTAATGATCAAGTCCATCAGCTGGAAACCGTTGTCCGGGATCGCGAAATATTGTTCTGTAGTGTATTGTTCATAGCCTCGGGTAGCAATCTGATGTAAGGCGTTGAGGATGATCATGAAGTTGATCTTGCGGATATATTGCTTTTCAGGATCACCTTGGTAGCCTCCCGACTCAATCAGGATGGTACTGGTACCCCACTTTTGGATATTGTCACCAAACGCTCTGGGTTCAAAAGCATCGTCGTACTTTCCGACCTGCCCAGGAATCAATTCCTGCAATAATTCATTCATCCCTGCGATGGTCTGCATGGCGCGACCGCGCACGTCGTTGATCTCGGTCTCATAGTTATACGCCGGAGCCAAAAGGGAAATCGTGGCCTGCTTGGGCGTATTGACCACGTTGTAGTAGATCTGCTGATCGTGAAGGTTGAACCCAAACTCAGGCTCAAAGTCGTCCCGAGCCTTTTTCAAAATCACCGCCTCGGGAGAAATCTGGGAAATCGCATCCCGGTTCAGATCGATATCCAAGGCATTTCGCCGCTTGAAGGCATCAGCCCCGTCGGGATTGATCATGGGGATGAATTTCAGGCTGAGTTGATTTTTCAGGAGGTTTCTTAGCTCGTCGTATCCGTCATTTTTTCCCTCAAGAAAATTAAACAGGTCAAAAAGCGCCATGGTGGCCGTGCTTTCATTACCGTGCATCTGTGACCAAAGCATGACTTTAGTAGATCCTTGGCCCCATTTCATCGAGGTGATACTTCGCCCCTCCACAGATTTGCCCAATTCCTCCAAGTTGAAATCCGCACCATGTTTTTGGATCAAGGGCTGAAGGTCTGCGTGTTTGAATCTTCGGTGAGTGATGGCGGGTTCCTTATATTTTTCATAAGCGGCTTCCAGCTTTTCCACAGGCATTTTTTGATAGGCTACCTGTGCCGAAGTGTAGAAACTGAGGACTAAAAAAAAGAGAAGGAACAGTGTCAGGAAAGCGGATTTCATAGAATAAGGTCTTGGAGTCTATCGATTTTAAAACTAGCCATTCGGGTGAAATAAATACCTGTATTTTTGCTCAAGCACAAAAAATCATGCCATGAAGCTCAGTTATCAGGTTTATGACCTTCCGCTCAAACACACCTTTACCATCGCCCACCAAAGTCGGGATGTACAGGACACGCTGATTGTCAAGCTGGAGGAAGACGACATTTACGGATTGGGGGAGTCGACCACCAACCCATTTTACGGCATGACCATCGAAAATATGATTGCTTGCTTAGAGGAATTTCGTCCAGTGGTGGAATCCGGAAACTGGGAAACTCCAGAACAGCTTTGGGAATTAGGAAGAGGGATTTTCCGAAATAATCCTTTTGCGCAATGTGCGGTGGACCTGGCTGCGTGGGATTTTTTCACCAAGAAACAGGGGAAAAAACTCTACGAATACCTCAACCTTGACCCCCGGAAAATCCCGACCACTAATTTCACCATTGGTATTGATACCGTGGAGAAAATGGTCGCCAAGATGAAGGAGGTGGATTGGCCGATCTACAAAATCAAACTTGGAACAGAACAAGACCTCGAGATTGTCCGAGAACTTAGAAAGCATACGAACTCCATTTTCCGCATCGATGCCAACTGTGCCTGGACAGCCGAGCAAGCTATCCGTAATTCGGAAGAACTGGTGAAGCTGGGTGTGGAATTTATGGAGCAGCCTTTGGGAAAAGACGATCTGGAGGGAATGAAGGAGGTTTTCAAGTATTCCAAACTCCCTGCAATGGCAGATGAAAGCTGCATCGTGGAAAGCGATGTGAAAAAATGCCATGGACTTTTCCATGCCATCAATGTGAAGCTGGTCAAGGCAGGGGGAATTACTCCTGGGCTTCGGATGATTCACGAAGCGAAATCGCTGGGAATGAAAACCATGGTCGGCTGTATGACTGAGTCCTCGGTAGGAATCACTGCCATCGCGCATATTGCTCCTTTGCTTGACTATGTGGATATGGATGGCGCGATGCTTTTGGCCAAAGATCCGGCGAGAGGAGTGACCATCACTCCGGATAAAGTGACTTTCCCAGATGGACCAGGGATTGGGGCGGATTTGCTTTGATACTATTTCGGATTTGGGATATCGAATTTCGGTTGGATTCATTATTCCGAAAAAAACAACAGCCCTGAATTGATTCAATCCAGGGCTTTTTTCTTGATACTAACGTCTAGATACTAGATACTCCAATCATCCCTCTCCCACAATCAGCTTAAATCCTTCCCCATGCACGGTGATGATCTGCACTTTGGGGTCGTCTTTGAGGATTTTTCGGATTTTGCTCAGGTACACATCCATGGAGCGGGCATTGAAGTAGCTGTCATCGCCCCAGATTTGCTTGAGCGCATGACTGCGATTGACCAGTTTGTTGATCTCGGAAGCCAAAAGTCGGATCAGCTCATTTTCCTTGGAAGTCAGCTTATGCTTGCCTCCCGGACCTTCGATGTACTGCTCATCGTAATGCAGGACAAAGTCACCAAAGGTGTAAGTCTTCAGCGGAGCTATTTCGGTAGACTTTTGGGTTCGGCGGAGAATCGCGGTAATCCTGAGGAGCAACTCTTCCATGCTGAAGGGCTTGGTGAGGTAATCGTCTGCTCCGATTTTGAGTCCCTCGATGATATCGTCCTTTTGGTTTTTGGCGGTGAGAAAAAGAATCGGAAGGTCTTCCTGCACCTTTTTGATTTCTTTGGCCAGTGTAAATCCGTCCTTCTTCGGCATCATGATATCCAGAAGACAGAGGTCATATTTATCTTTTTTGAACTTATTCCAACCTTCTTCACCATCTCTGCACAAAGTGGGTTGGTAACCTTTCATTTCCAAATACTCCTGAAGTATGTCACCCAAGTTTGGATCATCTTCTACGACTAATAATTTGGCTTTGCTCATTGTTTTTTGGGTAGGTTAATGGTGAAGATACTTCCTTTTCCGGGTTCAGACTGAACATGAATTCCTCCTTTGTGTGCTTCCAGCATCGTTTTCACATAGGAAAGCCCCAAACCGAATCCTTTGACATCATGGATATTTCCGGTGGGAACCCGGTAGAATTTATCAAAAATTTTCTTGACAGCTTCTTTGTTCATTCCGATTCCCTGATCCTGGATGGTCACCAGCACTTGGTCCTGATCATCTTTTGCAACCACCTTAATTATCGGACTTTCTTTGGAATACTTGTTGGCATTGTCCAATAGGTTGTTGAAAATATGGGTGAGATGAAAGGCATCCCCTTCGATTTCAGGATTTTTCAACTGATTGATGAATTCGATTTTTCCTCCTTTGCTTTCTACCTGTAGGCTAATATGCTCCACGGTTGACTCCAACAGTTCGTTCAAATGGATGGGTTCGATTTTAAGTTTGAAATCATTTTTTTCCAATGCTGCAGCCTGAAGCACCTTTTCCACTTGGGATACCAGTCGCTTGTTTTCATCCTTTATGATACCCAGATACCTTGCTCTGAATTTGTCCTGATTGCTCAATTCAGGGTCTTGAAGCGCCTCTACAGCCAGACTCACGGTGGCCAAAGGAGTCTTGAACTCATGCGTCATGTTATTGATGAAATCATTCTTAATGTCAGACAAAGCTTTCTGCCTGATAATGACTCGTATGGCATATACAAAGCAAAAGATGATTACAAAAATGAATACTATAGAGCTGGAAATCGGTAGCCAGATCTGTCTGAAAACATGGCTGCTTTTTTCCGGAAAATAGACATAGATGAAGTTATCTTTTCCTAAAATATCATTGGGAAAGAGCTTGGCCTGAACACCCTGATTTTTTATAACCAGGGGATCTGAGATTTGACCTATTCCGACCAATTGTCCCTGATCATTCTGAATTCCCAGCTCAAAATCCTCTGCGATTCCTTTTTCCAACAGTTGATTTTTGAGCATTTGGCGGACCTGAGAAGTATCCAGGCGATCCAAAATTGCCTGCTGCCCTTCCGCAAGTTCAGAAAAGGCCTGATTCATCAGTTCAATCTTGATATTGGTCTTTTTGATTTTATCCAAGGCATCATCCGAAAGGTTTATTTCGGCCCTGATCTGAGGTACAATTCCCGAATAAGGACGCGCCTCTGATATGAAGTTTTGATTTTTACTGAGGTATTCAAGCTGGCGCTCTTTTTCCTGAAGGAGAATTTGCATTTCATCAGGCGTAAACATCGTGGAGGCCACCTCCGGCGTCATGTAGGCAAAGAAATTTTCAAGTTCAGAAAAAATGGAAACATCCAATCCTCTTGAAAGAAGCATTCTTCTGAATGTGGAACTAAGCTGTGGAACTGGAGACACCAGCATTGTATCCACCAAAGAGAGCCTATTGTAACTAGGGCTTGTTTTGATTTGGAGCTCTATAGGATCAATTTTTTTGAAAATAGTTTCCTTTAGAACAGGATCTTCCAAAAGCTTATTTAAAAGTACATCCGAAGTTTCCCCTTTTTCCAATTCACTGACTGTCCGTGATAAGGCTTGCTGTACATTTTGATCAAATCTCTCCTGATTGATTCGAATGGCATTTCTCACCCAATAGTATTGAAAACCCATCAAGCCAAAACTGGCAAGGGACATCAAAACAACGATCAGCGTAATATTGCCTTTAGACATGCTGCAAATTTAATTGTCTAAACAGGGGAAGGGGTGTACTTAACAAGTTTTAACCGACACTGAAAATCAACACTTTTAAAATCCAAATCCCGGTGTTAATCTAGCAGTCTGAATTTGTATGTTTCTTAATTACAATTAAATCCAAAAAAAGGGAGGCCTGTTGCCTTCCTTTTTTATTGTTTGGGTATTTTTGCCGCTTAAATCTTAAACCTATCCATCCGTGCCCAATCCAACGCACATCCAGGGAGTTGAAATTTCCAGCCTAGCCGGCCAATTTGGAACCCCGCTTTATATCTACGACGGAGAGAAAATCGTTTCTCAGATCCAAACTTTGCAAAAAGCCTTTTCTGCCGTTCCTCTCAAGATAAAATATGCTACCAAAGCGCTTTCAAATATTAATATCCTGAAGCTAATCCGTAAAGCGGGAGCAGGAATTGATGCGGTTTCTATCGAAGAGGCCAAACTGGGGCTGTTGGCAGGATACACTGTGGATGAAATTATGTACACCCCCAGCGGGGTAGGCTTTGAGGAAATCCGGGAAGCGGTGGCCATGGGCATCATGATCAATCTGGATAGCCTTCCTTTGATGGAGCAATTTGGAAAAACCTACGGGGATTCCTTGGGGGCTTGCATCCGGATCAACCCCCATATTATGGCAGGAGGGAATATCAAAATATCAGTTGGACATAAAGAAAGTAAGTTTGGAATTTCGATCGAACAGCTTCCTCAGATTCTGGAACTAGTGGCTAAATACCAGCTGAAAATAGTAGGCCTTCATATCCATACAGGCTCCGATATTTTGGATGCAGAAGTATTTCTCCGAGGTGGAAATGTGCTTTTCGAAGCAGCTATGCAATTTCCGGATCTCCAGTTTCTTGATTTCGGAGGAGGTTTTAAAGTGGCGTATAAGCCGAATGATGTAGCTACGGATGTGTTGGAGGTAGGCAAGGCAGTAGGCGAGGCTTTTCAGGAATTTTGCAAAAAATATGGCCGGCAGTTGGAGTTGTGGTTAGAGCCAGGAAAATTCTTGGTAAGTGAGGCGGGCTATCTGCTAGTCAGGTCCAATGTGGTCAAAGAGACACCCACGGTGACTTTTGTTGGGGTAGATTCGGGACTGAATCATTTGATACGCCCTATGATGTATGATGCCTACCATAGCGTGTACAATCTGAGTAATCCAGAAGGTAAAAAAGCGAAATACAACGTGGTGGGCTATATCTGCGAGACCGACACGATTGCCGCTCATCGGGAATTGAACGAAGTCAAAGAAGGAGATTTGCTGGTGATCAAAAATGCCGGTGCCTATGGGTTCAGCATGTCGTCCAATTATAACTCAAGGCTGAGACCCGCCGAAGTATTGATCTGGGATGGCAAAACTATGCTAATCAGGCGACGGGAGGAATTTGAAGACCTGATTAGACATCAACAAATCCATGAAATATGATAAAAGGCACCTCAAAAGGGTGCCTTTGGTATAATTATTGAGTCTTGGTCAACGTTCTGAAGGTTTGGGTCTTTTTAGGAGCCTTTAATCGGCAGATTAAACTGTAGATTGCTCGCCCCAATCACAAGCCCTGGTAGTTAATTATCCATTTAATAGTGAAAGTCAAGGTAGGTATAAAGAACTGATTAGTAACTTTGTGCATTAGGGTTGGTAAGATCATGCTGAGGAATATTTACGGGACATTAATAGTAATCATCATCTGGCTGGGAGGGCCTTATTCTCTTTTTGCCCAGGATGTCCAGTATTCCCAATTTTATGCCGCTCCACTCTATCTTAATCCCGCCCTTACCGGCGCCAGTGAACTCACCCGGATTGGGATGAATTACCGAAATCAATGGCCGGGATTAGATCATAGTTTCAATTCCTATTCCGCTTATATTGACCATTACATTTTTGATTACAATAGTGGAGTTGGACTCATCTTTAATGGAAACCAAGAATCCATGGCCAACCTGTCTACCAATGAAATTGGGTTGAGCTATTCTTACCGACTGAAACTTTCGGATAAATTTTTCTTCCGCCTTGGGGCACAGGCTAGCTATATGCAACGGGATGCCTTATTTTCTGAATTGGTTTTTGGCTCCATGATCGATATTGTCAATGGAACAGTAGGTGGAATTACAGATGAACTCAATGGCATTCCTTTGGACAGTAGGCATTCGTTTGTAGATTATGCTGTTGGCGGGATGATTTATAATGATAAATTTTGGTTAGGTGGGTCAGCACATCACTTGACTGAGCCCAATGTCTCATTTGTGGAAGACCAAACAAGCGTACTCCCAATGAAGGTATCATTACAAGGTGGCTATAAAGTCAATCTTTCTCCCGGTGGCCGGGATTATTTTACCCATTCCTATCAGGAGCGGTCCGTTTCTTTTGCCTTCAACTATAAACAACAAGACCCTTTCAACCAACTTGACGTGGGTACTCAACTTTATCTCCACCCACTAGTCTTAGGAGTTTGGTATAGAGGCTTGCCTACCAAAAACAGCCTACCCAACAATGAAGCTGTTATTGCTTTGGTGGGGGTTTCTTTGGAATCGGGATTGGATATAGGCTACTCTTATGATTTTACCGTCTCCAAGCTGAGTCAGCGAAACAGCGGCGGAGCACATGAAATCTCCATTCGGTATAATTTTCTTTGGGGAGATCCTAAATCCAGAAATCAGCGATCAAGACTTATCCCATGTTTTAAGTACTGATAGTCAAGGAAAAATGACCTGACGAAAAAAAATCAAAAAATTTTACAATAATTTTTCAAAGCCTGATTTTCAGGCTTTTTTCATTTCACATCCTGAAAAAAGCAATACCTAATCTGTTTTTTTAATTATGATACATTTTCAGGAAAAATTAGACTTTTCCAAGACAAGCACTTCATTTACATCTCGCTGTCCGCTATTTGCAAAATAAAATTTTTACCCTCTATTTTCTTGAAATCGGCCGATTTATAGAATATCATTTTGTTGTATATGACTTACAAAAAATAATATTCTAAAAAACGAAATACACAAAACCGATTTTTAAAGACAAAAAATACTCCCTGAAATCGCTACAGGGAATGACGAAGTGCAAAAATGATAAAACTTGGGATTCATAGGATGAAATGGGTTGTTCTGCTGATCTTCAGCAGCGCCTACTATAATTCTGTCTTTTCCCAATATGCCTTCAATATTCCTGCCAAAGAATCCAGTCGAATGTATTCTTATGGAGAAATCTGGGTGGAAGTTAGCGGAAAACTAGCCCTTTGCTCTCATAGTGAGAAAGGAAGCATCATCCTAACTGTAGGTGGCGGAAAAGCGCCTTACACCTTTAAATGGAATACCAACGAAACCACTCAGAATCGATCCAATCTTAACGCCGGAACTTATACCGTTTGGATCACCGATGCGGATGGTAGAGTTCATCAGGAAAAAATCATCATTCAGCCGCCTTTCCCCCTTTTGCTCAATCCGGTGGAGAAAAAAGATGCCTCTTGCGGATCGGGTATGGACGGGTATGCAAAGATCAGCGTAAAAATCGGCCGAAATGACTACGAAAAAGACAGCCCTCCTTACAAAGTAACCTGGAGCAATGGCTTGAAAGACGTTTGGGAAGCAGATAATCTAGCTCCCGGAACCTATACCGTTCTTGTCGAAGACAAGTACAACTGCTCAGTCAGTGTTTCATTTGAAATCAAATCAGGCTCGGAGGGAATCGCTGCGACAGAAACGATCGAGCAGCCTTCCTGTCAATCAGGTTCAACCGGTAAAATCTCCCTCAATGTATCAGGAGGCCAACCTCCATTTACTTATAAATGGAATACAGGTGCGACTTCAAAGGACCTAAACGGATTAGTTCCGGGCACCTATCAAGTCCAAATTCAGGACAGCAAAGGTTGTAGCTTACAAAAATCCTTTAGCATTTCTGCCCCAAGTTCCATCGAGGTTGGCACCCAACTCCTTCAGCCTTCTTGCCAAGGGAACTCGGATGGTAGGATCGAAATTATTCCCGCAGGTGGCAAAGCCCCTTATTCCTATCTCTGGAATACCGGACATACTCAATCCAAACTTCAAAACCTTACTTCGGGAACGTATTCTGTAAAAATTACAGATGCTACAGGATGCTCTGTGGAAAAACAAGTAATCCTCCAGAATCAATCCGCATTGGAATTGAAAGTGGTTGAAACCCGGCCGGCTTCCTGTGCAGGAGGATCAGATGGAGGCATTTCTTTAGAATTGAAGGGTGCTAAGGGAACTTACACAGTAAAATGGTCAGATGGAAATTCAACTCAACTTCAGAGAAAGGATTTAAAGTCAGGCACCTACACCATAGAGGTCATTGATGAATCTGGATGCAAAGTCTCCACCACGGTTCAACTACAAGATGCAACTTCGCTTCAGGCAAGAATTGAAACCGCCTTGGACGTGGATTGTGCAAGCGGAAAAGTAACCGGAAAGGCTTGGGTATCTATTCAGGGCGGAAAGGAACCTTACGCCATCTCCTGGAATCCTGGAGACAAAAATGCCAGAGAGATCAATTTTGACAAATCGGGGATTCTAAAAGTAGCTGTCAAAGATGCGTCTGGATGTACTTTAGAGACTGAAGCAAGAGTGGAGTTTCCTGTTGTATCCAATCAAGGTGCAAGACTTGATTTTCAATACCGCAAGCTTAGTATCAGCAATGATCCTGAGGTACTGATTCAAGAGGAAGTATTGTTCGAAAGCGAGATTTCCCCGGAATTCATTGCATGGGAATGGGAATTTGGAGATGGGAAAAAATCAGTTGAAAAAGACCCTGTCCACATCTTTGAAAAGCCGGGATCTTATGAAGTCACGCTCAAAGGATATGACATTTTCGGTTGTTCTTCCATCGAAAGAAATACCATTCAGGTTTCAATTCCTACAGAATTGGTTGTCATTCCCAATGCCTTTACACCAAACGGAGACGGACTGAATGACAGCTTTATCCCTGTATTAAAAGGAGTTTCCTCATTCACCCTGGAAGTTTTCAATACCTGGGGAGAAAAAATCTTTATCACCACCAGTCTAGAGAGCAAGGGATGGGACGGCACCTACCGTGGCCAATTATCACCTCCCGGCAACTACCTATACCGGCTTACTTACATCACCCCCGATGGAACTGCCCAAAGCAAATCCGGAGGAATAACATTAATCCGATAAGTATATGAAAATCACATTTACACTTATCACCTTGGTTCTTATATCCATGGCTATGAACTCAGCCTTGGCTCAAGATGTGCAGTATTCGCAGTTTTATGCCAATCCATTATATCTCAATCCAGCGCTAACTGGAGCCTCTGAAGGTACGAGCATGGGGGTAAATTACCGAAACCAGTGGCCAGGACTGGACCAGTCTTTTGTCTCCTATTCTGCCCACATCGATCATTACATCTTTGGAGCAAACAGTGGCGTCGGGATCATCTTCAACAGATCAGAGCAAAGTATGGCCAACCTCAGTGTTTCTGAAATTGGCGCCACCTATTCTTACCGCGCAAGATTGGGGTTCCGTTCTTTCCTGAGAGTTGGAGGACAAGTTAGCTACATGGACCGGGACGCTCATTTTGGCAATCTTGTTTTTGGCAGTCAAATCAATGATCAAACCGGTGCAATCGGAGATTTTTCGGGAGAAAATCTCGGAGCAGATTTCAGACATCAATTTGTTGACTATAGCTTGGGCCTGTTGTTTAACAATGATCAGGTTTGGTTTGGCTTGTCAACTCACCATATCACCCAGCCTAACATTTCCTTTCTGGATGGACAATTCAGCCAACTCCCCATGAAAATTTCCGCTCATGGGGGATACAAATTTGACCTGTCCGGAGGGGCAGCAAGAAGTTTTATGAATAAAACAACCGGGACACGAGAGTTAACCTTGGCATTCAACTACAAAAATCAAGAGCTTTTCCAACAGCTGGATTTGGGAGCTCAAGTCAATCTACAGCCTTTGGTATTAGGCGTATGGTATAGAGGAATTCCCGTATCAAGCGTAATGCAGTCCAACCACGAATCTGTCATTGCTTTGGTGGGCTTTCAGCTCGCATCAGGTTTGAGCATTGGATACAGCCATGATTTCACCTTATCCTCCTTGGGAAATGCCAATACAGGAGGAGCAAACGAAATCAGCATGCGTTACAGTTTCCTCGCAGGTTCTGCCAAAGGCGCTGGAAGAAAGACATCTATGCCTTGCTTCAAATATTGATTTTTTCATAAACAATGGGTTGTAAAAAGGGCTTTACGAAAATAAAGCCCTTTTTCATGCCTAAAGTTTTACGGCTCATACTCGGAGACCAGCTTAATATGAATCATTTCTGGTTTGAAAAAACAGACGAATCCGTCACTTACCTTATGATGGAAATGAGGCAAGAGACCGATTATGTCATCCACCACATTCAAAAAGTAGTCGGCTTCTTTTTGGCTATGCGTACTTTTTCGCAAACCCTTCAAAAAAAAGGGCATCGAGTCCGGTACTTTTCCCTTGATCACCCTGAAAACCGACAAAACCTAAAAAATCAACTTGAAGAATTGATCCAAAAGGAAGGATTCACCCGATTTGAATACCAACTACCCGATGAATACCGATTGGATCAGATTCTCAAAGAAGTCTGCGAAAGCTTACCTATTCCTTCATCCGCGGTGGATACCGAGCACTTTCTGACTTCCCGGGAATTTCTGAAGGACTTTTTCAAGGGAAAAAAAACCTACCTCATGGAGACCTTCTATCGGGAGATGCGCAGGAAGTACGATATCCTCATGGACGGCAAAGATCCACTCACCGGGCAGTGGAACTATGACCACGACAATCGCCAAGCGCTCAAAGACAAAAAGCTGCTCAAAAAGCCCTTGATTCATCCCAAGCGCGTGAAAGAAATCCTGGAGATGATCGAGAAGGCAGAAGTAAAAACTATCGGAAAAATCGATCCGGAACAATTCACTTGGCCTGTGTCGAGAGAAGAGAGTTTGGAGATTTTGGAGTATTTCTGCGAGCAGCTGCTACCTAACTTTGGCGCTTACCAAGATGCCCTAACTACCTGGGATCCTTACCTTTTCCATTCCCGATTGAGTTTTTCTCTAAATACCAAGATGCTCTCTCCGCTGGAAGTCGTTCAAACGGTGGAAAAATACTGGTACGCTCACCAAAATCAGATTTCAATCGCCCAAGTGGAGGGGTTCATTCGGCAGATCATCGGCTGGAGGGAATACATGCGGGGGATTTATTGGGCCAAAATGCCGGAGTTTGCACAGATGAATTTCTTTGGTCACGATAGGAAGCTACCAGATTGGTTTTGGACCGGAAATACCAAGATGAATTGCCTAAAAGAGTCTATTGGTCAGTCTCTGGATTTGGCTTATGCCCATCATATCCAGCGATTGATGGTGACGGGAAATTTTGCCCTGTTGGCTGGAATCCATCCCGATGAAGTAGATCAGTGGTATCTCGGGATATACATAGACGCTATCGAATGGGTCGAAATCACCAATACCCGAGGCATGAGCCAATTTGCCGACGGAGGGATTGTCGGTACCAAGCCTTATGTCTCCTCAGCCAATTACATCAAAAAACAAGGCAACTATTGCGATCATTGTGCCTATGATTCAGCAAAAAAAACAGGACACGGATCCTGTCCATTCAATAGTCTCTATTGGCATTTTTATGCCCGAAACCGGGAAAAGCTGGAGAAAAATCCACGCATCGGGATGATGTACCGTACTTGGGATAAAATGGGTAATCAGCAGGAAGTCCTGGGTCAGGCGGAGTACTATTTGAAATCCTTAGAAAACTTATAGACTTCCTTAAACCCTCAGATTAAGCAATCCATAACCTTCTTCGAGCACTGATGGTCCAAGAATTATCCTCCATTTGAGCAAAAATCAATACCCCTTGACCACATTTGGGGCCACATACATACTCCAAAATAAGACAAGCTTCATTCCCATCAGGAGATATCATTACTCGGGATACTCTGACCGAGGATGATTCCCAATCACTCCGGTCAATTTCATTTAGAGGTCGGATCTTAAATTTTTTCTGCGCTATCAATTCTGTTAATTCAAAAGGTAATGGCTCTTTGATCTGCAAAAGATCCTGGACCATACTTTTCTGTTGCTCAGTCAGCCCCTTATAAACAAACTCATTCTGTGGATTTAGTACTCGTTCATACATTTTGACAAAAACAGAATCCAAAACCTCTGAGACAAAAAATTTCTTGTCTTGATTGTGTGGAAGTTGGGACTCCAAATAATGGATGACCACTTGCTGTGCAAGTTCTTTCTCCAAGTTGGAAGGAATCTGGAAGAGCAGAAGCCACAGAAAAATGGTTAAATTCATGAGTATTTATTTAGGCTTTAGTTAAAGTTATGCAAAATTGATTTAACCCCTTCCATCTGAGTGATTTTTTTTTCTTATTAGGCTAATTCTATCGAGACAAAAAATAAAACAGCTCCAAAGGACAAAAGAATTTTTTTCCATTTGGAGCTGCTTATTCTCATCTTGTATTAGCTAGTTCAATCCCCAATCCACTCCGCCACAAAGAGGTTGGTATCGCGAGTGCCGCCGTTGTTTCGGTTGGAGGCAAAAACCAAGTATTTGCCATCATTGGAAAAGACCGGGAACGCATCGAAAGTCCCGTCGTGTGTGATTCGGGTTAGGCCTGTTCCGTCCAGATTGATCATAA
The DNA here is from genome assembly GCF_003253485.1 of Algoriphagus aquaeductus. Classification (GTDB taxonomy): domain Bacteria; phylum Bacteroidota; class Bacteroidia; order Cytophagales; family Cyclobacteriaceae; genus Algoriphagus; species Algoriphagus aquaeductus. Next base: position 287,391 of record NZ_QKTX01000002.1, on the reverse strand, counting down.
ACAGATTGAAAGGAAAGCCTCTTTCTGTCTGATGGTTGGAAGCGAAGATGAGTTTTTCTCCAGAGGGATGGAAAAAGGGTGCCCAGTTGGCTTTGCCTAGGCTGGTGATTTTTTGGATGTCTGTCCCGTCAGCATTGGCCACATAGAGTTCCATATCGGTCGGTTTCACCAATCCTTCTTTGAGTAATTCTTTGTATTCTTTGATTTCTTCAGGGGTCTGCGGTCTGGAAGCTCTCCATACCAGCTTGCTTCCGTCAGGGGAGAAAAATGCCCCGCCGTCATAGCCCAAGTCGGAAGTAATCTGCTTCACATCTGTGCCATCGATATTCATGGTGAAAAGCTCCAAATCACCGGTTCTCATGGAGGTGAAAACAATTCGGTCACCTTTAGGAGATACCGTCGCCTCGGCATCATATCCGGGCTCTTTGGTCAATTGAGAAAGGATATTGCCATTCAAATCTGCTGTGAAGATGTCAAAGGAATCATAGATCGGCCACACATATTTGCCATCCGCTCTTCGCTCAGGAACAGGAGGACAAGCCGGATCTACCAAATGAGTAGAGGCATAGACAATCGTTTGGTCACCGGGTAGAAAATAGGAACAAGTCGTTCTTCCCAAACCTGTGCTAAGCCGTTGAGGCGTGTTGTTTTTCAGGTCGTCCTCGCGCCAGTTGAGGTAAAACATCTGGTCACATTCATTGCCCCAGCCTGCAAAATCCGACTGAAAGACCAGCAGAGAATCATTAAATGACCAATAGGCTTCCGCATTATTTCCTCCAAAAGTCAACTGCTTGATGTTTTTGAGGTATTTCATCTCTTCAGGATGAAGGAGAAGGGAATCAGTGGCAGAACGGACATCAGTTTCAACAGATGATTCTGTTTTAGGAGCACAGGCTACAGCAAGGAGAGCTAGCGAATAAAGGAGTTTCTTCATTTTTGGGCTTGATACTAAAAGAATTGCAGGCCGAAGATACCAATTATTATCTTTGGACTAAATCGACAAATCTCATGAAGCATTTTCTTTTCAAATCCAGCCACATTTTAGCTTCTGCACTTTTCATCGCAGCCTGCGATGGTCCTCCAACCGACGAAAAGCTCTTGGCTACTTTACAGGAAGATGTCGTTTTCCTTGCGGCAGATGATTTGGGAGGAAGGGCTATTGGCACAGAAGGAGAGCAAAAAGCGGCGGAATATCTGGCCAAAGAATTTGAAAAACTAGGGCTGCAGCCCAAAGGAACCGAAGGGTTTTTTCAGCCTTTTACCGTATCCAAACCGTCCAATCCCCATGAAGAAGCAGTGATCGGCACGGACGGCGATGGAGTCACCGGTCGAAATGTAGTCGCCTTTTTGGATAAAAAAGCGGATAAAACCATCGTGATCGGAGCACACTTTGATCACTTGGGAATGGGTGGACAAGGCTCGCTTCATCGGGGTGATTCAGCAATTCACAACGGGGCCGATGACAATGCCTCAGGAACCGCGGGTCTGTTGGCTTTGGCAGAAATTCTCAAACATGAAGAGTTGAAAAACAACATTCTCTTTATCGCTTTCTCGGGTGAGGAAAATGGCCTATGGGGTTCCAATTATTTTGTCAAAAACCCAACCATCGATCTCCAAACAGTCAACTACATGATCAACATGGATATGGTAGGCAGGCTGAATGAAGAAAAATCTTTGGCCATCAACGGGGTCGGAACCAGCCCGAGTTTTGTCCCTGTATTTGACCAAATCAATGCGGATAGCCTGAAACTCGTTACTTCTGAATCGGGAGTAGGTCCATCTGATCACACGTCATTTTACCTACAAGATTTGCCGGTATTGCATTTTTTCACCGGTCAGCATGAAGACTACCACAAGCCAAGCGATGATTCGGATAAGATCAACTATGAAGGGTTGGTGAAAGTAGTACGCTACATTTCCCGGGTGGTGACTACGCTGGACAATGAACCCAAACTTGCCTTTACCAAGACCAAAGATTCCAGCGATTCTCCTCGATTCACCGTGTCGATGGGAGTGGTGCCGGACTACATGTTTGATGGAAAAGGAATGCGTGTAGATGGTGTGTCTGAAGGCAAACCCGCCCAAGCTGCCGGATTGCTCAAAGGTGATGTGGTCGTACAGCTGGGAGACTCCACCGTTTACGACATGATGAGCTACATGCGGGCTTTGAGTGCTTTCCAAAAAGGAGATTCTACTAAAGTGGTGATCGAACGGTCAGGTCAAAAAGTGGAAGCGGTGGTGAGGTTTTGATTTGAGAGTCAAGAAACTCCTTTTCTCCTACAATAGAATGCGCCTCTGGGAAGTCTCAGAGGCGTTTTTATCTTTAATGGAAATTTTGCCCTGCCTCTATTTTATCTTCGCCTTCAAAAGTAAAATAACAGAAATCTTATTTTACTTTCTTTCAATCAGTACTCAAACGCCTTCAGATAGTCTTCAAAGACAAAAAGGATTTTTCTGATTTCTATTACAAAGGATTCGCCTCCACTCCCTCAAAAGTCATCTTAATCGGCTTGATCGTTCCATCTTCATTGAATTCCATTACATCGATGCAAGTCACCCGATGGTCACGGCCCTCGTTGGGAATAGGGCGGCGGTGGTAAACCATGTACCACTCGTCAGTTCCGGGTTTTTGGATGACGGAATTATGTCCTGCGCCGGTGGCAATCGTAGTGTCTGCCTCGAGAATTGTACCGATTCGGCGATAGGGTCCGGTGGCTTTTTCGGCCATGGCATAGGCGACTTTGTAGCTGTCATTCGTCCAACCACCTTCGGACCACATGAGGTAATACACACCATTTCTCAAAAACATAAAAGGGCCCTCCACATAGCCTTCGGGAGTGATTTCGTGGAAAAGTTCTCCATCTTCCCAGGGTTCGAACCCAGTAAAATTTGAATTAAGCTTTCCAATATTGCAATGTCCCCAGCCTCCATAGAAAAAGTAATGCGTGCCATCGGTATCCTTAAACACAAACTGATCGATGGGTTGAGCCCCATTGTGAAAATCCGAGAGTAACGGCTTTCCTAGCAAATCTTTGAAAGGTCCGGCAGGTGAATCTGCCACGGCCACGCCTATTCCTCCGAAATGATTGATGTCATTGTTGGGATCATAGCCCGGTCGCTCGGGAGTAAGTGGGTCATTGGCTGCGAAAAAGAGGTAATATTTCCCGTCTTTTTCGATCGCAGCAGGTGCCCACATCGCCTGACGGGCCCAAGTAATGGCGGTATTATCCAAGATGCGCTCGTGTTTTTCCCAAGTCACCAAGTCTTTGGAAGAAAATGCATCAAAGTGCAACTGATCCTCAAATGCCGCCGAAAAGGTCGGATAAATCCAGTATTCATCTCCAAACACAATCCCTTCCGGATCGGCATACCAGCCTTCGAAAATGGGATTACCGGAAAGTTTGGGCTCCTCTTGGGTTTCGGATTGAGGTGAGGAACAAGAAATGGCTACCGTTAGGAGGAAAATTGAAAATCTTATGCGCATGGGAAATTGAATTAGAGAATGGCTAAGGTACTATTCTACAGGTAACCTTTCGAAATACTCATTGATGAATGGTTTCATAGATTTAGTGAGATTATCCGAGTAAAAATTGAACAGAAGTCCCTGTGGTTTTTTAAGCAGTTTCATATAGCTCATCAATTGCGCTGAATGAACGGGGAGAAGTTCCTGGACTGCTTTGAGCTCAACAATGATGGTATCTTCCACAAGCAGGTCCAGCTTCAATTCAGAATCGATCAAATTTCCCTCATAATTGATCGTAATGGGAACCTGCTGAAGGACGTGAAAACCTTGCTTTTCCAATTCAAAAACAAGGCATTTTTCATAGACGCTTTCCAAAAGACCGGGACCAAGAGCTTTGTGAACCGTTATCGCACAGCCCGTTACCAGAAAAGACAATTTGGTCACGGATGATTTCGAGATGTATTTCATGGGGTCCAAAAAATGTTATTCAAAATGGTGATTTTTTTACCATTAGGAATTTAGAGAATTAAGGGTTTCTCTTCCGAGGAGAAGGATCAATAAGATGCATTCAATTTTCAAAACTCTTTTTCCTTAATACCCTTAATTTCTCAATGGTTTAAAAACCCACACTTCAGTCGCGGATTTTGACACTTCAGTCAGGTTTGATTTTTTGAGCGGTTCAAGCGCTTCAATTTTGGTTCAAATACAAGCCAACTATGAAGTCGATATTCTCTTTTTTGATTCTCTTCCTCTGGATCCAAAACCTTGGATTTGCCCAGACCATCCTTTCCGGAAAAGTCCTGGACGAAAAAAACCAGCCCCTTCCGGGCGTCAATGTTTTTCTCAAAGGAACTTTTGACGGAGCAAGTACAGACCAAAACGGTTCCTTCCAATTCGAAACCACCGAATCGGGTACACAGCTCCTAGCCTTCAGTATGTTGGGTTTTAAATCCCAAGAGGTGGTGGTTGAACTTTCTGCAAAAACCTTGGAAATCCCTTCTCTTATTCTTAAAGAAGAATTCAACGAACTGAATACCGTCACCATTTCCGCAGGAGCTATGGAAGCCTCGGATGAGAAAAAATCCGTGATCCTTCGTCCGATCGATATTGTGACCACTCCCTCCGCAATGGGTGATATAGTGGGAGCATTCCAGACCTTGCCCGGTACCTCTACCGTGGGCAATGACGGCCGCCTTTTTGTCCGCGGTGGAGATGCGAGCGAGGTCGGCATATTCATCGATGGTCTTCGCGTGGGAAATGCTTATGGCACCACGGCTGGAAATGTACCCACCCGCACCCGCTTCAATCCCAACTTATTCAAAGGAACCTTCTTTTCCACCGGTGGCTATTCAGCAGAATTCGGGCAGGCACTCTCTTCGGCATTAGCCCTAAACACAAAGGATCTAGCCAAGCGAAACCAAGGCGACCTGTCCATCATGTCGGTGGGAGGAGGCTATTCCCACACCTTGGCTAATGACAAACGAAGTATCACCATAAGCGGAAATATTTTTGATCTCAAACCCTATCAGGCGATCATCAAGCAGGATTTCGATTGGGAAAGAGCTCCTTTTGGAAGGGATTTAGAATTGGCTGCCCAGCAGAAAACGGCCAAAGGGGGCCTTTGGAAAGTGCTCGCACGTACTGAGGCAGGTGGAATGCAACTCTGGCAACCCCAACCCGGTGAATCTTCACGGGGGATGCTCATCCACCTGAAAAACACCTATTCGTACGCCCAAACCAACTGGAGAAACGGCTATGAAAACGGATGGTCACTTTTTGGGGGGATTTCTTACTCTCAAAACAAAGACGTCCTGAGTCTCGGGGGCTTAGACTTAGAGCGAAAAAGTCAACTCACTCATGCCAAATGGACGGCAGGCTATGATTTTTCCGATCGCCTTTCGGTAAAAAACGGGGTAGAATACTTCCGAAACGAATATTCTGAAGTCCTGACCAAAGAAAATCTGGAACGGACTTTCGAAGAAAATCAAGGATATCTCTTCACCGAATGGGACTGGTATCTCAGCCGAAAATTGGTGCTGAGATCCGGATTGCGAGCGGGAGTTTCTACCCTTGCGAATGAAAAATGGCTCGATCCCCGCACTTCTCTGGCCTACAAAATCTCCGAAAACGGAACACTTTCGCTTGCCGCTGGAAGATTTCATCAACTACCCGAAGAAAGATTCAGAGTGTTGAATCCGAACCTGAAAAACACCGAATCCAAGCATTTGCTCCTGAACTACCTCTACCAAAAAGAGGGGAAAACCTTCCGGGCAGAAGCCTTTCACAAGTCATACGATCAATTGGTCCGATTTGAGGAAAATCTCCAAAACCCACAAAATGTCCGAAATGAAGGCGAGGGTTTTGCCCGTGGATTTGATGTCTTTTTTCGCGACCGCGAAAGTCTGAAAAACACCGACTACTGGATCACCTACAGCTTTGTGTACAGCAAGCGCAGCTATTTCCAATACACCGGACAGGTCCAACCTGACTTTGCGCCTAAGCATAACCTCAGCGTGGTGGTCAAGCACTTTGTGCCCAATCTGAAATCACAGCTGGGCCTGTCTTGGTCATTCAATGACGGTCTGAGCTATACTGACCCGAATCAGCCCGGTGAAATGAACTCCAAAACCGGTTCCTTCCAAAACCTCAGCCTCAGTTGGAGCTATCTGCCCCGACCCAATCTGATCATTCATGGAGCCGTCACCAATGTCACCGGCCACCAAAACATCTTCGGCTACCAGTTTGCCCAAGCGCCTAATGAACAAGGAAGATTTGAATCCATACCCTTAGGCCAAGGAGCTCCACGATTCCTTTTCCTCGGAATTTTCTTCACCATTTCTAAAGACAAAAACGCAAATAATTTAAACAACCTCTAAATCTTACAACACCATGAAAAAGTCTCTTTTTACCCTTGCCTTGGCATTTGCCTTCGTTTTTTCCGCTTTTGCCAATGATCCTGCCTACGAATCGGCCATGAAAAAACAGATTCAAGCCATGAAAACCATTCAAAATCCGGAACAATCTCAAGCCGTGGCCAACGGATTCCTGAGAATTGCAGAGGTGAAAAACACCGAATGGCTTCCGTTGTATTATGCAGCCTATTTAAAGACCATTGCTGCTTTTCGCTTTGAGGTCAATAAGGATCAATACTTCGATCAAGCCATGGAACTGGCAAAAAAAGCCGAGAAAATAGCTCCCAACCATTCAGAAATCACCGCATTGCAGGGTTTTATCACCATGGGAAAGCTTTCTGTAGATCCCATGAGCAGAGGTCAGGAACTCAGCGGTCAAGCCATGCAGTTGTTTGGAAAAGCGATTGCCTTGGATCGGGAAAATCCCCGAGCGGTCACCATGATGGCTCAAATGGAACAGGGAATGGCGCAGTTTTTTGGTCAAGGGCCGGAAAAAGCTTGTGGATTAGCCAGAACAGGACTGGAGCTCTTTGCCAAAGAAGAAGCAAAAGTGACCGAAGATTACCTTCTCCCAACTTGGGGGAAACGCGAAGCCGAGCAGGTAGCCGGCGCGTGCAAGTAATGCCCGATTTGAAGACTAAACCAACACCCTCCACTGAGAGAAACCTCGGTGGAGGTCGAAAATCCGAAACTTGTGCTGAGTACTTGTACTGAGCTTGTCAAAGTATGTCGAAGCATTCGAAGTCTCAAATCCGAAATCCTCAGCTTTTTCCTAACTTCCTGCCATGACCCAATCCGCCACAGACTGCCAAAACGAAAAAGACATTTGGAGAGACCTCAAGAAATTTCTGTTGATCAATCTGGCAATAGCCTTGATCCTTCAGGTGATTTTTTGCCCCATTTGTTTTTTCAGCTGGGAGGATTTGATCGGCTTATTACCTGATTTTATTTTTTCCTTTTGTGTATCGATGGCTTTGAGCTATGGGGGAAGTCGGGTAGAAGAATTTTGGGATTCGAGAGTCTCTTGGGTTCACGAGCCGGTAAAAAGACTTTTCGCGACCGTCTCCACCTATATGGTTTATGCTTTTGTGGCGAGCTTTATCATCGTGTTTTTATATGCTTGGATCGAGTGGAAATTTCCCGAAGATCAAATCCCTTGGCAAGGAATATTGAAGTTCACCTTTACCCCGATGACGATTGCCTTGGTATTCATGGCCATTTTCACCTCTCGGTCTTGGTTGATGGAATGGCGCAAGTCCGCCATCGAAGCTGAGCAACTTCGCTCCGAAAAGCTCGCCAGCCAGTACCAAAGCCTCAAAGACCAGCTCAATCCCCACTTCCTCTTCAATTCGCTCAATGCCCTTTCCAATCTAGTCTATGAGGATGCAGACCGATCAGCAGCTTTCATTCAGAAACTGAGCAAAATCTACCGCTACGTCCTCGATGTGCAGCAGGAAGAGTTAGTGGGATTGGATCGGGAATTGGAATTTGCCCAGAACTACCTCGAGCTTCAAAAGATCCGATTTGAAGAAAATCTCAACTTCAAGGTAGAGGTCCCGGATTGCAAAGGCTGTTATTTGCCTCCGCTTTCTCTTCAGCTTTTGCTCGAAAATGCCATCAAGCACAACATTGCTTCTCAGGAAAATGCGCTCTTCATTTCCATTCTCCAAAAAGGCGAGGAGCTTTGGGTAAGCAACACCTTTCAACCCAAAACCAGTCAAAATGAACCCTCCACGGGTGTGGGTCTGGAAAATATCCGATCGCGCTACCGAATTTTGAGTGATCGGATTCCGGAAATCTTCCAGACGGAACATGAATTTTTGGTCAAACTTCCACTCTTAAAGGTCAACTCATGAGGATTCTGATTATCGAAGACGAAAAACCTGCCGCCAACCGACTGGGCAAATTGCTACAGGTGCATTTTCCTGAGGCCGAGTTGATCGGAAATCTGGATACGGTCAGTCGTGCAGTCCGATGGTTCGAGGAAAACGCTACTCCCGACCTTATTTTCTGTGATATCCAGTTGGCTGACGGGATCAGCTTTGAGATTTTTGAAAAAGTAAACGTTTCGAGCCCGGTTGTTTTCACCACTGCATTTGATCAATACGCCATTCGGGCCTTCCAAGTCAATGCAATAGATTACCTCCTTAAGCCCATCGATCCAAAAGATTTGGAAAGGGCTATGGAAAAATTCAGGTCTCGAAGCATTCAACCTAGCTTGGATTTAAACCTGCTAAAATCCCTGATCCAGCCTCAGGCAAAATCGTACAAAAGCCGGTTTTTGGTTCGTTTTGGAGAAAAAATCCAAAGCGTTCCCATGGAGGAAATCGCGTTTTTCTTCAGTGAGGAGCGGGTTACCTTTATCCAAACTCATACAGGCAAAAAGTATGTCCTCGACTCCACACTGGAGCAAGTCGAATCTCAAGTGGACCCTTCGATATTCTTTCGCCTTAATCGGAAATATCTAAGCCATGTGGATGCCATCGAGGAAGTGCTGACCTACTCCAATAGCCGATTGAAAGTTTTCCTTCGAAACTGTACAGACTCGGATATTTTGGTCAGTCGGGAAAAAGTAACGGAGCTGAAAAATTGGCTAGATCGGTAGGTGTTAAATTTTCTATCCATTGCAGCGAAAAGTCTGATCTTCCCGTTTTTACCTGGATTAAAACCCTCATTTTATGAAGCTTTTCTTGCTCAAACTTCCCATTCTGTTCGGCTTTATTGTAGCTGCATGCGGAACTCAGGATTCTGTGAACCTGCCAGTATCGGATTCAGCGGAATCCTATCAGAGATTGGCAGAGGCTCCGGCCACTGAACAACCCGCCCCTACGGCAGAATTTACCGAGCGAAAAATCATCCGCGAGGGCGATATCTATTTTGAATGCAAGGACATACAAGAAACCGATGCTTTTCTCAAAGCGGAAGTCAAAGCAGCCAAAGGCTTTATCTCCAACGAATCGGAAAACAGCTACGGAGAGCGCACAGAAAAACGCCTGACCATCCGCATTCCCTCCGATCAGTTGGATCCTTTGCTGGAAAAAATTCAATCCCATGCGGTCCGAATCGAAAATTCGAACATCCGAAGCGAAGACGTCACCGAGCAATTTATCGATGTAGAAGCCCGGCTCAAGACCAAAAAAGAACTCGAAAACCGCTACACCGAGCTGCTCAAACAAGCCAAAAATGTGCAGGAAATTCTTGGACTGGAGCGGGAACTCGCCAATGTCCGGGGAGAGATCGAATCCATGCAAGGTCGGCTCAATTACCTCAGCAACCGGGTTTCACTGAGCACCTTGAATGTGTCTTTTTTTGTGGAAAAGGATAAAGAATTTGGCTTTTTCGGCAAAGCCATCGACAGCCTGAAAAATGGATGGACCAATCTCCAGTGGTTCTTTATTTTCGTGCTCAATCTTTGGCCCTTCGTCCTGATTTTTGGCGGATTGTTGGTTTGGTTGCTAAAAAGAAAGAAGACCCCACCACCGCCAATGAAGTAAGTTCAATAGCAAAATATCTGAAGTTAGCTTCAATATTGATTGGCGGCTGCGATTAATTGCTGAGAAATTTTCTTTCTAAGACTTTCCGGTGAAATCACTTTAACCTGGTCACCAAAAGAAATAATCAATCTTTCCAACTCAAAATTGGGAATCACCTCAATCACAACCTCAAGGCCTTCTGGTAGTTGCCTGTGTTTTTGTGTGGGATGAAGAGGTTTTGTAATCACATAGGGAGCGACATCAGAAGAAAATAAAAGAGCAATTTTCTCAAGACTTATACCTTCCGGCCGAGTGACTCCAATGATATCAAAAAAATACTCATCCCAATCCCTTTCGGACTTTTCATACTTCAAGTTTGTTTCGGAAAGTGCCTCAATTCGATCTAGCGCAAGGTTCCAATTTGAAATCTCCTTATCAGCATTAAGTCCAAATGCAAACCAGCGCTCATTATACTGCTTAAGATAGTAAGGATGGAAAGTCAACTTATAGGATTCTTGACTTTTAAAGTCTCTATAGCTGATAATCAGGACTCTTTCGTTGATAATCGCGTTAAAAATCGGAGCAATAAAATGAAGCCCTTTGAGATCAAAGTTGGATTGAAAGCTGATGACTTCCTTTTTTCTATCAACTAATCCAAATTTGGATTCAAGCCTCGGGATCATCTCATTCACCCATTCAAACTGAGGAGTTCCGGAAAATCGGGAGAAAATTTGAAGTGCGGACTTTATTTGTTCCGCCTCCATATTATTCAACGGCTGATTGTTAATCGAAAAAGATAAGTCTTCGTATCGGTAGAAAAGTTTTCTATCAAAGGGATATCTTCCAAGGGGGATAGCCCAGCCCTGCTCGCTTTCCATGAATTTGATATCATAGTAAAGTTGCCTCCTTTGTATTCCCTCACTTTCTGGGTCAAACTCTGACAATGCCTTATTGCATTCCTCCAGCAAATCCTCCCAAAAATACATTCGGCCTGGATTTCTGAAGCATTTATCTAATGCCTGATACCGAATTAGCGCATGTTTTGTAATTCCCATTTTGCTGTGCAGATGTACTGCACACAAGGTACTGTAATTTGTACTCATGGAAAAGACCTGCAGAAAAACTGAACTCCAAATGCTTGGAAGAGATCAAGTGAATAATCCCAAATCCCTGACTAAATCAGTTCCTTGTGACCGTTGCGGCGGAACCGGACATCTTCCTCAATTCAACCATGTGGAAGGCGGTATCTGCTTTAAATGCAGAGGAGGGAAACAAATCACACGTATTTCTCTACTATTTTGATAGGTGCAGGTCTACTGCACAGCAGATTTATTACTTTGCATCATTAGTTCTTTGAAACACCTGCCTAAGGTATTGATTCGTGGGTGCTGGTCCCGAGTAATCGGGACATGATCGGCATCTTTTCCCGGCCCAAAGTCGGGATGAATGTCCCTCGGGCATTATTGAAGCGTTTTGCCTCCTCTCGGGGATGTGAAGCTTTTGGTTGATTCTGTATAAAAAGTTCTTTATGAATTTATTGATAAAGAATATACAAAGATTCATTTCCATACAAATAGAGTATCAGGCAGGTGTTTTCAAAGTCCTTAACATTTTTAAAATGAAAATCGAACAAGTACACATCGATCAAATCCGTAAACAATTTGCTGGGCTTCAAACCAAAGAAGACTTGGCAAAACTTTTAAGCTTCGCTGATATCGTGCTTTATGGTGAAGCAAGAAAACCAGTTCGATTAAAGGCATTGACCTATTATGCCAATCCTGCGCTGTGCAAAAAAAGGTATCAAACCTTTATCATCAAGAAAAAGTCAGGTGCAGACAGGACGATCCATGCCCCCGTAAAAGGATTGAAATCCCTCCTTCAGTCCTTAAACTTGGTTTTGCAATGTATTCATGAACCCCATGAGGCGGCAACAGGCTTTGTTTTGGAAAAGTCAATCGTAGACAATGCCAAAAAGCATGTGGGACACCACTATGTACTGAATATCGATTTGAAGGATTTTTTTCATTCGTTTGATTTGTATCGGGTAAAATTTGGCTTACTCAATGAAGTCTGGGGAATAAAAACCATCAGTAAATTCCGGAAAGAAAATGGCGCGTCCTTTCAAAAAATGGATGAACTCGCCTTTTTAATGGCAAGCCTCTGTACCCATTCTTTTGAAATAGATGGTGAACTCAAGACAGTACTTCCACAAGGCAGTCCTACTTCTCCAACTATGACCAATATCCTTTGCAAGAAACTTGATCGCAGGCTTACCGGTCTTGCCAATCGATTTGGCGCCACCTATACCCGCTATGCGGACGACATTACATTTTCGTCGCCTCACAACATTTATGAAGAAGTAGAAAACCCTGTGTTGAATCAAAAGGGGGCATACGATGACTTTCTATCCGAATTGAAGCGCCTGATTAAGGAAGAGAAACTAACGATCAATCCAAAGAAAACCCGGTTGCAAAAAGCGGGGTATCGTCAGGAGGCCACCGGCTTGATCGTCAATGACAAGGTAAATGTGCGTAGGAGGTATGTGAAGCAAATCCGGATGTACTTGAATTTTTGGGAAAAGTATGGGTATGAAAAGGCAGAACAGATTTTTAAGAGGGATTACCTTCATGATAGAGGCAATGTAAAGTTGTTGAAGGAAGGAAAGCTAAAAGTCAATTTTCCAAAGATGAAAGACGTGCTAGGTGGCAAATTAGAGTTTTTGAAGATGGTGAAAGGGGTTGAGGACAATACTTATCTATCATTGAAGGACAGATTGAATAATCTGAATACCACTATTGTCCAAAACCCGATACCAAAATCAGTAGATTTAAATTCTGTTTTGGAAGTATTCACTAGAAAAGGATTAATGGAAGCGATGGAATTATTTAAGAAATGTAAATGATATGGCAGCAAATAAAGAACACTTAAAACTTCTTCTAGAGTTTATTTCCAAAATCCTTGAGGAGGAAGGTAATGAGTGGTTTCATGATGAGCTTGCTATACTATTCTCTAAAAAGTTCAAATCAGAAAAAGATACAGGAATAAAGCTTTCAGCGGTTACAATCAAGGAATTGGGGTCAATTGAAAAATATCTTGATGAAGGACTTATCCCAATAATTGACTATAGTAATATTTATGATGAGAGAGTAAAATTTCAGTTAGAAAGAGATGCTATAGAAATGGGAAAGTGTAGATTGAGTGATTTCTCAGGTTCTATCTCCTTTGAAAAGTTTTGTAAATATGCACATTTTCAGTCAGAAGAGTTAATTAATTTTTATTTTTTCAAATCTTCAAATGGAGATGTTGAAAAAGTAAAAACAGATATAACTAATTACTCTGAAATTACATTTGAACAATTAATTAAATCGAATAGCATATCAAGTATTCCACATTATATGAAGCTTTGGGCTTTATCCAATAAAATTAATCTATTAACTGAATATAACTTTACTCTAGGAAATATCGCAAAGGTTAGGAACTTAGAAATTCACCGTGACAGCAATACCAAAGTCGATGAAAAGCTTTTACGATTTATAAAAACAGAAAATTATAATCAAGTCTATGAGGCTCTTGTTCATTTGAAGAATAAAATCGCTGAAGCATTAAACTATACAAATACACCGCATAGATAAATTAACCCTCGCATGAACAAACAACCCCCATGACCCCCTCCCAAAACTTCTTCTCCGACATCCATTCCATTATTTCCCAAGCTCGCCAAAATGCAGTTCGCTCGGTAAATTTTGAGCGGGTGGTCATGTATTGGAAGATCGGGCAGCGGATCTTTGAAGAGGAACAAAACGGGGAACAGCGAGCCGAGTATGGTTCTTTTTTAATAAAAACATTGGCCGAGGCACTGGAACCGGAGTTTGGTACCGGATTCTCCGCACGGCAGCTTGAGCGGTTTAGGCAGTTTTACCGCACCTTTCCAATTGCGTCCGCACTGCGGACGGAATTCAGCTGGACGCATTACAAGCTTATGCTATCCATTGACAATGAAGACAAACGGGCTTTTTACGAAGCTGAGTCCATTCATAATCTGTGGAATGCCCGAGAATTGGAACGGCAGATTAACAGCCAACTCTACGAACGTCTCCTGCTAAGCAACGATAAAAAAGCGGTCTTGGCTGTAGCCAAAAAAGAACGACTACCCGAAAAAGCAGAGCACATCATCAAAGACCCCATGGTATTGGAGTTTCTCGGACTGAAGCAAGAATCCAATTATTACGAGCAAGATTTGGAAAGCGCCATCATTTCGCACCTACAGGAATTTTTGTTGGAATTGGGTAATGGTTTTGCTTTCGTGGCTCGTCAGAAGCGGATTCACCTCGATGGAGACGATTTTTTCATTGACTTGGTATTTTACAATCGTCTTCTTCAGTGCTTTGTATTGATTGAAATCAAGACACATAAACTCACCCATCAGGATATGGGACAGCTTCAGATGTATGTCAATTACTATGACCGGGTAGAAAAGGCGGATTTTGAAAAACCTACCATCGGCATCTTATTGTGTGCAGACAAAAATAACACGGTAGTGAAATTTTCTCTTCCTGAAGACAATAAGCAGATTATAGCCTCCAAGTATGAGCTCTATTTGCCATCTGAAAAACAACTGCTTGAGGAACTCGAAAGAGAAATAAATAAAGAAAAAGACTAGTGCAGACTCAGTGCACAATTGAAGAACTCCTTTGCATAAAGAAAGAAGGAACATGAGCATTTTCAATTTTTACCAGCAATTACAGCTTACTTCGGATCAGCGGACTACCCTAGAAAGCATTGAATCATTTCTCAAAGGCGATGAAAAGGTATTTCTTTTGAAAGGCTATGCCGGAACAGGAAAAACCACTTTGGTAAAAGGAATTTGCCGCTACCTGGCCAGCATGCATTCCGACTTCAAGCTCATGGCACCCACAGGCAGGGCAGCGATGATTCTCTCCCAAAAAACCGGAATACAGGCATCGACGATACACCGAGGAATCTACAACATGGATCAAATCCTCGAAAAAGAAGAAGGTACCTCATTTAGATTCTATTATGGACTAAAATTGAATGAGGAAAGTACGCGCTGTGTCTATTTGGTTGACGAAGCATCGATGATTTCTGATGTTTTCAGTGATGACGAGTTTTTCACCTTCGGTTCTGGTTGCTTGCTTAAAGACTTGATAAATTATTCGTTGATCGGAGATACACAGCGGAAAGTAATTTTTGTGGGTGATGAAGCTCAGCTACCACCGGTGAATATGAACTTTTCGCCAGCTCTGGACAGTCACTACATTTCCGATAACTACCATTGTAACGTAAAAGAAACCACTCTTAGCGAGGTAGTGCGTCAGGCTAAAGATAGTGGAGTGCTAGAGTCAGCAACACGGATTCGAAATGCAATTGCAAAAAATATTTTCAACTCGTTTGAAATAAATTATACTCAGGCAGATACCCACAAATTATTGCCAGAAGCCTTCTTGGAACATTATGCATCAGTAGCTAAAAAAGGAGGAGTTGAGCAAACGGTGGTAATTACGCATTCCAACCGACTGGCTTTAGAATACAATCAACAAATACGGTCACTTCGATACAACACCACCTCACCACAGATTCAGAGAAAGGATTGGTTGATTATTACCAAAAACAACTACAATGGACCTGTCGAGCTGTTTAACGGCATGTTTGTAACTGTCTTGGAAGTGGGCGGTATTTCTTATGAGGCCAAACCCCGATTCATCGTAGAAGGTGGACGAACCATAGAGAGAAAACTTGTTTTTCGGGATGTTTTGATTGAAGTAGGTGAGGTAAATGGCACTAAGCATCAGCTGAATACAACTATTCTCGACAACTTCCTGAATGCGGAAGAAAGCAGACTGCATCCGTATGATCAGCGAGCTTTATACATTGAATTCAAAGAGCGGATGCGTAAACTGAAAATTAATCCCGGTTCAAATGAATTCAGAAAAGCACTCAAGAATGATCGGTATTTCAACGTGCTACAAGCTAAATACGGGTATGCCATTACCTGTCACAAATCCCAGGGCGGGGAGTGGGAAAATGTCTTTGTAGATTTCAAAGTGTTTATGGGTAAGTTTTCCAAAAGCTTTTTCCGATGGGCTTACACCGCAGTGACAAGAAGTAATCAACGGTTATTTTGTATAGATGCTCCGCATTACAATGCGCTTAGCCACTATGTGGTTAGAGATATTGAAAAAATTGCAAATGTTATGGCAGGATCGGTGTACTTCCCAAAGAAGGAAAATGATCCCAAGTATTTTGTTCAGCACAGGAAAAACAGGCTACAAGAAATCTGCTCCAAGGAAGGGATAAGTATAGAATTTAAAGAGCCCAATTACCAACTGGAAATCACTTTTCAACATTCAGAAAATAAAGGCAAAGTACAGTTGTGGTTTTCGGACAGCGGATTTACAAAGTCAACATGGCATGAATTCACCAATGAAGAATTTAAAAGTTTGATTAAGTCGGTATTGATAGAGTCCTTATTGCCCACTGAAATTCCATTTGAGCCAAAATTTGAATTTCAAAAAGCCCTACATGCTTATTTTTTGGAACTATTGGCAGAGGAAAATATTCCAGTCACAAATATCATCCAAAACCAATGGAATGATCAGTATTTTCTGCAAACAGAAGCCAATTGCGCTATGGTGGAATTTGTATTCAACGGCAAACATCAGTATTCATTTGCAAGGCCTCGGTCTACGGATGGGTCAGCTGATTTAAAGCTGCTTTCAGTAGTAAATAAGCTCAGAGGAATAAGCTAAATTAAGGTATGGCATCAAAAGAAATCAAAGAACTAAGACATGCAGGAAAGCTTGAAGAAGCTTTGCATTTGGCAACTCAGGGCTTGGAATCTGAACCAGACAACATTTGGGCAAAGCGGGCTATCGCTTGGGTTTATTATGACTATTTGAAAAAATTCGCTCAACCTGAATCTTATGACTCTTTCAAAGAAAATTTACTCAAAATCAGGGATTTAAATTTGCCGCAGGATGAAAAAATATTGTTTGATGCCTGCGCTTGGCAGATAGGCAGTGTTGTTTTTGCCTTGCAAAAAAATGAGAATACTGATTATATAAAGGTCAATGCATTGTTTGAAATTATCAGAGACTTTCATTTTTCTAAACCATCTGAGGCATATTCATTTATTTTCAAGGCCTTTCATAAAGGCTATCAAAATTGGGCTAACTACTTAGCATTTGCAGACTGGTGGAATTTTTCCAACCTACGGTCCGAAGACTATTTGAAGGAAGAGTTTCAGGGACAAAGGTTAATGTCAATCGCCGAACAGGCCCATATTGCCTATTCCAAGAAACTTTTAGAGGGTAGGGTTTTAGACAGCTCTGGTCAGCAAAAAGTGATTGACAAGGAGAAGATCAAATCATTTCTGCCACAGCTGGATGCTTTGATTAAGAAACATCCAGATTACCAATATCCACCTTATTTCAAAGCAAAACTCCTTTTAGCATCTGGAAATGAAGAGAATGTACTTTCTGCATTTTTACCTTTCGCAAAACAAAGGAGAAACGACTTTTGGGTTTGGGAATTGATGGCGGAAATCTTCTCTGAAGACAAGGAAAAACAGTTTGCATGTTATTGCAAAGCGCTGAGCCTAAAAACACCCGAAGACTATTTGGTTAAGCTTAGACAGATTTTTACCGGGATTCTGGTTGAAAAAAAGTTGTTTAATGAAGCCAAAACAGAAATCCAAAAAATTATAGCAACCCGAGAAAGACATGAATGGAAGTTGCCAAACCAAATCGTCCAATGGACAGAACAGGATTGGTACAAGTCTATTCATGCGAAAAAAGACAACCAAGATCTGTATTCCAGCCATTTCAAAAAGGCAGAAGAGATTTTATTCCAAGATGTCCCGGAAGAGCTTGTTGCCGTGGAATTTGTAAACGAAAACAAAAATCTCCTGAGCTTTGTCAAGGATAGACAGAAGTATGGATTTTTCAACTATTCTGGTCACCTTGAAAAACCTCAAATCGGCGATTTCATTGAGGTTCGATTTAACGGAGGTGGACAAGAAGGCTTTTTTAAGATATTATCTGCCAAGAAGTCCAATTCTAATGCACTACCAGAAGCCGTAAAGAATTTTGAAGGAATATTAAAGATTATTCCTCCTCAAAATTTCGGATTTGTTGAGGATGTCTTCATAGACTCTAATTTAATTATTCAAAGAAAATTAGAAAGTGGCCAACACTTGAACGGTCGTGCAATACAAACCTTTAACAAAAAGAAAAATGAATGGGGTTGGAAAATACTTAGCCTTGATTGATCTGACACCATTGTTGATATATCCTTTATCAAAAAAATAATACCAAGAAAGCTATATTCCGTGATGAATCGAGTCTTAGCTTTCTTGATGCTGGCCTTACTTTGGTCATGCCAAAAGCCAGAAAAAGCCGCCATCCATTTGGAGGAACTGACCATTTCCCAAATTCATCAATCCTATCAAAACGGAGATTTTTCCGCCAAAGAACTAACCCAAGCCTATCTCAACCGAATCAAGGCTTGGGACTCTCTGACCAATTCCATTTCTTTTATCCATCCTGAAGCCCTCTCACAGGCTAAAGCTTTGGACGAGGAATTCGCCAAAACCGGGAAGCTTCGACCGCTGCACGGGATTCCCCTGATCGTCAAAGACAATATCAACACGATCGGTCTGCCGACCACTGCGGGGTCTTTGGCTTTGGCTGACTTTTATCCCGAGGCGGACGCTTTTATCATCCAAAAACTGAAAGACGCAGGCGCGATCATACTTGCCAAATCCAATATGGCCGAATGGGCCTTTAGCCCCATGCATTCGGATAGTTCAACGGAGGGAACTACTCGAAATCCTTACCATCTCGATCACGTTCCTGCCGGTTCGAGCGGAGGTACAGGGGCGGCAGTTGCAGCTAATTTTGGAACCATCGGACTGGGTACTGACACCGGCAACTCCATCCGCGGACCATCTTCACACAATGCCTTGGTGGGATTTCGGACGACTTTAGGCTTGGTCAGTCGGGAAGGAATCGTGCCACTATACTTAAGAAATGACGTGGTTGGGCCGATGTGTCGGACTGTCGAGGATGCGGCTAGAGTACTTCAGGTGATCGCAGGCACCGATCCCAAGGACCCAATTACTGCAAATTCTCAGGGTAAAATTCCAGTTGACTATTTGCAATCCCTTCAGAAAGACGGTTTGAAGGGTGCGCGAATCGGCGTTTTCCGCACGCTGAGCGAGGCTAATCCCGATCCTGAGATTTCAGCCCTTTTTGAACAATCCATCGCAGATCTCAAGTCCCTTGGGGCAGTAATAATCGATTCGGTGGAGGTGGAAAACTTTGACTCCCTTCGCAGAAATCAGTGGTGTCCGGTTTTCAAGCAGGATCTAGAGCGTTTTTTGGCTGATTATGTGAAACGGGATACGATCAAAACCATCGAAGATGTGATCCGAATCGGTACGACTTCGGACTACGCACGAAGCGGGCTGGAAAGTTTTCGCGAAAGCCAACTTCCGGAAAATATGGAACAAGATTGCGGAGATCCCTTTACCGATCTGAAGCGAATTGCCTTTCGTGAAGCGATCGAAAAAGTGATGGATTCGCTCCAACTCGATGCCTTGATTTACCCGAGCTGGAATCATCCTCCGGCACTGATCGAGCGATTCCAAGAGGATTACAAAGGTGACAACTCTCAGGTAATTGCTCCGCATACTGGTCAGCCTGCCTTTACCGTTCCGATGGGTTTTACGGCCAAAGGCCTTCCTGCAGGGCTTCAGTTTTTGGGAAAGATGTGGTCCGAGCCTACGCTCATTCGACTCAGCTATGCCTATGAACAGGGGACTAATCACCGCAAACCAACTGTTTTGAAAAAGTAAACGAAACGAAATGGGCCATCACCATCCTCATCCCTCCGAGCAAAACCTGCGTACGGCCTTTTTCCTTAATCTGGCCTTTACGCTGGTGGAGTTGGTTGGAGGATTTTGGGTGAATAGTGTGGCGATTCTTTCGGATGCCATTCACGATTTGGGAGACAGCCTTTCGTTGGGGACTTCTTGGTATTTGGAAAAGCTGGCCAAGAAAAAACCGGACTCCAGATATTCGTTTGGATACCGGCGCTTTTCCCTCTTGGGCGCGCTGATCAATTCAGTAGTGCTCATATTGGGATCAATTTGGGTCATTCGAGAGGCGATTTTTCGGATTATGGAGCCGGAGACTTCCGATGCTAAGGGAATGATCGGTTTGGCGCTCTTAGGGATAGCCGTCAACGGCTATGCGGCTTGGAAGGTAGGTCATGGCAAGACGCTCAATGAACGGGTGATCTCCTGGCACCTGCTGGAGGACGTGTTGGGTTGGGCGGCCATTTTGGTGGCAGCGGTGATCATGCTATTTGTGGAGTCGCCCTATATCGATCCCGTCCTTTCCCTGTTGATTACGCTTTTTATTCTTTGGAATGTGGCCAAACGACTTCGGGAAACGCTTTTTCTTTTCCTCCAAGGTCAGCCAAAAGACGTGAATAAAGCCGAAATCGAAGCTAAAATCCTGGAAATCAATGGTGTAGACTCCCTTCACCAAACGCATATTTGGTCACTGGATGGAGAGCATCATGTATTTACCACGCATGTGAAACTAAGTGCAGAAATCTCTTCGGCGGAAATTCTGACTGTGAAAAATTCGATCCGAAAGCTCCTGGCTGAGTACCCTTTTGTCCACTACACGATCGAGACCGAAAGCGCCGATGAAGTCTGCGAACTGATCAAAAAGTAATTTTTTTACCTCCATTCCAAAAATATTAAGACCACAAAGATTCAGTAATTAAAGATGTGAAGCATTAGGATTTCCTAAAATTTCGATCCAAAAGTAAGCATCGGCAGACCATAAAGGAAAGCATGTTTTTACCTCTTCTCCTTTATTTTCATATGCTGGATCAAAATGGGTATGTTCTTGAAAAAGAAGCAAATTATCCACCTCCCACAATTATAGATCAAGTCAGGTAAATTAGGGACATTAAGTGATCCAGCTTATTTGGATACTTCTTCCCTTTCGGCCGCCACGAAGACCTCTATTCCAACCCCAAGGTCATATACACTCCGAAAAGAGTATTATTCACTTTTGTATTGTAATTCTGCATTCCAGACATGGGATTGGCCACGGGAGAAGAAATCCCCCCATACATATAGCCTACCAATACCGGCCCTTGAGTACCATCAGGGAAAACTTTGTTCAAATCAATGATGGTGTCCGAGTCTCCATACCGCAAGTTTTCCAAAGGAAAAAACAGGGCGTTTGTACCCAAAAAGCCTGGCATCATGGGATTTGGCGGAGTCTGTACCATTTCGATGGTTTCCCCTTGTCCATTAGTATAATAAGACGATATCAAATTGGAAAAAGGAAGAGGAATCTCCGGGACTATCAATCCTCCTGAGTTGGAATCATAACTCATGTAAGTGATTCCTCCCAAGATAGATACCCGGCTCACTCGATATTGACCAAAAGCTAAAACAGCATCGATTTGGGCGGCTGAATATAAATTTACTTTTTGCAAGGTCTCTTGATCCATGGTGACGGTTGGATTTCCTGATCCGAGACCATTGAGGTAAACCGGCGCACGGTATCCAAGACCTTGTCTGTTAAAAACCCCGCCATAGATAACCGCCCCCATAGAATCCGTGTCAGCGGTGATGACTCTGGCCAGGGTATAATCTCTTCGGTGAAGTTTGACAGAGTCAATTATAGAGAGCGTATCGGTGAGCATCCAGCCATTCCCCTCTGATTTGAGAGAGAATTTACGAATAGCAGAAGTGTAAGCCCCATTATTTCCTGGAAGGTATGCGCCTTTATAATTTTGCCCCCCTATGAGATAGAAATTTCCATTTACAACCATCATTTCACCCCCAGTGACCTGCAGAAATGGATCGCTGATCACCTTGGTAAAAACCTGTTCCAAACTTGGGCTGGTGCCTCCGGAAGTCACGTAAAGGATGAGATTGGGAATATTGATTTCGAAAAAGGAGTCTGAAGTCCAGTTGCTGACTTTAGAATTATCCAAAGAGGTATAGCCTCCGGAAGCATACAGCGTCTCCCCATCTTGGAAGTGGAGCATGCTACTTCCACTCAGGTAGGTAAAATACGCTTTGGGCAATGGCACCCCCACCGCAGTTTTCTGGATTAAATCAACCACCCAAATAGAATCGTTTGCCAGCAGGTTAGGAAAAGCGGGCGGATCATTGTTCATGTTGTGCAGCCCTGATTTTCTGCCTCCAAAGAAGACCCACTGATTGCCATAGGTGGCAAAAACCGGACTTTGAAGAGCAGGAATCTTAAACCCGGGATCTATAGGTTCCAAGTTGACCTGAATAAAATCCTGTAGGGTACTGTCCCCACCACCAGTCTCAAAGAGCTGTTGGACCCGTTTCACCAAAGGGGAAGCCATCAAGGCATCTTTTTCTATTGTCGCAGTGTTTTTCTCTTTGGGAGAAGAGCAAAATTGATTCAGCAGCAAGCTTATGGAACAGCCTAATAGGACCAATGTTGAATTTTTCATGTTTGTGAGAGTTGGCATCTTAACCCATTTTTTGCTTGGCCCACATTTGAAGCAGGGCCTGTTGGTTTTTGGACAATTCCCGGGTTACTGGCATATACATATATCCTCCCCAGTTTTTGCTATCGGTCAGCATCAGCATTCTGCGCATAGTATAGGGCTCACTCCAAACCGCTTCATTGAATGGGAGGATCGCATTCATAATGGGCAAAACACTGTGATAATTGGACAAAATGTTTTCATACAGTACCTGCCAGGTCAAGGGAACTGAGCCATTCAGGTAAACCTCGAGTTCTGGAGCGGCCGCCAATACTCGGGTGGTCACGGTATATCCATTGGCTATCAAATAAAATACTTCTGCCTTATTGGTGGGTGTAAAATACTGGGCAGGATTAATTCCTAATACATATTGAAAGCACCCCGCTTTTTGGGTGTCGTATTCAAATGTTACCCCATCATAAAAACTAAAATCCTCCAAAGCATTCGTTGCTCCGTTTCGGATTTTCCCGGCCACCGGTGCAGTCACTGGATTGCCTCGATAAAAGCACCTCAAAATGACTGGTCCCCTTCCCGGTCCATCAGATTTGTATCCATCGGAAGCAGATTGATTTTGCTCAGCATATGATCCTTGCTGGTCCGACTGGATCAAATAATCATCTTCGATCAGAAGAGGTTGCCCATTACGATAAATCTCGAATTTACCTTTTGAGAAATCCGGTATTCCGGGGGGAATGGGGAAGTCCATGACACCTCCTCGGGCTAAAAATACAGCCATATTGTAATCTTTGGCATGGTCAAATGTGCCAATTACGGTTGAGGGCGATTGATCGTCCGGAAGGAAATTTAGGGAGAGTGGTCCAAAATCATAATTTTCAAAACCCAAGAATGGAGGAATAGAGGATGGACCTCCATATTTGCTGTAATCACCAAGTCCTACACCATATTCGCAAATTGTGTTTAACACATCCAGGCTGATCACTTTCTTTTGATAATTTACCTTTAAAAACGCCGGAGCAAGCTGAACCGTGGACGGGACTGATAGCGGGGTTTGGTTTTGTCCCATTGGCGTAGGAGTCACGATTCCGCTCAGGTCCAGGGTAGGATTTGCTGCAATTCCATTTTTGAGGATTCTGGCAATATTGGTCGTCTTCATGTCTGTACCTTCGACAAAAGGACATAAAGAACCGGAAAATGCCACCCGAGCTGGATTCTTTGGTACCGAGGTCTGATTATTTCCCAAGGGAGCAGTAGGCATTTTGTCGTAAAGGGGATTTCTGACCTCATAGACCTGATGGATGAGGATTTTCATAGAAAGCGCATCAACCGAAAATCCGGCTTCCTGATTTAAGTCTTGCTGGAATAAGGGGTCGGTTTGATCGGAATTTAGCGCAAGGGTAGAGTTGAAGTAGGTTCCTCCTGACATGGGAGACAGAAGTGGGTTATTCCAATTGAGCACTTTGGAAAAAGACAACCAATTGAAGGTGGACTTACAGGGCACTCCAGTGAAATAGGTCTTTTCTTGTCCTAGAGAATTTCCATAGATCCCTGCCAAAGAACAAAACATTTGGGTACAGGTGTCACCCACACTGTCTATGTCACAAAGCATGGCCGTAGTCCTGGAACCGGGTTCGAAAAATTGCTGATGGAAAGAAAAGGATTGATTGAGCAATTGGGCCAAACCTGCCGGGCACCCATCTGAATTTCCGTGAGTAAAGGTAATCACACCACCCTGACCATCTGCTACCTGAATCCCGGTGATCCGAATATCCTCAGCAAAGACACTGAGGTCTCCGAAATAATTCCAATACCCCGGCTGTACCAATCCATCGTAGAGCGAAGGCTGGGCCCCATCCCCTTTTAAGGGAATCTCCTTGTAAAGCGGAATATAGCAATCATCCAAGCCGGAACGACCCAAGAGACTGGTTGCCCACTGATCGTAATTTTCCCTGGAGATGCCCTCAATCGCCACATAATTCTGCCCGGTATCATCCGTAGAAACGGCATACCCAAGCTGTTGGACCGCTGGCAATTGTTCTGCAGTGATATATACTCTTGGAGGGTTATATGGCAAAGCGTCCACCTGATCGTAAATTATCAAAGGGGCAAACTTGTTGTTGTTTCCTGTGGGTACATCCAGCAAAACACTGCCATGAAAATTAATTCTTGGGAAATCGAATTGACTCATACCAAATGAATTTAATGGGTTAAAAATGAGTGGAGGCTTCCCATCTAAAATTCTGAATGGTGGCCAGGAGTTAATTGAAATTATTTGGGATTTACCAAGTACATGGCAATATCCCCCTTATTTTTTACAGGTATCTGTCCTCTGTATTCACAGTGAAAAAGGTCTTTGACTAATAAATAAGTGGATTGACTGATATTAACTTCCCCGGAAATCCCACTTGATTCCATCCTTGACGCCACATTGACTGTATCGCCCCAGATGTCATAAGCAAATTTCTTGATCCCCACGATACCCGCTACTATCGGACCACTATTGAGGCCTATTCTAATCTCGAAATAGGGCTCCCCGGTCTTCATTTTCCTTTCCTTGGTCTGTTCTACAAAATCTCGAATCTCCAAAGCAGCCCGAACGGCCGCCACAGCATGATCATCCCGCTCTACCGGCAATCCCGCCGCACACATGTAACTATCCCCTATAGTTTTGATTTTCTCTACGCCATGCTTCATGGTAATATGATCCATCTCCCGGTAATAAAAGTCAATCTGCTCTACCAGCTCTTTGGGAGACATGCCTTCGCTATATTTGGTAAAGTCTATGAAGTCTGTGAAAAGCACAGTTACCATGCTATAATCTTTGGCTTTTACTTTACCGTTCTTTTTTAATTCCTGAGTAGTTTCAAATGGCAAAATATTCAATAGGAGATTTTCGCTGATCTCTTTTTCCTCTTGAAGTTCTTTGGTCCGCTCATTGACCAGTTGCTCGAGGACAAGCTGTCTTTCCAACTGATTTTGAACAGTAGAAATCACCCCGCCAATCGCATCCATAATATTGAGGTGGTAGGGTAATATTCCCTTTCCTTTTTGTAATAGCTGAGTTCGCCTACCGGCAAAAAAGTATCCTAAGATATTTTTATTGTGGATGATTGGGGAAAACAACAGGTTTTCAATTTCCAGCTCCTGGGACAGATATGCTCCAAACTCCGATTTTTCATCCGTCTTATTGAACAAGACAGCCTCCTTGCTTTGATAAACTTCTTCGGGAACTTTAATGATTTTTTTCCTTACGCCTTCGGTATTGTAGCTACCAAATCCCTTCAGATAACGCATCTCAAACTCCAGTTTCCTTTCTTTGACAGGAAGGAGGATGGCTGCCACATCCATTTTCAGACGAATGTTGATGCTTTCAGCAAGGTTGTCAAACAGCTGATCCTCGTCGCTCATCGCATCCACATCCTGAAGTTCGGCGATTACTTTTAGTCCCTCAGTCATTTGAAGGACATCCTTTGAAAGATCAGCCGTCCTATACTCAAGCGCCATATAGGAGGTGGATAGCTGCTTCAATCTCCCTTTGTAATAATCGATCTCTTTTTGTGCCTGAACAAGCTTCTCTTCCAAGGAGGACATCGTGATTATTTTTCAGCTAGGAAACACAATACCCCCGTCCAATCTAAGGGCTGCAAAAACTCCCCTACCCGGGCCACTTCCACTCCGGAATAAAATCCTGCCAAGGGAACAGATCCCACTGCGTCCTGTACGGATTCAGCATCCTCAAAATTAACTCCGGAAAAGGGACGAGCTCTTCCTCCACAATTAATATACAGTGAAAAAACAGGGTTCAACTTATGAATAATGTCCTTTACCCCGTCGATTACCGAATTCAGGTAATCCGGCTCCAGATTTCGGTGCATCAATTGAACCTCTGAACCGGCTACCAGATCCGGCTCAAACATGACCAATGCTTTGTTGGGTTCGTCCACTGCCAGGGTAAGCCGGTTAGCGAATTCACTCTCCTTAAACTCACCGAACTTTTCTCCCCTATTTATGCCTAGCGTGACGTTCATGGCAAAATCCTTAATGTCCACAACCTCACTCCCTCCCAAAAGCTCATGAATGACATCGACTGCAGGTCGATGGTCAATTTCAAATACAACAGGACCTTCGGCCTTGGTAACAGTCAGGTAATCACTGCAGGGATGGCATCCATGAAGGATGGTGGTTTCCATGGTACATTCACCTGAAATCAAAATGGCCAAGGCATGCTGAGAGACGATTTTGTCATCTACAAACTGGTAACATTGACTGAGCCTCATATCTGCCAAAAATCCCCCTCCCGCACAAGGAAGACCCTTGGGTAAATGAGGTTCCAAGGCTGCAAACAGTGGCGTGGCAAAATTAAGCATCGGAGGACTTTGGTTTTTACTCGAATCATAAAATACCCAAAGTGCCTGAAGATCTTCCACTCCGGCAGATTCAATCTTTTTCCCGAGTTCATCACCGGCCACAAATTCATTTTCATTTAAGTTTCCCTGTGCCAAGACAGTGAATTTGATTTTTTCAGAGCTGAATAGAGTCACCCCCACTTCAAACCCGTCATACCCAATAAATGAGTCAGTAATTATTCCAAAAGATGTCCCACCTGCTTTTTGACAGGTTGGAATCAATGAATTCACTCCTTCTAAAAATTCTTTTGGATTATGTTTGCCTCCACAAAAAATCAATGCAAAATCTGCTTTTTCCAAGCCCCCGTTTTCCAAGGCTGCCGCTGTAGCCTCCTTCCCTGCTGCAAAAGAATCCGTTTGATTGCTGTAGCCAACCCCTACTTTAGTTTTCATTTACGTTAAAGTTATGATTTGAAAGAAAAATGGTTTTTTCAATAATAAATTGGACTATGAAAAGAATTCTCTAACAATTCTATTTATTGGTTTTTATTATTCTTAGAAAAATAAGAAATTCTTTTGATCCGCTTAACATTTTTTCCCCCAATATCCATTGGTTTTTTGGATGAAATTTTTTGAATGGTCTAAGTATGCTCAAACCTGCAAGTAGCCAAAGGACTCAAAGTTTTGATGCTGGATTTTGACATATTCCCCTTCTCTTATGGCTAGAGGGATTTTTCATAAAGTAAAATCCGCTATTTGATCCCTACGTGCAATGTCCCGGATATCCTTATTGAATAGTCTACAAAATCTGTCTTCACCATCCCCTGAAAGCAAATAAATTATTTCTTAAGATTGATTTTGAAGTGTAGACCTCCGATCCTGGTCTGACACTAATCTACCGCTTTAACCCTACTTGGTTTGACGGTTTACGATCTTTTTTAAACTTTAAAGGCGGTTTTACTCGTCCAGTGGTTGGTTCAAATGAAAAATACTAACGCCGTATACTTCATCAAAATACTACTTCATGCACAACATTCCTCCATACCCCAAACTCGTTTTCCTTCAAGATGTTTTTTCGGAAAGTACATGGATGAAAAAGGCCCATCTGCAGGCTCTTCGAAATGTCAAGCTTTTGAGATTTATCTTGGATTCTAGGAGGAAGAGAAATAGGCGGATAGAACCTGACTCCAGGTGGTAGATGAAAACTTGAATTATCTTTTCCTTTCCGGAAAGAACGGCGAAAAGTCTGAAATCTAATTTTTGGTGGCGCTGAACCCAAAATCTTGATTTCCAGCAAAATTGGTTAACTTAATCCATGTTTACCTAAGTATTGGAATTTCTCGGTCGATTACCACCCCATTCTTTTTTGATTACCGCCAACTAGCACCATAGAAATCACCTTCACTTTATTCTATTTTATTATGGCGATGAAAGAAAATGTCTATCGGCTCTACCCAAACCTGGGTTACTGGCTCATGCTTTTTATTCCGCTGGTCTTTACTGGATTTTACTTCACTTATTTTACCAAGCTGGATTTCAGTCCGACAATGATTCATGCCCATTTCATTTTAATGGGTATTTGGATGGGCATGATGATTATCCAACCCCTCTTGATCCGATATAGGCAAGTGCGACTTCACCGAAGTCTAGGCAGGTTGAGCTACTTCCTGGTACCGGTTCTGATTTTGGTCACCTATTGGGTTTTGAAAAACGGCTACGCTACTCAAATCACTTCCTTAGAAAGTGATTTGGCCCAGGGAATTGCACCCTACACGGAAGCAGAAGGGAGAATAGTGATTGCTGCCTACCATGCACTTGCCTTTACCTATATTTTTTGGCTGATAGTGTTTTATGGGTTAGCGATTGCCTTTAGAAAGCAGTCCTCCATTCATGCCCGATTTATGATCGCCGCTGCCCTCACGTTTATGGGACCGACACTGGATCGGACCCTTTTCTTTTGGTTTGGTCTGGAAACCCTGGGCTTCGGTATTCCGGTTGAAACCTTGGCATTTGTAATAAATGACCTGATCATACTTATTTTATTGCTTCAGGACTTAAGAAAAGGCAAAAAATCCTGGCCGCTCCTGATTGCTTTGGGACTATACCTCACCGTTCAGATAGGTTATTTCACCCTTACCAAAACCCCCGCTTGGGAGCAATTTGTCAATTTCATACTAAACTAAATATCCATGAAAGCGCTCTTGGTTACGTGCTTAATTATCCTTTTCTCCACCTCCAATTCTTGGACTCAATCCACCGAATTGCTGAAAAAATCAACAACTGGATTCCTTTCCACTTTAAGTGAAGAAGAACGGAATGCTGGCACCATCGCTTTGTCGGACAGCGCCAGAACTCAATGGACCAACCTCCCGCTAGGATTGGCACCCCGAGCCGGACTGCGATATGGTGATCTTTCTCCAGCCAGCAAAATCGCCTTCCACAAAGTCCTTAGCTCCATCTTCAGTTCACAGGGCTACCTGAAAACCTTTGCCATCATGCAGGTGGATGACATCCTCCATGAGCTGTTTGAGATTCAGTTTCAGGAAGGAAAAGTCCCAGAGCGAAGTATGGAATTTATCCGAAAATTGAATTGGGATTACGGAAACTACTACCTGGCTATCGCCGGAAATCCGGAAACAGAAGACACTTGGGGGCTGAAATTTGAAGGACATCACTTGTCTATCAATCTCACCGTGGCTGGGGATGAATTTACCATGACCCCCTTGTTTTTGGGTTCGGATCCTGCTGTAGTGGAGGCGACCCAATATGCAGGCTTACGGCCACTTAGCAAGGAAGAGGACTATGGATTTTGGCTGATCAATGCCCTGGATGATTCTCAAAAAGCCAAAGCTACTCTCAGCGAAAAGGTACCCGGAGACATCATCACCAGTCCCGATAGACCACAATGGCTGGAAGAATTCAAAGGCATCAAAGGCTCTGAACTCAACGATGGCCAACAAAAAATCCTCCACTACCTCATCGAAGAATACCTTGGCAATCTGGATCATCAGAAAGCCGAAGAATACCTAGCCAAACTTCATGCCCGAGGAATGGATTCGGTGTATTTCGCCTGGATCGGCAGCTACGAACCCATGAAGGCACATTATTATGTTATTCATTCGCCGGACTTTCTGATCGAATATGACAATGTGGGTTTCCTGGATAATGCCAACCATATCCACTCGATTTTTAGAGAAAAAGGAAATGACTTTGGAGAGGATATCCTGAAAAAGCACCGAATGGATCACAAGCACTAAAAAAAGAGACCTTCCGGGTTTTAAAAGCCTGGAAGGTCTATACATTTTCTAATTACCCAAAAATTAATTGATTCCAGCCCCAAATAAATCTCCCGGATTCCACAGAGGCTTAGCAGGTGAATTGGCTATCGAATAGCTGATCAGAAAATTCAACTGGACATAGGTTTTGGCCGCAGTGAAGTTGAAAATGCCATCCATCCCGTCGGCAGCGCGATGATAGTACTTGGCTCTCCACTCTTTCACAAACTTGTCCAGATCAAATCCCGGAATATTGGATTTATTGCCATACTTGATATGTAAAGCCGGAATTCCGCTGACCACAAAGCTGTATTGATCACTGCGGACAAATCGGTTTTGCTCGGGTTCGGGATCTTTTTCGACTTCTAATCCCAAATAATCTGCTGCAAACTTCACATTTCCCATCAGGTTGGAATGCTCCGCACCCAAGGGAACCACCGAAAGTAGCGGTGCGATCAGGGTTGGCATATCCGTATTCACATTGGCCACGATGGATGATTTGGGGACAGATGGATTGGCAGCGAAGTAGGCCGAACCCACCAAGCCCATTTCCTCGGCGGTCACCATTACGATGAGGACAGAGCGCTTCGGTTTTGCTTTTCCATTGACATAGACCCGGGCGATTTCAAGCAACGAAGCCACGCCGGAGGCATTGTCGTGTGCGCCATTGTAAATAGAATCTCCGTTTTCTGGCCTGCCTATTCCTACGTGGTCTAGGTGAGCAGAATGAACCACATATTCATTTTTCAATTTAGGGTCCGAACCCGGAATCAAACCGATGACGTTGTGACTTTCAAACTCGCTGTGGGTATTAGAGTAGCTGGCAGAAAAGGTGAAAGGAAACTCAAAAGAGGAGTTTTTACGTGCCTTGATATCGGCCAAGACCTGATTGAGATTTTTGCCCGAATTCAAAAACAATCCGGTCAGGAAAGATTTGCTTCCGTTAAGCGCAAAGCCCAGATTCCCGACAAATCCCCGTCCATAGGCCGTGTTTTTTTGGGGATTCAAAGCCACATTGGATTGTAGTACGGGATTGGAATTGGAGAAATTCGCTCCCATGGTCACTAGGATGGTTCCGACAGCACCTTTGCCAAATGCCGTGTTCATTTTATTTCCGGGACTGGAAAAGTGAGAAACCAAGGTCGAAGCAGGAATGCCATCCGGTACACCGGATACAAAAACCACCACTTTCCCTTTCACATCGACACCCTCATAGTCAGAATAAAGTCCGGGGATATCCACGCCATATCCCACAAAGACAAGCTTACCCTCGCCGGATGCTTTGGCTGACAATGGATGGGGAACTGGCATAAAGTCTTTTCCAAACACCAGCGAATCCACATTCCCGATGGGGTCTTTCAATGCCGCTTTGGCTGACCCATTATCCACTATGGTTTTTCTGAGGAAAAGCTTTTGGGTGTATTGTCCGGGATCACCTCCGGGCTGCACACCGATTTTTTTGTATTGATCGATGACATAGTCCACGGCTATTTGATAGCCTTCGGTCCCGGGAAGTCTTCCTTTGAGTTTATCATCGGCCAAGTAGGCAATATGATTTCTAATGGTGACCGTATCTATCTGATCCATGGCTTTTTTTACCGAACCAGAGACCGGGACTTTTTGGGCCAACGCCTGAAAGGAAAGCAGCGCCAATAACAAGAAACTGAGTTTTTTCATAATAACTATGGGTTACATCTGCATAGGAGGCCCAAAGTATCATTTTTAGGTATATAAAGCCAGATCCGTGCCTCCACAGCAAAATTCCAATCAAAAATCATTAGCCTTTCTTTAAGAAGAAGATAGATAGGGGTCTTAAAAGTATGCAGTCAGAAAAATCTTTCAGTAATATCTGCAAAACTTTAAAAGTCTGAATATCAAGGTTTATTTAATATTCGAAGTAGCTTAGTATAGCCAACTATTGGAATTGTGAGCTGGGGTTTTTTTGTGCCTAATCTATCACTTGGGAAAATTGTATTTACCTGGTTTGATCACTCATTTCTCAATTTCATTCCTTTCTCATGGCTGAAAAAGAAACAACCTATCAACCTGTTGCTGAAAAAGAACGCATGGCCTCCTTGGACATCATGCGGGGATTTGTTCTATGCGGGATTTTAATAATGAATATCAACGGCTTTGGTCTATATGAAGCCTACATGGACCCCACCATAATGGGTGGATTTACAGGGTTGAACAAAGTGACTTGGGTAGTGACCAGTATGTTTTTTGAAGGTACTATGCGGGCTCTTTTTTCTCTTCTTTTTGGTGTGGGAATGTTCATTTTTCTGGAAAGGCTAGAGGCCAAAGGTGCTGGGATAAAAGCAGCGGATATCTATTTCAGAAGATTAATGTGGTTGCTTCTTTTTGGAATTATTCATGGATATCTTTTTTTATGGCCTGGGGAAATCCTCTTCGATTATGCCATTATGGGGTTTTTGGTGTATTCTTTTCGAAAACTCCCACCCAAAAAATTACTTGCCTTCGCCTTCATTCTCTTGTTGATTGGCACCACATGGAATTATTTCGATTATCGTCATGCCAAAAATCTGGTAAATGATGTCCGGGAAATAGAAATTTTAAAAACCGATAATCTTCCCGTACCTGACTCACTCAAAGGTTCAGACAAGGAATGGTCTGCCTATTTGGAAAAAAGAGCTCCTGAATCCATCTCAGAATTTGTAAAAACCCACAATCAGGGATATTTCAGTGTTTTGGGCCTCCTGGCTCCGATCAATATGCAGTTTGAATCCTATTTCTTTTATAGGTACAATGCATGGGACATCTTGAGTATGATGCTGATTGGAATTGCCCTGTTTAAGCTCGGAATTCTTTCAGCGAAGGCAGATCCCAAAGTATACCTTCTCATGGTTGGAGTGGGTTATGGAATTGGTTTTACGGTGAATTATCATGAAGTAAAGCACATCCTCAGTGAAAATTTTTCCTACCTGTCTTTTTACTATGCGGGGATAACCTATGATTTAGGCAGAGTCGCTGTTGCCATGGGACATGTCGGCTCGATTATGCTCTTTGCTCAATCCAAGCCGATAGGATGGTTAATGAGAAAAATCGCTGCCATCGGGCAGATGGCACTGACCAACTAT
The DNA here is from genome assembly GCF_003253485.1 of Algoriphagus aquaeductus. GTDB lineage: Bacteria > Bacteroidota > Bacteroidia > Cytophagales > Cyclobacteriaceae > Algoriphagus > Algoriphagus aquaeductus. The sequence continues at coordinate 254,290 of NZ_QKTX01000002.1, read as the reverse complement.
TTTATGCATTCGTTGATATGCATGTTCATTTTTACCGGATTGGGCTGGGGACTATTCGGAAAACTTCAGCGCTTTGAACTGCTCTATGTGGTTTTTTCTATCTGGATGTTCCAATTAATCATCAGTCCGATTTGGCTGAAATACTTCCAGTTTGGCCCCTTGGAATGGCTTTGGAGAAACCTCAGCTATCAAAAAATTCATCCCTTCAAACGGATCAGATCCTAATCATTTATTTCCAACCCATAAAACCCCAAAAACCATGAAAAAGCTTCCTTTAATTCTTGCCCTGGTGATTTTGGCATTTGCATGCCAACAAACCGAACGCTACACGCAAAATTCACCGGAAATCGAATCCATAAAGGCGATGTTTAAAGCCTATGAATCAGGTGATCTCGAGAGTCAAAGACAATACTATGCCCCCAATGCCCAAATTTTTATCAATACTCCTGAAAGTAAACCTGCCACACTGGATGATATCATGAATTCCCAAAAAGAAGAAATGGGAATGTTTTCCAATTACTCCATTTCATTAAATGAGGATGGAATAGAGATGGTCACGACCGACAAAGGAGAAACTTGGGTCAATGTATGGGCAGAATGGACGGGTACGTTGACAGAAACAAACCAGAAATTTGTCGTTCCGGTCCATGAAACCTTTCAATTTGTAGATGGAAAAATAGTCAAAGAATATGGCTACTGGGATAATGGCCCGATCATCCAGGCCTTGATGGAATTGGAACAATCCAAGAAAGCAGCTACAGATTCCACTGCGATCAACTAGTCCACCAAGTTGGAAAAGCCATGGTTAAAAAAATAGCACTTAGCCTAGTAGGGCTAATTCTTATCGTGATTGTTGGACTGCTTGTGTATGTCCAGGTCGCATGGGACAAAGTCTATGACTATCCTTATCCGAATCTGGAAGTCAGTACGGACTCCACTGTCATTGCAAAAGGAAAATACCTTGTTCATGGGCCTGCCCATTGTTCCAATTGTCATGTTTCGAGCATTGAGGAGTATATCCAAGCAGACCTTGGGCAACCGATCCCGCTCAAAGGTGGGGTGGAATTTAAACTCGGTCCTTTGGGTAGCCTCTTTACCAAAAATCTGACTCCTGATCCCCTGACCGGAATCGGGAGATATACGGACGGAGAACTCTTCAGAATGATGCGTCATGCTGTAAAACCTGACGGAACAGCGAGCATGGCTTTGATCATGCCCTTTTGGGATATGGCAGATGAAGATTTGATTGCGATCGTCTCCTATCTCCGAAGTACAGAACCTGTCGAAAACCAAGTCGTGGATAATCAATGGAGTTTTCTTGGAAAAGCCGTACGCGTCTTTGTCCCATCGTTTCACCCGATCGAAAGCCCTAAACCCTTTCCCAGTGCACCACCTATGGAGGCGACCGTAATCAGAGGCGAATATCTGGCCCGATATGTCGCCAACTGTGTTGGATGTCACACCAACCGGGATCTGATGACATTTGAGGCGATCGGACCAGAATATGCCGGAGGGATGGAATTTGAGCCTTGGCCTGAAATGCACGAAGCATTGGGTGAAGATCCCGATTTATGGATGCGCTCGCCCAATATTACTCCTCATCCCAACAGTGCTCTTGCAAAATTTAAGTCGGTAGAAGAATGGAAGGAGCGATTTAGAAAAGGCAGGACAATCACAATTTCTCCGATGCATTGGGGTCCATTTTCCAGAATGTCTGATGAAGATCTGGAAGCCATATATCTCTACTTACATAGTCTGGAACCGGTAGATTATCAAGTTGGGGAGTTGATGTACAAAAAATAAATCCATATTCGGTGTGAATACCAAAAGCCGGCTACGTTGGCCGGCTTTTGAGTATCATTCTATTCCTGGATTTTTTTGAGTCGAAAAGAAATTCCAGGGCATAAAACCAATTTCAGAATTGCTCTCATTCATGTTGGCTAGAGCCCATTGCAACTACCAGAAATAAGAAGGCAGTTCCTACATAATTCAAGCAGAAGTCATTAAGCTCCTCAAACTCTTCCCCGATCAATTCTTCCCATTCTTAAAGCTCTTATCCGGATAAGCCGGCGGGGCTGGAACCGGTCTAGGATCTGCTTTGATCAACTCTTTCAAATGCTCAATGGCAGCATCCAACTGCGCATCTTTTCCTTCGAAAGTCGCCTTGGGTAGATTGATCACCTCGATATCCGGGATAAACCCAACTCCCTCGATCAGCCATTCGACGCCTTCGCCTTGGTCTGTGTCTCCACCGACCAATTTTTCACCATACACCCCATTCATTGGCGCTCTTGCCACACCATTGTCGGTCAGCGTATTCACACCAGAAAGCCACACTTCACCACCCCAAGTACGGGCACCAATCGCTTTGCCCAGGCCCAGTCTGCGGAAGCCTTCGGCAAAAGCCTCCCCATCCGAAGCCGTAAACTCATCCACGAGCAAAACCAAATGTCCGCGATAGGCATACGGCATGTTCCAATACGGTTCTCCGGTTCGGCTCTTCCAATAGAAGAAAACCTCCCGCATCAGCTTTTCCAAAATGAAGGAATCGATATTTCCACCACGATTGTGGCGCACGTCGATGACCAAGCCTTTCTTCTTAAACTGTGGATAAAAATCACGGTACCACTGCCCGATATCCGGAGCAGTCATCGCGCGCAGGTGTACATAGCCGATATCTCCTCCTGACTTTTCCTCGGCCATCAGACGGCGGGTATACTCCCATTCATTGTATCGGAGATTGGACTCGGCAGAAGAGGACATAGGAACGATAATTCGCTCACCTTTGTCTGCACCGGTACTGCTCAGCACTTTGATTCGGGTTTGTTTTCCGGCTTTGTCACGAAGGAGATACAGCAAATCAGGTGCATCCATGACCGAAACCCCGTCGATATGGGTGATCAAGTCTCCTTCAGAAATATTCATATCCGGATGAGCCAAAGGTGACATTTCATCGGGATAGTCCGGATCACTCTGGAAAATATGGTCTATGGTGTAGCCTTTGAGCTTTTCATTTCTGGAAAATCTCGCTCCCAGCATCCCAAACTGAATCTGATCATCGCCATTTCTCAGATCCCCTCCACCTACCGAAGTATGCAAGACGCTAAGTTCACCGATCAACTCTCCCATCACATCCGAAAGCTCCCGACGGGTCGTGACTCGATCCACCAAAGGAAGATACTTTTTGTACATCGCATCCCAGTCTACTCCGTGCATGTTGCGGTCGTAGAAGTAGTCCCGCTCCATTCTCCAGGCATCGGTGTAGATTTGCTTCCAGTCTTCACGGGGGTTAACTGAAAACTTCCATCCAGCGAGATTGAGCTGGTTTTTGGAAAGATCGGATACGGGTGAGGTTCCCAACTCAACCACGTAGTGATTGGATCCCTGTCGGAGCAGGGCATACTTATTATTGCCCGAAGTGACAAAGCTGTTGACCTTATCGGCAAAGACTTTTTGCTCGGCCTTCTCATCTATCGGCGTCATCATCAGAGCGGGATTATCCTCATTGGACGCACCTCCTCCATAATAAATGCCCATTCCCGGTCCCACTCGGTGATAGTAAAGCGCCTTGTCTGTCACTACGAGACTTTTATAATTTCCGGCAGGAATCGGAACCTCACGGACGCGCTCCATCAAGCCCTCCTCCTCGATCGTTACGATGACGGGACCTTCAGATTTTTTCTCTTCGGCGGCTTTAAGTTCGTTTTTGGGTTGGAAAGGAGAAACCAATCCTTTCTTCAAGCCCACCTGATAGATTTTGATCTGCTTTTCCCAGAACGGTTCGGGTTGACGTGTGCCCCAAGGTGATCCGATACGGGATTCAAAATTCCGGTCTGACATGAAATAGATCCACTTACCATCCGGACTCCATTGCGGGTTCATGCTGTTTGTCCGGTCAGAAGTGAGCGGGATTCGCTTGCCTGTTTCAGCATTGAAAATGAACAACTGCATAAAGGTATTGGAAGCCGCCTGTCCGTAAGCCAGCCACTTGCTGTCGGGAGACCAGGACATCGCACCGCTGATATCTTCATCGGATGCATTGGCTTTCACTTTTTTGCCCGTGGCTATATCCTGAATCCAGAGCTCATTATTGAGGTCGTAGTAGGCGAGCTTTTTCCCATCGGGAGAAGGCAAAAGTCCAAATCTGAGTGTTTTACCGTCACTGCTTAACTTTTTTCCCTGATCTAGTCCCAATCCGGAATATTGGTGGATTTCAAACTCCCCACTTTCGTCAGAGAAGGTCAGGATATCTTTTCCGTCCGAAGAAAAAACCGCATCCCGATAGCGAACGCCGTCTTTTTGGCTCAAACGAAGTGCTCTTCCCTGCTTTGTCGGAAAGACAAAAACACGTCCACGAGCAGTCAAAGCCACTTTTTCACCGTCATTGCTGAGAGAGATGTTACTGATATAATTGGCCGGATTATCGATCCAATACTCTCTCAACTGATCAAAATCAGAAGTCAGGCTGACCGCCAATTTCTTCTCCTGAGCACTGGACAAATCGTGCACAAACAAATCTGCCCCGGATCGATACACCAGGTTGGTACCATGAATCGAAAGCTCCCGTACATCAAAGCTAGACTGCTTGGTATGCTGCTTAAGGTCTGAGCCGTTTTCGTTCATGGACCAGACGTTTTGAATACCGTCTCGGGAAGACAGAAAATATATCCGACCATTATGATAAACCGGATGATGGTCTTCTCCTTTGTAATCGTTGGTAAGTTTGATGGCTTCAGCCTGTCCTGAGGTAAATTTCCAAAGTTGCCGGGCCGTGCCTCCTTCATAGCGCTTGGTCACATTATTGTGAAAAGTGGGCCGGACAAAATAGTAAGTATCGCCAGATTGATTGAAACTTCCCTCGGCAGCCATTTCCAGAGGAATGATGATCTTGCTTCCATTTTCAATATTTATTACAACCGTATTGAGACGTGGCAGAGTGGAATACTGATTGGTCACATAGGCGACTTCGGTAGCCGATTTCCAATCGGTCGGAACGGAGGCCGCTGGTTCGTAAGTCAGTCTACGGGGCAATCCTCCGGAGATCGGAATCAAATAGACTTCTGTCGGTCCTTCATAGGTCGCGGCGTAGGCAACCCATTTCCCGTCAGGGGAGATTTTGGGTGAGCTTTCTTCTCCTGCATGCGTAGTCAGTCGGATGGCTTCGCCTCCTGTGAGGGAAGTTTTCCAAAGGTCCCCTTCTGCCACAAAGACGACGGTATTTCCGTGGACATCCGGGTGCATAAAATACCCGTGAGTGGGTTGGCTGATTCCAATCAAGGGGAAAATCAGACTTAGGGTGAGGGCAAAGAGTTTTTTCATAAGTGAAATCTTTGGGTCATTCTGAGAGAGTGGGAAGTTAGGAAAAAATGGAAGTCTATCGCTTTGCTTTTATACCAATAGGACAAACCAAAATTTATTTGGTCAAATAACTTTTTTACAATATTTTACTGGGAAATAGGTGTTTAGCTAACCCAAACCTGAGACAGCTTTTCGCTTTTTTTACAATAACTATAATGTACATGCAAAGCAATTTTTCTGAAAACCACAAAAGCTACCGCTTCATTTATCCCAATCTATCCTTATGACCTTTGGAAATCGATCAGTTTTCGGCACGCTTGGATTTTTGTTTTCACTCGGATTTTTGCTTCTGATTCCAAAAATATCAGAGGGGCAATCTGTTTTTGATGAGATTGGGAGGCTGCCTACTACCATTTTTTCTCCTGAGGAGATGGGGTCTTTTTCCTCAACTTTTTGGACTGCAATCCAAGGTGATGAAGGGCTGATGTATTTAGGTTCTGGAGGTGAACTCTTGGAATACGATGGTGTCACTTGGCGCACAGTAATTCAAAACCCTATTCGAATTCTGGCGAAAGATCCTACTGGCCGTATTTACTATGGGGGTAGGGATTTTGGATATTTGGAGGTTGATTCCAATGGAGAAACTCAAGCCATTTCCCTTCTGAATTTGATTCCTGAAGAACTTCAGGAAAATTTCCAGATTTGGACAATCCATTTTCTGAATAATTCCATTTTCATTCAGACCAATTTTCACGTAATCCGCTTGGAGCTAGAGAAGAATTTTTCACTGAAATCACTCAAATCCTGGCCCGCAGAAAAGTCATTTACCCTGGCTTTCTTAATGGGAGAGGATTACTATGTTTCCCAAAAAGAAAAAGGCCTATATCAGTTGATTGGTGAAGAGATGAAATTGGTTCCAGGCACAGAGATTTTAAGTCAGGATCAAATCAGCATCATGTTACCTTTCATTGAAAATAAGCGTGAGGAATTCCTGATCGGAATGTTTAATACGGGATTCTATCTCCTTAGAGAAGATGGATTAAAAAGGTTTCCAACTCAGGTCGATGGGTTGGTCCAAAAAGGATCTCAATTGTATAGAGCCTCTGTTTACAACGGGAACTATGTTCTTTCTGTCATCGATGGAGGAGTAATAATTATGAATCCTCAGGGCGAAATTCTTAAAAAAATTGACTCCAGTCAGGGGTTGCCCTCTGATTTTATCACCAGTACCTACCAAGACCTTGGAGGTGGATTATGGGTAACTACTGATGACGGTATCGCTCGTGTAGCAATTAATTCTCCTGTTCAGACTTTTGGCAAGGAACATGGGATCAATTCAACGGTTAGATCCATACAAAAAAAGGGAAATGACTTCTTTTTAGGCACGAATAATGGCTTGGTGAAATTTGACTCTGTCTCGAAATCTTTTAAAACTCATTCCAATTTCAACACAGGGCAAATTTTCGATTTAAAATATGACGGGGAAAACTTATTGATAGCAGCTAATACTGCCAAACTACTTCAGAAGGGGAGCCCTGTCCTTCTGGATTTTCCAGAAAATTCTGGTATTGCATATAGTTTTCTGATTCCAAAAAAATCACCAAATCTACTTTATGTCGGAACAGGTACAGGTCTTTTGCTTTATCGGAGGAGTCTAACCAAAGAACCCACTTGGGAATATGAGGGGAAAGTACCGGGAATAGGTAGTGTGGGGGGTTATTTAACAGAGGATAAAGAAGGAAATGTCTTTGTAACAAGCCTTAACGGTGTTTTTCGAATAGATCCAAGTAAGACAGACTTTGCCCATGGAGAATTAGATAAAAGCATCATTAAAGTCCAAGAGATTGACATAAATGGTTCATGGTCTCTGATTAATGGAGATTTTTATTCTTCTTCAAAGGAAGGATGGAAAAAATATTCCAATAAGGAGGGTGAATTTGTACCCGCTGAAGAGTTTCAATTACTTCAAGGTGAAATGATAGATTTGACACAACATCAAAGTGGAATCATATGGATGGAGTCCAAAAATGGCAAAAAGTATATTCTTAAGCGACAGGAGGATGGTACCTATGCCAAGGATGAAACACCAAATTCCATTGCACCCTATTTATCCTATGTGGATTTTATTGATGAGGATAGCATCATGTGGTTTGGTAATCCTAAAGGTCTAATCCGCTACGACCCTAAAAAGGACAATCAGACCGATAAGCAATTTTTCACCCTAATCCGGCGTATCGAAACCAAAACAGATACCATTCCCTTGCCCTTTTACGGTAGAAAACAGGATGTGCCTGCTGTAGAGCGAAAAGAGAATTCCTATCGCTTTGAGTTTGCAGCGCCCTACTTCGAAGACGAAAAGAAAACCAAATACCAAACCTATCTGGAAGGATTTGATTCCGATTGGGTGGATTGGAATGACAACCCCTTCAAGGAATACACCAATCTCTCACCCGGCACTTACACCTTCCATGTACGAGCCTTGGCCCACACGGGAAGAATCAGTGAGGAAGCGGTGTACTCCTTTGTGGTTTTGGCGCCTTGGTATGCCACTTGGTGGGCGTACCTGATCTATGCCTTGCTCATCGGTGCTGCGATTACCGGTATTGTAAAATGGCGTTCCAGAAAGCTTAAAGCCGAAAACCGCCTGTTGGAAGAACGAGTGGCTGAACGAACTACCGAACTGGAAAAATCCATCGCCGACCTTAAAGCTACCCAAGCCCAACTCATCCAATCTGAAAAGATGGCCTCGCTTGGAGAGCTCACCGCCGGCATTGCCCATGAGATTCAGAACCCCCTGAATTTTGTGAATAACTTCTCCGAACTCAGTGTGGAGCTGATTGATGAGATGAATGAGGAAATCGAAAAAGGCGATCTGGAAGAAGTAAAAGCGCTGGCTTCAGACATAAAAGAAAACCTCAACAAAATCTATCATCATGGCAAGCGGGCAGGCTCCATTGTCAGAGGTATGCTGGCTCATAGTCGCAAAAGCTCTACTGAAAAAGAGGAAACGGACATCAACGCACTCGCAGATGAATGCCTGCGTCTTAGCTTCCATGGGTTGCGGGCAAAGGACAAAAGCTTTACGGCTGACTTCAAGACGGATTTTGACGCCAATCTTCCCAAAATCAACGTGGTCTCTCAGGACCTCGGGCGAGTTATCCTGAATATGATCAACAATGCCTTCTATGCCGTGAGGGAAAAGTCAACCCTTCGAAAAGCGCAGGGTGACAGTGAATTTAAACCTGAAGTGATCGTCCAAACACGACAAGAAAATCAAAAAATTACGATCTCGATTCAGGACAATGGCCAAGGAATTCCAGAATCAATCAAAGACAAAATCCTTCAACCCTTCTTCACGACCAAGCCGGCAGGAGAAGGAACCGGACTTGGATTGTCTTTAAGCTACGATATCATCCTAGCTCACGGCGGCGAGTTGATGATTGAGTCTGAAGTAGGAAAAGGCACCAAATTCACCATTATCCTTCCTTATTAATAGGCTCAACGTCCCATTTCTGGTTTTAACCCTTTAAAAATCAATGTTAACGGGTAGGATTTTTCATTCTATATTCTCAACTTGAGACAATAGAAGTTGACACTAAACCCTTTCAAACCATGAAAAATAACCGACGCGATTTTTTACAAAAAATCGGACTGGGAACTGCCGGGTTGGCAGCGGTTCCTTTTACAGGAAATGCGCACTCCAAGTCAAGCCCAAAACCCGAAGCAGATGACGATCAGATTCTCCATATCGGAGACGATATTGCGATAGCAAATACGGTCTATGGAAAGATCCGTGGCTATCAGCTCAACGGAGTCTATACTTTTCTGGGTGTGCCCTATGGCGCTGACACTGCCGGCAAAAACCGATTTATGCCTCCTCAAAAACCTGAAAAATGGGAAGGTATAAAAGACACTATTTGGTGGGGAAATACCGCTCCACAGATCATGGATCGCCGATATGCGGCAGTTCATTATTCATTCGCAGACCATTGGAACTACGACGATGTCTCTGAAGATTGCCTGAAACTTAATGTGTGGACCAATGCAATAGCCGATGGCAAAAAGCGTCCGGTGCTCGTGTGGCTGCACGGAGGAGGATTTACAAATGGGAACGGAATCGAGCAGGATGGCTACCACGGCGAAAATTTTGCCAAAAGGAAGGATGTGGTTTTTGTCTCCATCAACCACCGCCTTGGACCGATCGGATTTACAGACCTCTCAGGAGTAGGAGGGGCAAAGTATGCATCCTCCGGAAACGTCAGCCAACTGGACATCATTGCCTCTCTGGAATGGGTAAGGGATAATATCGCCAATTTCGGCGGAGATCCGGGTAATGTCACCATCATGGGTCAATCAGGTGGGGGAGCCAAAGTCACCTGCACCATGTCCATGCCGGCAGCCAAAGGTATTGTCCACAAAGGAGTAGCCCTCAGTGGAAGCATGCTGCGGGCGAATGATCAGGAATACAGTAGAAAACTAGGTCAATATGTCCTCGAGACTGCAGGGCTGAATCCCAGCGAGGTCGACAAACTTCAGGATATTCCCTGGAGAGAATACCTCGATATAGCCAACAAAGCGCTGGACCGAATGCGAAAAGAAAATCCACAACCGGGATTCCGAGGAGGTTTCGGCCCGGTCGCAGATGGAGTCCATGTGCCCAAAGGAGAGTTTTTCTCCAATCCCAATGATCACACCGCCGATATGCCGCTGATGATCTGCACGACTTTTCACGAATGGGGTGCGACCCGTACCAATCCACAATTGGACAATGCCGGAGAAGGGGAAATTATCGAAGCCATGAAACAGCGGTTTGGAGACAAAGCAGGTGAAGTCTATCAGGCTTATGCGGTCAATTTCCCAGGGAAAAAACCAGCCGAAATCATGACCCTCGCCGCTTCCAATCGGGCAAATGCAGTCGCCTGCGGCAATGCCAAAGCCAAACAAAATGCGCCCGTATATATGGCTTGGTTTGGCTGGGAACCCAATCTGTATAACGGCCGGATGAGAGCATTCCACTGCATCGATATTTGTTTTTGGTATGACAATACGGATCGGATGTACACTCACACTGGTGGAGGCAAACGACCCAGATTACTCTCTGAGAAAATGTCAGCTTCGCTTTTGGCTTTTATGAAAACAGGAAATCCCAACGCAGGAACTTTACCGAACTGGCCCAAATTCACGGCAGAAAAAGGTGAGACTATGATCCTCAATGATTCCTGTGAAGTAAAAAATGATCCGGATCGAGCCGCAAGAGCTGCCTTGCCCCAGGCTTAACACTTGGTAGACTTGAGCACAAAGACTTGGATTTATCGGAAAGTTTAGGCTTTTTGATATCCAAGTCTTTTTTATCACGTCAATATGAAACATATCAATTGGATAATCCTCATCCTGGGATTCATCGTAGGTGCCATAGGCTATTGGACGGCGGATTTTTCGGAAGAAAAAGCGCTGTACGAATCCGTATTTTACATCAAGGCTCCCGGAGCGTTTATCGCGGTTTTAATTGCCGGATTACTGCGAAAGAAAGAACCCGCTCAAAACGCACTTCGGGTCACTTTTGGAGTGATGTTGGGAATGCTTTCGCGGATTCTATTTGACATGACCCTAGACCCGAGCTCGCACAACCTATTTCCTTTTGAGTTGATGATTGGTTTAGTCATCGTGATGCCCGCAGCTTTTGTCGGTTCTTACCTGATTTATGGGGTATTTTTCTTGGCTGGAAAAAATTAAATTTTTCCAATTCCACGAAGAAAAAGTCCTTTCACTCCAAGGATTCCCTTAACTTTTGCCTCCAAACTTTTGAACTATGACTGACTTCAGAAACTATAAAGTCCCTTATGAACCAGCGCCGGAATACGCCAAATCGGTCGCTTATTTCTCTATGGAATTTGCCATACACCAACCGCTGAAAATCTACAGTGGAGGATTGGGATTCCTCTCCGGATCTCATTTGCGGAGTGCCTATGAGTTGAAGCAAAACCTCATCGGCATCGGGATACTCTGGAAATATGGCTATTATGATCAAGGCCGAAATCAGGACCAAACCCTCAAGCCTGAATGGTATGAAAAAACCTACAGCTTTTTGGTAGATACCGGAATCAAATTTACCGTTCCCGTCCACAATCAGCCGGTATGGGTCAAAGCATGGTATTTGCCGCCGGATACCTTCAAATCTGCTCCTTTGTTTTTGCTGAGCACGGATTTGCCCGAAAATGACTACCTCAGTCAAACGATCACCCACAAGCTCTATGACTCTGATACGGCCGCCAAAATCGCCCAAATGATGATTTTAGGATTGGGTGGGGCCAAATTGATCGATGAGCTCAACTTTAACCCCGAGGTCTACCACCTCAATGAAGCCCATGCGGTAAGCAGTGTGTTTTACCTGATGAAGAAATTTGGCAGTAAAGAGGAGGTTAAAAAACGACTGGTTTTCACCACACATACTCCGGAGGAAGCAGGTAATGAGAAACATGATTTCTACCTCTGTGATAAGATGAGTTATTTTTACGGGTACAGCATTTCCGAGATCAAACAGTTGACCGGGATGGAGGGAAATTTATTTAACCATAGCTTGGCTGCCCTTCGGTTTGCCAAAGAGTCCAATGGGGTGAGCAAACTTCATGGGGAAGTAAGCCGGAAAATGTGGGAAGGCTATCCTGATATTCCGGAAATTCAATCCATCACCAACGCGCAAAATTGGAAGTATTGGGCGGATAAGCAGCTTTATCGATTCATGGAGGAAGCCGACAATGAGGGCTTTGACGACCGAAAGCGCTATCTGAAAAAAAGAGCCTTTGAAATTGTGGCTGACCAAACTGGAAAAATCTTTGATCCGGATGTGTTGACTATTGTCTGGGCAAGACGGTTTGCAGCCTATAAGCGTCCAGACCTGATTGCCCAAGATTTGGAAAAATTCGAAGCCTTGCTGTCCGATTCGCAGCACCCGATTCAGATCATTTGGGCAGGTAAACCTTATCCGATGGATTATGGAGCGATTTCAGTATTCAATTCTCTGGTTCACCTAAGCAAGCGCTTTAAAAATGTGGCTGTTTGTGTAGGATATGAACTGACCCTTAGCAAGCGGCTGAAACAAGCCTCCGATGTATGGCTCAACAATCCAAGAGTACCCAGGGAAGCTTCGGGTACCTCAGGCATGACTGCTTCCATGAACGGATCTGTCAATTTCAGCACTTTTGACGGTTGGATTTGCGAGTTTGCCCGACATGGTGAAAATTGCTTCATTGTCCCTCAGGCAGACTATCATCATCTCAGCATTCAAGACCAAGACGAGCATGATCTTCGCCATTTGTATGAAATCCTAAAAGGAGAAATTTTGCCGCTTTACTACAGCAACAAAAGAAAATGGAGAGATATAGTCCAGGCCGGAATGCACGATGTCCGATATGAATTTGAAAGCAATCGGATGGCAAGCGAGTACTACCAACTGATGTATAAATAATTTGGTGATACGCTTTTTTGCCAGTCGAGGAATTACTCTGTGATAGTGGGTCGGATGCTTCGAACTTCCCGACTCTTCTCGGCAAGGTGCTCAGCACAGGCGGCTGAAGATGCACAAAAACTTGTCGTAATCTTGATCTTCAAATAGTTAAGATGAGCTACCGGCAAAGTTCCGTATAACCCAAAAAAATAATCAGGGATAAAATCAACTTAAACAGCAGCCCCAAAATTTGGGGCTGTTTTGTTTTCGAAGCTTTTCATAGGGTATTTTTTCTTTTTACCTTTTTAAAATTATCCCCAAAACCCCAGCCCATGTCTTCTTTTGACTTTATAATCGTAGGCGCCGGTTCGGCAGGATGTGTTCTTGCAAACCGACTAAGCGAGAGCGGGAAGTTTTCCGTTTTGCTATTGGAAGCAGGCGGTCCGGATAAAAAATGTGAAATCGGTGTCCCTGCCGGATACGGTAAGCTTCATCGTTCGGAAGTAGATTGGGGATTTTGGACCGAGCCGCAGGAGTTTGTGAATCACCGACGTCTCTATCTTCCAAGGGGAAAGACCTTGGGAGGCTCCAGTTCTACCAATGCGATGGCTTATGTGCGAGGCAATCGGACAGATTTTGATGAGTGGGAAAAGTGGGGAAATGAAGGTTGGGGGTATGATTCCGTTTTGCCCTATTTCAAAAAGTCAGAGAACCATGCCGACCTTAATGATTCCTACCACGGAAAAACTGGACCCCTCCACGTCGAATTTGCCAAAAGCTTTCGGACTCCCTATGCAAGTGCTTTTGTCGAGGCCTGTACCCAATCAGGCATTCCCGCCAATCCCGATTACAATGGAGAAAGGCAAGACGGAGCCGGATTTTTTCAGTTTACCATCAAAAACGGAACAAGACAAAGCTGCGCAAAAGCCTTTCTAAACCCTGCGCTTTCGAGAAAAAACCTGCATGTCTTAACCCACACTAGCGTAAAGAAAATTCTGATCCAAAGGGATCGGGCTATCGGTGTAGAATTTTTTACCGGTAAGAATTCCTGCCAAACAGTTATTGCAACCCAAGAAGTCATTCTCTCTGCGGGCGCATTTCACTCTCCACAACTCCTGATGCTCTCCGGAATCGGAGAGCCGGAAGAGTTGAAAAAACACGGAATTGACTTGGTGAAAGCTCTTCCCGGAGTGGGCAAAAACCTTCAAGACCATTTGTTTTTCCCGGTTTCCGCTCATTCCAAGACCCAAGAAGGATTTAATCATCATCTCAAACCCTGGAATCAGGTAAAGAATCTGGTTCAATACCTGCTCACCCATAAAGGGGTGATGACTTGCAGTCCGTTGGAAGCTGTGGCTTTTTACTCCACCCAGCCCAACCAACCGGTGGATTTTCAGCTGCATTTTTCTCCGATCCAAGCCGGAAATGATATCAACACAGACATGTATAATCTGGACACGTATCCCCGGGTGGATGGATTTACCATTTTGCCGAGTTTGCTGAAGCCCAAAAGCATCGGGTATGTAGGCATCCGTTCCAATCAAGGTTTGGAAGCTCCTATCATTCAGCCTAATTTTCTTTCCAGAGAGGAGGATTTGATCGCCTTAATCCAAGGTGCGAAAAAAGCCTTGGAGATTTTTTCTCAAGAGGGGTTCAAACCACATTTAAAAGAATTGATCTGTCCATTGGATTCATCCGAGGTAGGACTTGCCAATCACATCCGGCAACGTGTCGAAACGATCTATCATCCGGTCGGTACCTGCAAGATGGGAAATGATCCTGATGCTGTGGTCAATTCCAAGCTTCAGGTAATTGGAATAGAAGGTCTGCGGGTCGCCGATGCATCCATCATGCCTAAAATTGTGGCAGGAAACACGAATGCGGCCGTGATCATGATTGGAGAAAAAGCCTCAGATCTGATATTGGGAACAGCTTCTTAAGGAAATGTGATGGTAAATCGAGTTCCCTGATTGACTTGACTTTCGACGTCTATCTTTCCGCCCAATCCTGTGATGTGATGGTAGACCAGGTAAAGCCCGATTCCTTTGCTTTCGGAATGTCCATGAAAAGACTGATTGATCCTAAACAGTTTATGGCCCATTTTATCCAAATCCATTCCCAAGCCATTATCCTCCACAATTAACTGAACCCCATTTTGTACAATTTGTGATCGGATATGAATCTGTGGAGGAACTCCTGGTTTAGAATAACGAATCGAATTGGTAATCAGATTTAAGAAAATACTCTCCAGGTAGGGGCCGTTGAATTCTACCTGAGGTGCCCTCGAAAAGTCTGTTTGAATTGATGCTTGGGATGATACGATCAAGGTTTTGATCGAATCCAGCACCTGATCAACCGAGGATTGGAAATAAATCTTCTCGATAGCGGTTTCTTTTTCGTGCCTTTCTTTAAGGACATCCACATATTTATTAAGTGTATCCGAAAGCTTTCTCCCCGAGTTTCGCAATAAAAGGATCAGTTCTAAGGTGTCCTGATCCTCAATTTTATTGACATCCAGCAAGTCAAACGCCAACAATAAATTATTGACCGGGGCACGGAGATCATGGGATGTGGAAAAAGTCAGCTGCTTCAGTTCCTGATTGAGTAGGCTCAATTGAGAAAGTAAGGAATTTCGTTGCTCTTCAATTTCCTTTTTGTGCGTGATATTTTTTGCGATCGCAAAAACAACTTGTTGACTGTCTACCGGCATCGAAGTCCATGAAAGCCACACCGTCTCTCCAGACTTGGTTAAGTATCTATTTTCAAAATTCAAGAGAGGTTTAGACTGATGCAGCTGTTCTCTAACTTTGGCTGTCGTAAATTTATCCTCAGGGTGTACAAAATCATTGATCGGGCGACTATACAACTCCTCCATGGAGTATCCTAAAACCTTAGCGACGGAAGTGTTGATTTTTTTAAAATAGCCATCGTATCCTGCGATGCAAAACAAGTCGGCAGTCAGCTCAAAGAAAAGCTCGTAATCGAATTTGGGTGAATTCATAGGTCTGGTTAAGCCCTAAGATACGGTCAAGAATGACTTATTGGATCAATCTTTTGACGAAGTTAACCAAATACAAGAAAAGAGATTTATTTGATCCGATAGACTTTCCCTTCCGTTTTGCTCATGATATACACCTTTTTATCGGAATCAATTCCAAACTTCAAATCCACTCGATCATGATTTACCAAGGTCTTCATGGAAATTTCCTTTCCTCCAAAAGTCACGCCCCATGACTGGGTAACAGGACTGGAAGATTCATTCAGATCCACAAAAAACAATCTTCCGGAAGGCACATCTCCAAAGACAAATTTCCCTTTCAACAGCCCTTCTGAAACCATATATCCGCCGATCACCGCCACCGTCTCGTCATGCTCCAGCTGGATCAGTGGATAAGTTACCCCAATCTTGGCATCATCGGCAGGTAAAGGATAAAGCGTTCGGAAACTTCCGAAGGGATTGATCACGAAAGTACCTTCACGTATCGGCCAACCATAAAATTTGCCCGGCTCGATGCGGTTGATTTCCTCAATGCTGTGCTGACCGATATCGGTGGCATGGAGATTTCCTTTGTCATCCCAAAAGACTCGGTTGGGATTGCGGAATCCATAAGCAACAACTTCTCCCGCCAATCCGGACTTTCCGGCAAATGGGTTGATTTTGGGAATGCCATATTTTCCATTTTTGCCGTCAGTCCCCGCTGGATCTATTCTCAAAATACTGCTGTAAATTCCCTTTCCCTGATGATTGGAGATGGCGGCAAATCGCTTTTCTGCCGTACCTCCATCTCCATAGCCGATGTAGAGCAGTCCAAAATCAGCATCTCCTTTTTGGGCATGGGGATTAAAGGTCAGCTCCTGCATGCCATGGGCTTGGGAAGCATTGTCAATCCGGAGGATTTCCCGGTCGGTCCCTTTGAAGATTTTGGCCCTGGGATCTTCTGCTTTCCACTCGGTGAGCACCCACTGCATAAATACGCTCAAGCTATCGGTGTAGCCAAAGTCCGAGGGCGCTGTGCCACCCGGCTCAGTATGGGAAGTATAGAAAAGACCATTTTTTTCAAACTCAGGATGAAAAGCAAAACTTCCTACTCCTGTCGCCCAACCGGGTTTGCTGACCATGGCAGGTCGTTTTTCTTTCAGATTGAGGAAAAGTACCGGCTTTTGATTTTCAATTTCGTAAAGACCGATTCGCTGATCGTTGATAAACAGCCGCGGGGTACCTGGAATGGGTTCCATCTTGGTCATTTTGGCCAAAGGCGGAACGGTGTCCGAGGCAGGAAGTTGGGTGAAAAGTTCGAGTTCTAACCGAATACCGGAATCTTGAACTCGCTCGGGAATCAGATTGGATGTGGTATCGCCACTGATCGGAATCGGCAGCGTCTCAAAGGTATGCATGTAACTCAGCAATGCGTCGATGTCCTGATCACTCAAAGCAGGAAAGCCCGGCATTTGGGTTTTGTACTTGGCCAAAAGCTCAACGGCTCGAGGATCTTTGGCATCGATCGCCGCCCCAGGGTTTTTGATAAAATCACGGATCCATTGGGTCTCGACCTGTCGGGTAAGACCACTCAGATTGGGCCCGATGGCATCCTCGTTGAAGTTGTGACAGGTGGAGCATTGCTGCTCAAAAAGAGTTTTTCCCTTCAGGATTTGACTGGCGTCGGAGGAAATCTCGGATCCAAAATCATTTTTTTCGGATTGACAGGCAAAAAGAACCAAACCAAGGAAGGCGACAAGTATTTCTGGCTTTTTCATCCCCACTAAATTGCTGGATTCTTTCCTCGGAAAAAATACAAAAGGTGAATTCAGTTGAAATTCGGAAGATTATTTTCGGAATGGTTTTCGAAAAAAAAGCCTCCGGTCGCTTTCATAACCGGAGGCTTGGCACTCAACCTATCTATCTCTATTGTTTAAAATGGGTATTTTCCTTGGGCAATCATGTAATCGGCCACTTGACGTCTGAGCTCCTTCACGTTGATAAAGTCCGGCTTGGTGAATCGCTTCAATCCCATCAAAAGTACTTTTTGCTCATCGCCTTTGGCAAAAGAAACAATGGCTTCCTTTGCCGCAGCTTCGATCTTGTCTGTTGCTTCGTAGAGGTAAATCTTAGCCATGGCGATTTGATTTTTGGCTGAATCTTCGCCGTTTTTCATGGCGATTTTTTCCGCTCTGAGAATCGCAGACTCGGCTGCATAGATCTCAATCATCACATCGGCCAGGTTCATCATGATCTCTTGCTCGTCTTCGATGCGGTCCTGAAGCGCCATAGCGGCTTTTCCCCCGACCATCAGAAATACTTTCTTGAGTTTTTTGAGGATGTCTTTTTCCACAGCGAAAAGCTCGGATGCATCGATGCTTTCGAAGGATGGTACCGAGGTTAATTCAGACGCCACTGCCATCGCGGGCTCGAAGAGGTTGATTTCACCTTTCATGGCGCGCTTGAGCACCATACCCACCATCAGCATGCGGTTGATCTCGTTGGTTCCTTCGTAGATTCTGGAAATACGGGCATCACGATAGGCTCTTTCCATCGGAGCATCAGCCGAATAACCCATTCCTCCATAGATCTGCACACCCTGATCCACCACGTAGTCGAGTACTTCGGATCCATGGACTTTGGCAATTGCACATTCAATGGCAAACTGCTCCAAAGCTTTCAACTTAGCCTCAGCATCTGGAAGACCTTCAGCCGCCAAAGCTCCCATTCGATCTTCAATATCCTGACCTGCACGGTAGCACAGGGATTCGGTAGCAAAGATTTTTGTTGCCATTTCGGCGAGCTTGGACTTGATGGCTCCAAACGTATTAATACTCACGCCAAACTGCTTGCGATCTGTAGAGTACTTGATGCTTAGGCTAGTCACTCCACGTACCCCTCCAAGGACACCTGCCCCGAGTTTTACTCTGCCGATATTGAGGATGTTCACGGCGATTTTGAAGCCATTACCACGCTCTGAAAGCATGTTTTCCACCGGTACCGGGCAATCGTTGAAGAACACCTGACGGGTGGAAGATCCTTTGATCCCCAATTTCTTTTCTTCCTCATTCATGGTGATTCCACCAAAGGTCTTCTCCACGATAAAGGCGGTCAGGTTTTTGTCCTCCTCGATTTTGGCAAAGACAATGAACAGGTCGGCAAAACCTGCATTGGAAATCCACATTTTCTGCCCATTGATCAGGTAATGCTTACCGTCTGCCGAAAGGGTGGCCTTAGTCTTTCCACTGTTGGCGTCGGAACCTGCATCGGGTTCAGTCAAGCAGTAGCAAGCTGCCCACTCACCAACAGCCAGTTTGGGTAGGTATTTCTGCTTTTGCTCCTCTGTACCATAGTACAAAATCGGAAGGGTACCAATTCCGGTATGTGCCCCGTAAGTCGTAGAAAAAGATCCCGCAGCGCCAATGATATCGGCAATCAGCATGGACGTATTAAAGCTCATGCCTAAGCCTCCATACTCCTCGGGAACCGTGATACCAAGCAGCCCAAGATCACCCGCTTTTTTGAAGATGGATGGGACCAAATCAGGATTTTTCATGCTGTCGATTTCTTCGACTCTGGGTTCAATCTCGGTATCAATGAAATCTTGACAGGCCTGAGCCATCATTCTTTGCTCTTCGGTAAACTCCTCAGGGATAAAAATATCCTGAGCTTCGGTATCGCGGATCAGAAACTCTCCGCCTTGGATGGATTTTGAAATTGTTGCCATATGATATTAAGATTTAAGACGTGAGACTTAAGACTTAAGATAGTCACGCTTGATTTTCAAATTTTTGGATAAGTGCGTAAAGCATTTTTTGGATTTCAGTTAATTCGGCAGTGATGGAATCGATTTGATCAAAATTGACAAATTCTAATTCCACACTTACATAAAGCTGAGACTCCAATTCACAAATAGACCCATGGGCTACACCAAGAAAATGAAGAAACTCCCGGTCGGTCCTTCTACCACCTCCTTCAGCAATATTTGATGGAACTGATACAGATGCTCTTCTCATTTGAGAAATAAGGCCGAATCGCTCCTCGTTAGGAAAATTTGCTGTGAGCTTATAAATGGTCGCACAGAGCTTTATTGATCTTTTCCAAACATTCAATTCCTTGTAGTTATGCATAGCTATTGTCGTTGAGTCTAACGTCTTGTGTCTAGCGTCTAATGTCTTTAAGTACTACTTGAGTAACTCGTAAATACCCGCAACTCCCTGTCCACCACCGACACAGGCAGTGACAAGGCCATACTTTTTGTTTTGCCTTCTCAGTTCATTGAAAATCTGAACAGACAGTTTGGCTCCGGTACATCCGAGTGGGTGACCCAATGCGACGGCACCACCGTTGACATTGACGATTTCCGGATTCATATCGAGTGATTTCATCACGGCAAGTCCCTGCGCAGCAAATGCTTCATTGAGCTCGACTAAGTCAATCTCATTCAAGGTAAGTCCAGCTTGTTTCAGCGCCTTTGGCACAGCTTCTTTGGGACCGATACCCATGATGCGAGGATCCACTCCGGCAACAGAATAAGACATCATTCGCGCAATCGGATCCAATCCCAGCGATTTCATCAATCTTTCGGACATGACAACTACAAAGGAAGCTCCGTCTGAAGTCTGAGAGGAGTTTCCGGCAGTCACTTGGCCACCATTTTTAAAAGCAGGCTTCAATGCTGCCAAAGCTTCCATGGTCGTGCCTGCACGGGGTCCCTCGTCGGTATCCACGGTGAACTTTCGGGTTTTCTTTCTTCCTTTTTCGTCGAGATAAGTTTCTTCTACTTCGACAGGTACGATTTCGTCTTTGAATTTGCCTGCAGCAATCGCTGCCAGGGCTTTTTCATGCGATCTTACCGAAAAAGTATCCGCTTGCTCCCGGGAGATGTCATATTCTTTGGCGAGTTCCTCTGCTGTCAACCCCATGCTGAGGTAGTAAGAAGGCGTCTGCGAGGCGATTTTCCAGTTGAGGGCAGTTTTGTAGCCCATCATCGGCACCAAAGACATGGATTCTGTACCTCCTGCGATGATGCAATCGGCCATTCCGGCTTTGATTTTCCCTACGGCCAACGCGATAGCTTCCAATCCTGACCCGCAGTAACGGTTCATCACAAATCCGGGAGTATCAATTCCCAAGGCCAAGAGCGAAATCATTCTTCCCATCTGCATGCCTTGTTCGGCTTCGGGAACAGCATTTCCCACGATTAGGTCATCGACCATTTTGGGTTCGAGACCTGGTGTATTTGCCACCAAATGCTTAATCACATCAGCGGCCAAGTCATCTGGACGGTAAAATCTAAAACCTCCTTTTTTGGCTTTTCCTACCGCCGATCTATATCCGTTTATTATGTATGCTTCCATTTTTGATTAGTTGTTGGTAATTGGGTTATTGGTTTAGACTATCAAGTAGCTAGAATCAAGTATCAAGATTTGGACTCAATAGAGTTTTTTAAACCCATGATCATTCGCTGAACTTCTGTAAGGTCTGCTTCCATTTCTTTGGCGAGTTCTGGATCAAGAATTCCTACTCGTTCTGAAATGATCATTTGAGTTTCAAGCTCAAAACTTTCACCAAGACTGACCTCCAAAGAATTCACAAATGACTTTGAGGAAGTTTTTGCACAACCCTCAGCAATGTTTGAAGGAACAGACACACCAGCTCTCCTCATTTGAGAAACGAGACCGAATTTTTCCTCCACAGGAAACGATTTGGTGACGGTGTAAATCTTAACAGCTAAATCAACAGCTTTCTGCCATACTTTTAATTCTTTGAAGTTGTGCATAATTAGTGTGTTTAATGTCTTGATACTTATGTCTTGATACTTATGTCTTGATACTAGATACTTTACTTAGTTTCTAAGCGGCTTGCCCTTAAACAAGATGCTGTGAATTCTCTCCAGGGTCTTTTGCTCGCCAGTTAAACTCAAGAAAGCTTCACGCTCCAAGTCAAGCAAGTATTGCTCTGACACCTCAGTCGGTGAGGACAAATCGCCTCCGGACATTACCCAAGCCAGTTTTCTGGCGATTTTGGCATCATGCTCAGAGATGTAGTTGCCATATATCATCCCGGTGATTCCTGCCTCGAAAAGTGCCAAGGAAGTCTTACCCAAGACCTTGATATTGGTCTGTTGTGCCGGTTGTGTATATCCCAAATCTGACAGCGAAAGCACTTTGGCTTTTGCATCTGCCAATTGTCTTTTTCTATTGAGGGAGATACCGTCTTGGGTTCTCAAGTATCCCAATCCTCTGGCCTCTTCAGCTGAAGTGGAAACTTTAGCCGTGGCGATATTCATGAAATACTCCTGAAGCTGATTGAGCTCCACGTCTCCTGCAATGACTCCATTGGCAAATCGTCGGGTCATTTCCTTCGTTCCGCCACCTGCGGGAATCAATCCCACACCGACTTCGACCAAGCCCATGTACAATTCGGCATGCGCCTGAATGTGGTCTGCATGAAGGGAAAGTTCACATCCCCCACCCAAAGCCATATTGTGCGGAGCCACCACCACCGGCACGGAGGAGTATCGCGCCCGCATCATGGTGTTTTGGAATTGGGCGATCATCAGATTGATTTCGTCAAACTCCTGATCTCCTGCAAACATGAATAGCATGGCCAAATTGGCACCTGCGGAGAAGTTTCCGCCTTCGTTGCCGATGACCAATCCTTTGTATGATTTTTCGGCCATTCCGATCGCGGTATTGATGCCTTCGATGACTTCGGCACCCATGGAGTTCATTTTGGTGTGGAACTCCAAGCCGATCACCTCATCGCCCATGTCGTAAATGGTCGATCCGGCATTTCCCCAAACTTTCTTGCCTGCTGATTTGAGCGTATCCAGGATGATGAAATCTTCGATGCCCGGGATTTCCACATAAGATTTGGAAGGAATGTCGTAGTATTTTCGCTTACCGTTTTCGACTTTGTAGAAGGAATCGTGTCCAGCGCCTAGCATTTCGTGAACCCAAGGAGCAGCCTTTTCGCCGGCAGCTTCCATTTTTTCCACCGTTTCTTTCACACCTAGGACATCCCAAGTTTCAAATGGACCAAGTTCCCAACCGAATCCGGCACAAACTGCCTGATCGATTCGATAGAGC
Organism: Algoriphagus aquaeductus; assembly: GCF_003253485.1. Classification (GTDB taxonomy): domain Bacteria; phylum Bacteroidota; class Bacteroidia; order Cytophagales; family Cyclobacteriaceae; genus Algoriphagus; species Algoriphagus aquaeductus. Next base: position 231,477 of record NZ_QKTX01000002.1, on the reverse strand, counting down.
TCGTCGGAAATTTCAGGAATGCGGTGTGAGCAATATTTGAACAAATCATAGAATGATGCTCTGTAGAATTCGCCTGCTCGGTCATCAAAATTTACTAAGAACTTGATACGCTTTTTGAGGTCATCGATTTCCTTGGAAGCTTCCAAGGCTTTGAATTTGGGTTTTTCGACATCTTTGTATTCAAAAGTCTTCAGGTCAAGCTCTTTTAGTTCCTTGCTGCCGTCTTTGTGACGGATCATTTTAAAATAGCCCTGACCGGTTTTGTCTCCAAACCATTTGTTGTTGTAGAGGACCTCGACGATTTTGGGAAGCTTGAATTTGTCGCGCGATTCGTCGTGAGGAAGTGCCTTGTGGAGGTTGTTCGCTACATTGACTGTGGTGTCCAAACCGACCACGTCCATCGTGCGGAAGGTGGCGGACTTTGCCCGTCCGATCACCGGACCGGTTAATTTATCTACTTCGGATACACCAAAACCGGCTTTTTCGATGGCATGCATTCCTGAGATGATGGCATACACCCCGATTCGGTTGGCGATAAATGCCGGAGTATCCTTACACAGCACCGTTTCTTTACCCAGGTATCGATCTCCATAATCCATCAAAAAGTCGATGATCTCCGGTTTCGTCTTTGGACCGGGAATGATTTCCAATAGTCTCAAGTAGCGTGGCGGATTGAAAAAGTGAGTACCGGCAAAGTGAGTCTGGAAGTCTTCAGATCTGCCTTCGCACATCAGGTGCATGGGAATGCCTGAAGTATTGGAAGTAATGAGAGTTCCTGGTTTTCGGTATTTCTCTACTTTTTCATAAAGCTGCTGCTTGATGTCGAGTCGCTCCACGACCACTTCGATGACCCAATCGTAATCCTTGATTTTGGGAAGGTCATCGTCGAAGTTACCCGTAGAGATCAGCGATGCAAACGCTTTGTCATAAATAGCAGATGGATTGGACTTCAGCGTGTTTTGCAAGGCTGTCGTCACAATCCGATTTCTCACTGCGGGATGGTCCTTGGTGAGTCCCTTTTTCTGTTCCTCTTCTGTGAGTTCGAATGGAACAATATCCAACAAAAGTACTTGGACACCGATGTTGGCAAAATGACAGGCTATTCGCGAGCCCATCACTCCGGAACCTAAAACGGCAACTTTTTTAATGGTTCTGTTCATTTTTTTGGGTTTTTTGGTAGTTAAAATCCTGTACTGGGATTGGGTTTATATTTCAAATATGGGCTTGTTGATCTCATTGATCTGAACCTGGTCGATCACCGATTGGATTTTGGAAAAGACTCCAAAAAAGACTTCCAATTCGGCTTCACTTACCACTTCCCGCACTCTTAGATTAAACGTCATGATGGTCTGGATCGAGATTTCTTTTTTCCGCTTGCCTTCGGCTGTGAGAAAAATCCTCACGGATCGTTTGTCCACCGGATCGGCTTTTTTGAAAATCAAGCCCTTTTCCTCCATGGTCTTCAGCATTCTGGTGAGACTTCGGGTCTCCAATCCTATCAAGGGAGCAATTTTAGTAGCTGGAGTTCCTTCTTTCGAATTGATATTGATCAAGACAAATCCTATTGCCGTGGTAAATCCCTCCTCGGCAGCTTGCTGATTGTACATGCGGGAAATTGCATGCCAGGCACTTTTGATATGATAATCGACTGTTTCTTCTCTTTTCATGAACCTCTACTCGAAAAATGGCGAGTTCTAAGTTAGAGAAATTTTGTATGCATGCATACTATTTTTTAAAAAAGTTATGCATGCATCACAAATTAAAAATGGCAATAGGACCAATAGATAAAATATAAATTTGATAAAAGACTATTTCATACTTCCAATCGGAATAAAAATTGAAGAACTTACAGAAATCCAGAAATAAATTTTGGTTAGATTTTTTTATGATTTTAAAGTAATCACAAAAAAACCAGGCAATTAAGCCTGGTATATTTCATCGATCTGCCGCTGATATTTTTGAGTGATGATTTTTCGCTTCAATTTCATGGTAGGAGTAAGCTCACCTGAATCAATTCCCCAAGGTTTATCCAAGAGGGTGAATCGCTTGATCTGCTCCCATTTTCCAAAATACTTGTTGTATGAATCGACCTCGGCTTGATACTTTTCTTTGATCTCAGGCTTATTGACCATTTCTGCATCAGAAGTATAAGGAATATCCTTTCGCTTGCAATATTCCCTCAATCCATCAAAACTGGGAACGATCAATGCAGCCGGAAAATTACGCCCGTCACCCACTACAATCAGTTGTTCGATAAGCAGCGACTCCTTGAATTTATTTTCCATTACCTGTGGAGCAATGTATTTCCCTCCGGAGGTTTTAAACATCTCTTTTTTGCGATCCGTGATTTTGAGATACTCTCCATCCAGCTCCCCGATATCTCCTGTGTGAAACCAGCCGTTTTTAAGTACCTCTGCGGTCATCTCAGGCTCTCGGTAGTACCCTTGCATCACATTGGGCCCTTTGACCAGAATTTCGCCGTCTTCCGCGATTTTTACCTGAACATCTTTTACGATCTTTCCTACGTACCCAATTCGGATTTCTTCTTTTGTCCCAATAGATGCCGTCACGACTGGTGAAGTTTCTGTCAGTCCATATCCTTCACAAACTTTGATACCTGCAGCCCAAAATACTCTGGCAAGGCGTGGCTGCAGGGCTGAGGCTCCCGAATTGATCTGCATTACATTGCCGCCTAAGGCTTCTCTCCATTTCGAGAAAATGAGCTTATTGGCCAGTTTCAACTGAAAATTATACCACCCCCCCATATCAGCTCCCGGATCGTACTTCAAACCCAAATTAAGCGCCCAGAAAAAGAGCATTTTCTTAATTCCGGTGAGTTCATATCCTTTAGCCACAATTTTGTCATAGACCTTCTCCAAAAGTCGCGGAACCGTATTGAAAACATGGGGCTGAACTTCTTTTAGATTTTCTCCGATTTTTTCCATGTTTTCGGCATAGTAGACCGAGAAACCCAAATAGATAAAGCAGAAGGAGGCCGTTCGTTCATAAATATGACAAAGAGGCAAAAAACTCAAGACTTTTGAACTTCCCGGAGGAGGCGACATGATATGGGATACGGAGATCAGGTTAGAAAGGACATTAGAGTGAGTCAGCATGACTCCTTTCGGTTTTCCTGTGGTCCCTGAAGTATAGATGATCGTAAAAAGATCTTCAGGACGTACTTTAGCTTTGGATGCTTCTAAAGCATCCAAATCTCCTGATTCGCCCTTCTCTTCCAGAGCGGACCAATGTTCCACTCCATCCAAACGGTCAAAAGAATAGATTTTGCGGTTTTCAGCCACTTGAGCAGCTTTGTCATAAATCACCTGATCGCCGACAAAAATCATCTTGACCTCTGCATGATCAAAGATGTAAGCATAATCCTCCGAGGTAATGGTAGGATACATCGGCACAGAGATGGCTCCGATTTGTTGCAAAGCCAAATCGATGAAATTCCATTCCGGTCTGTTTTCAGAAATAATGGCAACTTTATCGCCTTCTGTCACTCCTTGATTTAAAAATGCCAAACTGAGATTATCGACAATTTTTTTTAGATTCTGGGAGGAATAAGTTTTCCAAATCCCGTTTTCCTTCCTTGCAAAAGCTACCTCCTTGTTGTACTTGGCGATTTGGTAAGGAATGAGATCAAAGAGCCTTGTAAGTTCCATGGTTGATTTTTTTGGGTTTAAGCTTTCTAATATTACCAAAAGCTAAACGGAATCACAACCCATGTTTTCCACAGAATCCACGACTCTATATTTCTATTAGTTTATTTAATTAAAAAAATCTAATAAGGTTATTAAGGGTGTGGATTTGTGGACAAAGTGATTTGATTTTTTTAGTCACAGTTGTTCTGGTATTATCAATAGGGGTTCCACAGGTTATGTACTAGTTTTCCACTTTCAAGTTACTGGATCTGTTGAAGTTACTTTCGATTCAAATTTTCTGTGGATGAATGCTTGAATAGTATATGGGGGTAAATTCGCTGTTGAAAACTTTGTTGGGCATGGTGGATAATTATGGGGTTATCCCCGATAATTTTCTTTTCGGCAATGAGTTGGCTTGGTTCAGTGGATAAGCTGTCAAATTGAAACATTTATTCCTCAGTTTTACACAGCTATTTATGGGTTTTCCACAGTTCTTTTTATTCCTGTTGGTGGTGTTGCTTTGATATTTTGGTCTTCCAATGTCCATCCACCTCTGACGATAATTTCCTTTTTGTTTTCCTCTCCTACAAAATAAAAGACTCGTTCAGCTTGTCTTTTCTGGGTAAAATTGGATGGATCCCATCGTTTATTGCCGTTAGTATCTTCAATTACCCGGAGTTTGAACGTTCCCGGTTCTATCAGTTTAAAGGAAAACTGATTACCCCTTTCAATGAAAAGTTCATTCACTACTTCACCTTTGCTGTCAATCAGTTGTACAATATAAGGTGGTTTTGAACCTTCTATATTTCCTTTAATTTCGTCTGCGAGCCCTTCTCTCTTTAATTTTCTGTAGTTGGCTGAAACAGGCTTTTCATTGAGCTGTCCTTCGATATCTGTGAAAGTAGAATCAGAGGCTTTTAGTGTGAATATTTCTTTTTGTAATGAATCTGGAATGGCCACTCTGATATTTAGCAGGTCTCTCCTGCTTGAATCCGTGAAGAACATCATCTCGCTCCTTATAGGAATAAATGCTGCTGAATCGTATTGGATATACAGCGAATCCAATTTGATTGAGGTAACGGGCTTATTGAATTTCAATTCAACGTCCAGGTTTTGAAAGAAGTTTTTACCAGAGTTGGGTGTGATTTCGAGTTTTTCGGGTCTTCTTTCGGAGGCTTGAAACTTCGCCCAAATAGTGGTGTCTTTCGTAAACCCAACCGAGTCTAAAAGACTTAATTGAAATGGAATGCTGTCTGTTTTTGGGGATTTGGGATAGATTCTGATTCGTTTATCTGAATTCACATAAAAGTATTCTTGTCCAAGTTCCTCATTTTTAACTGTGGTTTGGATGGGATTTCTGTTCAAAATAAGGTCAAAATTTTGTCCGAATCCTGAAGAACGAAGGATTCTGATGGGTGTCAAATCGGCTTTTGAAAGGTTGAATTGCACGTTTTCCACATTTGAATTGATATCTATAGTATCTAGAATAAAGTCGTGATCCTCTGACTTAAATTCTGCTTTCAAACTTCCATTGGCATCTCTCCAGGCATATCCTCTATATGATCCGTTTTTTATATTGGTAATTTTGAAATTGCCAGCTGTATCTACTTGACTCAGGTAATAGGGAGGAGCGGTGAAAACATCCGTAGTATCATTGACAGGATACAATCCAACCAATACATTTTTATAGTCTTCTTTATTCTCCGGGTAGTAGAAATTGATTTTTCCTGAGAAGTTTAAGCTGTCTATTGAATTACCTGTAGAGAATACGATTTTAAGATTTTCTGCAGGATTCTTCTCTGAGAGATCCACCACTGCTTTTTGAAAGTCAAATACATAGGTTGTGCTGTCTTCCAATTCCTGGTTAAGCTTGACTATTATGCTGTTTTTGATGGAAGAAAATTCGACTTGGTCCTTATTGATTCTTGGCGTAATCACGACTCCTTTAGAAGCGTTTTCTAAAGCGACATATTCGTCAAATGTCAGTTTGATTTGCTCAGGTTTAGTGTTGAGCGATTGATCTTTAGGATCTGACTCTAAAAGTGTGGGAGGAGTCTCATCTCTTGGACCTCCTGTCGGAGAACTCTGTTTAGCACAGGATCCAAGCAGAATTAAAAGTGTTAATGCAAAAATTATTTTCCGTAATGAAATCACTTTTTTTGAAATATAAATATGTTGCTGGAATAGGTTCCTGGTTTTTCGGCATTTGCGTTTGATTTCCAACCGTTTTTAAAGGCTCTTAGGTAGGTTGGTAGTAGTCCTGCTTTTTGATTTTTATATTTTTCGGACAGGAGACTAACGTAATATGCATCAAAATACATGGGTTTGATTTCTATCAGATTCAGATCGAATTCTTCTGTAAATCTCTCCATCGTGTTCATATCAAAGTGGTAGAGATGTCTGGGTACGTCCCAACCAGCCCAATGTTTTCCGTAGTATTTTCCGTCCCAGGATTGATGATTTGGTACTGCTATGATAATGTAACCATTTGATTTTAAATGATTTAATAGTTTTTTGGTGGTTTTTCTTAAATCATGAATGTGCTCCAAAACATGGAAAAGGGTAATGACATCATAGGTGCTTTCTTTCTTTAGCTCATCAATTGAAGCCAGTACTCTGTCTCCAAGTTTTTGGTTTGCTTTGGATCTGGCTTTGTCATTGGGCTCTATACCGCTGACTTTCCAGAGATTGATCTTTGCTTCCATCAAAAACTCACCTGTTCCGCAGCCATAATCCAATAGTTTTCCTTCTTCTATAAATTTCCCAATCAGATCTACTTTTTTGGAGATGCTGTAGTTTCTGACTAGTTGGTATATCCACTGGGTAAGGTTTTGGGATTTATCCTGATGGGAATAGTATTCGGCAAAATCATAGTAGGGAGCTATTTCCTCCATTGTTGGTCTTGGATTGGTAAACAGTAGTTGGCAATCCTTGCATTTTGAAAGGAGAAATGATTCTTGACTCACTGCGAAATCCGTAAGTTCTATGTGGTTAAGAAAATGCCCACTTTTACAGAGTGGGCATTTGGTTAATCTTTCGGGCATTTTATCTTCCTAAATAGACAGTCAATATGGATAAATCGGCCGGTGAAACACCACTTATTCTCGAAGCTTGTCCCATAGTTTCAGGGCGGATCTTATTGAGTTTCTGTCTTGCTTCATTGGAAAGTGCTGTAATCGCTAAATAATCAAACTTAGGAGGTATTCTGAAATTCTCCATGTTTGACAGTTTTTCTACCATTTGTTTTTCCTTGTCTAGGTAGCTATCATATTTGATTTGTACTTCCGCTTGTTCAAGTACTTCTTTGGAATATTTTTCAAGATAGGTTTTTAAGTCAGCATGTATTGTTTTCAATTGCTCCATTCCCACTTGAGGACGCTTGAGAAGTTTCTCTGCACTTATCTTTTCAGTGATTGTAGCTGTTTCAATTTCTGTCAATCCTTGATTGATTTCCTCTGGTGCAAATCGTTTTTGCTTTAGGTCATTGATCAGTTTAGCTGTTTCAGATTTTTTATTCAACATCTTTTGATGCCTTTCTTCGTCTGCCAAACCGATTTTGCGGCCTATATCTGTTAATCTCAAATCCGCATTGTCCTGTCTAAGCAAAAGCCTGAATTCTGCTCTCGAGGTAAACATCCGGTAGGGTTCTTCGGTCCCTTTATTGATCAGATCGTCGATTAATACACCAATGTATGCTTGAGATCTCTGTAAAACCAATGGATCTTTGTCCTGAACCTTGAGACTTGCATTGATTCCGGCCATCAATCCCTGACACGCTGCTTCTTCATAACCGGTGGTACCATTGATCTGACCGGCAAAGTATAGGTTTTCTATTTGATGGGTCTCAAGGGTTAGTTTGAGTTGCGTGGGCGGAAAGAAATCATATTCGATGGCATATCCAGGGCGAAACATTTTTGCATTCTCGAACCCTGGAATTTGTCTCAATGCTTTGTATTGTACGTCTTCAGGAAGCGAAGTGGAAAACCCATTTACGTAAATTTCAACTGTATTCCAGCCCTCGGGTTCTACGAAGATTTGATGCCTTTCCCTCTCTGCAAACCGATTGATTTTATCCTCAATACTTGGACAATATCTAGGTCCGAGTCCTTGAATTCGACCATTAAACATCGGAGACCTATCAAATCCTGTTTCTAACGTTTGATGAACTTCTTTATTGGTATAAGTTATCCAGCAACTTTTTTGAGTTTGGAGTGGCTGTGTTTGGTCTAAATAGGAAAACTTTTCAGGATTTTCATCTCCAAGTTGTTCTTCCATTTTTGAGTAATCCAGACTTCTTCCATCCACTCTTGGAGGAGTTCCGGTTTTCATTCGGCCTGCTTCAAAGCCAAGCTGAACCAGTTGCTCGGTGATTCCTTTCGCTGCTGACTCTCCTGTCCTTCCACCCCCAAACTGTTTTTCTCCAATATGAATGATTCCATTTAGGAATGTTCCATTGGTCAATACTACAGATTCAGATTCGATTTCTATTCCTATTCCAGTTTTTACTCCTCTTACTCTTCCGTCCTTCACCAAGAGTCCACTGATCATTTCCTGCCAAAAGTCTACATTGGGTGTTTGTTCAAGTGCAAGCCTCCATTCCTCGGCGAATCTCATCCGATCGTTTTGTGTTCTTGGAGACCACATGGCTGGACCTTTGGATCGGTTTAGCATCCGAAACTGAATCATGGATTTGTCAGAAATAATTCCGGACATACCTCCTAATGCATCAATTTCACGCACTATTTGTCCTTTAGCCACTCCACCCATAGCTGGATTGCAAGACATTTGTGCAATGGTATTCATGTTCATGGTACACAATAGTACCTTTGAACCCATTTTTGCTGCTGCATGTGCAGCTTCACAGCCCGCATGTCCGGCTCCAACTACGATCACATCATATTTTGGAAACATGATTTTTATGTTTTGATGTTTCACGTGAAACATGTGTAAACCAAATCCTGGTTTTTCACTGTTTCACGTGAAACGTTTATAAGGTTTCGAATAATTCTATTGCAAAGGATTCTTTGCTCCGCATCATTTCCGCTTCCGACTTAGTCTTGTCTTTGTAACCCATCAAATGGAACAGACCGTGAGAAATTACTCTGCTTAATTCAGAAGATTCTTCTTGCTTAAGTTTTTGTGCATTTTCTTTTACCCGATCGATGCTAATGAATATATCTCCTTCGATTACTGAGTCTTCTTCTGAATTATCGAAAGTAATGATGTCTGTGTATGTGTGATGGTTGAGGTAGTCCACGTTGATCTGATAGAGGTATTCGTCGGAACAAAAGATGTAATTCAGTTCGCCTACTTTGTATTTCTCGGATAGAGCAAGTTGTTTCAACCAGTTTTTTCTTTTTTGCTTTTGCTGCAAATCAAATTTGATGTCTTCGGTAAAGAAATTAATCGCCATGTCTTAGTCCATGTAAAAAGAGAGAATGGTTTTTTTTCCTCCTTCTTCAAACTTTACCTCATCACTCAGGTGTCGGATTAGGAAAATCCCTCTACCTCCAGGCTTTTCTATATTTTCAGGTTCGGTTGGATCCGGTAAAAGCGCAAGATCAAACCCCTCTCCTTCGTCTTCTATGATAAATTTCAGCTGATCATCTTCCATCCGGAGTTCCAAATGAACCAGCTTAGTTCTATCATTTTGATTTCCGTGAATGATTGCATTACTGATGCATTCCGTCACCGAAATCATAATATTCCCATAGATATCATCATTGATCTCGAAGTTTTCTTTAGCATTGTCAATGAAACTTTCGATAATCTTAATGTTCTCTATCAGAGAAGGAATTGAAATTTTTATAGACTTCATCAGAGAAATAATCTATGAGGTGTAATTAATTGTCTTTTTCTTACTCAATCTCCAAAACAATCGGACAGTGATCCGAGTGTTTGATGTTCGGCAAAATTACTGCACTTTTCAGTTTGTTTTGCAATTCCTTGGTTGCCATGTGGTAATCTATACGCCAACCCAGATTTTTCGCCCTTGAATTTGCCCTGAAACTCCACCAGGTATATTGATGAGGTTCTGGGTTGAAATGTCTGAATGTGTCAATAAATCCTGATTCGGTAAACTTGTCCATCCAGGCCCGTTCTTCGGGTAGGAAACCGGAAGAGTTTTTATTGGAGACAGGATTGTGGATGTCTATTGGCTTGTGGCAAATATTGTAATCCCCACTCAGTATTAGTGTGGGGTTTTCTTTTCTCAGGTCTTGCATGTATCCATAGATGTCATCCAGAAATTCATATTTGAAATCCTGACGCACATCTCCTGTGGTCCCAGAGGGAAAATAAGATGAGATAAACGAGAAACCTTCAAAATCGGCCTGTATCATTCGTCCTTCATCATCGTATTTGTTGAGCCCAATGCCATATTTCACGGCTTTGGGTTTGATCTTGGTGAAAATAGCTACACCACTGTAACCTTTCTTCACGGCTGGAAACCAATACAATTCATATCCCAAATCTTGGAAAATGCTCGCATCAATATCCTTTTCTTGAGCTTTAATTTCCTGTAATCCAATGATATCTGGATTTTCTTCCTTTAGCCAATCCACAAAACCCTTGTTCATGGCTGAGCGGATTCCATTGACATTATATGAGATTAACTTCATGTGGTTATAATCGATTTTTATTGGTCAGATGGAATCTCGCATGGATCATTTTTCTGTGTTCCTTCAGCATATGTAGAATGCTCGATTTCATTTAGATTTCAATTTGGTACTCTTTTTCGAAGTATTCCAAGACTTGGAGTTTGAGCAATTTTTCTTGTTCCAACAAGTCAAAATGTGGCAATTCTTTCACAAGTCTCCAATGTGGCCAGCCTTCTTGATCGACGTGGTCTAACTCGTAAAATCCGGCATAGCTCAGGACCTTACAAACGGCAATGTGCATCAAGTCCTGTTTTTGCTCTTTGGAAAAGGTGCGCGTTCCCTGACCTAATTCTTGGACACCTATCAAGAAGAGTACGCCATTTAGATCATTGGGTTTTTTACCAATGGTATCCTTGAGCCCGTCCAGTAGTTTTGACCAACGTTTTTCAAGATCCAAATCCCGCTTAAACATAGTCTTTATCCTTGATTTTCAAGTTCTTCCCAATATTCTACGGCTCTTCTTAAATGTGGGATGACAATAGATCCTCCAATAATCATCGCAATGGAAAAGACCTCGAAAACTTCTTTTCTCCCAACTCCAGCCTCAAATGATTTTCCCAAGTGGTACTTGATACAATCATCACACCTTAGCACCATGGAGCAGGCCAATCCGATCATTTCTTTGGTTTTCACGTCCAACTCCCCTTCTGCATAGGTATTGGTGTCCAAATTGAAAAAGCGTTTGATCACTTTGTTGTCCTCAGACAGGATGCGCTCGTTCATTTTGGCGCGGTACTCGTTGAATTCCTCTATCAGATTCATTAACTTAAGAATTAAATTCAGTCCAAAGGGTAAATATAAGGCTTATTCTACCCTAAGGAGGTACAACAACACTTTTTACCCATGCGTTTATTTTTCTGGAAAGATTTTTTGGACCTGATCTTCCCCCGCAATTGTCCTCTTTGCGGCAAAAGCCTCTTTGATTTCGAACCATGCCTCTGTACAATTTGTCAAGGTACACTTCCGAGGGCCAATTTTCACCTTCGTGCTTTTGACAATGAGTTGACCGCCAAACTTCAAGGATTGATGCCGGTAAATCGGGCCATGGCTTTTATCCGGTTTACTAAAAAAGGAAAAAGCCAAAAACTCCTTCATTTGCTGAAATATCGGAATAAGCCAGAGATCGGAGAGGAAATGGGAAGGCTATATGGAATCACGCTAGCTCAAAATGGATACGAAGGAGAATGGGATATCATCATTCCCGTACCGTTACATCCTTTGAAGCAAAAGAGAAGAGGATATAATCAAAGTGAAAGGTTTGCCTATGGCCTTTCTCAATCTTTGAAAATTCCCGCCAAAGAACTGCTGGAGCGGAAAAAATTCACTGAGACCCAGACCAAAAAATCGAGACTTCAGCGATTGGAAAATGTGGATGAGGTATTTGATTTAAAAGAATCGGAGAATGTCAGCGGACTGCGTATTCTCGTGGTGGATGATGTGATTACCACTGGAGCCACACTTTGTGCCTGTGCAAATGTCCTTTTGGCCTATGGGGCAAAACATGTAGATTTGGCTACCATCGCTGCAGGTGGACAATAATCCAAGACCATGAGCATAGACATCGAATTTCTCAAATATCCTGTCGGAAAATTTAATCTCCCTGAAACCATCGATTCCGTATCGATTGGAAATGCCATTCAGACGCTAAGGAGTTTTCCTAGTCTGATTTTTACTGCGGTTAGTTCGTTTTCTCCGGAGCAGCTCGATACCCCTTATCGCCCGGGAGGCTGGACCGTACGACAATTGATCCATCATTGTGCAGACAGTCATATGAATGCATTTATTCGCTTCAAACTTGCCTTGACGGAAGATAACCCAACTATTAAACCTTACGAAGAAGCCGAATGGGCAAAGCTTCCGGATTCTAAATTGCCAATTGAACCTTCTTTGGCTATAATCAAGGCAATCCATCTCAAGTGGGTAACTATTTTGGAGGCAATGAAACCGGGAGATTTTCAGAAGACTTTTTTTCATCCAGAAAAACAGCGCTCCCAATCTTTAGATGAGGTTACGTTGATGTACGCCTGGCATTCTACCCATCACCTTGCCCATGTACAGCATCTGGCATTGAGAAATTTTGACCGATGAGTTTTGATAAACCATGAATATTTCCCTGAAAAATCAACGAATTCTCGTCACTGGAGCATCACGTGGAATCGGCAGAGCCATCGCAAGACAGCTTTCGGATTCAGGTGCCGAGGTCATCATCCATTACAATTCCAATAAATCTGAGGCAGAAACTCTTCTAAGCCAACTCAATAATCCAGCACATATCGAGGCTTGTGACCTTTCCCAATCTGCTGAAGTGGTGGGTTTCATTCCCCGCTTGGTGGGAAAATACGGGCCATTGACTGCTTTGGTCAATAATGCCGGCATCTCCCCCATGGCACCGGATACCTTGCCCACCGGAGAATGGCTCCAAATCTGGGAAAAAGTCATGGCGGTCAATGCTACCGCTGTCGGGATTCTCAGCAAGGAATTTATCGATCAGGCAAAGCCCCAGGAAAATGGCCGAATTGTGATGATTTCTTCCAGAGCGGCTTTTCGGGGAGACACTCCGGATTATTTGGCATACGCCGCTTCCAAAGGCGCATTAGTGAGCTTAACCCGCTCGATAGCAAGGCATTATGGGAAAATCGGAATCAAAGCTTTCCTGATTGCTCCTGGGTTTACGCGAACAGACATGGCCAACGATATTTTGGCTGAATATGGGGAAGACTTTGCACTCAAAGACATTGCGCTGAAAGAACTGACCCTGCCTGAGGACATCGCTCCGATGGTCACGTTACTCTGCTCGGGCTTGGCGGATCATGCTACGGGAACCTCTATTGATATGAACGCAGGATCTTATGTGAGGTAAGCTTCCAAAAACCTCTCTCTTTCTTCCCGGTTATACAGCTAAATCCATTGCCATGCCTGCGAGAGATCCGGTACTCACTCCTGAGCTGATCAAAATTTTGAAAATCTTCATTTTCTCCTCTTTGGGATTAGTGTTGGTTTTTTCCTTTTTCAACTCCTATCGAGCTGATAACACGGGACAAAATCGAACCTTTCGGGTAGCTGACGCAGATCGTTTGTATTTTTTGAATGTTCGAGGCTTATCCTACGATCGAGAGCTGAGGAAAGATGCAGGTATGACGCTTTTTCGTCATGGAAAAAGAAAAGTGGAGGAGGAAAACCCGACATTCTTTCCTCTCATTATCCACAACCCGATCAAAGACGAGGCATATGTCTATTTTGAATTGTTGAATTCGGATTATCCGGTAAAAATCTTTGCGAAATCGACTGATATTATTGATTCGGTGGAGTTTTCAAATGGAAATAATCAAGATCACCTGGATTTGGTGTATAAAATAAAGCCCTGGATTGAAGCAAGTTATGAATTTGAACTAGCAATTTCTGGCAAGAGATTTCCCTTGTGGTCAGATGAAAAAGAAAAAGACGTTTTGAAAACCGTCATGGAGGACTATTTTCGGCTACTTAATCAATCCGATAACTAGTGGAAAAATCAGCTACCCCTCAACTTGAATTTTTTAAATCTCAAATCGGAAAAACACTCAATCATACTCCCTCAGCTGCCGGCAACTGGCTTAGCGGAATTCTTTTGGAGGTGGATCATCATCATATCAAGGTTCAATACACCGTGCGTCCTGAGATGTGTAATCCCGGGAGAATTCTCCATGGTGGTATTGCTTCGCTGATGCTGGACGATGTGATCGGTATGGGGAATTTTGTGGCTGGTTCGGAGTATCTGATGACCAGTATCAATCTGAATGTGGATTTCCTCTCTGCTGCTCAGATCGGCGAAAAGCTCGAAGTCACAGCAAAGTTAGTTCGCTCGGGATCCAATTTGAATCATTGGGAAGCTATTATCCGAAAAGAAACTGGTAAAATCGTAGCCAAAGCCAGTTCCAATTTAATTAAGACACACGTGAAACTGGCGGATTTAGGTTATTGATAAAGCAGAGAAGCCACGGTTTTATTTTTTAAAAAGCCACAGATTCACAGATTTTTATGTAAAAATTTCTTTTGAAATCAGATTCTTCCAAGTGATAGAGATACCGCTTTTTAAAAATTGTATTTAAGTGCATTTAAATTCCAGTTGCAGAAAATGAGATGCCATGAATAGCAAATAATTGATTAGTCGTACTTCGGAATTTTTGCTTGATTTTAGTACCTTACTTTTTTATAAATATCACAATAACAGATTTTTATGGAAAATTTTCCTTTTAAAATAGAAACCTATAAGATAGTGGGACTCTGTATGGAAGTTCATAATAATTTGGGTCATGGATTTTTAGAGATTGTTTACAAGGATGCACTAGAATTTGAATTCAAGAGAAACTAAATTCCATATGAAAGAGAAAAAGAGTACCCAGTGAATTATAAAGGGATCCAATTACCCCATCGGTTTTTTGCTGACTTTATCTTCTTTGAAAAAATTATTTTGGAGGTGAAAGGCGTGAATGGAATACATGATGAACACGTAGCTCAAGCCATCAATTATTTGAAGGTTTCCAAAAATCAGGTGGCTCTTATCGTGAATTTTGGAGAGCCAAAGCTGACATTTAAAAGGATAACGTTGTAGTTTAATCAGACTTTTAAAAATTATCTGTGCATCTGTGGTAATTAAAATCCTTCCAGTTTCACCATCAAGTCCCACACGGCGATTCCCAGACTGACAGAAATATTCAGCGAATGTTTCGTGCCTAGCTGCGGGATTTCCAGGACGGTATCGCAGTTTTGGAGGACTTCTTCTTCCACGCCAAAAACTTCATTTCCGAATACCAAAGCATATTTCTTCCCTTTTTCTGGAGCAAAATCATGGAGCATGATAGATCGGTCTACCTGTTCTAAAGCGCAGATCTGATATTCATCAGCCTTTAGTTTTTCTATGGCTTCCAACGTATTGAGGCAATATTCCCACTCTACGGATTCCGTGGCACCGAGAGCTGTCTTTTGTATATCCCGGTGGGGAGGAGTGCCGGTGATGCCACAGAGGTAGATTTTCTCGATCTTGAAGGCATCTGATGTCCTAAAAGCCGAACCAACGTTGTTCAAGCTCCGAACATTGTCCAGCACAAGAACAATCGGGGATTTTTCGGTTTTTTTAAATTCCTCAACAGACATTCTGTCAAGTTCGTCCATGCTTAATTTCTTCATCTTTTTTGATCTCCTACCCTAATCGGCTATTTTCAGGCCTTATTCCTGATTCCAAAAGTACGACAATTCCATTTTACCCATGAGCAAATCCAAAGACGGACAAGAAACCCCTCTGATGAAGCAGTACAACGCCATCAAGGCCAAGCATCCGGGCGCCTTGTTGCTTTTTCGGGTAGGTGATTTTTATGAGACGTTTGGTGAGGATGCCGTAGTTGCGAGCAGAGTGTTGGATATTGTCCTTACCAAAAGGGCCAATGGGGCCGCCTCACATATAGAATTGGCCGGTTTTCCCCATCATTCCCTGGATAATTATCTCCCTAAGCTTGTCCGCGCCGGAAATCGTGTGGCCATTTGTGATCAACTCGAGGACCCCAAAATGGTCAAAGGAATTGTCAAAAGAGGAGTTACCGAACTGGTTACACCGGGTCTTTCCTACAATGATCAGGTACTCGATACCCGGAAAAACAACTACCTCGCCTCGATTCATTTTGGAAAGGAAAAGCACGGAATCGCTTTCTTGGATGTGTCCACGGGGGAATTTATGTGTGCGGAGGGAAATGCGGCCTACCTCGAAAAGCTATTACAAAGTTTTGCCCCTTCTGAACTTATTTTCTCCAAAGCTGCCAAGAAAACGGCTGCCGAACTGATCAAGAATGATTTCATTACCTTTCACTGTGAAGATTGGGTGTATCAGTTTGATTTTACCTACGAAAAACTCAAAACCCATTTCGGAACGGCCAATTTGAAAGGATTTGGTATTGAGGAATTGGAGTCCGGAATCATTGCTGCCGGGGCAATCCTTTACTACCTCGAAGAGACCGAACACCGCGAGGTACAGCATATATCTTCGATTTCCAGAATTGCAGAAGAAAAATATGTGTGGCTCGACAAATTTACCATACGCAATCTCGAGCTAGTCTATCCTCAACATGAAGGAGGAGTTCCCTTGATCCAAATCCTTGATCAGACCGTCACTCCGATGGGTTCCCGAATGATGAAAAAGTGGATGGTACTTCCCCTGAAGGAAAAGCAGCCCATCGAGGAACGACTGAATGTGGTGGACTTTTTTTATCAAAATTCCTCATTCATTGAGGAAATTTTGAGCCCGCTCCGTCATATCGGTGACTTGGAGCGATTGATTTCCAAAGTTGTGGTCGGCAGAGCTAATCCCCGGGAAATGAATCAGATCAAGCGGGCACTGAAATCCACGCTCCCGATCAAGGAATTGCTGAAAAATCAGTCCAATCCAACGCTGAAACGGCTTTCAGATCAGATTCATCCCTGTGAATTTTTGCTGGAAAAAATTGAACGGGAGCTTCAGGAAGATGCGCCGATGTTAGTGCATCAGGGAGGAGTGATTAAAGATGGGGTTGATACTGAGCTCGATGAATACAGAGGGTTGGCAAATAAAGGCAAGGATTTTCTGGTTCAAATCCAGCAGCGTGAGGTTCAGAATACGGGGATTTCCTCCCTTAAAATCTCCTATAATAAGGTCTTCGGCTATTATCTTGAAGTGACCCATGCTCACAAGGATAAAGTCCCTGCGGAGTGGATCAGAAAGCAGACTTTGGTCAACGCAGAGCGCTACATCACTCCCGAGCTCAAAGAATATGAAGAGAAAATCCTCAATGCCGAAGAGCGGATGATTGCTTTGGAGCAGAGGTATTTCCAAGAATTGGTTCAGGAGGCCGCGCAATACATCACCCAAATCCAGCAAAATGCAAGAGTTTTGGGCACTTTGGATGCCTTGCTCTCTTTTGCAAAAGTGGCTCTAAGCAACGGGTATAACCGACCCAAGATCTCCGATACCGAGACCCTAGAGATCAAGGATGGGCGTCATCCGGTGATCGAAAAGCAACTTCCCATGGGAGAGCATTACGTCCCTAATGACATTTATCTCGATCATGACAGTCAGCAGATCATGATTATTACAGGTCCCAATATGGCCGGTAAATCAGCTTTATTGAGACAAACGGCTCTTATTGTACTGATGGCACAGATGGGTAGCTTTGTTCCGGCTTCATTTGCCAGAGTGGGAATCATCGACAAGGTTTTCACCCGGGTCGGTGCTTCCGATAACCTTTCCAAGGGGGAATCTACCTTTATGGTGGAAATGACTGAGACTGCAAGTATCCTTAATAATCTCTCCGATCGAAGCTTGGTGTTGATGGATGAGATTGGCCGTGGCACTTCTACTTATGACGGGATTTCCATCGCATGGTCCATTGTCGAATTTCTCCACAGCCATCCAAACTTTAAGGCCAAAACGCTCTTCGCCACCCATTATCATGAGTTGAATCAATTAGCAAGTGACTTTCCTAGGATCAAAAACTTCAATGTAGCGGTCAAAGAAGTGGGGAATAAAGTCATTTTTATGAGGAAATTGAAAGAGGGCGGAAGTGAGCACAGCTTTGGTATTCATGTGGCTCAAATGGCAGGAATGCCCAATCCGGTAGTTTTGAGGGCGGCTGAAATCATGAGTCATCTTGAAAAAGACAAAGCACTGAAAGAAAAAAAGGAAACTTTCAAAACCGTACCCAAGAACAATTTCCAATTGAGTCTTTTTGAAATGGATCCAAAACTGACTGAAGCTAAGAAGCTTATTGATGAACTTGATATCAATACGATTTCACCAATTGAGGCTTTATTGAAACTGCATGAGATCAAAAAGAAAATGGAGTAAATATTCTCTTTTTTATTTATAACTTGAAGTAACTAATACTTAACACAAATGACACTTTTCTATGGATAAGGTATTGCTAAAAGACCTTAAAAAGCAGGATAGGTATACCAAGTTCTTTAAAAATTGGAAGGAGCAGGAGTTTCAGGGTGAAATTGATGAACAAAAGCTTAAAGAGGATTTATTGGCTCTAAGCAATACAATCGGTATGCAAGAGGAGCTTCTCATTGCCTGCTTTGATTACCGTAATTTGAATTTGGCATTTTTTGCAGGAAATGTGGAAAAACTTTCGGGTTATCCTGCATCGATGTTCCGAAACAAAGGGATGGAGACATCTTTTGCGATGATTCATCCTGATGACCGTCCGGAGTTGTTTAATTTTCAGAAGATTGTCTTTGAGGCCTTCCATTCCTTGACCATTTCAGAAAGGCATACCTTCCAATTTTCATATACTACTCGGTGGGTACACCGAAAAACTGAAGAAATAACCTGGGTTACTGCCAAAGTAAGACCATATGTGATTGATTCTGCAGGTAATTTTATCATGGACCTGCACATCATCATTCAGCTATTCACTCCCCCCAAACAGAAGGGATATGACTGGAACTATTCTTTCACAAAAGATGATGGAACGAAAATATTTGTAAGTAAAAACTCACCGACAGATAAGGAAGTCAATCTAACCGGAAAAGAGAGAGAAATTGTTGATTTGATCCTTCAAGGAAAAGAGTCCAAAGAGATCTCTGAAATTTTAAATATTTCAATAAATACGGTTGGAACCCACCGAAAGAATATTCTTCGAAAGCTGGGAGCAAGAAATGTGGGTGAAATGGTGAAAATTTTGGCTTCCTATGACTTCTGAAAATCAGGAGGAAAGAAAAAAATAAGTAAAAGCTCGAAAAAATTCTTGCCAGACGTCTTGCAAAAATATTTTACCGCCTTACCTTTGCATCCACAATTCGCTTTGACAACGGTCATTGCCAATTTTAATGCGAGAGTAGCTCAGTTGGTAGAGCACGACCTTGCCAAGGTCGGGGTCGCGAGTTCGAATCTCGTCTCTCGCTCAAAAAAGCCCTTGCAAAAGGGCTTTTTCATTTCAGGACATAGTAGATTTGATGACTGAAATCTCTACGAAAAGGTAGAGCAAGCCGGGATGGTGGAATAGGTAGACACGCAAGACTTAAAATCTTGTGGCCATATCGGCCGTGCGGGTTCGATTCCCGCTCCTGGTACAGAAGCCTCGCATAAATGCGGGGCTTTTTGTATTTAGGCAAAAAAATAAACCGATCAGAGGATTCCGACCGGTTTTTCAATGTTGTTTATCGGCTTATTTCTCCAATATCCCCTTCAAATCTGCCGGAGAGTAATTCACGGATTTCAGCGTCTTGTGATCTCCTTCTCTAAACACCAAAAACAGATCTCCTTCTTTTTCATAAAAGCAAGGCGTGCCTTTGTCTTCATAGTGTTTTACTGTTGCCTTGGCTTCTGCCTCAGTTTTGCATGCCTTGCTCATATTGGAGCGCTGCACTTCATCAAAGAGCGCTTTGAATTTTTCTCCTAAGCCAAATTCCAAGATTGCACCGGAAAGCACGTACTGAAGATCACAAAGTGCATCGGCTATCTCCACCAGATCTTTGTTTTCGATGGCTTCTTCCAACTCTTTCAATTCCTCGGATAAAAGGGAAAGACGAAGATTACAGCGCGTTTCTGATGGAATTGTAGGCTCGGGAAGTACCGGATGCTTAAAGGTTTGATGAAAAAGAGCAACTGAAGTGAGTGACTTAGGATCTTGCATGGAACTACTTTTGGAGATTGAGTCCTGAAATAAGTCAAATTGATCTGATAAATGAAAAATCGTTGACAGAATTACTTGATGAGACAGAAAAAACAAAAAAAGCCGATCTGTTTCCTGATCGGCTTGGTTAATCATGTGTGGATTGGAATTATCGTTTCTGAAGAATCACGGAAGAGGAAAGATTGCTCTCAATTCTACTGAAAATTGCGGCGTTTCCATCAGGACTGTTTGGACCGATTTCGATTCTACCGTCGCCATTGGCATCCAGTGCGGTTGCAAAATTCACCCCTTCAAATAGTTTTCTTAGATCAAAATTGAGCACCAGTTCTGAATTTCCATCCACTTCCACTCCGGTACTTGATTCGGAAACGGCTCTGAGAGTACTTTCCCTTTCGGTCCAAATGGTAGTCAGTTTACCGTTGATTTCCCCAGTGATCAAAAGTGACTTCTGGTGCATTGGGTCATTGCTGTTGGCGCTTGTATTTTTGAAAAGTTGAAAACTGACTTCCCGATAGTTACCTTCAGGTGTTCCCCCTTCTCCGATGACAGCCAATCTCGATTCCCCAGATGCAATTAATACTGTAGATTTTTGGGACGATGATGAGGTTTGAAGTCCCGTACTTACGTTTGACTTCAGTTGCAGATTTCCAAGATTGATTCCTGCCAGCAAATCAGCTTTGGCGTAATATTTCATTTCTACATTCTGGGTGCCCACTGTAAGCTGATTGACTGCAAACCCACTTACAATAATTCTTGCATTTTCGGCACTTCCTGAAGAGGATCCGGATGCAGTCGCGCTTAGTTTGGATTGGGTCTGCGGATCGGTGTTTTGTGGTTCATCACTTACATTGCAGGAAGTAAAGGTCCATGCCAGGCACAAGGATAGGGCTAAAACAACTGTTTTTTTCATGTTAAGTTTAAGTTTGGTTTCCTTTAGCATTTCAAGCCCGTTGCCAAAAAAGTTGAATGTGCCGGGTGATAATAGCGTGCGATAGCTAAATGGAAATGAGAAGACTTATTCCAAAGGCAAGTTTTTTACCTCAAAAAAAGAGGAGAGGCATAAGCCCCTCCTCAATTTAAAAAGCATTGATTTACAGTCAATTGATGGCTAATTCGAATCTTGCGCTTACAGCTTTCCAATCCACCAAATTCCAAAAAGCGGTCACATAATCCGGTCTTCGGTTTTGGTAATGGAGGTAATACGCATGTTCCCAAACATCCAATCCTAAGATGGGAATGCCCTTCGTTTCGGCCAAATCCATCAGGGGATTGTCCTGATTGGCTGTGGAAGAGACGGCCAATTTGGCGCCAGGCTGTACAATCAACCACGCCCAACCGGAGCCAAAACGAGATTTGGCGGCATTTTCAAATTGGGTCACAAATGCTTCATAAGATCCAAAAGAAGAAGAAATAGCCTCCAATAGTTTTCCTTCTGGTTTTCCCCCACCCTTGGGACTCATGACGCTCCAAAATAGCTCGTGGTTATAATGTCCACCGGCATTATTTCTCATTTTAACACTGTATTTGGAAATGGATTTCAATACCTCTTCCAAAGGCTTAGAGGTGTCCACTCCTTCCTCCTTTGCCGCATCATTTAGGTTGCTAGCATAAGATGCAGCGTGTTTGGTATAATGAATCTCCATGGTTCTTGCATCGATGTGCGGCTCCAATGCTTGATAGGAGTAGTTAAGTGGACTTTGAGAAAAACCGGTAGCCACCGAAAAATCAGCAGGTATTCCCATCCCATTGGCGAGCAATTCGGAAAAGGATGAACCGATCAAACCTACCGCAAGTCCAGCTTTTGAAGTTTGGGATAGAAATGATCTTCGGCTTTTGTCTGTGTTTTGATGTTTCATTGACGTTGGAATTTAGGTTTTGAAAAAAACCAGCTTAAACAGGATATAGTTGCAAAAGCTAGAGATAATCTGACGAATTTGGAATTGATACCCAGACAATAAGTCTGATTTTGTGACAAGTTGGTTAAGTTTGTGGTTTGGTGTAGGTATGGATAAGTTTTTGTCTGTCTCACCTTCGAGGACAATCTAATGGAACTTTCATTTTACAAATACCAAGGAACTGGAAATGATTTTGTCATGATCGATGACCGTGAGGAACGATTTGATCAAAATGATTTGGCCAAGGTACAAAAGCTTTGTGACCGCAAATTCGGAATCGGCGCGGATGGCCTGATCCTGATCAGAAATCATGCAGATTATGATTTCGAAATGATCTATTTCAATGCGGATGGATCACAAAGTATGTGTGGAAACGGTGCCCGATGTGCTGTTGCTTTTTCTTCCTTTCTTGGAATTATCAAAGAACAAACCCATTTTCTCGCAATTGATGGTCCTCACGAAGCTGTTTTGAAAGGAGATCAAGTGGAGCTTTTGATGGGAAATGTGAAAGGAATAGAAGAAAGTATGGGCGATTACTTTGTTCATACGGGCTCCCCTCATCATATCCGATTTGTAGAACATGTGAGGGATTATCCTGTTTTTGACCAGGGTAAATCTATCCGATATGACCCCTGCTACGCTCCCGCCGGAACTAATGTCAATTTTGTGGAGGGTATCAAGGATGATGAAGTGTTTGTCCGGACCTATGAGCGTGGAGTAGAAAATGAGACGTTTTCTTGCGGGACAGGCGTGACAGCAGCAGCTTTGGTATATGGAACTCAAACCAATCAGAATGAGATAAAAATCACGACGCTTGGTGGAAAACTGTCTGTAAGATTCCGTCCAAACTCGTCCGGTGGATTTCAGGACATCTGGCTGATTGGGCCGGCAGAACAGGTTTTCAAAGGAAAAATAAACATTTAAACCATTCAACAACCTAGCCTTTCTACTGGGAGGCTAAATTATCAATTCTAACAAAAAGGGCTTATTTTTAGGCCCCCAAAAAGGGATCCAACTCAACATCATGCTAGATTTTATTGCAAAAGGATTGGCCAAAATATTCGGCACCAAATCCGACCGAGATATCAAAGAACTCCTACCCAAAGTCACTGAAATCAATCAGGTTTTTTCAGGGTTAAAATCCCTCAGTGATGATCAGCTTAGGGAAAAGACTCAGGAAATCCGTAACAAAATCAATGACCGGCTCCAATCCATTGATGGGAAAATTGCGGACTTAAGGGGTCAAATTGACGCGCTGCCTTCGGAAGCGATCCATCAAAAAGACCAGCTTTTCAATGAAATAGACAAGTTGGAAAAGGAACGGGACTCGGAGTTAGAAAAAGTCCTGGATGAGGTAATGTCTCAGGCTTTTGCGATTGTGAAGGAAACCGCCCGCAGGTTTAAGGAGAATGGAAAGCTTGAAGTCGCTGCCAATAGCTACGACAGGGAGCTTGCGGCCCGTAAGCCCAATGTGGAAATTCAGGGCGAAAAGGCTATCTGGCATAACAAATGGATCGCTGCAGGCAATGAGGTCGTATGGGATATGGTCCACTATGATGTTCAGCTCATCGGGGGCATGGTCCTTCACAAAGGAAAAATCGCCGAAATGGCTACGGGTGAAGGGAAAACACTGGTTTCCACCCTCCCTGCATTTCTAAATGCGCTTTCCGGAAGAGGCGTCCATTTGGTAACAGTTAACGATTATCTGGCCAAGCGGGACTCCGAGTGGAATGCCCCACTTTTTGAATTTCACGGATTGACAGTCGATTGTATTGACAAGTATCAGCCCAACTCTCCCGGTAGAAAAAAAGCCTATTCAAGTGATATCGTATACGGTACCAACAATGAATTTGGCTTTGATTACCTACGCGACAATATGGCCCGTGAGGCAGGTGATCTGGTTCAGGGCAAGCATCACTTTGCTATGGTGGATGAGGTGGACTCAGTCCTGATTGACGATGCCCGTACTCCATTGATTATTTCTGGGCCTGTTCCTCGTGGAGATGTGCATGAGTTTGACCAAATGAAGCCGAGAGTGGCTGCTTTGGTGGATGAGCAGCGCAAATTGATTCAGGGATTTTTGGCATCAGCCAAAAAACACATCGCTGATGGTAATGAAAAAGAAGGCGGTTTGGCACTTTTTAGGGCTTATAGAGGTATTCCAAAATATAAGCCGCTGATCAAGTACCTTTCCGAGCCTGGTATCCGGGTGATTCTTCAAAAAACAGAGAATTATTACCTCCAGGACAACAAGCGGAATATGCCTGAAGCTGATGAGCCGCTATTGTTTACTATCGATGAGAAAACGAACGTAGTCGATTTGACCGACAGAGGTATCGAAGCGATGACTACCAAAAATGAGGACGCTAACTTCTTTATCCTTCCGGATATCGGGGTAGTGATCGCCGAATTGGAAAAAGACACCGCTATAGATGACAAAGAGAAGCTTATCCGTAAGGAAGAGGTCATCAAAGATTACAGCGTAAAAGCCCAGCGTATCCATACCGTCAACCAATTGCTCAAGGCGTATTGCATGTTTGAGCGCGATACCGAATACATTATCGTGGACGGAAAAGTGAAAATCGTTGACGAGCAGACGGGTCGTGTCATGGAGGGCCGTCGATATTCCGACGGATTGCACCAAGCGATCGAAGCCAAAGAAAACGTAAAAGTCGAAGACGCAACGCAAACCTATGCGACGATTACCCTGCAGAATTACTTCCGGATGTATCATAAGTTGGCTGGTATGACCGGAACGGCTGAAACAGAAGCGGGAGAATTTTGGGAAATTTATAAGTTGGATGTGGTCGTCATCCCTACCAATAAGCCAATTATTCGTCAGGATCGGGAAGATAAAGTTTATAAAACAGTAAGGGAAAAATTCAATGCGGTCACCGACGAAATCAATGAATTGGTCGCTCAAGGAAGACCGGTACTTGTCGGTACTACCTCAGTAGAAATCTCTGAAGTACTCAGCCGAATGCTGACGCTGAAGAAAATTCCGCATCAAGTATTGAATGCCAAGCAGCACGCCCGTGAGGCAGACATTGTAGCTGAGGCCGGTAAGCCGGGCACTGTGACCATTGCTACCAACATGGCCGGTCGTGGTACGGATATCAAATTGACGCCGGAGTCTCGAAAGGCCGGAGGTCTGGCGATCATCGGTACTGAGCGTCACGAATCCCGACGTGTGGACCGTCAGCTTCGTGGCCGTTCCGGCCGTCAAGGTGACGTGGGTTCTTCCCAGTTCTTTGTTTCTCTCGAAGACAGCTTGATGCGACTTTTCGGTTCGGATCGAATCGCCAAGCTGATGGACCGAATGGGTCTTGAGGAAGGCGAGGTGATTCAGCATAGCATGATCACCAAATCCATTGAGAGAGCTCAGCGCAAAGTCGAGGAAAATAACTTTGGCACCAGAAAGCGCCTCCTCGAATACGATGACGTCATGAACTCTCAGCGAGAGGTAGTCTACAAGCGTAGAAGAAATGCCCTTAAAGGGGACAGATTGGAATTGGACATCCTTAATATTTTGTTTGATGTTTGCGAGAGTCTTGTCGAGATGGGTAAATCGACAGAGGATGCGGAAAACCTGAGAATGAATGTTTTCACCACTCTGGGAGTAGATTATCCGATTTCAGAAAACGATCTCAAAACCAAAGATGCTCAAAAACTTACCCAAGAGCTTTATTCCGTTGCTTTTGAAACCTATCAGAAGAAAAATGGAGACATTGCCCAGACTGCCCTACCCATATTCAAGAGAGTATTTGAAGAAAGAGGAGGTACTGTAAAAGATATCATGGTACCGATTACGGACGGAATCAAACAAATAGGAATCGTCTGCAATCTGGAAAAAACCATTCATACCGATGGTCACGAGCTGATCCGGGCCATTGAAAAAAATGTATCCCTTGCCATTATTGACCAGAACTGGAAAGAACATCTCAGGGATATGGATGACTTGAAGCAATCGGTTCAGAATGCCGTTTACGAACAAAAAGACCCGCTCTTGATCTATAAGTTTGAGGCGTTTGAGATGTTCAAGCGATTCATAGGCAAACTCAATGAAGACATGATTTCGTTCTTGAGCCGAGCCGATTTGCCGAAGCAGGATCCGGCTCAGGTACAGCAAGCTCAAGTGCAGCGTGCTCCCGAACCAAAAGTTCATGCGTCAAAAGCTGAAGTGGGGAGTACCCTGAATCCAGGTGCAAATCGTGCCGTGGCAGCTGCTGCTGCAGCTGGCAGGACTGCTCCACAACCTGTCGCACCCCGAAAAACGGAGAAGGTGTATGGTCGAAATGACAAAGTATCCGTTCAGTACAAGGATGGAAGCACTAAGATGGATGTCAAATACAAAAGTGTCGAGCAGGATATTGTAAATGGGACTTGTGTCGTAATTGAACATTAACAGCTTATGAAAAAACTCTGGGTAATTGGATTTTCCTGTTTGATTTTGGGTTGCAAAACTTCAGGTGGTGTTTCAGGAAGCGGTGCATCTGTATATTCTAATTATCAAGAGGATCTTTCAGGTGTACTACCTGATTTCCCTGATTACCGCAATTCAAACAGTACTGCAGATTTGGAGATAATTTCCTCTTCGCAAGCAGTGGATGGTCAATTGTCCGATTTGCAAAAAAGGACTTTTGAAAAAAATAAATCAGAAGCCTATTTCAGTGGATTTACTGTCTTGGTTTATTCGGGTATTGACAGAAATGAGGCATTCAAAACCCGGGATGACCTAGCCTTATATTTTCCGGATATAAACCCGGAAATGCAGTATCAGCAACCCAGATATTTGGTAAAAGTGGGTCAATATGCTTACAAATTCGAAGCTCAGCGGGTATTTTCAAAAGTTAAATCCCAATTTCCAACTGCCCGAATCATTCAGGACAGATTTCAGCGAAAGGAGTATTCCTCTCCCGTAACGACCGATCAAAATGCTCAAGGACAGAATTAAATTCCTGGCTAAGGAATACAAAGAAGAAGTCATCAGCAATAGAAGACATCTGCATGCCAATCCCGAACTTTCGTTCAAAGAGTTTAAAACTGCCGCCTTTGTCGAGGAAAAACTTCGGCAAATAGGAATTACAGAGATCGAATCTAAGGCCACTACAGGCTGGTCGGTCTTGATCAAAGGAAAAAACCCTGACAAAAAAGTCATTGCCCTTCGGGCAGATATGGACGCGCTCCCTATCGTGGAGGCAAATGATGTTCCTTACAAATCACAGAACCCCGGAGTCATGCATGCCTGTGGACACGATGCTCACACGGCTTCACTTTTAGGCGCAGCCAAAATCCTCAACGAGGTAAAAGACCAATTTGAAGGAACCATCAAGCTGATCTTCCAACCGGGAGAAGAATTGGTTCCTGGAGGTGCATCGCTGATGATCAAGGATAAAGTTCTGGAAAATCCACGGCCTAATTCGATTATCGGTCAACATGTGATGCCGATGATCCCAGCTGGGAAAGTGGGTTTCCGTCCTGGTCTTTACATGGCAAGTACGGATGAAATCTATATCACCGTGAAAGGGAAAGGCGGACATGGTGCCATGCCCGAGACATTCATCGATCCCGTGTTGATTTCTTCCCATATGATTGTAGCACTTCAACAGATCGTCAGTCGCGTAGCCAATCCCAAAATCCCTTCCGTGCTTTCTTTTGGCCGAGTGGAGGCACTGGGAGCTACCAACGTGATCCCAAATGAGGTAAAAATCCAAGGGACATTCCGTACACTTGATGAGGCTTGGAGAGCCAAGGCTCATGAGAAGATGCTTCAAATCGCTCATGGTATCGTCGAAGGAATGGGCGGGGAATTGGATTTCGAAATCCGAAAGGGGTACCCTTTTCTCAAGAACGATCCGGAATTGACTGCCAGATCCATGGATGCTGCCAGGGAGTATCTTGGTGAGGAAAATGTGCTGGATTTGGATATCTGGATGGCTGCGGAGGATTTCGCGTTTTATTCCCAGGAAATTGACGGGTGTTTTTACCGATTGGGCACCCGAAACGAAGCTCGGGGTATTGTATCAGGAGTACATACACCTACATTCGACATTGAGGAAGAATCACTGGAAATCGGTGCCGGATTAATGGCTTGGTTGGCTGTTTCTGAACTCTCCAAAGGTTAACTTTCCCTTAACTCAAAATTTCAGCGAAGGTCTATCTTCGCTTTTTTATTACAAACATGAAAAGAGTACAAACCCTCACACTCACGCTTTTCTTTAGTCTCATGGTTTCCCAGGCATTTGCTTGGGGGCAATTGGGTCACTACCTGATCGGGTATATGGCTGAAAAGCAAATGAAAAAGTCTACTAAAAGGAAGGTAGAGAAAATCCTTTTTCCGATGTCCCTAGGTCGAAGTGGTACTTGGATGGATGAAATCCGATCAGATAGAAGCTATGATTATGCCACCACATGGCATTACCTCAACAGTAAAAACGGCGAATACGATCCAAGTACACAAGAGAAAACCGGGGATGCTTACGAGGCTATTCAACGGATCAAAGCTGAGCTGAAAGCCGGTGGACTGGATCCTAAAACCGAAGCCGAGAAGCTTAAAATGCTCATTCACATGGTCGAAGATATTCATCAGCCACTTCATGTGGGCACAGGCGACGACCGTGGAGGAAATGATGTGAAGATTGAATTTTTCAATCAACCAACCAATCTTCATGCACTTTGGGACAGTGGGATGATCGACCGTCAGGGAATGAGCTATACCGAAATCGGAGAAGAGCTCTTTCGCCGGTTGACTCCTGAAATGAAAGAAAAATACCGCTCTGCCACGATGCTTGATTGGCTCAAGGAAGCCGTCAGCTATAGACCAATGGTCTATAATCTTCCTGAAAACAATAAAATCAGCTACCAATACATGTATGACAACTATCATATCGCCGAGGAGCGAATGATTGCTGCCAGTGTTCGGTTAGCTCAGATTTTGGAAGAGATTTATCCTTGATCAAATATTAAAGAGGAATTTGGCCTTTGTCCTTTGGGAGACAAAGGCCATTTTTTTATATTCAAATTACCCTTCGCCCGTTTCGATGCTTTTCCGATTTAGTCTGGTGCTGATTATTTTATTCTTTTCTTTCATGACGACTTTTTCTCAAGAGTCTGATTTGAAAACGTATTTGGGGAAAATGTACACTCAAGTTGATTCTTCAGATTACTTTTTAGAGACAGCAAAATCCCGATTGAAATCTCAGGCAGACAGTGGTATTTACTTTTATTTTTTAGCAGAATCAAAAAACCTTCGTCTCCAAAATCAAGAAGCTATCAGGGCATTTAACCATGCGCTCCAGTTTATTGATTCCAAACAAAATCCTGAACTCATTTCCCTTTCTTATATCCGTCTGACCCGAATTTCTAAGAATACGGGACAGTTTGAACAAGCCTTGGATTTTTCACAAAAGGGCATTCAACATGCCCGAAGTTCATTAGACTCCAATTATTTGGGTTACCATCATCTGGACATTGCGGTAATCTATCATGATATGGAAGATTATGTACAGGGAATTGACTATGGCAAAAGGGCCTTACAAATTTTGAATTCTTATACCAAGGCAAATCCTACCTATAAGGCCTTTGCACTTAACAGCATTGCTATCAATTTTGATGACTGGAATAAGCCGGACAGTGCTTTATTTTATCATTACCAGATTTTAGAAGACTTGGAAATTCTGGACAGCCTTCGGGTGATTTTCACTTTCAACAATATTGGCAATACTCTTTTGAAGCAGAAGAAATTTGAAGAATCCAGAAAGTGGATTGAGATTGCTCTGGGATTGAATAGAAAGGGGGGCTCACCTGCCTATGGCTTAGCAACTAATTTCACCAATTTAGCCACCATAGCCTACAATTTGGGAAATTTCAAAGAGTCGAGACAATGGTTGGATAGTGCGGCCATTTATGTGAAGAAAAGCGAATCTGTGGAAAAAAAGAGGGACTACCTCTATGAGGAGTTTCAATATTTCAAAAAACTAGGAGAGTCGGCAAAAGCAATTTCCTTCTTGGAAGAATATGCTGCATTGAAGGATTCGATTTTTAAGGAGGAACGGGTTAAGCTCATGGGTGAACTGGAAACCCGCTATGAAGTCGAAACTAAGGAGCTAGAACTTGCTCAGTCCAGAGCTGCTTTGGCGGAAAACGAATTAATTGTAAAAAATCGAAATAATCAGCTTTTGTTGCTCCTTTTGGCACTTTTGATCATTTTAGGTTCCTCATTTTTCATTTATTACAGACAGAAAAATAAAAACCTTCAACTCGAGCAAGAAGCAAAACTGCAAGCTATCTATGCCGAACAGGAAACTCAGAAGAAGCTCGCTGAACAACGTAATCGTATCTCCTCTGATCTCCATGATAATATCGGTGCTCAGCTTACTTTTATAGTTTCCTCGCTGAATCAATTGAAGTTTGGAAACTTAACCAAAGATCAATTGGGTGAGAAAATTGACCGGATCTCCAGCTTTACGGTCGATACGGTCAATGAACTCAGAGATACCATCTGGGCGATGAACAAGGACGCCATTTCAGTAGAAGACCTTCAACTTAGGTTGGCCGGATTGATTCAGAAGGCTCAAGAGTCCTGTCCTCAGATTCAGTTTGAACTAAAGATCGATGAAGGTGTCACACCACAGCTCCATCTCAATTCGCTCGAAGGGGTTAATCTCTATCGAATAGCTCAGGAGGCGCTTAACAATGCCATTAAGCATGCTGAGGCAGGAAAAATTGAGATTTTCATCACCCAAGAAAATGAAGCCGATATCTGCCTGTCTGTAATGGATAATGGTAAGGGCTTTGATGAAAAAAATCCGGATGGAAATGGCATGAACACCATGCGCACCCGTGCAGAACGTATTGGAAAAGAATTGAAAATCGATTCACAGGAAGGTTCAGGTACTTTTATCAGTGTATGCTAAAATGATCTTTGTATGAAAATAAAAATCGCGATCGCTGAGGATAACAGTTTTTTGCTCAAAGCTGTACGGGATAAGCTTGCAATTTATCCTGATCTGGAGCTGAAGTTTTGGGCAATGAATGGAGTGGAGCTATTGGAAAAACTCGAACAAGACCCCAATGTCCACCTCATCCTGATGGATATCGAGATGCCCAAAATGAATGGCATCGATGCTGTGGAAAAAGTGGCTCAAAAATACCCCCAGATCAAGATGATCATGCTGACTGTCTTTGATAATGACGAACATATTTTCAAGGCGATCCAAGCTGGCGCGCATGGGTATTTTTTGAAAGAGGTCGATCCTCCTGCCCTTCATCAAGGCATTTTGGATACTCTAGAAGGCGGCGCTGCGATGACTCCTTCCATCGCGATGAAGGCCCTTAAGCTCCTTCGCAACCCGCCTAATTTTGAAGACACCAAGGAAGAAATCAATCTTACCACTCGGGAAATAGAGATACTCGAACAAACCGCCAAGGGGCTCAACTATCATCAGATTGGAGAAAATCTGTTCATTTCCCCGAAAACTGTACGCAAGCATATCGAAAATATCTACGCCAAACTCCAAGTGCATAATAAGATGGAAGCTGTCCAAAAGGCAGTGAAAAATCGAATCATTGAAGGGTAATTATTTAAGATTGGATAAAAAATGAATAGAAGGAAATCATTTTTGGAAAAATGTCGTAAATTAAAAGACAAATTTCTAAGCTATGAGTGATTCAGACTATATCCAACTAAATTCCGTAGCCGAGGAGATGGCTACTTATGTCACGAGTCTTCCTCGCTATTCAAAATATCCAACGCTACATGGGGTTCCTTTGAGACGATTTTTCACAGACAGGATGATGGTCGTAGATGTGATCCGTCAGGGGATTCCTAATCCGCTATTTATGTCGATCAAGGAATTGACCCCATTTTCTGATCAGGAGTGGTCGGATTTTTTGGATATTTCTCTGAAGTCTCTGCAGCGCTACAAGAAAGAATCGGATTACGTCTTTCGCTCGATTCATTCCGAGAAGATCATCGAGCTGATGGAGGTGACGGTTGTTGGCTTGGAGGTTTTTGATACTGCGGAGGATTTTGCAGCTTGGCTTAATGCCAGCAGTCATGCCCTCGGGAATCGACGTCCGATCGAGTTACTGAGGGACTCTTACGGCAAAGAATTGGTGCTCAGCGAGCTACAGCGGATCGATCAGGGTGTTTTTGTCTGATGCGGGTTTTTCGACTGATTCGGAAAAAGTATGGAATAGAACTGTCCGGAAAGGGTGCTGCTCTCTGTGGTAACCGATGGAATTCCAAAGGAACAGAGTTGATTTATTGTGCAGACAGTCGGGCTTTGGCCATGGCCGAGGTGGCGGTTCACCTTTCCTTATCCATTTTGCCAAAAGACTATGTGATGGTGGAGATTGATATCCCGAGTTACGTTTCGATCGCTAGCCTTTCCAAGGAAGATTTACCTGTCAATTGGAGTAGTTTTCCGCAAGTTTTGGATACACAGCAAATTGGCGATGCATTTGTAGCCGAGCGGAAAAACTGTGTTCTGAAAATACCTTCAGCCGTGGTTCCGGGTGATTTTAACTTTTTGATCAATCCACAACACCCGGATTTCTCAGCGATCCAAATTGTCGGTCAGGAAGATTTTCCTTTTGATTCTAGACTTTTTCAATGATCAATTTTCAATAACCAAAACTCAATTTTCAAGGAAAAAAAATTGAAAATTGACCATTGAGTTTGATTCATTGTCTTTGCTCATTGAATATTTTCTTCGCCTCATCCAAAAACTCCACAAACGCCGCTATATCCGTATTGTATCCCCTTGGCTTAGCTACAAGTTGCTCATTGTGGTCTAAAATGACATAATACGGCTGGGCGTTGTTGTTGAATCGGGTGATCTGGAAATCGGCGTTTTGCTTGCCGAGTGTTTTTTTCACTTTGCCGTCATAGCTTGAGGTGTACCACTCGCTTTCCGGAAGTTCCAGCCGTTCGTCGATGTACAGAGCGACCATGACAAAGTCCTCTTTCAGCCGCTTCAACACCTGCGGATCGACCCAGACATTTTCTTCCATCTTTCGGCAATTCACACAGCCATGTCCGGTAAAGTCGATCAAAAGAGGCTTCCCTTCCAGCTTGGCTGCGGCCAAAGCTTGTTCGTAGTCGAAATAGCCCGGAATTCCGTGGGGAATTTTCAGGCGATCAGCGTATTTGATCACTTCGGTGGAAGTAGACGGCATTTCCCCTGAAGCGATGCCACCTTCAATTTTAAATTGTTGCGTAGTGATCGGAGGCAGATAACCGCTGAGAATTTTGAGCGGAGCGCCCCAAAGTCCAGGAATCATGTGAACCACAAAAGCAAAAGTCAGCAATGCCAACAGCAATCTAGGTACGCCGATGTGGTCGAGCTTGGAATCGTGGGGTAAGCGGATTTTTCCCAACAGGTAAAGTCCCAAAGCCGAGAAGATCACAATCCAGATCGCCAGGAAGATATCCCGATCCAAAATTCCCCAGTGGTAAACCAAGTCAGCAATGGAGAGGAATTTGAAGGCCAAGGCCAATTCCAAAAAGCCCAAGACCACTTTGACGGTATTCAGCCAACCGCCAGATTTTGGGAGACGCTGCATCCACTCCGGGAAAATCGCAAACAAGGTAAACGGAATTGCAAAAGCCAAACCAAAAGAAAACATACCCAAAACCGGTTTGACCAGTTCGCCGCCCGCAGAGGAAATCAGGATAGAACCCACAATAGGCCCGGTGCAGGAAAAGGAAACCAAAACCAAGGTAAAGGCCATAAAGAATACGCCACCTAGTCCTCCTTTTTCGGCTTTCGCATCGATCTTATTGACAAAGCTCGAAGGCAAGGTCAGTTCAAACATGCCCAAAAACGCCAAGGCAAAAACAATGAAAATCAGAAAGAAAAACACGTTTGGAATCCAGTGGGTAGCCAGCCAATTGGCAAATTCAGGCCCTTGAATCGCTGCCACAGCTGTTCCGGCAATGGTGTAAATCGCGATGATGGAAATCCCATAAATAAAGGCTTGACGGATTCCTTCTGAGCGCTTTTTGGATCGTCCGGTAAAAAAGCTAACCGTCATCGGAATCATCGGAAACACGCAAGGTGTAATCAATGCAGCCAATCCTGCCAGAAAAGCCAAAACCATAAAACCCAAAAGCGATTCGGTTTCCCCCTCGGCTGTAAAGTCTTGAGGCTCGGGAATGACTTCTGATTCGGTTTCTGCCAAAGCAAACGGGGATTCTGGTGCAATCGAATCTTGGGAAATGGCTTCTGTTATTACTTCAGCTTCTTCAGAAATCACTTCTTCTGTTGCCGATTGTGGCTTAAGTGATCCTTCCTTTGCCGTGAACTTAATCTCTATGTCCTGCTCGTAATTGATGCATTGCCCGGTAAGGTCAGAGCACATTTGGTATTCCAGTGAACCTTTTACAGTTCCAGATGTGGCATTGATCGTGATGGGCTGCTCAAATCGCCCTTTTCCCATAAAGTAGGTCACATCCCCTTCCCAGACTTCGTCAAACTTCTTTTTCGGATTGATGGCTTTGAGTTTGGATGCTACGGCAAAATCTCCAGATGCGGCCGGTACAAACTCAGTCAAAAGCGGGCCCAAATCTTTGTCAAAATCGTTGGAATAAACATACCAACCCATGGGAATCTCCGCCTCCAGGATCACCGTGGCTTTTTCTCCTACTTGCAGATCCTTTGGTTCAAGAGTAAAGGTCCACTTGGGTGGCTTTACCAATTGAGCTTGGGCAAGAAAGGAGATCAAAAGAAAAACCGGAAGCAGGAGCTTGCCGACTTTTTTGGGAGCGAGGGTCATGCAATGTTGGGATTTACTCTGGCAAACAGGGATTTAGGTCTTGGGGTTCGAAATTAAACCCTTTGGAAATAGCTTTTGGCGACTTTGATCACTTTCCGCTGAGCTTTCTGAAGTGTCTGAAGAATGCCGCAATGGTCTCGATGCCGATAAAGTAGTTTTTCACGCCATAATGCTCGTTCGGAGAGTGAAGCGCATCGGTATCCAAGCCAAAGCCGAACAGAATCGGATCGCTACCCAATTCTTTTTGGAACAAAGCCACAATCGGAATCGAGCCGCCTTCCCGAGTTGGAATCGGTCTTTTTCCGAAGGTTTCTTCCATCGCTGCTTCTGCTGCTTGATAGCCGATTGATGAATCTGAGACTACTGCAGGAGCTCCGCCATGGTGGGCTTTGACCTTTACTTTGACGGATTTTGGCGCATTGGCTTTGAAATGAGACTCGAAAAGCTGCGCAATCTCATGCCAATCCTGATCCGGAACTAATCGCATGGAGATTTTGGCGTAGGCCTTCGAAGGCAAAACGGTCTTCGCTCCTTCTCCGGTATATCCACCCCAAATTCCATTGACATCCAAGGTCGGACGGATACCCACGCGTTCGATGGTGGTGAAGCCCTTTTCCCCATGGACATCGTCAATATCGAGTTTTCCTTTGTATTCATTAAGGTCAAAAGGTGCCTCATTCAGTCGCTGACGCTGCTGAGCAGTCAGTTCCTGGACTTTGTCATAAAATCCCGGAATGGTGATGTGCTCATTTTCATCCTTCATGGAAGCGATCATTTTGCAAAGCACATTGATCGGGTTGGCGACAGCACCTCCGTAGGTCCCGGAGTGGAGGTCCCGATTCGAACCGGTCACTTCGACTTCCATGTAAGCCATTCCTCGAAGTCCAACTGTGATGGAGGGATCCTGCATACTGATCATGTGCGTATCGGAAATCAAAATCACATCGGCTTTTAGTCGCTCCTTGTTTTCCAAAACGAACTTGTCCAAGTTGTCCGAACCCACTTCTTCTTCCCCTTCGATCATGAACTTGACATTGCAGGGCAAATCTCCGGAAGCCATCATGGCTTCGAAAGCCTTGATGTGCATGTAGAATTGGCCTTTGTCATCGGCAGATCCCCGGGCAAAAATGGCTCCCTCGGGATGATTCGGCGTGTTTTTGATGACAGGTTCGAAAGGCGGAGAGTCCCAAAGCTCATACGGATCTGCCGGCTGTACGTCGTAGTGGCCGTAGACAAGGACGGTTGGCAGTGCCGGATCGATGATTTTTTCCCCATAAACAATAGGATAGCCTGCTGTTTCGCAGATTTCAGCGACATCGGCTCCGGCTTTTTCCAGGGATTTTTTAACAAACTGAGCTGCTGCAAAGACATCATTTTTGAATTTGGGATCGGCGCTGACGGAAGGAATGCGAAGGAGTTCCAAGAGTTCGTTGAGGAAACGGTCTTTGTTGTTGGCGATAAAAGCAGCTACGGACATATTTGGGTGTTTTAGGTTTCTAAAGGCCTCAAAATTATTCCTTTCGGGAGGATTTGCCTAGGAATTTTTGATTTTACCGCAAAGGCGCCGAGGTCGCAAAGAATAATGCTTAAGGAGAAAAAGTTTAAGCTGAATATCAGGTTAATTCAAGGCTTAATATTGAACAGATCAATCAAGCATTGGTCCACATCATATAACTCTTTTTGGGATAATTCCCCCAACTTGCCCAAAATTAGGTCTTTACTTATCGTTGCCATTTTACTAAGTCTAACAAGCGATTTCACTTTTATGCCGTTTAGTAAAGACGGGAATAAAACGATGTCATGGTTTGAGGACCATTTGATTTGAGAGGTGATAAAAGAAACGGTTACATCTAATTCGTTGGAAAATAATACTAGAGCAGGTCGATTTTTAGTTCCTGTCAAATCAGAAAAGGGAAATGGAATTAGTATCAAATCGCCTTTCTTCACTTGTACTTTTCTTTAAGGTCTTCCTCAGAATAAATCTCCTCGTCATCTTCCAAAAAATCGAAAGATTTGTACTCAGAAACCATTTTTTGAATTCCTTCGGTTAGGATCTGATTGTCAATTTTGAATAGTAAAAACTCAGCAAAGTCAGAGACTTCTTTCACTTTCTGATCTGGTAATTGTTCCAAATGCTGAAGAGTCTTTTGGATTAGGCTTTCCCGAGTCATTTCTTGAATTTTTGATAATAACCGAAATTAAAAAGAAATTGGTTTACTATAAGTTATAAGTAGCACATTCTTGCCTTCGTGGCAAAAATCAAACTATGAAAGCACTACTCTGTACCCAATTTGGCCTGCCGGAAACCTTGTCGGTAAAGGAAATTCCAGACCCCAGTCCTGCCTCAAATCAAATCCTGATCGCTGTCGAAGCCTGCGGGGTTAATTTTCCCGATGTGCTGATTATTCAAAACAAGTATCAGTTTAAGCCGGAGCTGCCTTTTGCACCTGGGGGTGAAGTGGCTGGGAAAATCATCGGGATGGGTGAGCAAGTTCAGGGATTTCAGCTTGGTCAGCCGGTTTTGGCACTCTGTGGTTGGGGAGGATTTGCTGAGAAGGTCGTGGTGGATGCTGATCGGGTTTTTCCATTGCCTCCTGGGCTTTCTGCCGAGGTTGCCGCCACTACCCTTTACACCTATGGCACTTCGTACCATTCGCTAAAAGACCGAGCAAATCTCCAAGCCGGAGAAACTTTGCTGGTGCTGGGTGCGGCAGGCGGAGTAGGTTTAGCCGCAGTGGAGTTGGGAAAAGTAATGGGTGCAAAAGTCATTGCAGCCGCTTCTTCCGAGGAAAAGCTTGCCCTCTGCAGGGAAAAAGGTGCAGATCTCACCATCAATTACGAAACCGAAGATCTCAAAACCCGCATCAAGGAACTCACCGGTGGCAAAGGTGTGGATGTGGTCTATGATCCCGTTGGGGGAAAATTCACCGAATCGGCACTCCGGGGCATGGCTTGGAAAGGTCGCTACCTGATTGTGGGCTTTGCCAACGGGGAAATCCCGCAAATCCCTATGAACTTGCCTTTGCTCAAAGGCTGCTCGATAATGGGGGTGTTTTGGGGACAGTTTTCCAAAGTGGAAGCAAAGGCGAGTTTCCAGAATATCCGCCAACTCGTGGCCTGGATTCAGGAAGGAAAAATCAAACAGCATATCGGGAGGACCTATTCATTGGAAGAAGCTCCCGAAGCCTTGCAGGCCATCTTGGATCGGAAGATGCTGGGAAAGGGTGTTGTTGTTATTTGATTGTAAAACTTTCCCGCAGATAGGCGCAGATTTCTTTCGCTGATCTCCGCGGATTTTATCAGCGAAAATCTGTGGGAAACACATTTATTCAAAAAAATTTACCATGAAAATCGTAAATCAAACTTTCGATTTTCATGGTAAAATGATTTGATTTGACTTTTAATCTTTCTACTTTTACCATGAAATCCGTAAATCAAACTTTCGATTTTCATGGTAAAAGATCGTAATATTTTCCCTCTTTTGCAGGAATATCTTTCCATTTTCCCAGCTGTAGGCCTGTTGGGTCCTAGGCAGGTGGGTAAGACTACCTTGGTCAAAAACCTGAAACTCGAAAAAGAAAGCCTTTACCTCGATCTGGAAAAAGCCTCCGATCGGGCCAAATTGGTCGATGCCGAGCTTTTCCTAAAAGCTCATGCGGACAAAACGGTGATTCTCGATGAGATTCAACTCATGCCGGAACTTTTTGCGGAGCTTCGGAGCCTGATCGACGAGCAGCGGGAAGCCGGACGGTTTATTTTGTTGGGTTCGGCTTCTCCGGATCTGATTCGGAAAAGTGCAGACTCTTTGGCTGGCCGGATTGGGTATTTGGAGCTGACGCCATTTTACCTTGGAGAGATTGAGGTTGACGAACTCGAGAAACTATGGATTCGGGGCGGTTTTCCGCTTTCCTTTTTGGCCAAAAGCGAACGTGAGTCTCAGCTTTGGAGGCAAAATTTCATCAAGACCTATCTGGAGCGTGACTTGGCCCAAATCGGATTGAGCACTGATCCACGACTGGTAGAACGCTTTTGGATGATGCTGGCCAATGCGCAAGGAGGAATCTGGAATGCGGAAAGTTTTGCCAAAGCACTCGGTATCACCCGCCCGACAGTCAACCGATACCTTGAGTTTTTGGAAGGGTCGTTTATGGTGCGGGTTTTGGCACCTTTTCATCACAATATCAAGAAGCGGCTGGTCAAATCGCCCAAGGTATTTATCCGAGATACGGGTTTGCTGCATTCTCTGACAGGTGTAACCAGCATGGATTCCCTGATCAATCAGCTGCTGGTTGGACCAAGTTGGGAGGGGTTCGTGATCGAGCAGATCATTGCCACGCTCAGGGAGGACTATGAGTACTACTTCTACCGAACCCATCAGGGCGCAGAGTGTGACTTGCTTTTGGTGAAAAACGGGGTAGTCAAAACGGCCATCGAGATCAAAAACACCCTTTCGCCCAAGCTCAGCAAAGGCATGCAGATCAGCATGGAGGATACCGGAGCTGAAAATGGGGTGATTATCTGTCGGATTGCAGACAGTTATCCCCTATCGGAAAAGGTTAGGGCAGTGGGACTGAGGGAGTTTTTGAAGGAAGTATAGCCACGAAGTCACAAAGACTCTAAGTTTTTACTACAAATTTCCCTTAAATTTGATTTTAAGGCTAAAAGGCGGGTGTAGCTCAGTTGGTAGAGCGTCAGCTTCCCAAGCTGAAGGTCGTGAGTTCGAGACTCATTACCCGCTCAAGATTCTGGAGTCATGTTTGAAAGGCGTGACTCTTTTTTTTTAGTCGAGTTTTTGGGTCGGAATTAAAGGTCTTAAAAAGAAAAAAGGCACAAAATCTTCGCGACTTTGTGCCTTAGTGGCTAAATCAGTGGAATCTAAGGGATTCGAACCCATGACCTCTGCTCTGTCAAAGCAGCGCTCTAAACCAGCTGAGCTAAGATTCCAATTTTCAGTTTTTTCAATTCAGTAGCTTAATCAAGTTGAATTAGACTTCTAGACCTTCCCGTTATCCAACGGGACGTTCTAAACCAGCTGAGCTAAGATTCCAAATTGTGTTTGCGAATATAGATAACCCTCCAAGGGTTCGCAACCCTTGGAGGGTTTTTACTTAGAGAAAACTCTCCCTCACATACTTCGCCGTGTAATTTTCCCCCTCATTGGCCAAATCCTCAGGCGTACCGGCAAAGGTCAAGTAACCTCCTTTGTTTCCTCCCTCGGGACCCAAATCAATCACCCAATCGGCTGACTTGATCACCTCGGTATTGTGCTCAATGATGATAACTGAGTGACCTTGATCGATCAGCGCATTGATGCTATGCAGGAGCTTGCTGATGTCATGGAAATGAAGTCCGGTAGTGGGTTCATCGAAGATGAAGAGGATATGATCTCCGGTTTTGGTTCCGCCTTTTCCCAGGAAAGAAGCGAGTTTCACCCGCTGGGCTTCTCCTCCGGACAATGTATTAGAACTTTGGCCCATGCCGATATAGCCCAATCCAACTTCCTGAAGGGGTTGGAGGCGGTTGATGATTTGGGTTTTTCCTTTGAAAAACTCCAAAGCTTCGTCGATGGTCATGTCCAGGACTTCGGAGATGTCCTTTTCCTTGTATTTGACCTCGAGGATTTCATTTTTGAAGCGTTTGCCTTTGCAGGATTCGCAGGTCAGGTGGATATCTGCCATAAATTGCATTTCCACGGTGATGGTGCCTTCGCCCTGACAGGCCTCGCATCGCCCTCCGTCCACATTGAAGGAGAAAAAAGCAGGTTTGTACCCTCGTTGCTTGGAAAGGGGCTGCTCTGAAAAGAGGTTTCGGATAGCATCGTAAGCCTTCACATAGGTTACCGGATTAGAACGGGAAGACTTGCCGATCGGATCCTGATCCACAAATTCCACCTGGGTAACCCGCTTGTAGTCCCCTTCAATCTTGTCGTATTTTCCACCCTCGTCTATCACAGTGCCGAGCATTTTTCCCAAAGCAGGATAGAGCACTTTTTTGATCAAGGTGGATTTACCCGAACCGGAAACTCCCGTAACGACGGTGAGCGTATTGAGCGGAAACTGGACAGTTAGGTTTTTCAGGTTGTTTTCACGGGCACCTTTGACGGTGATGGAATCTTTCCACTTTCGATTGCCTGTTTTGATGAAAATCTTCTCTTCGCCCCGTAGGTATTTGGCCGTGTAAGTGGTGCCGCTTGCGATCAAGTCTTCGATTTTTCCCTGGAAAAGCAATTCTCCTCCTTTCACTCCTGCATCTGGGCCTATGTCAATGATCTGATCAGAGGCCTTCATGACTTTTTCCTCATGCTCCACCACGATGACCGTGTTGCCTAGATTTTTGAGTTCTTTCAGTACTCCAACCAAGCGATCGGTATCTCTCGGGTGAAGTCCGATGCTGGGTTCGTCGAGGATGTACATCGATCCGACCAGCGCCGAACCCAAAGAAGTAGCCAATTTGATTCGCTGATATTCTCCTCCGGAAAGTGTAGAGGTCAGCCGGTTAAGTGTCAAATAACCCAATCCCACCTGATCCATAAATTCCAGTCGGCTCGTGATTTCCTTCAGCAGTCGGTTGGCTACCTTGGCTTCGTGCTCGGCAAGCTGGAGATTTCTGAAGAATGCCAAAGCATCTTCAATCGGCATCAGCACGAGATCTGTGATGGATTTTCCATCAATTTTGACGTAGCTGGCATCTTTGCGCAGGCGGGTTCCACGACAATCCGGACAGGTGGTTCGTCCACGGAATCGGGACAGCATCACCCGGTATTGGATTTTGTAGGTTTTGCTTTCCAGATCTTCGAAAAAGGCATTCAACCCTTCGAAGTATTTATTTCCAGTCCAGAGCAATTCCTGCTCTTTTTCTGTAAGCTCATTGTAGGATCTATGAATCGGAAAATCGAATTCGATCCCTTTTTTCAACAGCGGTTCCAGCCATTGTTTGCTGGATTCTCCCCGCCAAGGTGCGATCGCTCCTTCATAAACCGAAAGTTCTTTATCCGGAATCACCAAATCCCGATCAATTCCCAAGACATTTCCGAATCCTTCGCATCGCTTGCAGGCTCCATAGGGATTGTTGAAGGAGAAAAAGTTGACCGAAGGAAGCTCGAAGCTCATTCCGTCCAGTTCGAATCGGTCTGAAAAAGATCTGGTTTCCACATCCGGAACGGTGATTTTGCAGTCGCCATGTCCTTCAAAAAGAGCTGTTTGGACCGAATCGGCTATGCGGAACTGATTGTCTTCGTCGTCTTTACGGACGGTGGCGCGGTCGATTAGGATTTCGTAGTTGCCTTTGGGGACTTTCTTTTCCCCCAAAAGATCCTCGACGAAATAGACTTCTCCATCGATCAGGATTCGGGTGTAGCCTTTTTGCAGCAACAGCTCCAATTCTTGCTCGATTTTTCTTCCTCTGCCTACCTGAAGCGGACAGGAAATCATGACTTTGGCTCCCTTTTCAAAGGAAAGCACATAATCGACGATATCGGTGACGGTGTGGTGCTTGACTTCTTTACCAGAAATAGGCGAAAACGTTTTGCCCACCCGGGCAAAAAGTAATTTGAGGTAATCGTAAATCTCGGTAGTCGTGCCGACGGTGGAGCGTGGATTTTTGGTGCTGACTTTTTGCTGAATGGCGATCGCAGGAGCTACGCCTTTGATGTATTCCACATCGGGCTTTTCCATCCGACCGAGGAATTGGCGAGCGTAAGAGCTCAAGCTTTCCACATACATGCGCTGTCCTTCGGCAAAGAGCGTATCGAATGCCAAGGAAGATTTGCCCGAACCTGAAAGTCCGGTGACGACCACAAACTGGTTTCTGGGTATGGCAACGCTCAGGCTTTTGAGGTTATTGACCTTAGCGTTTTTGATAATGATGAATTCTTTGGGATCGAGGGAATCGATGTCGATTTTAGCGGGTAAAGTGCTTAAAGTCATAGCTGGCAAAGTTAGCAATCAAACCCGGCAAGTGGGAGAAAAGTTGCGGATTTGACGTGGTTGTTTCACCGCGAAGTCCAGAAGAAGATTGGCCACAAAGTCGCCAAGGCTCTAAGTTTGATTCTTTTGAAAATGTATCTAATACATACTTCAAAGTAAATTTGAGAACCTTTGGGCTTCTTAGTGTTCTTTGTGGCAGCGAAACATTGGTGGCTAGAAAACAAATCCCTTAATTCGGGCCATGGATTTTCAATTTCTCCTCGACGGATTTGCCGAAGGCTTGCAAAATATGACCTGGCTGGAGGCGGTGGCGGTATTTTTTGGGATTGCCTCAGTGTTTTATTCCATGCGGGAACATATTTGGGTGTATCCCACGGGAATTGTTTCCACGCTGATTTATGTCTGGATTTGTTTTGAATATAAACTCTACGCCGATATGGGCATCAATGCCTACTATTTCAGCATGTCTATTTACGGCTGGTATGTGTGGACGCATCCTAAAGAAAATCAGGAAGTCCTTCCTGTGACTTGGCTGGATGGAAAAGGCTGGATGATTTCGGCTGCCCTATTTGCGGCTTCCTACCCTACTTTGGTCTTTGTCCTGAGTAAGTTTACAGACAGCGATGTGCCCTATTGGGATTCATTTACCACGGCTTCTGCCTTTGTAGGTATGTGGCTGATGGCCAAAAAGAAGGTGGAAAACTGGATTTTTTGGATCATTACGGATTTGGTTTCCGTGCCTTTGTATTTCTACAAAGGCTTGGTGTTAACCTCATTTCAGTTTTTGTTTTTTACTGTCCTAGCTACCATGGGCCTTTTTGCTTGGATCAAATCAGCCAAAACCTATGCAAAAGCCTAAGCGCATATTGATTTTGGGTCCGGAATCTACGGGGAAAAGTACCTTGGCGGAAGATTTGGCCCATCACTTTGGAGAACCTTGGGTACCTGAGTTTGCCCGGGAATATTTGGAAAAAATAGACCGACCTTATCGATTTGAAGATCTGGTAGAAATCGGAAAAGGCCAGGTATTGCTTGAGGATCAACAGGCCGAAAAGGCCAAGAACTTTCTTTTTTGCGACACAGATCTACGAGTTATCCATATATGGTCGGAGCATCGGTTTGGGAAGACAGACCCTTGGGTATTGGGAGAAATCAATCGCCGAACCTATGATTTGATTTTGTTGACAGATACCGATTTGCCTTGGGAGCCCGATCCGCTGCGGGAATATCCGGAATTAGAAATGCGAAAGTATTTTTTTGAGAAATATTTAAAACTAGCACAGGAAAGCGGTTTTCCTTTTTGGACAGTTTCCGGGAATCGGGAGGCAAGGATGAAAATGGCTTTGACGGCCCTGAAAAAAATTGAATCCCAAAGTTGAATCAAGATTTGCCAATCGTTGATTTTTTTGAGGGAAAAAGCAGATTCTTCTTAGATTGAGTTTAGGTG
The DNA here is from genome assembly GCF_003253485.1 of Algoriphagus aquaeductus. Lineage (GTDB taxonomy): Bacteria > Bacteroidota > Bacteroidia > Cytophagales > Cyclobacteriaceae > Algoriphagus > Algoriphagus aquaeductus. The sequence goes on along the minus strand of NZ_QKTX01000002.1, from coordinate 187,486 downwards.
GGATTTTCCTTATTCCTTATTAGATAATACAAAATGGAAGAAAAGTCCGAATTATTGACTTTGCCTCACTGACTCAATACCTCTTTCGATCCTTTGCCATGCTGCATTTGCCTGTATTTTATCTTTCACTGTTTCTGAATTATCAAAGTCCCGGGACTTCACTTTTGGAATCAAAAACGCTGATTCCTTCAGATACCGCCTTTTTCCAAAATCCTGTGTTTGAACCTGTTTTGGCAGATCCTTCAGTGCTGAGATTTGGGGAATATTTCTATGCATACGGGACAGAGGATAATTGGGGCGAAGAAGGTGGGTATCATCTGGTGCCGATCATCAGATCCAGGGATTTGGTCCATTGGGAGTTTGTCAGAGATGCCTTTGAAAAAAAGCCGAATTGGAAGCCGAAAGGAGGAATCTGGGCTCCGGATGTGACTGAGGTAGACGGAAGCTTTGTGATGTATTATTCCTTTTCTACTTGGGGTGATCCCAATCCGGGAATCGGGGTTGCTAAAGCAAAAAGTCCAGAAGGTCCATTCGAGGATTTGGGATCCGTTTTTGATTCTCAGGAGATTGGAGTTGCCAATTCCATAGATCCTTTTTACTGGGAAGAAGACGGGAAAAAATACTTGATTTGGGGAAGTTTTCATGGTTTGTTCCTTACTGAATTGAATCCGGAGGGGACAAAGGCTCAGGGTCCAAAGGTTCAGCTGGCCGGGAATCATTTGGAGGCAGCGTATATCCACTTTCGGCAAGGATTCTACTATCTTTTTGGATCTGCCGGAACCTGCTGCGAGGGAGAAAAAAGTACCTATCGAGTTCTGGTAGGGAGATCTAAATCACTTTTGGGACCTTATTTGGATTCGGCGGGAAACCCTCTGATGGATGGCAAGTCAGGGGAACTGGTTTTACATGGAAATTCCCAAGTAACCGGTGTGGCCGGTCCAGGGCATAATGCGGAAATAATTACAGATAAGGCGGGGAATAGTTGGATTCTTTACCATGGCATGGAGCTCAGCAAACCCAAGCTTGCAAACGGGACAAACCGCAGGGCTTTGTTTCTGGATCTTTTGCGTTGGAAAGAAGGCTGGCCCTTTGTGGAAAAACTGGAACCAAGTACCGGTAGACGGTCTGCACCAGTTTTTTAATAAATCCGAATCTCCACGGGTAAACCGTTTTCAGATCACGGCCTGGATTAAGCTTCAAAAATGAATACTACATGATTATGACTAAGAAACCTTCTTTAGCCTTTTTACTCTTGCTTTTGATGACTTTGAGCTGGACACCGGTATTTTCCCAAAGCCTGGTTATCCAAAATCCCGTTTTGCCGGGCGACAGGCCGGATCCCACTTTGATCAGGGTAGGAGAATATTATTATGCATCCGCCACTTCCAACGAATGGGCGCCGCTTTTTCCCATCTTTAAGTCCAATGACTTGATCCGTTGGGAGGTGGTGAACTACGTTTTTCCGGATGGGGCTCCCGACTGGGCCAAAAACAACTTTTGGGCACCCGAGCTTTCCTATGATGAAAAGAAAGGAAAGATTTATGCCTATTACACTGCCCGGGACAAATCTTCCAATCGGCTCAGTGTAGCCGTGGCAAGTGCCGATTCTCCCGAGGGAAAATTCCGGGATCATGGTCCTTTGGTGGCACAGGAACTTGGCTCCATTGATGCCTTTGAGACCAGAGACGAAAACGGAAAGCTGTATCTCCTTTGGAAGGAAGATGGAAATAGCCGGGGAAAAAAGACACCGATATGGGCCCAGGAAATCAATGAAGACCGAACCCAACTTTTGGGTGAAAAAACATTGCTTTTCGAAAATGATCAAGATTGGGAGGGGAATCTGGTGGAAGGAGTGGCGATTTTTTGCAAAAACGGTTATTTCTACGCCACCTATTCAGCTCGGGGTTGTTGCGAAATTGACTGTGATTATGTCACAGGCGTAGCAAGAAGCAAGTCGCTTTTAGGTCCTTGGGAAAAGTATGAACGCAATCCGATTCAAGTGGATAATGCCCACTGGAAATGTCCCGGTCACGGGACTGTGATAGAAAACGATAAGGAATTCTATATGCTTTATCATGCCTACAATACTGAAGGAAGCGTGTACGTGGGTAGGCAGGGGGTTTTGGAAAAAATCCATTGGACCGAGGACTTATGGCCGATTTTGACCGATGAGGCTGGCTATGATAAAGCTGCGAGTTCCCTGGATTTTAGGGATGATTTTTCCAAGGGCCTGGATCCCATCTGGCAATGGAGAGTGACGCAGAAAATCAAGCACAGAACGGATCAAAATGGCTTGCATCTCCAAGCATCAGAGGAAAATGAAGCCTTGGGTACATTGCTTGTTCAGGGAACCAAATCTCTCGATTATCAGTACGAGGCGGTTCTCACTTCTGACCCAAAAGCAGAAGCGGGCTTGGCCTTGATTGGTGGAGCATCCAATCGATTTGGTGCTCCTGTGGCTGGAATTGGGATTTCGGTGGTTGGTAATAAACTGACACTTTGGGAAAGCATTGACCGGGAGAGAAGAGAAATCCATATTCAGGAAGTCTCAGCAAATCCAGTCAGGTTGGTGCTTCAAATCCAGGACGGGTATCGCATGCAGGCAAAAGTTGAGGTTAACGGGAAACTACAGGATTTTGGACAGGAGCAGGATACCCGACATCTCGTTCCCTGGGGAATGGGATTTAGATTGGGACTTGTCTCAAAAGGGCCATCGGATTCTTATGGGCATTTTCAAGCCGTAAAAATCTCCTATTAATAAGTCTTTATTACTTGAGAATTGCAGGTTATCCACATAAAATTTATGTGGATAACCTTCCTATTTCGCCAAAGAATGTTTTGTTATGAATTGGTAAGTGGCATCAAAAGCTTTCACCCAATTTTGGTGTAAAAGGAAAGCATGTACCTCGTCCGGAAAGACCAATTGCTCGACTTCAACTCCCTGTTTACGAAGCACTTCAGCCAACTCTACGCTTTCCGAAAAGAGCACATTCCGATCATCGTCTCCATGGATTAAGAGTACCGGATCTACCCACTTATCCACATAGGCCATAGGGGAAGATTTGAATGCGAGTTCGGCCATTTTTGGGAACTTCTCCGGAGCATACCAAGGGGCAAAAACGGGAATGTCATTGTTCCAATTGTGTACGCCATGGATATCCACACCTACATGGAATTTCTCAGGGGCCTGAGAAAGGGCATGCGCTGTCAGATAGCCTCCATAGCTTCCTCCCCAAGGTGCAATTCTTGACGGATCGACATCCGATCGGGCTGCCAGAAAATCTGCAGCAGCCAACACGTCCTGCACTTCGCTGGCACCTCCGGCCCCGTAATTTTCCTCCTCCCGGAAATCCATTCCATAGCCGATCCCGCTGCGGTAATTGATGGTCAAAGCGATGTAGCCCTGAGAAGCGAAAAACTGCTGTGCGCCATAGGTATGCGAATAGTAAAGCCCATAATTGTAGCCCAAGAGCATTTGTCTTCTACTGCCTCCATGGATAAAGATGACTGCCGGATATTTCTTTTTGGGATCGTAATTGGCTGGAAGGAAAAGTTGGGCAGACGTTTCAAAACCGTCTTTTGCCTTGATTTTCACCGGTTCGGGTTTGCTGAGCGTTTTGGGGAAATTGGTAGGAAAATAAGATTCCGCCAGCATCTTCTTTTTTCCATCCGTTTGGATCATCGGCCAACCAGGGCGGTTCCAGTTGGATTCCAGCCAAGCCAATCCATTTTCTACCCGCACCGGAGCCCAATTGATGGTTTGCGGATCGGATAGGAGTTGCAGGTCAAATGTGGATAAGTCCAGTCGGGAAACCTGTCTTCGGTCGATGTTACCCATATTATGGGTTACTAAGAGTTCGTTTTTGGTAAAGGAGCTTTGCACCCATTCCACTTGTCCTTCGCCGGGAGTTAGGTGACGTACTGCCTTTGTTTGAGGATTGATCGCATAGAGTTGCATCCAATTGTTCTTTTCCCAAGGAAAAACCAAAGAACCGTTTGGGGTCCACCAAAGGCGTTCGCTGATGGCCGGTAAATCATCTACCATGACTGAACCCCGACCCGGATCTGCTTTCCAAACTTCCTCGGCTTTCATGGTCGCAATATCCAAAACCCGAATGCTCCAAGGATTGGCTTCTTTGATGGAGGTGAAAGGCAAAAGATTTAAAATGTTTGGAATTCTGAGGTAGGCCAGTTTTTTCCCGTCAGGGCTCCAGGTCGGATAAGAATCAAAATCAAGACTCGCTTCGGGATATTTCAATTCCTTTTTCTCCAAATCCCAAATACCCACAAAGGAATGGTCACCTCGTCCCGAAACAAAGGCGAGGTATTTTCCATCCGGAGAAAATGAGAGCATGGAAGCACTGCCTCTCGCGGTGAAAAGTTGCTTGACGGAATCAGTGGTATCTGAGCTTGCTTTGAGATAAACCGAACCTCCAATCAAATAAGCGACTTGTTCTCCATTTGGGCTGAAAACAGGCGAAGTCCCGGGAGCGAACCAGCTGGACTTTCCGCTTTCCAAATCCAATTTGAAAATCTTCTTATCCGTATTTTCCTGCAATTGTGCCGGATTGGCAGGCTGGCCGCTTGAATTCCTTCCATTGCCACGGACGAAAAGCAGGGTTTTTCCATCCGGAGAAAAAACCACAGGGCCAAGATCCACCCCGATGTCTCCTTTATATTCTGTCAGTTTTTTAGCTTCGTAGTCAGGTGCTTTGGCGTAGAAAACATTTCGTTCGCCTTTATCATTGAACACCCAAGCCACTGCTTTTCCATCGGGAGCAGCAGTCATGTAAGTGGGAAAAGGAGCAGAAATGTAATCGGCCACGGATTGTGCCTTGACCTGCATTGCCAACAGAATCAAGATGGAGGCAAAAAGGATCTTTCTCATAAGGTTGGGGTTTGGTAAAAGGTACAAATTCCGCGTTATTTCCAAAAAGTAATTCTAATGGAAAGCTCTGTTCTGTTTCGGTTTTTGCTGTTTTCAGTCATCCATCTCTGGGCGCTTCCGATTTTTTCTCAGGAGAAAAAATTGGTTTTTATCATTTTGGACGGTATTCCTGCTTCGGAATTGGAGCGGGCCGAAACCCCAAATCTGGACCAAATTGCGGGGATCGGTGGCTATGCCCGGGCTTTTACCGGAGGAATAAAAGAGGGCTATTCCCAGACCCCAACCATCTCAGCGGTCGGTTACAATTCGTTATTAACCGGTACTTGGGCCAATAAACACAATGTCTGGGGAAATGGAATCGAAGCTCCGAATTACCATTATTGGACGATTTTCCGCTTTTTGAAAGAAGCCCGACCGGATGCCAAAACAGCTATTTTTTCCACTTGGCAGGACAACCGGACCAAGCTTTTGGGGGAGAGTCTGGCAGAGACCAACTTTCTGAAATTGGATAAATCATTCGATGGCCTGGAGCTGGACACGCTGACTTATCCACATGATGAAGACCATCTGTATATCCGGGATATTGACCAAAAAGTAGCCGAAAATGCCGCTGACTATCTACGTGATGCTGGTCCTGATTTGAGTTGGGTGTATTTGCAGTTTACCGACGATATGGGGCACCGCCATGGGAAAAGTGCCCAGCTTGACGAAGCCATCCGGCTGGCAGATGCGCAAGTTGGCAAAGTCTGGGAAGCGGTGCAGTATAGACAAATGGAATACGGAGAAGATTGGATGATCTGGATTACCACCGATCATGGCCGCAAGGAACCTGAGGGCAAAGATCACGGAGGACAATCGGACTCCGAACGGGAAATCTGGATGGTCACTAATGCCAAAAATCTCAATGAGCGATTTTATTCCGGCAAAGCTGCCATGGTGGATATTTTGCCTTCTTTTCTTCGTTTTTTCAATTTGGTGGTAAAGGAGGAACGAGAAGCTGAGCTGGACGGAGTTTCGCTGATTGGGAACATCTCAATCGAAAATGCAGACCTGTCAGGCAAAAAGAAAAATCAAAAAGTGGTCTGGAGGCCTGTGGATGACTCCGAAAAGGTCAGCATCTACTGGAGTCCGACCCATCATTTTTCAAAGGGTGGTTTTGATGAATATATGCTTTTAGGAGAAGTGGGCGCTGCAACAGGTTCTTATGATTTGCCCCTGTGGATTTCGAAGAAAAAGTTTTTCAAGATTTTGATCGTAGGGGAGCGTAATTCTTTGAATGTATGGAAGCTGAGTAAAAAATAATCCCAGGCCGGATTACTTTCATGCAACCTGCCAAAGTTTTTTTCCATCTCTTGGGAAATTCAAATCCCAAGTTTTATGCAAAATCAAATCAAACTTTTCTTAAGCTCCATCTGCCTGCTTGGAGCTTTAGCAGCTTGCCAATCTCCAGCCGAAAAATCGGATTCTTCAAAATCAGAATTTCAGGAACCTGCCCTCACTGAATTTGCGAGCAAAGCAGCACTCGGAGAGCATTTGGTCACCATCGCCGGATGCCACGATTGCCATACTCCTAAAAAAATGGGCCCTTTGGGTCCGGAATTGGATATGGATCGCGCCTTGTCTGGCCATCCGGCCTTGCAGCCACTCCCGGATTTAGATCGAAAGGATTTGGAGTCCAAGGGCGTTGCGGCTACCCAAGGCCTGACTGCTTGGATCGGTCCATGGGGCGTTTCTTTTGCTTCCAATATTACCTCAGACGCTACCGGAATAGGCAATTGGACAGAGGAACAGTTTTTCATTGCACTTCGGGAGGGAAAATCCAAAGGCATCGCTTCCAATCGGCAGATGCTTCCTCCCATGCCTTATGAGATGTTTCGGCATATGACGGATGAGGAGATCAAGGCCATTTTTGCTTTCCTCAAAAGTACCCGCCCCGTGGACAATGTCGTGCCTGAGCCACTGCCTCCATTAAGTGCACCGCCTCAACCATAAAAAAGTAAACTTTATATAAGATCGAATCGAGCAAGACTAAAAAGTCACACACCGGAATGCCCCGATAATATCGGGGAAACCTTGCGAGATTCTCCCGATGAAAAATCGGGACAGGCTATGTGGCAAATGAAAATCAAATCATAAACATATGAAAGCTAGGCTTTTAACTATTGCATTTCTTCTCTTCTCTATGGTGGCTTTTGCTCAGCAGAAAACCCTCCATTACAATGAAGCGGTTGAAAAAGAATGGAATTACGCGCAGGTTTATCGATCAGGGAATCTACTTTTTCTTTCAGGCGTCACTGCAAAAGGAACTATGGAAGAATCCGTGACGCACGTATATAGAATCCTGCAAATGACTCTGGACAAGTATGGACTGGATAAAACCCATGTTGTCAAAGAAGGTCTTTTCACCCGTGATATGGAAGCCATGAAAAAGGCTCAGCCGATCCGGAAAAAGTTTTACGGGGACCATAGTCCTGCGAGTACTTGGGTTCAAATTGACCGGCTATTTGAAGAAAACTATATGCTGGAGGTAGAATGGATCGTCGAAATAGAATAACAATGAAATCCTTAAAACTCACTTTTCTCGCATTTTTGGCAATCTGTTTTAGTCTCAGTGCACAGCAACTGCAGCAACCGCTTGAAGAAATTCCATTTTCCAACAAGGGCTACGTTTTGTTGAAATCCGGCGAGGTGGTCGAAGGCACTATCCGATCGACCACGAGCGGCCGTGGCATCAACCAAGTCAAAATGGAAGATGCTCACGGGATAAAACATACCCTAAAAGCAGCCGAAATCCAAGAGTTTGCCGTGGCCATGAATGGTGCCGTGAGATTGCAGTATTTCTCTGAGCGAGGGTCATCGGTCAAAAAACTATTTTCCAAAGACCAGCCCACCGCCATGCCAAAGGACTTTATTGTCTTTCGTAATACCAGTATCAATGGGGAAAAGGAATTGCTGCTCCAGTTACTCAATCCGGATTTTGATACTGTTTTTGAGGTGTACTATGATCCTTTTGCCAGAAAAACCACTGCTCTTGAAGGCGATTGGATTACCTGGACCGGAGACAAGCATAGAGCCTATTTTATTTCCAAACAGGGTGGCCCGCTTGTTAAAGTCAAAAAGGGAAATTATACCAAAGCTTTCGCCACTTTATTTGGGGATTGTTCCCACCTGGCAGGGCTTCGCAAACCAAAACTTATGGATATGGAAAAGCATATCCTCTATTACCAAAACTATTGTGTGTTTAATTGAACAGAAAAATGAAAGATGTAAAAAAATGGGTCATCGCTACCCGATTATATTTAGGGTTTTCATTGCTATCCCTGCTTTCCGTGAGCATGATGGCACTATTTGATCCCCAATCTGTCATGGATTTGGTAGGAGTTAAATTAACCAATACCGATGCGTTGAGCTCTATTCGCGGGGTATATGGAGGTGTAGGAATTACGATTTGTCTCAGTATTCTCTATTTGCTGATCAGGCATCCGGAGAAAGGCGCGGGCTTCTTGAGCATTTTTTGGGGTGCTTATGCGTTTTCGCGTTTGATTACCCTGATATCTGATGGCCCTCTTGGGGATTTTGGAAACCAATGGCTGCTAATCGAGTCAATCATGGCGGTGATAGGTTTGGCACTTTGGGTTCAGCTCAACTCCCGCCGTCGAAAGCAAAAGTTGGTTTTTCAACCTGGATTTTGAGTCGTTTGAGTTTGTACCGGACTAATTACCGCCTGAATTTTTTTCGGGCGGTATTTGTCGTTTTATCCAAATGTAAAACTGAACCAGGCCCGCATACTTTTCAGTTTTCAAGCACATTCTTTATCCAAACTAATACTATGACTAGAAAAACAATCCTTTACATCGCAGCCAGTGTGGATGGGTATATTGCAAAGCCCGGAGATCGCCTTGACTTCTTGGATGCGGTTGCCCGAGAAGGGGAAGATTATGGATATTCTGCCTTTTATGACCAGGTCGATACGGTCATTGTGGGAAAACGAACCTACGATTGGGTGCTGGCTCAAATGGGAGACTTTCCCCACCAAGGAAAAGAAACCTATGTATTGACCAGACAAAATCTTGATTCGATCGGCACTGTCCAATTCTATTCTGGAGAGCTTTCAGACTTGGTTTCGAGCCTTAAATCCAAAGCTGGCAAGCATATTTTTATCGATGGAGGCGCGCAGACCGCCCACAGGTTTTTGAAAAATGAATTGTTGGATGAGGTGATCATTTCATTTATACCAGTGCTTTTGGGAGTAGGGATTCGCCTTTTTCAGGAAGGATTTCCCGAGCAACAATTGGAATTGTTGAGCTCAAAAAGTTATCCTTCAGGATTGGTGCAGGTTCATTATCGGGTGATCCGGCGAAAAATCAACTGATTTTACCATCAATTATTTAAAAAAAAAGAAGGCTAAAGCCACATGTAAGCCCTATCCTAGTCCCAAAAGAGGTAGACCAGAGGATTTTGCCGGTTTGTGGCTTTAGCCAATTAAGAAAAAAGTCAAGAATTAGGACGGCATCATTCCGGTTTTGCCTCAGATCCCGCCAAAATTCCCCCGTCCACATTGAGCTCAATTCCGGTTACATATCGGGATTCGTCAGAAGCTAAATACAAAGCGGCATAAGCCACGTCCTCCGCATTTCCGAAATGACCCAAAGGAATTCCTGACTCGATGTCTTTGATGATTTTTTCCCGGATCTCTCCCTCTCCCAGCATTGCATCCCATATCGGGGTCATGATCGCAGCCGGATGGATGGAATTGCAACGAATGTTGTAGCCTTTTTCCGCACAAAGTAGCGCCACGGATTTGGTATGGTTTCTTACCGCTGCTTTGCTAGCCGCATAGGCAGCTGCACCGGGTATCCCCACTATTCCGCTTCTGGAGGAGATGTTAATGATGGTTCCCTTACCTTTTCGCTTCATCAGCGGGATGGCGTATTTGCACCCTAGGACAGTTCCGTTGAGATTGACGCGCATTACTTCCTCAAAAGATTCCATGTCCGGATTTTCGGCATCGAATGGTCCTTTGGTTTCCATAAAACCAGTGATACCTGCATTATTTACCAGAATGTCCAAGCCTCCAAATTCCAGCAGGAGTTTTTCATAGACCAACTGCCATTCCCCCTCATGTTTCACATCCAAGTGGGTATAGCAAGCCATCTCACCCAGTTCTTTTGCCAAAGCCTTGCCCTGTTCATCCCGAATATCGGATAGAATAACACGTGCACCTTCCCGATGAAATATTCGGGCGATACCTTCGCCAATTCCTCGAGCGGCACCGGTGATCAGGGCTATTTTGTTCTCTAATCGTCTCATTATGCTTTAAATTTAATTTTTTCAAAATCAGCTCAAAATTCAAGGTGAGTTTCAAGCCTACTCATTCTCATCCCGAAAGTGAAATTTCATTTGGCGTTTGAAGGACATTCCTTCCATTTGATCTGTTAAGTATGGATGGACGAGAACTAAGTTAAGTTGCATGCCCAGGCCCACATAATCATGTGATTTAAAGGGTGACAAGAAGTCAAGATGTCTGGGAATCATCTATTTTTAGCTAGACAAAATGAAAAAATCACTTTTACTCCTACTGTTGTTTCTTAGCTGCTGGATACTGAAGGCAGAGACCAAGCGATTTTATGTCACCCGTTTGGGCACGACAGAGGGCTTGGCTTCCAATCAGGTCTTGACGGTATTCAAAGACAAAAATAATTACCTCTGGGTCGGGAGTTCCAATGGACTTCAGCGATTTGACGGACGCAAATTCATGTCCTATCAGATGGAGACTCCCCAAGGACGTCTTCCCGCCCAATCCATTTCTGAGATATTGGTGGATCGTGATGGAAAAATGTGGTTGCGGGTAGGCGATCAATACGGTACTTACATTCCTGAAAAGCAAGAATTTTCCCCTGTTCCATTTGAAAAAAGTGAAAACCGTTTTCAGGGCGAATCTTTATGGATGGATAGAAACGGAAACCTGTTTGTGATCCTGTTTAACAATAAGCTCCTTTGGATAGATCAAAAAAACGGGAAAATCACAGACCAGAATCTCCCAATCAAAATTCCTGATGGATGGAGACCGCGGTCGATTTTTGAAGACAAAAACGGACGTTATTGGGTAAGCAACATAGAAGGAATCAGCGTCTATGATCCTCATAATGGAGAGATTTACACATACGCTTCCAATCCCCTCGGACTGGAAGTGCTCAAAAAACCGGGTCTGGGTTATGTATTTAATGTCTATGAGGACTCTGAGGGCATTTTTTGGATCAATTACTGGGCTCCTGATGAAAGGCTACTTTCTTATGATGCTTTGACAAAAGTCTGGAGAAATCACAAAAGCGAGATTGCTCCTCCCAACAACAATTATCAGGAGGCGTTTGGAAGTATCGAATTACCCCATGCTGAAATTTGGAGATATGGAATCCAAACCCTGGCAAGCTTTGACAGGAGATCAAAAACCTTCACTCCGCTGATCCAAAATGACATCAAGTTTGATAAGATTTCCAAACTTATATGGGACGAAGCGGGTGGCATTTGGATGGCCACAGATGCCGGGCTTTACTTCCTGCACTTTGATACACCCAGTATTTATTTCCTAGAGCGAACTACCGAGAACGGAAACTTTGAATATCAAGCCGTGGAAGAGGTAATTCATCGGGGTGATACCACTGTCTGGCTGGGAAGCTGGGGTAAGGGAATTGGTGTAATTAAACCCTTGAAAGAGGAATTAGATACCAAATGGATGTACCAAGGGGCACCCAAAGGCATAGAATCCTACCAAATCTGGGATCTGCACCATGATAAAAAGCGCAACTTGGTGTGGGTAGCTCTTCAAAAAGGGCTGATTCAGATGATTGAATTGGACACGAGAAAAGTCCACTTCATTTATCCGGAAGTCTTTGAAGGATCCACCATCCGAACCATTGCCCAGGATGAGCTGGGTAACCTGTGGTTTGGAACCCAAAACGGGAGTGTTATCAAATACGATGGAAAAGGTATCAACAAGGATGGATTTTCAAGATATCGGAAATTTCAGGGTATAATCCCTAAACTCCTGATCAGCGATGACCAGCATCTATGGGTTACTACGACTAATGAGGGAGTCTACGAACTCGATCTGAAGGAAGGAAAAATCCTTAGACATTTGGATCATTCCATCCTGAGTTCAAACAGCAACGAGCAGCTATTGCAAGTAAACGACAGCATTTTCCTGATAGGATATGAGTTGCTCAATAAATACAATATCCGAACCGGAAAAAATGAAGTCTTCTCCTACTCGGATGGAATGCTTAGCAATACGATGCTGGGTATGGAAAAAGATGCGGATGGATTGGTATGGATTTACACACCGAATGGTCTGACCCGTTATGACATCAAAACCAATACCTTCTATTCCTTCGGGAAAAATCACTTCTTTTCGAACATTCCGATTGACGGCCGAAGCGGAACCCGATTTGCCAATGGGGAATTGGCTTTTGTGAGCAACAACGGGATCATCATTTTTGACCCAAGGCAATTTGCACGCAATCTTCCTCCTCCTATCCCAACGATTACTGGCATTGAACTTTTTGGTCAATATATAGGTGATGGGGCTTTGCCTGTCATGAGACGGGAGTTTACAGCTCAGGAAAATAGCCTGGCCTTTGATTTCAATATTCTCAACTTTTCCAAACAGGATAGGTTCACCTATCAGTATCGACTGGTGGGGGCTGACCTCGATTGGGTCAATGCAAACAATAATTTTCAGGCGGTCTATTCCCTCCTTCCCCCGGGAGATTACCGGTTTGAAGTGCGAAGCATCAATGAATCTGGAGTTTTCTCAGATCCAGCCGTTTATGCATTTGAGATCAAACCCAGCCTTGTCCAAACTTGGTGGTTCAAGGCCATTTTGGGATTGCTTTTCCTTGGAATCGTGGGCCTGATCTATCGCTTGCATGTCAACCGGATTTTGGCAGTGGTCAAACTTCGAAGCCGTCTCGCCCGAGACCTTCACGACGACATGGGGTCAACGCTCAGCACAATAAATATTCTCAGCTCCATGGCTAAGACAAAAATCGGAACCGATCCGGCCAAATCGAGCGAATATATTTCCAAAATTTCCGAAAACAGTCAACGCATGATGGAAGCCATGGATGATATCGTCTGGAGTATCAAGCCCCAAAATGATACCATGGAAAAACTCATTGCAAGAATGCGGGAATTTGCCAATCAGGTGCTGGAGAGTAAGGATATTCTGTTTAACATGGAAATAAAAGAAAAAGTCCTGGGCATGAAACTGAGTATGGATGCCCGAAGGGATTTGTTTCTGATCTTTAAAGAGGGAATCAATAACGCAGCCAAATACTCCGGAGCATCCAGGGTGTTCATTTCATTTGGATTAGATGGACAGCTGTTTACCATGCGGATCAGAGATTATGGAAAAGGGTTCAATATGGCAGACCTTGATGAAGGAAACGGTCTGGAAAACATGCAAAAAAGAGCTACGCAGCTCGGAGGAAATCTGGAAATCAAAACCGAACCCGGAAACGGAACCGAATTGATTCTCAAAGTCCTCCTTTGACAAAACCACTTCAATATGTGATTGATAGCCTTTTTGGGCTTCCTTAATTTTGTATCGCTTAACTCCGCAAACCATGATCAAGCTCCTGATATACGAAGACAATCCCCAACTCCGCGAAGGCCTCACCATGCTCATCGATGGCAGCGAGGGATTCAGCGTATTGGCTGCATTTAAGAATTGCTCCAATGTAGCCCATGAGGTAAAGACCTACCGTCCTGATGTAGTGCTGATGGATATCGACATGCCCGGAGTGAATGGGCTTGAAGGGTTGAAAATTATCCGTCAATCCGACGATCAGGTGAAAGTGCTCATGCTAACGGTCTTTGATGACCATCAAAATATCTTTGACGCCTTGAAAAGTGGAGCCAATGGCTATATCCTGAAAAAAACTCCTCCTGCCAAACTCCTCGAATATATTCAGGAAGCCTCCACAGGCGGAGCACCGATGACTTCTTCCGTGGCCGCTCAGGTGCTAAAAATGTTTTCTCAAATCCAGCCTGCTGTCGAAAAAGATTATAACCTGACTGATCGTGAAAAAGAAGTACTGCAATGGTTGGTCAATGGGTATTCCTATAAAATGATCGCATCGGAAATGTTTATCGCCATGGATACCGTCCGTTCTCATATCAAAAAAATCTACGAAAAGCTGCACGTCAATTCTAAAAGTGAGGCGGTGGCCAAAGCTTTCCGGGATAAAATTGTTTAACCTCAATTCCATCTTCTCAATTTTCAGACCTGCCTGGTTTTCAAAACCAGGCAGGTCTTTTTTTTCCAATTCAGACTCACATCTTTTTCCTTTTCCATCCCCATATCCGCTTATTTTCCACCCATTTATGTGATTTTTTTGAGATGATTTTCGAAGCAATTTTGTCTTGTACTTATTGATAATCAAGACGATGAAAACTTTTTGGAAAATCACTTTGCTGGTTTGGGCCTTAACGGTTTGCATTGGGGGTCAAGATCCCAAGCCTTCCGAAACCGGGTCCATGGTGCAGCAGACTTTGGTGGCAAAAACCACACATTCATGTGAGGCAAAAGCCGTATCCCAACCCAGACAAAAAGCGTGAAAACGCTATCAGCCAAAGCCCTTTTGAAAATGAAACCAACTTTTGAAAACTATCCAACTATCTATTATGAAAACTACTTTGGCAACTCAGGAGGCTTGTGCCTCCTTTGCCCCACAACCCCTAGAGCAGCTTTTTTTGGGCTGTTTGGCACAAAATCCCCGGACCCAGCGGGAACTGTTTGAGAGACTCTCACCGAAAATGCTGGGAATTTGCCTCAGGTACATGAGAAGTTCAGCAGCAGCCGAAGATGTGCTTTTGGTAGCATTCCGAAAGGTTTTTGACCGAATCGGACAGTTTAAGCAAACGGGAAGCTTTGAAGGCTGGATCCGGAGAATCGTAGTCAATGAATGTCTGATGGCTCTGGAAAAGGAAGCCCATTGGAAAAATCAGACAGACCTTGATAAAATACATACTCCCGCAAATCAATCAGGCCCTGAGGATATGCTTTATTGGGAGGATTTGATCAAAACGATGGAGCAGCTTCCTACCGGTTATCGCTGTGTTTTTAAGCTGTTTGTGTTGGAGGGGCTGAGCCATGAAGAGATCGGTAAGCGATTGAGTATTTCCGAAAACACGTCCAAATCTCAATTGAGCAGAGCAAGGCTTCAGCTTCAGCGTATGTTGAAGTTGGATCCAAGACAGAATTGATTTAGGCTTTAACCTGACTTTTTATTTTAAATTTTTGATCCGAGGGCGTCTTTTGAAGTCCTCGGATTTTTTTTGGGGAGTTCCTTGGCTTTCCAGCAGGTTAAGAATGCAGACCTTAACTCATCCATTGGCAAACAGGCACTAGGCATGAAGGTCATTCAGGACTCAATGATTTTTCCTGACCTTCGAACCTGGAGTTAGGCTTGCTGTGTTTCTTAGGGTTTCATTGCAATAGGTAGGGATTCGCAGAAGAATAAGTGGAATACCCGGAAAGTAGGTCTGAGCATTTCATAATCGAAGTCACTTTGCGACTTAAAACCATTCAGAAAGTTGGCCGGGCTATCTTAATTCCACAAAAAAGCCTCTACCCAAGGGCAGAGGCTTTCGAAAAACAAAAACCCAAAAACGCTTACTCCCAGGCGTAGACTTCCTGACCGGAGATGCCTTCAAAACTCAGATTGCTAATCCGTAAGAAATCCTGGAACTGTTTGGATACAGCCAGTCCGTGTTGGCCTGATTTGATCAACTTGGAATTTCTGATCATCAGCGAACCCTGGGGCACATTGTCCACGGTAATGGCCGCGGAGAAATTGTTGCTCATCGTTTTGCCGGCATTTTGGATGATGGCTTGATTGATCACATTTTGAGCGTGATTGGTAGAATAGGTAATGCCGTACCAAGACCCCGCTTGATCGTTTACGCCTTTGATGATCACCGGCCGACCTTCTATTCCCTCGATATTTAGGTAAGCAAGTCTGCCATTGGCATCTTGGACATCCATGCGGGAACCGTCTTGCATTTTGATGACCACCCCGGCTTTGATCCGCATGCCGGACTGGATGCGGAGGTCTTTTCCAAGTCCTTTGATGACAAAAGGAATCTGCTCGGCAAATCCTTTCCAGATGATTTCTCCCCCGTCTTTGGCCAAAGGATTGAACCCATCCACGGCTACTTCATGAACTTCATTGTTTTCAAATCGGGTCAGATAGTCCAAGTGCTCGACCAATTGGGCCGTGACAGAAATAGGATAGCTGAGGTGATTTTTGATCGAGTTATCGGTCATTTCCAAAGTCACATTACTGGCGACCGCCTCAAGCCCGATTCCTTTGCCCTGGTCAAGTATGCTCTTGAAAAGAGTTAATCTACCCCCATTCCCAAGTTTGATGGTCGCTGGTGCTTGACCGGCAATGGGATTGCTTCCTGCATGGCGAATTTCAGCGAAACAGATACTGCTGATTCTGGACTGAGAATTTTCAATAAATATGCCGCGCCAAGCGCCGGGAGATTTCGTTTTTCCTTCGATAATTACCGGATTATTTGCTTCTCCCAAAATCCTTAGCACAGAACCGGAGATGACACGAATGGCTTTGTCATTGGCCATGTTGAGTTTTGTCCCAACGGTTAATACCAAGCTCGATCCATTGTAAATCACTAAGTCCTCGAGGATATCATAACCTACAGCAAAGCTTGGCCAGAAGTTTTCCAATCCGCTTAAGATTTTTCCCTCTGTGACCTGAATGGCATTACCCTCGATTACTGAATCCCAGAAAATGGACTCCATTAATCGGGCAGGTATTCGCAATGGAGCTTCTGTGTTTTCGTTGATTTTGTTCGATTTGAATTCCGTAATCAAAGACCCGATTTCAAAGAGGATACCTACCCCACTGTTGTGATGGATTGTAGAGTGGGTCAGGAAAAGTTTAGCACCAGCTCCCACTTTAAGTCCATATCCCAATTTTCCTGCGTCCCGAATCGTAATTCCGCTGATATATTCTGCCGGGTTTTGAGACAGTATCTGGATTCCGTCCCAATAGCCCTTTTGGGCTTCTTTACCCTGGAAAATGATCGGCAAAGTTTCGAAGAGCATGGTATAAGCTTTTAAGGAGCCGTTTTCTGCAATTACCAATCCGGCACCTTCCTCAAAACCAATCCTAACTCCGGGCTCAATGGTAAGTTTTGCCCCGCGAACTGCAACATCTTTGGTGACCAAATAGTCCAGTTTTTCTGAGTCCGTCACAAAGACATTGGTCAAGGTTCTGTCCTGAAGAATATCCGAATTGATGATAATCGGACCTTGTCCGGAATTACTTTCCAAAACCGTAATTTTTACCAGATCCTGAGACTTAAGGTTACCTGAAGTCAGGCTAAGTTTGAACAGGTATTCTCCGGCGATACTTGGCTTAAATGAAGCCTCCAATAAGCCTTGATTTTGAATGGTCACCGTACTGTTTTCCGGTTTTGACACATTTTCCCAGAGGATTTGAACTCCTGTACCTTTCAAGACAGACGCAGATCCATTTAATGCGATTGATTCGCCGATTTCTTGAGAGCGATCTTCCCCAGCTACCGCCAAGAGGTCTGGTTCTGCACCATCACTGAGGATGATTTGCACCATATCTGTGTCGGTCCAGGTCAGATAGGTGATCGTGAGCTTGACTGTATATTGTCCCGGGAGATCCCCAAAGAACTTGGCCAACATTTGATCTTGACCTTCGATAGTCACTACCGCTCCGGAAGGTTTGGAAGTAACTTCCCAACGGAAGTTCATTGGCTTTCCGGTAGAATTGGTAGAAAGGCTACCGTCCAAGATGGTAGAATAGTCTACAAGTCCGGCGGTTTCTTCTCCGGCATCTGCTTGAAGAGGATTGATGGGGATGTTTTCCTCTTCTTGACAACTTGCTAAGGCGAAAATGGCCACCAGCAATAGCGCCAAGGGTTTTAGAATGAGTTTCATTGAATAAGTTGGTTTAGTTGGTGAAAAGTAGTTTCCAGTTGGAGATTGGAAAAACCCAAAGCAGGTTGCTTCTAAACCAAAAAATTCTGAAAAGAAAGAGGCTGTCTCATAAAGGAATATAAGTGTCAGACTAAGCACATGACTAACTCTTGTTAGTCATGTGCTTAATGCGACAAGATTCCTTGTAAGACAGCCTTGTTCAAAGATTCAGCCGGTGGAAATTCTCGGATTGACCGGTTTTATCTCGCGATACGTTGAAACAGAATTCCGCCTTGGCGAGTAGGAGATCTCTTGCTCGGCCATTCGGTAGGTTCGCCGGTGCGGAAATCAACCGGAATTCTCATTTTTTTGGATACCATGTTTTCCTCTTCGCAAGCCATATAGACCATGATGGCGGTTAGGATGGCGTTATTTTTAATGTCGTCGAAGACCAATTTGTCGTAGGTATCCAGGTTGGTATGCCAAGTGATCGTGCCATAATCCCAAGCCAAAGAGCTTAGGTTAAAGGCAGGAACTCCAGCAGCCACAAAGGAAACGTGGTCTGTTCCGCCCGAACCCGGATTGCCAGGAAATGAAGTCTCGATGTCTCTGGTGATTTCTCTTGGCACTTTGTTGAGCCAGCGACCGAGGTATTCGTAGCTGTCCACGAAACCTTGGCCTGAAATATTGGCAATTCGGCCAGTTCCATTGTCTTGGTTGAAGAGTACTTGGATTTTTTCCAACATCTCAGGATGATCTTCTACGAAAGCTCTGGAACCGTTAAGTCCTTGCTCCTCAGAACCCCAATGTCCGACCAAGATGGTGCGTTTGGGATTTGGGTAGACTTTTTTCAGGATACGCATCACTTCCATCATCAAAATGGTACCGCTACCGTTGTCCGTGGCTCCGGTGCCGCCCTGCCAAGAATCCAAATGTGCAGAAAGCATGACATATTCCTCTGGCTTTTCGGTTCCTTTGATCTCTGCGATGGTGTTAAATGTAGGCTGCAATCCGGTCTCTTTGGATTGGGCGTTGACATGTATTTTCGGTTTTTTGCCGCTTTCCACTAATCTAAACAGCATCCCATAGTCCTCGATCGAAAGATCAATAGTGGGCACTTGTCTGGTCGAGGCAGAGAAAATTTTATTTGCACCCAGAGCCCTAGACCAATAGGAAGTGACCACACCGACCGCACCGGCATTTTCCAATGCTATCGGAAGTGAGGTTCGGTTTTTTCCGGTCTTTTGGGTGCGGTCAAGCCAGGCTCTTTCCAAGGCAGCTCTTTTCTCTTTGATGGCTTCGAAAGATTCTTCGGTTCCCCATTTTTCCCAGTTGTCATCAGGACGCCCGGTAAGCTGTGGAGCAGAGATCATGACATATTTCCCTTTTACGGACGGTAGCCATTTTTGGAAAGCCACCGAGTCCTCCAAATCAGGCAAAACGATTACTTCGGCAGTCAAGCCACCCTCAGGCGAGGAAGGACTCCAGGAAAGCTGGGTTCCAGCCAAGGTTCGAACCCATGGTTCGATCATATCGATGTGGGTGGTACCACGATCCCAACCTCTCCATTCCCCCCATTTTTCATTTTTGGCTTCGATTCCCCAGTTTTGGTATTGCTTCACAGTCCAGTCATGAGCCTGCTGCATTTGAGGCGTACCCACGAGCCTTGGGCCAATCCCGTCCAGAAGTTCATGGGCAAGCGTTTCCAATTGGGAATTTTCTTTGGCCTCTTTGATAATGGCGTCAATGACTTGTTGATTTTGGGCCTGTACTTTGACAGACACCAAAAGCAAAAGCCCAAGGCCGTAGCGATAGATTTTTTTCATAGGAATCTAGTTTAGGTGCTAAAAATAAAAGTGTGGGGTAGATTTCGGCTAACCGTTGGTGGATATCAATCGAATTCTAAAATTATTTTTGCTTTTGCAACTATATATAGTTACATTAGGTTGTGTCAAAAAAAGAAAAACTTCTAGCTCGATTTCTGGAAATGCCAAAAGACTTTCATTTCGATGAGTTGGTAAGTCTATTAGGATACTTCGGTTATCAAGAAGTCCGAAAGGGAAAGACAGGAGGATCTAGAGTCCGTTTTGAAAGTGAAGAGGGTGCACCAATCATGCTACATAAGCCACATCCTAGTGGCATTTTGAAACATTATCAACTGAAGCAAATCAAAGAATTATTGAATCTATGAAGTATTTGGAATATAAAGGATATACAGGAAGCATCGAATACAGCCCCGAGGATAAGCTGATGTTTGGGAAAGTTGTTGGTATCCGTGGCTTGATTTCTTATGAGGGAGAAACAGGTAAGCAGTTGGAAGAGGATTTCAAATCTGCTATAGATGAGTACTTGGCGATTTGTAAGGAGGAAGGAAAAACTCCTGAGAAGCCATTTAAGGGGAGTTTTAATGTTAGGATTTCTGCCTCTTTACATCAAAAAGCAGCTTTAAAGGCAATGGAAGAAAAAACTTCTTTAAATAATTTGGTTGCAGAGGCTATTCGGTCTCATTTGAGCCGAGAAGAAGAAATGGCTTAATTTTTCTTATAACTTTCTAACCATCCGACAGGGATTCCCAAAGGCCAGCACATCATCCGGAATGTCATTGGTCACCACCGAACCCGCTCCGATGGTCACGTTATTTCCGATTGTGACACCGGGAAAAATGATCGAATTTCCTCCAATCCAAACATTATCTCCGATGGTCACGGGTTTGGTGGAGGTATGGTATCGAGTGCTGTCGCCCTCCTGATAGATCCGGTCGGAAGCTTTTAGCGGATGGGTCGCGGTATAAATCTGCACATAGGGAGCGATCAGTCCATTTTTTCCAATGGTGATTTTGTTGTCATCGAGGAACATGCAATTGGTGTTCACAAAGGTGTTTTCACCGATTTTGATGTTGACCCCGTAGTCGCAGAAAAAGGGAGTTTCGATCCAGACGCCCTTTTCCACTTTTCCCAAAAGCTGAGACAAAAGCTCATTTCTCCGCTCCAAATCCCGGCTATCACACGTATTGTAAGCTAAAATTAAGGCCCGGGCTCGATGGTAAAGCTCGAGGAGTTCGGGATCACGGGAGTCATAAGCCTCTCCGTCTAGCATTTTTTGGAGGTTGGTTTTCATCTGTTTATAATTTGATTTTTAATGGCCAGATGGAATGCCCCGGATAATCATTCCCCTGTGTGAGAAGCATTTTCTCATGGGCATTTCATGAGTAAGAAATTTATGATCGAAGACAAATCCAGCCTTTCCCTTTTGGGAAAAATAAACTTTAATTCTTTAATGGTTCAAAATGATCGATGGAAAAAGGCTTTCACCATTAAGAAATTAAGGCTAGGGAAGTTTTATGAATTGAAAATTACGCCAATCTTTTCCCCCAGGGAATGGAAATTCTTAATTCTCTCAATTTTCTTAATGGTTCATAATCATACGGAAAAAGTAATTCTAGGAAATACTTTACCACCTCCAAGAATTTCGGTTTAATCCATCTTCATACTATCCTTTCTACGAATTTTATTTTTCAAAAAGGGTTTTTCTGTCACGAAGGATATCTAAATCGACAGGAAGTTCAATTGTTCCTTTTGCCTGAATCAACCTTTCGACCTGTTTTCTTCGCTCTTGATTATCAGAAGGGCTTACTTTTTTCTTTTTCATCGGAAATGCGTTTCTCTTCAGAAAGTTAATTTTTTCAGGCAAAACTACTCTCCTAAATACCTGATCTTTATCAGAAACAGCCCTTTTTCACTCCTTTCACCAAATTTCCCTTGGCTTTTCTAAGGCTTTTGGATTTACTTTAACTCCGCTTCAAACCCGGAGGAAAACATGCAAACCCAAACTGACTTACTTGCTTTTTTTGAAAGCGTCTTGGCGTCACGAGCAGAGACCAAAGCGCTTGATTGGCTAAGCCCCCAAACCGAAAAAATCAATGCTGACGCATCGCTCACCAAGTTTTTCTTGGCGTTTTCCCAAGCTTCCCGGTTTTTCAAAAAGGACAATCTCAATTTATCAGAGACCGAGAAAGAAACTTCAGGTAGCTTGGTCTCAGGTTTCGATCCAAGTCATTGGGATGTGCTACAGACAGCAAGAACGTATTTACTATTAAAATTTGCCCCGGGAAAAGAGGCTTGGCTGAAAGCAATCAATCAGCTCTTTGAGACCGGCGATATGCATGAGCAGCAGGCGCTTTATGCAGCCTTGCCTGTCATGCCGTATCCAGATGACTTGTTGACAAGGGCGATTGACGGCTGCCGAACCAATATGACCCTGATCTTCGATGCGATTGCACTGAACAATCCGTATCCATCGGCCCATTTCCCTGAGGCCAACTGGAATCAACTGGTTTTGAAGTCCATCTTTATGCAGCGCCCGATTTATCGAATTCAGCAATTGGACGAAAGGAGAAATCAGGCTTTGGCGGAAATCGCTTCTGATTTTGCACATGAGCGCTGGGCGGCTGGACGACCTGTGATGCCGGAACTTTGGCGTTTGGTGGTTCCTTTTCTCAATGAGCATTTGCTGGAAGACTTGAAAAAAGTCGTCTTTTCAGAAGACCAATTGGAATGCGAAGCCGGAGTCTTGGCCGCTTATCAATCGGGCTTTGCACCAGCCAAAGACCTGCTCAAATCTTTCCCTGAGACGGTCTCTGCTATTGAATACGGAGAAATCTCTTGGGAGAAAATCGGTAAGGATTTTCAGGACAAAAAAGCCTAAACAGGCCAAATTCGATTAATTTTAAAAAACTAATTCCCCAAAGCCATGAGCAAGGAAATGTATATCGATCCACATATTCACCTCGTCTCCCGTACCACAGATGACTACGAAGCCATGCGAAAAGCTGGTATCGTTGCCACTATTGAACCTGCCTTTTGGCTGGGTCAGCCTCGTACGGAGGTAGGATCCTTCAAAGACTACTTTTCCACTTTGGTCGGCTGGGAGCGGTTCCGCGCCAGTCAGTTTGGAATCGTGCACTATTGCACCATGGGATTGAATTCCAAGGAAGCCAACAATGTACCTTTGGCCGAGCAAGTGATGGAATTGCTTCCGCTTTATGCCGGAAAAGAAGGCGTAGTAGCTATCGGGGAGATCGGTTATGATGACCAAACGGAAGCCGAAGACCGATTCTATCGTCTTCAACTGGAGTTGGCGAAGGATGTCAACTTGCCAGTACTCATCCACACTCCTCACCGAGATAAAAAGAAAGGAACAACCCGCTCTATGGACGTGGCCGAAGAGCATGGCATGGACCCAGGATGGGTGGTCGTCGATCACAATAATGAGGAGACAGTTAAAGAAGTGCTGGATCGTGGATTCTGGGCAGCATTTACTATTTATCCACATACCAAAATGGGTTCGGAGCGGATGGTCGAGATCGTCAAGCAATATGGACCTGAACGGATCATCGTGAACTCAGCAGCGGATTGGGGGATTTCTGACCCGATCGCGGTGCCAAAAACGGCGGCCTTGATGCGCAAAATGGGAATTCCTGAGGAGCATGTGCGTCTGACTACTTATCAAAATGCATTGACGGTATTCGGTCTTAGCGGTCAAATGCATGAAGACGATTGGCTCAAGGCGCCTCCGATTGATCAGACCAAAAAATTGGGAGGAAATTCCGTACTTCGCGGAGGTCAGGTGCCCCGTGTCGAGGGTCCTGCCGATCGGGTAGAAAATTAATCCATGAAAAATACCAAGCTTTTCGCTTATCTACAGCTAACCCGCCCAGCCAATGTGATCACTGCGATCGCAGACATCTGGGCGGGTTTTGCCATTGCAGGTGCCTGGGATTATATGGCCACCAACTGGATCTATGGTGACCAGCAATTTTGGTGGAATTTGCTCTGGCTTTCATTGAGTACAATTGGTTTGTATGCAGGTGGAGTAGCCTTCAATGATGTCGCAGATGCAGACTTGGATGCCATCGAGCGGCCTGAGCGCCCTATTCCGAGTGGAAGAGCTTCTAAAAAAACTGCTTTTTGGATGTCTTCCTTGCTTTTGGTTTTTGGAATTTTCTGTGCCTTTCAAGTCAATCAAGTGGCCGGATTTTTAGCTATCTCCGTGGCCGCCTGTGCTGTGCTTTATGATTATTGGGGCAAGCATCAGCGGATCCTCGGCCCGATCAATATGGGGCTTTGTCGCTCTGGTAATTTATTGCTGGGCGTCAGTGTGGCTCCGGAAGTGCTGGAAAAAATCTGGCCTATCGGTCTTTTACCTTTGATTTATGTAGCTGCCATCACCATGATCAGCCGGGGAGAGGTGCATGGAAAAAACCGAAAAGCACTTTTCGCAGGTGCAGGAATGTATGCATCCATTTTCGTGGCAATTTTTGGCTTGGCCTATCTGGAGAGTCCGGGATACCTGCAAGTGATTCCTTTTTTAGCTTTGCTGGGCTATATGATCTTTCCTCCTTTGGCAAAAGCCATCCGAACTCAAGAACCCAAATTCATCGGCAAATCGGTGAAAGCAGCTGTGATTTCACTCATCATTGTCAATGCTTCTTTGGCTTCGGCCTTTTCGGGATGGCCCATTGGAATCATCGTTTTGCTGCTTCTTCCCATTTCCCTTTGGTTAGCCAAAAAATTTGCTGTAACCTAGGCCTGATTTAAACCTATTTCTTTCACAACTTGTATTGAAAGAAAACCCGAATAACCTATTGCCTTAAGCCATGAATACGATTCTCGAACAGTCCTTTTCGGTTCCCTTTCGCTACCCGGTAGCTTTTACCGAGAATCTATTTGATCCACAAAATCAAATCCTAGCCAATGTCCTTCGTGGCGAGCGCGTGCCCAAAGTACTCTTTGTCATCGACAGCGGCGTGGCCGATACGCATCCCCATTTGATCACTGAGGTGAAAAACTATGCTTTGGCACATGCAGATGTCTTCACCTTAGCCGCCGAACCAATGATTGCAATCGGGGGGGAAGCCTGCAAAAATGAGGAATCCGAATATCAAAAGATCGTAGAAGCGACGCATCTCTATGGCATCGACCGTCATTCCTACATTGCAGCCATCGGTGGGGGTGCCGTGCTGGATATGGTGGGCTTTGCAGCGGCTATTTCCCATCGGGGCATTCGTCTGATTCGGATTCCGACCACCGTTTTGTCGCAAAATGACTCCGCTGTAGGAGTCAAAAACAGTGTCAACGCCTTTGGTAAAAAGAATTACCTCGGCACGTTTGTTCCTCCTGTGGCCGTTTTGAACGATTTCAACTTCCTCAAAACATTGGATGATCGGGATTGGAGAGCAGGAATCTCAGAAGCCATCAAAGTGGCTTTGATCAAGGATTTGAGCTTTTTCGAGTGGTTGGAAAATGCGGGAGAAGCACTTGCCCGCCGAGAAATGGAACCCATGAAAGTCCATATCATTCGCTCTGCGAAAATGCACATGGACCATATCGCTGGCGAGGATCCATTTGAGTTTGGAAGTTCCAGACCCCTGGATTTCGGACATTGGGCCGCACATAAATTGGAAAAATTGAGCGATTTCCGCATCCGTCACGGGGAGGCTGTGGCCATCGGGATTGCCTTGGATTCTGCCTATTCCTATTTACAAGGCCGAATCACCGAGTCGGATTTCAACCGAATCATTCAACTGATGCATACACTGGGTTTTGAACTTTTCGCTCCGGAACTACAAGGTGAAAATCTGATTCAAGGGCTAAAAGAATTCCAAGAGCACTTAGGCGGTCAGTTGACCATCATGCTCTTGGAAAAGTTGGGCAATGGCGTGGAAGTCCATGAAATGGATCACGACTTGATCTTTAAATCTGTGGAAATTCTCCGTAGGTTAGAGAAAAAGTCTGCCGTTCACGCTTCCTGATTTTTTTCCCAGCCTATGAAAATCCATGACTTTCACCTCAGCTATTGCAGCAATATCCATCCCGGAGAAACCTGGGATTCGACCTTCGAAAACCTCAAGATCTATATTCCTGAGGTCAAAAATCGCCTCAAACATAAAGGCTCTTTTGGCATCGGGCTTAGGCTTTCCCACGAGGCTTCCTTGATTTTGCAGCGTCCGGAGCGGATGCGGGAGTTTCAGGACTGGCTGAAAAAGGCCAATGCCTATGTGTTTACCCTGAATTGCTTTCCCTATGGAGGCTTTCACCGGACCAAGGTGAAAGAAAATGTCCACATGCCAGATTGGACTACACCGGAACGAAAGGATTACACCATCCGGAGTTTTCGGATTTTAGCCCAACTGCTTCCTGAGGGAATGGAGGGAGGTATTTCCACTTCCCCACTTTCTTACCGGCATTGGTTTTCCTCCGAAAAGAAAAAAAATGAAGCGATCCAAAAATCTACGGATCACCTGATCGAGGTAGTGGAGGAGTTGGTGAAAATCCATCAGGAAACCGGCAAGCTCTTGCATTTAGATATTGAGCCCGAACCGGATGGGATTTTGGAAAATTCCGACGAGTTGGTCAGCTACTTCCAAAATTGGCTGTTGCCAAAAGGGAAAATGGCTTTAGCCGAAAAGCTAGGAGTTTCAACTGTTGAAGCGGAAGAGCTGATCAAAACCCACATTCAGGCTTGCTACGATGTGTGTCACTTTGCGATCGTGTATGAAAATCCGGCCGATACTTTCCAGAAATTGGCATCCGCAGGGATTCAAATCGGAAAGATACAGATTTCGGCTGCGCTGAAGGTGATGATTCCGGAGTCCGCCGTGGAGCGGTTTACACTCAGCAAACGATTGGAAGAATTTGCCGAATCGACCTACCTGCATCAAGTCGTCGCTCGAAAAAAAGACGGGCAGTTTGCCTCTTATCCCGACTTGCCTCAAGCCATCGAACACTTGGGAAAAACCAAGGATTTGGAGTGGAGAATTCACTTTCATGTTCCGGTCTTTTTGGAAAATTATGGCTCATTCCAATCCACGCAGCGCGATATTTCCCTTGTACTCAATCAAATTTTAACCAACCCAACCCTCACTAAACACTTGGAGGTCGAGACCTATACCTGGGAAGTTTTGCCTGAGGACACACACCTGACCCTAGGCGAGTCGATTGCCAGGGAACTCAGCTGGGTGATCGAAGAGATGAGGAAAGAGTAACCTTTGAGGTTTATTTCTTAACCTCGAAGGTTTTAGCTAAAAGTGAAGTGTAAGTTTATTTTAAACATTAAGAAATTAAGGGAATTAAGATTTGAGGCTTATAAAAAGATTAAGTAATTGATTATCAACCCTTAATTTCCTTAACTCCCTAATTGGTTCAAAACCCGTCAGGGTATTAGAAAAATGAAAAAAACCGTAGTCCTGGATATTGTTGCTTTGTCTCCCCGAGTAATCGGAGAGCACACGCCTTTTTTGAAAAAATGGATCGCCTCCAAAAATCAAGCCGTGGTCGAACCCGTACTTCCTGCAGTGACTTGCTCGGCTCAATCCGTGTATCTGACCGGAAAGTGGCCCGCCGAAAACGGCATCGTGGGCAATGGTTGGTACTTTCAGGATGAGTGCGAAATCAAATTTTGGCGTCAATCCAACAAGCTGGTGCAGGCTGAAAAAGTGTGGGAAGTCCTTCGGAAAGAGAATCCTGGGTTTACTGTAGCCAATATGTTCTGGTGGTACAATATGTACTCCTCCGCCGACTATGCCGTGACTCCCCGTCCGCTGTATCCGGCAGATGGGCGCAAATTGCCTGATTGCCATAGCCAACCCATGGAACTTCGGGACCGGCTTCAGGCCGAGTTGGGCCAGTTTCCGCTTTTCACTTTTTGGGGGCCGAATACGAGCATCGAATCCAGCAAGTGGATCGCCGAGGCAGCCAAGAAGGTGGAGGAATGGTACAATCCCACGCTCAATCTGATCTACATTCCGCATTTGGATTACAACCTGCAGAAGTACGGCATTGACTTTTCCAAAATCTCCAAGGATCTCCGTGAAGTGGATGACTTGGCCAAGGACCTGATCACCTTCTTTGAAAATCGGGGTGCCGAGGTCCTGCTACTTTCTGAATATGGCATTACGAGTGTGAGTAAGCCGATTCACCTCAACCGGATTTTCCGTGAAAAAGGCTGGATTCAGGTGAAAAATGAGTTGGGTCGGGAGACTCTTGATGCCGGCACCTCCGCTGTATTTGCGGTAGCGGATCATCAAGTCGCCCATGTCCATGTCAACGATCCCTCCAAACTTGCCGAGGTCAAAGCCCTGCTGGAAAAGACTCCTGGTGTGGAAAAAGTCTTGGACGAAGCCGGAAAAAAAGCCTATCACCTAGACCATGAACGATCCGGGGATTTGGTTGTCGTGGCTCACCAGGATTCCTGGTTTACCTACTATTTCTGGCTGGATGATGCCAAAGCGCCTGACTATGCTAGGTGTGTGGATATCCATCGCAAACCAGGGTACGATCCTGTCGAGCTGGTTCTCGATCCCGCAATCAAAATTCCGATTCTGAAAATCGGCTCCAAGGTGCTTAAGAAAAAACTGGGTTTTCGCTACCTGATGGATGTGATTCCCTTGGATGCGACTTTGGTGAAGGGAGCTCACGGGCGAATTCCCGAGTCTGACTTGGACAAGCCGCTTTTGGTGGGAAATTCAAGTATTATCGACTCCGACCGTATTCAACCCACAGCCGTTTTTGACTTGATTATCAAGACCGTGAATCGTTGAAATTTGAAATAATCTGAGCTAATTCTTTGATCTTAGTTTATTCTCGCTTTCTTAGTAGAAAACTTATTTTCTATGAAAAAGCTTTTTTTGTTTCTTTTAGCGCCCTTCATTTTTTCCTGTGGAGGGAATACTTCTGAAAAGGCCGAAACAGGCAATATTTTGGAGAACCTGACTTTTGCGGTAGATACCATAGTCATGGATCCGGGTGATCAAGTGGTCAATGTCCAATTTGGACCTTCTCTTTTTGGACTTTCTCCAGACCAAAAGCGCTATTATTTTATGCATCGGAATTCGGGAGAATTGACCGTTTTCGATTTGGATGAAAAGAAATGGATCAAGAAGATTCAGTTTGAAAAAGATGGACCCAATGCCATTCCCAACTTTGTGTATGGTTTTCAGCTTTTTGACGAAAACCGCTTTTTAATTCTAGACTCCCGAGATATCGCTGTCTATGATTCCTCAGCAGTAAAAGTGAGTAGTATTCCTTTTGGAAAAGACAAGTTTCAGGACTTAACAGAGGAGGAAGGGTATAGTTTGGTCACTGGTATGCAGGCAGATCAAAAGAAACAGTTGTTCGTCTCTCTGCCCAATGATCCTGAGAAGGAACGGATTAGTTTAGCAATTTGGGAAAATGCAAATTCTCAAAGCCGGTTGGTCCTTCTGCCTGAATTTGGATTTTTGACCAAGTTTACGCTGATATTTCAGGAAGGAAACTCTTTCAGTGCTGCGGGTTTTGCCAGTCAAAATCTGAAAGTCGAAAAAGACCGGCTACTGGCCTTCTCTTCAGGCACAAGTAGTATTTATACCTACGATCTAGGTATGGATTCCCTTTCCTACAAAACTTATAGTCCCAAATTGATTCCTTCTCAAGCTGCAACACCTGAGGTAAGTAAATTTTCTACAAAGGAATCTTTCGATGAAGGGATAAAACTAGCCCAAGCTCAGATTTTCTTTGGGGACTTGCTGTGGGACGAAAGCAGAGGAATTTATCTTCGGTTTGCTTCTATTACCAAACCCGTTACTAATCCAGAGCTTCCCAAAAGAAGCGAAGTGTTTCTGCTTGCCTTTGATCGGGAGCTGAATCTGATCGGTGAATCCAAAGTGGAGGAACTTCCTTCCCAACCCAGTTGGCCATTTTTCAAAGACGGCAAGCTCTGGTCTTATGTCAATGTGGCCGATGAATTGGGCTTTGCAGTGATTGACTTTAAATTTTAAGATGATGAGAAAACTGGCTGTACTCTTTTTGCTTCCCTTGATTTTTTCCTGTGGAGGCAGTTCTTCTGAAAAAGCTGAATCTGGAAATATCCTTGAAAATCTGACTTACACTGTGGATACCGTGGTTGTGAATGCTAAAGGAAGAATTTTTGATTTGTCGATGGGAATTCATAATTCCTCCATTTCTTCAGATCTAAGCACTTTTTACCATTTTGACATTAAAAAATTCTTCATGAACGAGGTGAATTTGAATCGCCTCGAACTGACCGGAATTCACCCATTCACTACCGAAGGTCCTGATGGAGTAGGTTTTAATCCTCCGAGAATTCAATCGCTCGGGAATGATCGGGTTTTTATGGCATCGACAGGAATTGGCGCAGGCATTTTTTCTAAATCCGGGAAAAAAGAAAAGAGTCTGAAATTCAATTTTAGAGAAATAGATGGCTTGACCCAGTTTGAGGAGGGCTTGATCACCAATCAGGTGATTTTAAGCGATGATGAAAAGTACATGTTTTCTACAACGAGAAATCTGCCTTCAAACGAGGAGGTCTTTTTATATGTGATTGATACAGAAAATAAGTCTGGAAAAAATATTGCTCTCCCTGCCCTGAATTTAGCTTTGGAATCGACGATTTGGTTAGTTAGCGGAAATAGCGGTACTGTTCATCAAGAGGCGATTTTTACTCAACTAGTGGATGGAAAAATTTATATCAGTAGTACGGTAACTTCAGACGTGTACTACTACAATTATCTACAGGATTCATTGCAGCTTTTTGAATTTCCACATCAATTAGTAAATCCAAAAAAAACCGGTTCCGTCCAAAGGCAATATTCTGACGAAAAGCCATTCGATCTTGAGCGTGCGAAATTACTTTATCAAACAGGTTTTGAAAAGCTCCTTTGGGACGATGAGAGGAATCAGTTTTTCCGTTTTGCCCGGAAGCCAATTCCAGATGAAGAGAGAAAATGGTACGAAAGAGCTGACATTTACCTTTTTGCTTATGATAAAGATTTGAATTTACTAGGCGAAAAATATTTACCCGAATTGAATGAAGTCCCTGAATTCCCCTTCTTCAAAGACGGCAAGCTTTGGTCTTATGTGAATGTGGAAGATGAGTTGGGCTTTGCAGTGATTGACTTTAAATTTTAAGATGATGAAAAAACTAGCAGTACTTTTTTTGCTTCCTTTGATTTTTTCCTGTGGAGGCACTTCTTCTGAAAATGCCGAATCAGGCAATTTCAAGGTATCAATTGACACTGTTCTTATCGATGCTGGCGATCAATTAATATTTCACCAGTCTGGTTTGAGTCATACCAGTCTGTCAAAGGATCAAAAGAAGTTGTACATTTTTAGTCCACGGGATCAAATTCAAATTATTGATCTAGATAGTCTAAAGTTGGACCAGGTTATTCCCACCCAAAAAGAAGGCCCTCTTGGTACTGGCATGTCTTATGCCATTCACCTAGATCAAACAGGAAGGTTGATTTTTCTTGGCTTTAGTGAAGTGAGGTTTTTTAGTTCGGACTTAAGTTCCATGGATCTTTATCGAATTGGTTCTGAATCATTAACAGGCCTAGACCCATCGGATGTTTTTGGGGTTAATACTAAAATGGCAGCTGACGGGAAAGATTTTTACATTATCTATGAAAATTCTGAGCGGCTTCCTCAAGGATTAGCAAGGATTTCATTTGAGAATAAGCAAGTCAAAAAGATTCCCTTCGATATAGCCAGTAAAGTCCAGCCATACATTTATTCCTTAGTAATGGATGGAAGGTTGATGTCCCGAGGTCATGATGGTTTGTTTTTAGAATTGATAGAAAATCAACTCCTACTTTCCACACCGTATTCCAATGAGGCCATTCTCTTTGATTTGGAAAAAAGTACCGTAACCATCAAAAAATTTAACTCTGAATTGACTCAGGATTCAAAACCTATTCCCGTCAAAACAGAGGGCGGATCATTTTCAGAACTCCAAAATCTTCGACAAGAGGCTAAGAAAAGTGTCACTTTTGGCCCATTTATTTTTG
Source organism: Algoriphagus aquaeductus (assembly GCF_003253485.1). Lineage (GTDB taxonomy): Bacteria > Bacteroidota > Bacteroidia > Cytophagales > Cyclobacteriaceae > Algoriphagus > Algoriphagus aquaeductus. The sequence goes on along the minus strand of NZ_QKTX01000002.1, from coordinate 155,779 downwards.
ATAAAAAAAGTCAAAGGGTGTACAGGTTTTCCCAAGATTTAGATCGGGAAATCGGCGACTCCTTGGTTTTTAAAAGTATTCTTACCGTTTTTGATCAGGATTTTAATCAACTCGTCGAGCAGGAGGTTTCTGTTGATCCGCTTTCAAAAAAATTCTTCAAAGACGGCAAGCTCTGGTCCTATGTCAATGTGGCCGATGAATTGGGCTTTGCGGTGATGGAGTTTAAGTTTTGATAGCTTATGAAAAACTTCCCTTTAATTCTTTTGGCAATAGTCCTACTTTTTGATTCTTGTAAGCACTCAGAAAAGCAATCTAGCCAAAGTTCTGTAGTGGTCGAATCTTTCGAGATCGATACGGTGATGATCGATTCCAAGGGTTATTTCTTTTACCTTAAAGAGGCCTTAGGCAAATCTTTCCTCTCCAGGGATACCGACATTCTATACAATTTAAACCAAAAAATCCCGCTACTGGAGCTAGTTGATCTTAACTCCCTATCTCTGTTGGACTCCATTCCATTGGAAAGGGAAGGACCCACTGGAATCGGGAATTATCCGGTTTTTGATGGGTTTCAACTCACCGAGAATGGAGATATCTTCTTTTTTGCCTGGGAGGAATTGGTCAAATTAACCCATGATCGAACCCAAGTGGTCAAGTATAGATTTGACAATCTTCCCTTGCAGGGAGATGTTCCCTTACCTGGAGAAGTCATTCGGTATAGAGGATTGGTCACGGATGACGGAAAGTATTACATCGGTTTTTATGGAAGTGCTGAGGATACCCACTCCAGGTATGGATTGGTGAAAATCGATCTGAAAGAATTCACCGTGGAGAAAATAAACCTCCCTATTTTCCAAGAATTGGTGTCTTATGAAATTAAAACCAAGATCTCAAGCGACTATCCATCCACGTATGTCGAGCCTGTTTTTTTGACTCAAGCTGGGGATAAGCTTTTGGTATCTGCTGCACCTGTCAATGAAGTTTATCGAGTGGATTTGGAATCCGGAGAATTTGACCGGATTTCCTTCAACTCAAAACTGACGTCAAATAAAGTAGAAATCACCTATCCCACGGTCAACCCCCAGAACGAAGGATTGTACGAGCGCTGGAAACAGGTTTCTTTTTATGGATTCCATTGGGACGAACAATCCCAACTGTTTTGGAGAAATACCAATCAGACATTTGTAGAGTCGGAAACTAGTCCAAACAAGGTTCATCTTACCTTTTTCGATAAAAATCTAAATCAAGTCGGTGAATTTGCGCTTCCGGATGACTGGAAAATTCAAGGAGCTCAATTCTTTACGCAGGGGATGTACTGGCAATTTATCAATATCGAAGACGAAATGGCCTTTGTGCGCTTAAAACCAAAATTTGAAACACCATGAAATACGCATTTTATATCCTTTTAGCGATGCTCTTGTGGGAATGCGGTGAGCAAAAAGCCGGCAATGAGTCCGCAAAGTTGGATTTTATAGTAAATCTTGACACGGTCAAAGTTGATGCGGGAGATGAGCTGATTTATGTCGCTTGGAATCTCTCTTCATCCGGAGAGTCACCCGATGGGAAATACTTATACAATTTCAATCGAACCAAGCCAGTTAGATTGGAAGTGATCAATCTGGAGAATCTAACCTTGGAAAAGGTCATTCCTATGGAAGTGGAAGGGGCAAACGGTTTGGGTACCCAGTATATTTCAAAGGTTCATCGTACTGCCGGGGGCAGTTTCATTTTCACTGATGGATATCAGGTTTTAGTTTTTGACGACCAACTCACCAAAATCCGAACCTACCGTCTGGATAAAGACGAATTTATTCTTCAAGCCCTCCCCGAAGGAAAAAGAATCTGGCTTGATCAGGATCTGTCTGATGATGGCAAAAAGTTAGTGGCATTCTATGGAGGACAAGAAATGATGGATCCCAAAGAAGGTGTAATCTGGGTTGATTTTGAGCGTGAAAAAGCTCAAATTTTCCCCTTGGCCGTGTTGAGTGACTGGACAAAGTTTCAGACTACCTTTTTATACAATGGCGAATTTCCCGTTAATGCAATTTTCTCCCCAGCCAATCTTCTCATAGGAAAGGACTCCGTAATCTTTTCGGTAGGAGCGGAAAATAAAGTTTACTTTTTGGACGTCAATACTGACTCAATCAGTTCAAAATCCTTCGAAAGTAAGTTTACAAGTCCTGTATCGCGAAATGTATTTCCCAAAACTGTGGACTCAGAAGAAGAATTCAAGAAGATTTCAGATGAAAAACTGAAGGAGGTTCGATACGGAAATTTCCTCTTTGACGAAAAAAATAAAATTTACTGGAGAATTACCCAAGAGGCTGAAAAAGCTGTTTTAACCGCATTTTCTCGGGATTTTGATCAACTGGGAGAATTACTTTTACTTGAGAATTTTAAGCTGCCTTCTAAGGTTTTTATCCGCGATGGCATGATCTACACCTATCTCAATCAGGAGGACGAAGTGTATTTTGTCCGTCTCAAGCCAGAGTTTAAAAACTAAACCAACCCCAACCGCTTCTTTACCAATAGCAGGTTCTCCTGCTTTTTGGGCTCGCGGTTTTGGCGGCAATACTCAGTATGGTAGTGATGCTTTTGCATAAAGACCAGCTGAAGTTCATCCCAAGCCTGCTCGGTAAAGTTGGGGTTGAAGTGCTTTAGTTCTTGGAAGAGGTTCTCACCGATTTGTTCAAAAAGATCCGTACCCAAGTACTCCAAGTCGGCATCCGCTAAAATATTTTCCAGGTGATTGGTTGGACTTTGGGGGATTTTGGTGGCCATGATCATCCCGCTGATTTTGAGAAGTTGCTCCTCAGAATACTCCTCTGAAAGATACGATCGTGCGATCACACAGCCCTTTTCTTCGTGGTCTTTGGGATTATCGATGAATCCGGTATCATGGAATAGGGCCGCCAATTTGAGCAATTCCAAGTCAGAAGCATCCACTTGGGATTGATTTGCCAAAAAAATCGCCTTTTCCAAGACATAGGCGGTATGGTCCAGATTATGGTAAGTAAGGTGGGAAGGCAATTTTTCCAAAATGTCTTCGTAAATCCTGTTTTTTATTTCTTCGAAAACCATCAGCTGTGTTTGCTTCCTATTTGTTTGATGACTCCTCCTTTGACTTCTTTTATGGTTTGCACGTAGAAGAACGCCTTAGGATCGATTTGTTGTATGGCTAGTTTGATTCGGTGGACTTCCAATCGGGTCACCACGGTCATAATGATATCACAGGGGTGGTGAATATCAAACGTGTCCGGGAGGTATCCCCGTTCGCCTTTATAGACTGAAATGGCTTTGCCGAATTCCTTTACAATCAGCTCTTTTACTTTATCATCCTCTTTGGATATGATTGTCAGCGCGGTGTACTCTTCGAATCCTTCTACCACGTAATCGGTCATTTTGATGGCAGTAAAATAAGTCAAAATCGAGTACATCGCGGCTTCAATTCCAAAGAACAAAGCTGCAAACAGCATGATCAGGGAATTGAGGAAAATCGTGATTTCACTTGCTGATAAGGCTGAATTTTTTTGGAAGTAGGTCGTAATTACCTCAAACCCATCGATCAATCCACCTCCCCGAATAATCAGTCCAATGCCCACCCCCATCATCACTCCTCCAAATACAGCGATGAGCACCTTATCATCGGTTACAGTTGGGATTTCCAAAAATTCCAAGACAATCACCAGCAAGAACACAGAGAAAATGGACTGTACGGTAAAGGTCTTTCCAATTTTTTTCCAAGCAATAAAGAAGAATGGGGCATTGATCAACACCAAAAGCAAATTGAGATCGACATCATAATGCAGATTGACAATGATGGCAATACCGGTGACTCCTCCGTCCAAGAAGCTGTTGGGAAGCATGAATGCTTCGAGGGCAACAGCAGCACAAAACACGCCCAAAATGATTAAAATCAAGGAACGGGGATCAAATACGGCTTTCCAGTTTACTCTTTCGATTTTTGGACTCATGCAGTGAGTTGAGAAAAATGGCCTGATTAAAGCTTGATAAAGTTCATTTCAATCAAGGAAAGTGATTGTTTTTTGGGAAATTAATTCTTTAAACTATTAAAAAATAAACAGGACTGAAAAAAAATAACCAAGCTTCCTATCAATCTAGCGTAGGTAGGCTCAATTTGTACTTCATGGCAATCAGTCGGATAGCAATAATCACACTCATCGACAGCAGCAGATTATAGTCCCGATCCATGCCCCAATAGTTGAGCAGGAGGTAAATCACGGCCCCTGCAAGACAAGCAGAAGCATAGATCTCCTTTCTGAACAAAATCGGAAGGTCATTGGTCAGCGTATCCCGAAATACTCCCCCCATCACCGCGGTAAACATGCCCATAATAGCAGCGATCTCCGGTCGTACACCCAGGCTGAGTGCTTTTTCTACTCCCAAAACAGTGAAAAACCCGATACCCAAAGTGTCAAAAAGAAAAAAAGTTTTCCGCAATCGACTGAGCAGATTGGGGAAAATAAACGCCGCCAAAATGCCCAAAAGTATCGCATAGAGAAAGTGAATGTCACCAATCCAAACCAGCGGATAGCTGTCCAGCAAAATATCCCGAAGTGTACCGCCTCCGATTGCCGTGATAAATCCTGTAAACCCAGCCCCAAACATGTCATGTTCTTTTTCTCTTACAGCCAATGCCCCCGAAATGGCAAAGACGAATGTACCGATCAGTTCAAGGGCGTATTGAAGGGTCATGAATTTTGAAAAGATTAAAGGGCGAAGATATTGAAATTGAAGCTATTTCATAGAACCAAGAGATTGGATGCAAGATACCAGAACCAAGATGCAAGACATAAGACACTAGCTATCAATATTCAGTTGGCAGTCGCAATAAAAAGGTTTCCAATGAACAATTCTCAATGATCCATTTCCAAGGGAAAAGGGGATTATCTCTTAACATTGAGCTTGTTCATCGAAAATTGAAAAGCTCTAACCTTTCCAACCTATCTAGTTTAAGAAGCAAGACCAAGATTGAAGACAAGATCAGTCTTGTTTCTGGTCTCTCGCTTCTTGTCTCTAAATTCTCTCCAACACAAAAACTCCCATTTCCCGCTGCCCCGGAATCAAGACAGTTTTTAATGGTTCTAGAAACTTGAAGCCAGTTTTTTCCAACTTATCCACATACTCAGGAAGAAACAAAAACCGCTCTGAACCATCAGGAAGCCCATATTTTCCATTTCCAAGGTCTTGGCTTTGGTCCAGAATCCCTCCAAAAGCCGTGGTCATTCGGAACCAAAATAAACCTCCTGGTTTTAGCACTCGGTGAATTTCGTGGATCATTTCCCAAAAGTTATCCACACTATCTGCAAAGTGTAAAACAGCCGAGCAAATCACCGAATCAAAAGCTTCGGCATGAAATGGGATTTCCTCCAGCCTTCCGACTTGAAATCGGTGGATATCAAAATTTGGATTTAAACTCCTGGACAAAAAGCGACAATATTGGATCGCGGTCTCATTCGTGTCTATGCCAAAAATCTGATAGCCTTTCTGAATAAAATAGACTGCGTTTCTCCCTTCCCCGCATCCGGCATCAAGAATTCTTGTTCCTTTGGGGAATCGACCCTTAAGAATTTGATCCAAGAGGTAGATATCCACATTGCCCAAAAGACGGTTCAGTTCATTGATTTCCATTTTCGAGTTGGTCTAGGGCTTCTTTGGCTTTTATACGACCTATTTCGATCATTTCAGAGGAACGATAAAACTCTAAAGTTCCCGCCTGTTTTCTGGATACTTTGATACTGACATCCACAGGATATTTTTCCAAAATCAATTCACAAAATCGGTCTTGGAGCAAGTCAAATGAGCGGGTGACCAAATCCAGCGCAGAATATGATTCCTGTTTTTCCGTTTTTTTCTCATCGGGGAAAAACTGCTTCATTTTTTGTTGATACTCCTTGACCCACGAAGGTAGTTTGATGAAGGACTTTCCCTCCGAGTCCTTTTTGGGAGGGCTGATGTAATCTGCCGCCGGACCGTTGACGTCCACTACTACCAAAAGAGTGTTGGCGGGGTCCGAAATCAGCGAAATCGGAACGGGATTTAAAACGCCACCATCCACATAGTGGTACTTATCCACCCGAGCCGGTAAAAAAACGGAAGGAATACTGCCTGAGGAGCGAATGGCCTTATAAAGGCTGCCTTGACGAAAAATATGCTCTTTTCCACTGTGTATTTCTACGGCATTGCAAGAAAAGGGAATCGATAAATCTTCAATTTGGCAATCCTGTACCACTTTCTTCAAGGCGTTGTACACTTTCTCCCCTTTGATAAATCCCCTGCTCGAAAAGGTAAAATCCATCAGTGAAAATACATCCACCCGATCCAGATTGCAGATCCAGTCTTTGAATTCCGGCATTTTGCCGCTCGCATACATGCCTCCTACCAAAGCGCCGGCGGAGCAGCCGGCGATTTCTCCGATGGTATAGCCTCTTCGTTCCAACTCCTCGATTACACCCACATGCGCCAAACCTCTTGCTCCACCACTGCTCAAAACCAATGAAACTGTTTTCTTTTTTGACATATATTTAGGCTTCAAAAGTTGTCAGAATATTCAAAAATCACCTACAATACTAAGCAAAATGAGCGAATTTAAACCTTTTCACCTTGCTTTCCCGATCCGTGATATCGAAGAAACCCGCCAATTCTACGGAGACTTGTTGGGTTGCGAAATCGGCCGAAGCACCGACAAATGGATCGATTTCAACTTTTTCGGACATCAGCTTTCTGCCCATATCAAGCCTGAAGAATTGGCCAATGCCAAGACCAATGAAGTCGACGGCAAGAATGTTCCCGTCCGTCATTTTGGAGCCATTTTGGGCTGGGACGAGTGGCATCAGCTTGCTGACAAACTGAAAGCCCATGGGATGGAGTTTGTCATCGAACCCTATATCCGGTTCAAGGGAGAAGTCGGCGAACAGGCCACCATGTTCTTCCTCGATCCTTGTGGAAATGCGCTGGAGTTTAAATCCTTTCAGGATCCTTCACAGATATTTGCCAAATAGGCCCATCGGTGAAAAATATTAACCTCGATCAGCGTATTGGCCCGACTATTCAGGTCGGGAAAAAGAGTTACCTCTTTTTCAGTGGGACGTCCTATCTGGGTATTGATCATGATCAACATTACCAAGCAGTATTATTAGACTGCATCCGACAATACGGATTCAGCCATGGGCTAAGCCGTGTCAACAATGTTCGATTGAAGGTTTATGAAGCGTTTGAGCAGTATTTCGCAAAAAAAGCTCAGGCTGAAGATGCTGCAGTGATGAATTCGGGATACCTGTCGGGGATTACCGCCATTCAGTATTTGTTTCCAAAATCGGATCTCTGTTGGGCAGCACCGGACACGCATCCTGCTATTCTGCCGGCAAGCTTTAAACCTGATGTTCAATTGAATTTTACACAATGGAAAATTCAGTGTTTGGACCAATCAGAGCAGCTTTCACCTAGGAAAATTCTTATTTTAGGGAATGTGGTTGATCCGCTTCGAGCCGAGATTCATGACTATTTATGGGTTCAGGAAGTAGCCAAAAAGCATGAGGTCACACTCCTGATTGATGACAGTCATGCCTTTGGGGTTTTGGGAAAAAATGTTTTCGGTACTTATGCTGAAAATTCATTTCAGAATGTGAATTTGGTCATCTCCGGATCCTTGGGTAAAGGCTTGGCCATGCCGGCTGGTATTATTTTGGGAAAAAAGGAAGTGATTGAGGGAATCAAAGCACAGGCGATCTTTGCAGGAGCTTCGCCTTGTCCTCCAGCTAATCTTCAGGCATTTCTGGAAACTCAGGATATCTACAAAGCCCAAAGTCAAAAAATCAAAGACTTCTCCGCTATTTTTCATCAGGAAACAGCCGACTTATCTACAGTTTCAGGTTTGGCAAAATTCCCGGTTTTTGTGCTGAAAGATCCCACTTGGTCGGATGAGTTGGAGAAAATGGGATTTATCACGTCCTCTTTTTCCTACCCCACCCCGGAAAGTCCCCGTATCAGTCGTATCGTCCTTTCCGGTTTTCATTCGCTTTTTGACCTTATGGCACTTGTTGAAGCGATACATTATCTCGACGAAGAATTATGAAAAAGCTACTCTATCTCCTCGCCGTTTCTTTTGGGATGATTTCTTGCGAGAGCAAAGATCCTGTGCTTTTTGAGGAAGGATTGGAAAACTACCCGACTTTGAAAAAAGTACTTTCGGATACTGCTAAGTTCCAGGTTCAGATTATCTATACGCAGATTGACCGCAATGAACACGGGAATCCGCTTTTTACAGACCATTCCTTTAATCTGAACGATAATCACTATTTCTATCCCGCATCCACGGTGAAGCTACCGATTGCTTTGTTGGCCTTGGAGTGGCTCGAGGAGCGAAATATCGAGGGCTTGACCTTGGAAACAACCATGCTTACCGATTCGGTAAGGCCCTCACAACTTCCTGCATTTACTGATTCCACTTCACAAAATGGTCTTCCTAGCATCGGGCATTACATCAAGAAGATTTTGCTGGTTTCTGACAATGATGCTTCCAACCGACTCTATGAGTTGATGGGGATGGACTATATCAATCAAAAGCTAAGGGAAAAGGGTCTATTGAACACGGTCATCACCCAGCGCTTGAGCTTTCCGATTTCTCCGGATGAAAACAGGCATTTCAACCCGGTTCGATTTGTGGATAACTCTGGAAAGACCTTGTTGGAACTTCCCGAAAGACATTCGGACAGTGTCTTTGTGGTGCCGGGGAATCCAAAAATAGGTCAGGCTTTTTACCGCAATGATTCTTTGATTCAGGGAGGAATGGATTTTTCCTATAAAAACAAGTTTGCCCTCTCGGATCTTCATGGAGTAGTTAAGCGAATCGTCTTTCCAGAAGCTTTTGTAGGGATCGAGCGGTTTAATCTGAATGAGGAGCATCGCAACTTTGTATTGAAGTACATGCGTATGCTACCCCGAGAAAGTAGTTTTCCCAAGTACGACACTATGGAATACTATGATAGCTATTCGAAGTTTTTCAAGTTTGGGGCCGACAAAACCCCGATTCCTTCCAGATTTCGGATTTTCAACAAAACAGGCTGGTCTTATGGATTCCTGATTGACGGGTCCTATTTTGTGGATTATGAAACAGGCGTGGAGTTTTTTGTTTCCGCAGTGGTCTATGTCAACGAGGATCAAATTCTCAACGACGACAAGTACGAGACCAAAGAAATCGGATTACCTTTTTTCGCAGAGTTGGGAGACTATCTGTACCAGAGAGAATTGAAAAGAAAAAAGCAGATACCGGCGAAGCTGCCGAATATTAGTTGGAATGATTAAATTGGTTAATCCTATTAAGTAGGAATTAAGCTATTTTTCAAACAAACTTTTATTGCTATGAAGTCCGATGAAATTAAAAAACTGTTTGCTCAGTTTGAAGCTGCGGCTGCTGAGTTGGAAGGTGTAGAATGTTGGAGTGCCAGGGAATTGCAAAAGCTCTTAGGCTACAGCAAATGGGAGAATTTTGAAAAGGTAATTCAAAGAGCAAAGGAAGCTTGCCAACATGCCGGAGAGGAAATACAATACCATTTTCCTGACGTCAGGAAAATGGTCAAAATTGGTTCTGGGGCAGAAAAAGAAATCGATGATATTCTTTTAACCCGATATGCCTGCTATCTGATAGCACAAAATGGGGATAGCCGTAAAGAGGAAATCGCCTTTGCTCAAAATTACTTTGCTGTTCAGACAAGAAGGGCAGAACTAGTTGAGCAGCGATTATTGGCTTATGAACGTGTAAAAGCAAGGGAAAAATTGAGCCAAACCGAAAAACAACTCTCAGGGATTTTGTATGAAAGAGGAGTCGACAGTCAGGGCTTTGCGTTGATTCGAAGCAAAGGAGACCAAGCTCTTTTCCGTCTATCCACCCAGCAGTTAAAAAAGAAATTGGGAATACCTGATAGCCGCCCGGTTGCTGATTTTTTGCCCACGATAAGTATTAAAGCCAAAGATCTAGCCAATGAAATGACGGGGTTGAATGTGCAAGCCAAAGACTTGAGAGGCCAGAACAAAATCGAAGCGGAACATGTGGATAACAATTTGGCTGTGAGAGATATGCTAACTCAAAGGGGGATTATTCCTGAAAATTTGCCTCCGGCCGAAGATGTTAAAAAATTGAGGAGAAGGCTTGAAGGGGATGAGAAAAGTGTGTTGAAAGAAACTAAGAAGAAAAAGTAGTAACTCATCATTCAAGACCGAATTTAAAATTTAGATAGAAAAATGAGAGATTTCATCGACTACCTTAAATGGAAACCAACTTGGATAGGAATAATAACTTTCAGTATATTTTTCTTTCTTCTTGGACAAGCTTATGTTTATCCCACGCTCAGTTTTGATTTTTCGGTGATATATGAATGGGAGACTTGGTTTCAGTTAATTTTTATAAATACAGGAATGACTGTTTTGAATTACTTATGGATTGGAAGGTTTAACAAGGATAAATTCCAAAAGAAAAAACCCCAGAACTCTGAGGTTTAATGGGTAATCAGCAACCTTAATAAGACTTTTCAAGCGTCGGAATTTTTACTTGAGGCTGTGGATAAGTATGGCCGAGTTGAATCTTTAATGCCCTCAATTGGGATGTGGATAACTCCCAAGGCTGATGGATATCAAATCCCTTAATCGACTGTAATTCAGGAATCCAAAGCCTTACAAAATCACCTTTTTTATCGTAATTATTTGCCTGTCGGAGAATATTGAAATACCGATTTTCCCTAGGGTCATTTCCTACGCCTCCCACATACATCCAGTTGCCCCAGTTAGAGCAGACATCGTAATCAATCAGCTGACTTTCGAAGTAGCTTGCTCCCCAAGTCCAATCCATCCCCAGGTCATTGACCAAGTAGCTTGCCACATTTTGCCGACCTCGGTTGGACATAAATCCAGTCGTTTTCAGTTCCCGCATATTGGCATCCACAAAAGGAACTCCCGTCAACCCCTCTACCCAGCGCTGAAACTGCGCCTTGTCTCTCCTCCAGGAGTCCTTTTGAGATCGGATGCCTTGAATTTCAAATATTTTGTCTCCGTGTTTCTTTGCGATAAACCGGAAATAATCTCTCCAAATCAGCTCGAAAATCAGCCAATAGGTACTGTCGTTTTTCTTTCTCTCCCGCTCGTACTTTTTGACTTCTTCATAAATCGTCCGAGGCGAAATACAGCCCAAAGCCAACCAAGGAGAAAATTTGGAACTGTAGTCCATTCCGATCAGCCCATTTCTGGTTTCCTTGTACACTTTGAGCAAATCTTTTTCCCAGAAATAGGACCGGAGTCGCCCCAGCGCAGATGTCTCTCCACCTTTCATCTCCAACCACGATTTGACATCCTGCTTTGGTTCCTCCAGTCCATAGGTTTTTAGGTTTGGCAATTCTGATGCTACAGAACTCAGTGCCTTACTTGGGTAATTTATTTGGGTAGGCTCAGGAAAAGTCAGTCGAATTTTGCTCTGTTTTTCAACTTCCTTTCTGAACTGGGTAAATACTTCGGGAGTTTGTTTAGCCGGAAATGGAAGATCGTCCAAATGGTAAAGCGTACTCTGCCAGAAGCTTTCGCAGGCAATTCCATTTGAAAATGCAGCTTTTTCCAAAGACTTATCCACATTTCGTTCTTCGGAAGTGACTTCTTTCGAGAAGAAAATGGCCTTGGCTTCCACTTTTTTGGCCAGCTCAATGACGGCTTCTTCCGGCTTCCCCTGAAGAATCGCCAAATCTCCGCCAAGCCTGCGAAAAGACTGACGCAAATCGGCAACAGATTCCAACAGGAATTTGGCTCGAATGGACCCCGTTTTCGGAAATCCCAATTCGGTTTTTCCAAACATCCCAGGATCAAAGCAATAAACAGGAATAACTTCAATTCCCTGCTGAATTGCCCGGGAAAGTGTTTCATTATCTCTTAGCCTTAGGTCGTTTCTAAACCAAACCAGGATCCTGTTGTACTTCATGATTGGCGAACAGGCTGTTTAAGAAAAGTGTTTGGAAACTTCCACAAAAAATATTTTTGGCTTTTTTGGGGCCGTGAGGAAATCGATTTCTCCAGTTCTTACGCATTTTATTTTTTGGTAGAACCTCCATTATTCAACCCTATGGCCTAATTTGAGACAAATTGATGAAGGATGATACGACATATTCTCTTTGTAGTGGTAGTGGGATTCCTGCTTTCTTGCCAGCCCACCTATTCTCCCGAACAAATCTTGTTTGAGGATTTAACTGCTCAAGAAGGGCTTAAAGGAAAATCCGAATACCTCGCTTCCCCATTCGTGGCTGCCGGTGATCGGGTATATCTGATCGGTCATCAAAACGGTTCTTTCCCGGATTTGGGTTGGCACGTGGAGGGCGAGATGGGTGGTATTTGGCTTCATCCGATCAAACTGATGGATGGATTTACAGCCTCTATAAATGTGGATGGTGAAAATTATTGTCTGGACAAAGCCACCTCATTTACCAATTATCCTTTTTCGAATGTACTTCAGTTTCCACTGGAAAGCTCAGGGATAGAAATAGAACGCTTGCATTTTGTGCCCGATGGGAAGGAAGGTATGACCGTTCTTTTCAGGATTAAAAATGTGGATAAGTCTGAAAAAACAATCCAATTTCAATTCAACGCATTCGTGGATTTGATGCCGGTTTGGCTTGGAGAGCGAACCGGAATGATTGATCAAGCCGATGTCATTTCATTCGATGAAATGACAAATACCTTTTCGGCAAAAGATCAAGGGAATCCTTGGTTTGCCGTTTTGGGTACAGCTGAGGGAATTTCTCTTCTTCCTCAAGATGAACTGGCTTGTACCTATTCTCCCAAAGGAAATGGGGCGACTGCTGGATTTTCTCTGGAAGTGAACTTGCCTGCAGGGTCTGAGCAAATTATTCCTGTCTTTATTGCTGGTTCTACCGAAAGCGAATTAAAAGCCATGGAAACCTTGGTAGATCTTAGGCAAAACTTGGATACCGACTGGTTTGCCAAGAAGAAGCGTTATGAAGATCTAGCCCAACAAGCGGAAATACAGATTCCCGATGCGGAATTGCAGCAAACCTTTCAATGGATCAAGTATAACACAGATTGGCTGGTGCGTGAGGTACCGGGTATAGGTCGGGGTTTCGGAGCAGGCCTGCAGGATTATCCTTGGTTTTTTGGAGTCGATAGCGAATACACGATTCAGGGATTGATTGCTACAGGTAGAAAGGACCTCGTTTACTCTACGCTCCAACTTATCCGCAATCTCTCCGAAAAAGAAAACGGAAACGGCCGAATCATCCATGAGGTAAGTACCAATGGAGCGGTATTCAATCCAGGAAATATCAATGAAACTCCGCAATGGGCATCCACGATTTGGGAAGTGTATCGATGGACAGGAGATCGGGAATTCTTGGAAAAGTATTTTCCATCGATTGAAAAAGGATTGGATTGGCTACTTCGTGAAAATGACAAAGATGGGAATCTCCTAGCCGATGGCTATGGAATGATGGAAATCCACGGGCTCAAATCCGAAATGATTGACGTAGCCGCTTATTCCCAAAAAGCCTTTGCAGACGCCTCGAAAATGGCCGAAATCCTAGGAAAAACAGAACTTTCCAAAAGTTATCAACAGACTGCTGATGCCTTGGTTGTAAAGATCAATTCTGATTTTTGGGTGGAGGAATTCGGGAGCTATGCGGATTTTATTGGGACGGTAGACGAGGCTTTGCACCTGATTGATGACGCGATTATTCGTGCGGATACGCTGAAAAAACCTTGGGCGGTTGAGGAATTGAAAGCAACTAAAGCCAAGTTATCCACATTGCCCAAGAATCAGAAACAGGGTTTTGTGCTCTTCCACAACTGGGTAGTCAATACCCCGATGGAAACCGGAATCGCTGATCGGGAAAAGGCTAAAATCGCTTTGGCCACTGCTAAAAAATACACCAATCCTTTCGGCACTTTTGTGACGGGTATCGATCGGGACGAACAGGCGGAAAATGAAGATGGGTCCTTTGCAGGAAGCAAGAGCTTTTCCTACACGGGTGCAGTAATGACCTTGCCCACGGGAGTTTCTGCCATTGGAGAAAATAACTATGGCAATCCGGATGCAGCTCTGGACTACCTGAAGCGGATGACCCGAAGTTTTGGCTTTGCTTTGCCGGGATCGATGTATGAGGTTTCTCCGGATTACGGCATGTTTACGCAGGCGTGGAATATGTACAGCTTCGGGGTGCCGATTGTGATGCAGTTTTTTGGCATACAGCCTGATGCCGGAAATAAGGTGATCCACATCCGCCCTCAGATGCCTTCGGCTTGGAAAGAAGCCGCCATTCAAAAAGTCATCGTGGGAGACAATGAAATCAAACTTACTTATGTGGATAAGTCTGGTGTTCGAGCCATTGAAGTGGAACAGATCCAATCGAAATGGGGCATTTCCATTGAGATTCCTGATGAATTTTCGAAAGTGAAAGTCCTTGGGAAAGAAGTCAGCTCGGATACCAAAGATGGCTATCGAAGGATTTTGATGACGGGGAAAAAAGTACGGGTGGAGGCGAGTAGGTAATTTTCAGACCTTCCAGGTTTTCAAAACCTGGAAGGTCTTCACCGTTTCAAATTCAACCAATAATTCAGCTTAAACACCAGCGAGCGCTGCTTCGGCATAAAATCCCCCGGGAAATAATTGTCGGTGTACACCAGGAAGAAATCCGAAACCGGAGCGTATCTCCATTGCAGTCGGGTGTTGATATTCAGGTTGTCGATCTGATTGTTGTACTGGATAAAGGTCGTCCAGAATAGATTTTTTGTAAAAGTCAGGTCAATTCTAGGCCCTACAAGGATCAAATCCGCATCGTTTTGTGGCTTGGGCATCCGGATTCGGGCATAATTAAAATTCATGGAAATATTGGCCAAATAACCCAATCGAATTCCGGTTTGCGTAGTGACACGCTGGATATTTCCTGTAAAGTATTGCCCAAATTCCCCAAGCAATTGAAGGTTGAACATATTTCTGGGGTTGCTTCGGTAATCCACCAGAAAATTTCTGAAAGTATAGTCGGTTCCGGCAGCTAAGGGTTCTCCACCGGTTCGTGTGGGATCAAAATTTCCGAAAAGATACACATAGCGATTTCGCTGAGTCACCTCCAGTTCGGCAAGAGAATTGAACCTGACAATATACCCCAAATTGATATCGCGGTCTGTGGTTCCCAGGGTTTCGTTCCAATAGCCTTCAAACTCCAGTTTCGGGCCATGTCGGTTGATCAGTTTGGATTGAGGATAGAAAAGGTAAGCCAAATCAGGATTGATTCGCTTAAAGTCGACCCGGGGGACAAAACCTACCTGTGGGTTAAAGGATTTTCCCACATCCTGAATACTCAGTGACCAGTTCCAATGGATATCGGTAAAGAGTAAATAGGCATTGAAAGAATAGGGCTTGTCCACCTCGACTGATTCAAACGTACGGTGGTAAAAAACCTTGCCCGTCCATTTCCCATTGGCCGAATTCAGGTTGTAATCTACTCCCAGCAGCCGATTGTAGGCTGTCGGATCAAACAATTGCCGGAATTCATCTAAAGCCAAGGACTCCTTATTCACATAGATCAGCCCGATATTGGATCGGGTAAACACCTTTTTTTGAAGGGCAAGGACGGTAAAATTTTTTCCGACAATCCCGGCACTTTCGTCGGTGGCGGTTTGCATGTTCATCGCACCGATGCGTAGATTTTCATTCAGTTTTCCACTGATTCTTGCCCCATAGATAATCTTGCTTTGGACATTTTGGCCGGTGGCTGAGTCAATATCTACGCCGATTCTTCTGGAGAAAAACGGGCGGGAACGCATCTGTCCAAAACTTTCGAAGAGGTCGGCATTCTCTAAGAAAAATTGTCTTCGTTCCGGGAAGAAAATCTCAAATCGATCCAAGTTGGTTACCTGCTGATCTACTTCCACTTGGGAAAAGTCCGGGTTGAACGTCAAGTCCAAATTCAATGCAGGTCCAATTCCGATTTTGGCATCCCCCCCAATGGCTGGGGTGAGATTTTCCTGAGTTCCTTCCAAAAAATTTCTGGAAGTCCTTCCTGCGACATAAGGAATAACAGAAATATTCGAGGAGCCCTTCTTCATCAGGGGTTCTTCGAAAATTAACTTTCTCAGAAAAGCGGTACTGATGATTGGGATATTTCTTGGAATAGGCGACCAGGTACTTCGCTCCCCATAATGGCTGTCGATGCGATAGAAATTGACATTCCAGTTTTGTGTACCCTCATTAAATCGAATCGTGGATAGAGGAATGATCACTTCGACTTGCCAATGGTTTTCGAATATTTTTGACTCAGAAAACCATTTGTTATCCCAGGCCAAGCTTAGATCTTCTGATCGAGTACCCCCGTTAGATACCAATCCTTCCCGCTGTACGCCATAGGGGTTGACTCCAAACTGGAAAGCATTGGTCTTGTCGTTGAAGGTGTCCAATACAAAAACGATGGCATCGTTTTGTTCTCCACGAAAGTCTCGTCTCAGGGAAGTGGAGACATAGTTTCGGGGACCGTTATTTTCCATCACCGCAGCGATATACAGGTTGCTTTCGTCAAAGGCAACTTTAACACGGGTGCTGACGTGGGATTTGGAGGTGTCAGAGGGGAAATACTGTCTAAAGTTTCCATTCCACCCCTTTGAATCTATCCATATCGGTTCATCAAGAATTCCATCTAATGTGATGGGTTCCTGAAGCTTGAAAGCAAAGGCATTCTCTTGTGTCAAACTTTGGGCATATACTTTTGAAACCAAAAGAACAAACGCCAAAGCGGCAACTATTCGGGTACTTTTCATGTAAGGTCGGAGCTTCACAAAAGTAAGTTTGCCGATCGACCCAATCCAAGGAATTTTATCAGTGGTGATCTTGGATTTTCAACGGATCAGGGAGTGCCAAATGCCGTGAGCACCAGGTTTCTAGCCCCTCCTTCATGACGGAACTCGCAGAGGTAAATGCCTTGCCAAATCCCCAGGGCGAGTTTTCCACCAGCGATCGGCACTTGTACATTCGTACCGAAAAAAGCACTTTTGATATGCGCAGGCATGTCGTCTGCCCCTTCGTAGTTGTGGACAAAACGTGGATAAGTCTCTGGTATTAATTCATTTACGAAGGTTTGGAAGTCTTTTCTTACCGTGGGATCGGCATTTTCATTGATACACAGACCCGCGGAAGTATGCTGGATGAAAACCTGCAAAAATCCGATTCTGATTTCCCGGATTTCCGGGATAGCACGCACCACCTGATCAGTAATCAGGTGGTAGCCCTGTGGATAACTCGGTAGTCGAAGCTGTTTTTGGAAATAAAGGGACATGATATTAGATCAAGCCAACTTTGTTTTCTAAAGTCCCGATACCATCAATCGTGATTTTCACCAGATCTCCTTTCTGCAAAGTAAAATTATCCGGCACGATGCCTGTACCGGTCATCATCAGGCAACCGATCGGAAACGTATTTGCCCGGAAAAGCCAATCGGCAAGTTCCTGTGGTTTGCGCTTCATTTGTGCCAAAGTCGTCTCGCCCGAAGCTTCGGTTTTTCCATTGCGAAGGATTTCCAATCGGATTTGGGTGGAATCATCCAGCATTTCTTCCTGAATCAAAATGCAAGGTCCAACTGAGGCGCATCCCTGATAGACTTTTGCCTGTGGCAAATAGAGTGGGTTTTCTCCCTCGATGCTTCGGCTGCTCATGTCATTTCCGACGGTGAAGCCCTGCACTTTTCCCGAAGGGGAAATCAAAAGGGTCAACTCCGGCTCGGGCACATCCCAAGTGGAGTCTTTGCGGATATTGACCGTCTCTCCGGGATTGGATACCCGACTGGCAGTGGCTTTGAAGAATAGCTCGGGTCTATCGGCTACATACACTTTGTCATAAAAATCAGCCCCGCCTGCATCTTTGGATTCCTCTATGCGTGCGGTTCGGCTTCGGTAGTACGTCACTCCCGCTGCCCAGATTTCCTGATTACCCATCGGCGCCAAAAGGCCTTCTGACTTCAGTTGCTCGGCCTCTTTTTCGGAAATTTTCTCCCAATGTGCAGCCTCAGACTTGAGCAACTTGGGTAGATGTTCCCGTCCAAGAAGTTGATCCCAATCGAGCTCGGGTCCCAGAAAAATCTCAGTATCAGTTTCTAAAAGCGTTCCAGCGGTCAGTTTGTAAAGGCGCATAAGGTTATGGGTTTGAGGTTTGGATTTGAAGTTATAAAAAAGCGATTGATCAGCAGGCCTTGGAAAAAAACTTTTCGCTCGTACCTTTGCTTCCAGATCATAAGGGGTGCCTTAATACAACGGGCTGAGATCATACCCATACGACCTGATCCGGGTAATGCCGGCGAAGGGAAATGAGAAAGCAGAGTAAGAAGTCTGGAAAACAAGCCGAAGCGGTACCATTCGTGCCTGATTCTGATTTTGTGCTTTGCATGCGGGTAAAACAATCACGGAGAGCCTCCCCTGGGTTTTCTAATGTTTCACTCAAACACCCGAAAGGGGAAAAGTAATCATGAAAAAAATAGTAGTTGGCCTTGTTTTGTACTTGGCCAGTTTGACCGCTTGGGCTCAAAATAGCCTCAGTGGAAAAGTAGTGGATGCCCAAAGCAATTTGCCTTTGGTAGGTGCATCGGTATGGACCGAAACCGCCAATCGAGGTACGGTCACTGATGCAAATGGTCTGTTTACACTCAGCAGATTACCCAATGGGAATGTGGAAATCCGGATTTCCTATTTGGGTTATGAGACAGAAAGAGTCACGGTTTCAGTTCCTTTCTCAGGAGATTTGGAAGTCAGGTTGGAGCCCAAAGATTTCCTCACAGAGGAGTTTATCGTATCGGCAACAAGGGCTTCGGCAAGTACGCCTACGACCTTTTCCAATGTGG
Source organism: Algoriphagus aquaeductus (assembly GCF_003253485.1). Classification (GTDB taxonomy): domain Bacteria; phylum Bacteroidota; class Bacteroidia; order Cytophagales; family Cyclobacteriaceae; genus Algoriphagus; species Algoriphagus aquaeductus. The sequence continues at coordinate 136,898 of NZ_QKTX01000002.1, read as the reverse complement.
ATAAGTCCGAAATCGCCAAACGAAATTTGGGACAGGATATTCCCATTTTGCTCAATTTCACACCCTCGGTGGTAAGCTATTCCGATGCCGGTGCAGGCGTGGGCTATACCGGATTGCGGATTCGGGGCTCAGACCAAACCCGCATCAACGCCACGGTCAACGGGATTCCGCTCAATGATGCGGAGTCGCATGGAGTTTTCTGGGTAAACATGCCAGACTTTGCCTCTTCGGTAGAAAATGTCCAAATCCAGCGCGGGGTAGGCACTTCCACCAACGGGGCAGCTACATTTGGCGCCAGCCTAAATTTCCAGACAGACACCAGACGGGATGAAGCCTATGCCGAGTTGGACAATGGTTTCGGGTCGTTTAATACCTGGAGACATACGGTCAAGGCAGGAACTGGCTTGTTGAATAATCGCTTTGCAGTCGATGCCCGACTTTCCAAAATCACATCGGATGGCTATGTGGATCGGGCATTTTCCGATCTGAGCAGCTGGTTTGTTTCCGGAGGATATTATGGAGAAAAAAGCGTGATCAAACTCGTGGCTTTCTCAGGAAAGGAACAAACGTATCAAAGTTGGTATGGCCTTCCTGAGTCAAAGCTCAAGGACGATCGAACCTACAATTTCTACACCTACGACAACGAAACTGACAATTACCAACAGGATCATTACCAGCTGATCTACACCGGAAAAGTAGGCTCTAACTGGAAGACAAACCTCGCACTTCACTACACCTATGGCCGAGGCTATTATGAGCAATTCCGGGAAAATGATCGCTTTTCCCGCTACAATTTACCTGATGTAGTAGTAGGTGATCAGGTAATTTCCAGGTCTGATATTATTCGCCGCCGGTGGCTGGACAATGATTTCTATGGCTTTGTCGGTTCCGTCAATTATGTCTCTACAGATGGAAAGCTGGATTGGATCATCGGAGGCGGGGCCAATCGCTACGATGGCGGGCATTTTGGCGAAATTATCTGGGCTAGATTTGCAGGCAATACCAATATCCGTGATCGCTACTATGACAACAATGCCATCAAAGATGACCGGAATATCTACACTAAAGCCACTTATGAGATTAAACCCGGTTTGAATTTGTTTGGTGACTTGCAGTTGAGAGGGATCAATTATTCCTTTATCGGTGTCAATGATGACTTGCGTATTGTGGATGGGCGAGCCGATTACACCTTTTTCAATCCCAAGTTTGGATTCTCTTACGAAAAAGGAAATCAAACTTGGTATGCGAGCTATGCGGTTGCTAACCGTGAGCCCACCCGGTCGGATTTTACAGACAATCCCATCACCGAAGTGCCTAGACCTGAGCGCTTGAACAACGTGGAAGCTGGTGTTCGTACCAAAGCCGGAAGCTTCAGTTATAACGCCAACTTCTACTACATGGGCTACCGGGATCAACTTATCCTGACTGGGCAAATCAACGATGTGGGTGCCTATATCCGTGAAAACGTAGCCGCTTCCTACCGTGCAGGGATCGAAGTGGATGGAGCGTATCAGCTTTCAGGTTCTTGGACTTTGGGTGGAAATATTGCCCTGAGTCAGAATAAAATCCGTGAGTTTACGGAGTATATCGACGACTACAGCGTGGAGGATTTCCGCCAGGAAACCTTTACCTACACCAATACGGACATTGCTTTTTCTCCCAATGTGGTGGGTTCAGCGATCATCGAGTACAAGCCAAGCAAAAATTTGTCCCTCAACTGGCTGAGTAAGTATGTAGGCCGACAGTTTTTGGACAATACGGCCAATGAAGCAAGATCTCTGGATGCGTTCTTTACCAATGACCTGCGAATCAGCTATGCGGCAGCTCCAAGATTCTTCAAAGGATTGGAGGTCAACCTACTGATCAACAATATCTTCAATGAGCTGTATGAGCCAAACGGATATACGTTCAGTTACTTTGTACCGGGAGGAAATGGTCGTGAACTGGTAACGGAGAACTTCTATTATCCACAGGCAGGGACCAACTTCCTGTTGGGTTTGAGGATGAAGTTTTAAAGGAAAAAAGCCACAGATGCCCGGATAAGCAAAAGATCTGTGCATCTGTGGCAACTCTTCCAGGCTGTCCTGCTTTTCCGAAAGCAGGATTTTTTTATTCAATATTTTCCCACAGATCTTCACGGATTAAAATCACAGATTCTGTTTGCTCCCCATCAAAAAATCAGTGATCATCTGTGTACTTTTCTGTGGAAATCTGTGAGGAAGAAGTAGTTTCAATAGCTTTTTATGATCATCCAACACTGTTTGAGATCTGCGATGATCAGTGAGGTTAATCCTCGCAAATCAGCGGGAAATCCATCATCGACTACTCAACAGCTCAAAGAGCTTTTCATTCACATAATAATTTCCTGTTCCCAGCCTTTCTTTTCGAAGTACTCCATCGGCAGCCAACTGATTCAGATAATTGGCGGCGGTGATCCGGGAGACGCCCAGATCGCGCACGAGAAACTCGATCTTGGTGTAGGGATGTGTGAAGAGATTGTTGAGCAGCTCTTGGGAGTAGAATTTGTAATTATCCCTCAACTGATTTTTCATTTCTGCCATTAGGACTTTCAATTCTTCAATCAGCAGAATGGTCTCCTTGGCGGTATTTTCCACACCTTTGATCATGTAGCTGATCCAGCTTTCCCAATCTCTGTTTTCTCTCACTCCCTGCAACAATCGGTAATAATCCGGTTTGTTTCGGATGATATGACTGCTGAGGTAGAGGATCGGAAGTTTTTGCAGGCCGGTCAAGACCAAATAGAGAATATTCAGAATCCTTCCTGTTCGTCCGTTTCCATCGTAGAATGGGTGGATGCTCTCAAACTGAAAGTGAATAATAGCCATCTTCACCAAGGGATCGTAGTCGCTCAGCTCCGGATCGTTGATAAACTGCTCTAGATTGGTCATCATGCTGAGGATTTCATTTGGATCCTGAGGAGGAAGATAGACTGTTTCTCCGGTTTGGACATTTTTCAAGGCAGTGCCGGGCAGCTTCCGAAACCCCGCATTGTTACCTTCCAAGGTCTCCTGAATCTTCAGGATCGTCTGATTGGTGAGTAGTCCCTGAGTCTGAACCAGTTCAAATCCGCGCTTCATCGCGGCCACGTAGTTTTGTACTTCTTTGACATCCGGAGAGATGCTGACCTCAAAATTCAGATTGGCTTTGTACAAGTCGTCGTGTGTAGTAATGATGTTTTCCACGGAGGAGCTATCCTTTGCTTCCTGGATTCCCAGCGTGTTGAGCAGGATGATTTGATTGGGAATGGATTGGACTATTCCTTTCAATTCTGCCAAAGCTGCATGCGCGGCCGGCAGCTGCTTGAGTATGGATTTGGTTTCCAAATCCTCGGAATAGGGTAAAGGGATCAGCTTCCAAGTCATACTTTGTATAGAAAAGTCAAATTTCTTTACAAAGAAAGATCTTTATGTAAAGAAAACAAGCATTTGCTTTACATATCCTTTGATATTTGTAAAGATTTTTCGATTTTCTTTACAGAGTAAGTGCGTGATGTAAAGCAACTTATCATTTAAGAAAAAAGCCACAGATGCCCGGATAAGCAAAAGATCTGTGCATCTGTGGCAACACTTTCGGGCTGTCCTGCTTTTCCTCCGATGGCTATCGGAGCAGGATTTTTTATTTAAAGCCTTTTTATTGTTCCCGCAGATCTTCGAAAAAAAAGTCGCGGATTTTAAGAGATTTTCTAAAATCTGCAGATATCAGCGAAAGCAATCCGCGAAGATCAGCGGGAAAGAAGTAATTCCAGCTGACCTGAACTTCCCAATCCTGCCTTCAAAAAAGCTGGACTATTCCGTCACAGAGGCCAGGGAATCTTCCTCCAAATCCCTTTACACTGGAATCAATTTTACCCGAAAGAGGATGTCCGGATCCACCAGCGTTTGGTCTACCCACGAGCCGCGATAAGCAATATCCCAGTCAAATCGATTGATCTGAAATTCGCCTTCAAGAATGTTTCCTTTCCGTTGGACAGTAAGCTGTAAGGGTTTGGAGATTTCTTTGATTTTCATCTTCCCCCGAATGTTCCACACATTTTCTCCCACCAGACTACATTCGGTCCACTCAAAAGAAGCGATTGGGAAGTTATCCACATCAAAAAAATCCTCATTTTTCAAGTGTTCGGTCAGATTCTTTCTCGGAATTGGATCGGTTTCAGGAATGTCGGTGACTTGGATAGTCTGCATGTTGACCTGAATCAAGCCCGATTGGGGCATGCCTTTTTCAAAGATGAGGTGTCCATATTCGATGTTTACCACCCCTTCATGGCTTCCCAATCCACGCATTTTGGTTCCTTTCCAATACACCAAGCTTTTTGTGCTGATCGACAGCGAATCCGTAAGATTTTCAAGCCTTGTACTTGCGTTAGAATTGTGGATAAGTTTAGCCTCATCCGATGAAATCTTTTGCTCTTTTCCACACGCTACTATTGATGCCATGAGTAAAAACCAGAGAATTCTATTCATAATCCGGAATATTGAGGCCAAGGACGATGTCACGCTTGATCTGAAAAATCCCATCTTGGTAGATGGGAAGAAAAACTCCGCTACCGCCTCTTTGGGGAAAAGATTGTTTCTTTTCAGGTGTAAGCAAAGGATCATCTTCGAAGAGAAAATCATCTAAATAGTAGGCGGTTTTCCCGGGCTCCTTGACGGTGAGATGAATGTGTTCGGGTTCGCTGCGATCCTGATATGCTGCTGGGCGAAAAGTGTAAAAGGCATAGTTCCCGCTTTCATCCGTTTTGACCCACCCTCTGAGATAGCCGTGTCTTTTTCCCCAACCGGTTTCATTGCCTTTTCGTGGATAAACACCGGTCCGATCAGTATGATAGATGTAAAGGATTACTCCACCAGCTGGAGTCTTGCCGTCCTTTTGATAGACCTTTCCGAAAAGTTTCAATTTGGGATCGCTGAACATAAATCCAGGCAGGGTATCCACCGGGTTCAAATCCCGGTCACCAAATTCAAACACTGCCTCGCAACCTTCGCAGGCACCGCCTATTGGTTTGTCGCTTTTCGAGAACTTTGGACTTTGACCATTGCAACTGATGGATGTAAAACCCAACAGTGTAATAAGTGTCCATGAGAGAAATGCTTTTGTGACCATCGCCTTGAAATTTTTCTTACAAGTTGGTGGAGTATTTTAAGGCTAAAAAAGAGATTGGTTCAACCTGAGTACTTTTCGGCTTGTGAGGAGGACCGGTCTTGTTTCGCTCTAAATCCTGCCACATAGTTTCGGCTCAGTCGAAGGATTTCGCCTGTGCTGAGTAGGACGTCATAATCTCCGTTTAGACGTGATTTTAGTTGCTGAACCTTGTCTAGGTTGACCAACGTGGATTTGTGAATTCGGACAAAAGAGCTTTGATCCAGTTTTTTCTCCAAGGATTTAAGGGTATCCGTATGCAGGTATTTTTTTCCTTCAAGATAGATTTCCACGTAAGGAGTGCTGGCCTGGATATAAGTGATCTCCCGGGTAGAAATTTTTTCAGATTTTCGGCCAGATGTGACCCAAATAAATTCAGTAAAATCCAGAGGTTCTGTGTGTTTCTTTTTTTCTATGGAAATAGGGAGAAGGGAAATAGCCGAATAAACAAAAAGATATTTGTATAGGTCCTGAGAAAGTGTGTAAGTAAGGTTTCGCCAGAAGTGGAAGGTGTGGGACATGAAAATCCACGAAATCAGGTGGATGAGCAGGGCATAAAAAACAATATGAATCACCACCGTGGAAAGGATAAAGAAAGTTCTGTAAGTCCACTTATTCTGTAATAGTCGGGGAGATTTTTGAAAAAAATGTCGGGTTCCTAAAGTAATCGGAACAAAGAGGATCCAAAGAATGCTGAAAAGCAAAGATTCTGAAAAGTAAAAAGAGTAGGATTGGTAGCGGGATTGCAAAAAATCCTGGACGACTGTAACTCCCAAAATCCCAATCAACACCAAAAGAAAGATTTTGGTCTTCTTGATCTTGGACATTTTATGCTCGAATAAGGCTCTTTGGGCATCCATTATTTAATCATAGGGTTTTTGAAAGTTATAAGTTTGCTTGAGTAAATTTCAAAAAAAGAGGCATTCCTTGAAAGAAACGCCTCTTTTATACTCGGTTTTGATGAGTTAGTCCGGAAAAAGTGTCTTATCTAATCCCGGAACGATCCGTAGAGCATTTTTGTAATACACTTTTTTCAAGACTTCGTCAGGTAGGCCCAAGCCATACATGCTCCAGAAGGCGTGGTACTTTTTGTAGTAGGGGAAATACTCGTCCTCGGTCTCCAACACGCGGAAATAGGTGTAAAACTCCTCCTTGTTGTAGGCATCTTTTCCGAAAAGAATGCGATCCTGATACTTGGCAAAAAACTCCTTGGCTCGACGCGGTTGACGGCCCAGCTCGGCGATGATGGCGCCAATTTCATAATTCACGTTCGGATATTTGTCCAAATGAGTTCCTGCGGCATCAAGATCATTAGCCATCCAACCCATGTGGGCATTGATAAAGGTGGTTTTGGGGTGCTTGGCAAATACCCTGTGCTGCTCAGCGATGATCTGATCAAATGGAGCAGGATCCGTATCCGACCTTTTTCTGTTAGGATTGAGCTTCAGTTCCAGCCATCTTTCGTTATTGGCATCCATAGGTTGCCAAAACTGGGCTGGATCGGCAGAGTGGATCAGCACAGGGATACCGAGTTCACCGGCTTTTGCCCACACCGGATCCAAATCTGGATGATCCACCGGGATGCGATTGCCTTTATTGTCTTTGGAGTTTAGACCTAGACTTTTGTAAATCTTGAGTCCAACGGCACCGGCCTTTACATCTTCCTCCAGTTCTTTAACTGCCAAAGCAGTCCAGTTGGGATCGCCAAAACCGTTGAAGTTCAAATTGGTGAAGACCATAAACCTTCCCGGCGCATGGGTTTTAAACTCACTCATCATTCCCCGGATATATTCCTGCTGGGCGTTGCTGTTGCCTTGACCAAATCCCCGTCCGCTCAGGTTGATCATGATGCCCATGTTGAGCTCGTCCATTTCGGAGCGCAGCTGATCGATTTTGGATTTGTTGATTCCTCCCTGATGACTGTGGATGTCAATAAAGGGGAACTTTGCCCGTGTCACCGGGTTTTGAGGGACTTTGAGGGTGGAGGGTGGATTGTATTCTTCAAATCCCATTTCTTGTGCGGTGAGTATTCCTGCAGAAAGAAAAAGGGTTGCGAAAAGGTATAGAGCTTTCTTCATGAGCGATTAAACATACTTATTGAGTAAATGGATTTGAAATTTCCTTGAGCGGAAAAAAAGAAATCCCGGTGGAAAAGCCGGGATTTTAACTGTCTTATCGAGTAGTGCCGCCATCGATCACCTGACCGAAGAAAATGGAGTTCATAAACAGCTTGTTTGTACCAAACCAGAATGCACGGAAGTTCGGATTGTCTGCAAAGCCGATAATTCGGCCCCTGCCTTGACCTGCCACGCGGATGACTGCGCTTTCCTTTACTCCGGGCAGATTGCTTGGGTGAAGGTATCCGGAAGCCAAAGGATTGGCGGTGTACACCAGTGGATTGGCATATGGATTAGCCGAAGGCTCCAGGAAGAAATTGTCATTGCGGAAGGTATAGATTTCCTTTTCAGAATACCCGTAGCCTATCGGGTGGGTAGTATCCAGGTTTGCTTTGAAGATCGCTCCAAAAGTCTGCTTGGATCCGGTGGCATTTTCAAAGTCTGCATAGTTTTTTTGAAGCCCTTTTTCGGCATTGTCCACTGTGCGGAAAGTGAAATTCCCTATTTCATTCTGAGCCAACCAGCGCAAAGCCCCGCCTTTGGCTACCAGCGTATTTCCTTGACTTACCCAGTTTTTAATTGCTGTAGCTCCTGCCTGACCCAGTCTTCCGTAGTTTCCATCTGCCATCAGGATGACATTGTATCGGGAGAGATTTGCACCGGATACAGCGTCGAGAGGAAGCAGGGTTACCGGCATTTTCATTCGTTGATCGAGCAAGTGCCAGATCTCTCCTGCCTCACCACTATCCACTCCGCCATCTACCAAGAGTGCGACGTTTGGCGTTTTCAGAGGAGCCATAAACGTGGATCCCAAATTTGCTCCACCGGTATATCCGGTCGTAAGTGCATGGATATCCACGTGGGATCCTAGAGCGATTTCCCGGAGCTTTGCAAAGAAGGCTTGATTATCCATTCCGCTTTCTCCTTTGTCAATCAAAAGTGTCCCTCTGCCAAAGGTTTTTCCTTCGGCAGTCGAAAACTCCGCATTGGAAACTCTCACCAAAAATCCAGCTTTCAACAACTGGTAAGCCGCTTTTGGAGCATAATAATCCGTCCATTCCAACGCATACTGATAGGCTCCTGCCTCACCGATTACCTTTCCAGGGGCTTGCGCAAAGTTGTTTTTATCGACTTGTGTTACGCTTGCCAAATTCAGGATTCGGCTGTTGAGGGCCATAAAGTCCAAATGAAAAGCCATCGGATAGGTCCATGCAGAAATATCATAGAACAAGCTGTCCTGAAACGTGGTCCTGGTCTCAAACATTGCCTTGATCAAACGGTATTGGGGCTGATCGGCAGGCACGATGTAGGAACTTTCTTTTTTGAATTGCTTTCCATTCACCGTGATGTCCTCTTTCAAGGCAAACACCTTGATGTCGTGCTGAAGAATCAGGTCTGCCAGGTGAAAGCTTCGGGCGTCATCCTCTTTAGCTCCGAAAATATAGGCTTTGTTGACATCCGCAGTGGTTTCGTTTTTGATTTCGGTGTAGAAATCTTTCATCCATTGATTGAGCTCCACCCGCATTTCCTTCGCTGCTTGATAGGAGGAAAGATTGGCGGTAAACTGATTTCTGATCGTGAATGGGAAGCTCAGCATGCCGTTGGCGCTTTCCTGCAAATGGCCTCTGGAGCTGGCCTGCTCAAACAAAATCCCGATTGATCCCTGCACATCCGGATAGGTGGAGCCTTTTCCGTAGTAGAAATCATCGTAATTCTCCTGATTGTAATAGAGGGATCCGATTTGGTCGAGTGCCTTGGCATGATAGGTGCCGATTTTCTCCGTGAGCTCAAAATTTTTCTTCGGAGTCAAAGGGTGGACTCTCGAGGGAACTCCCGGCTGAAAGAAGAAGGTACTGTTGGTGCCCATTTCGTGAAAGTCCAAATGAATGTTGGGGAGCCAGCTTTGGAAGACTTTCACCCGGTTTCTGGACTCCGGATGCTGTACAGGCAGCCAGTCACGGTTGAGGTCAAACCAATAATGATTGGTCCTTCCTCTAGGCCAGGCCTCGTTGAGTTCGCGCTGTGCAGGGTCTCCGTTCATCACATAAGCTTTGTGGGAATTGACCCAAGAAGCAAATCGATTCAGCCCGTCGGGATTGATGGCAGGATCTAGAAGCAGCACGATATTTTCCAGATCGGCGGCGATTTCATTGGCTGCGGCAAAGTGATACGCCGCCAGCAAAGAAGCATTGGCTCCACTGGGTTCATTGCCATGGACCGAATAGCCCATAAACATGACCACAGGCATATTTTGGATATTCACTGCGGAACCGGGCTCGCGGAGTTTGGCTCGCTCTGCTTTGATTTGATCCAGCTTACCCAAGTTGGAAGGAGAAGTGATGGTTAAGAGCGTCTGAGGACGCTTCTCGTAAGATCTTCCGGTTTCTTCAAATTTTACCCGATCCGATGCCGCTGCAACAGCTTTCATATACATGACCAACTGATCATGCGTCACGTGCCATTCCCCAACTTCATAGCCCAACACCTGCTTGGGAGTGGGGACGGATGGATTGTAGGTGTAGCCTTTGGGCAGATAATAGCTTAGGTCTTGGGCCCAGCTAAGGTTGGCAAGAAGTGCCAAAAGAAAGACAAAGGAAAATCGTCTCATAGGGTGGTTTGGTAAACTTTCGACTAAATTCTTGTTTAAAACTTTAGAAAAAAGCTATTTTAGATCGGTGGTAAAAATAATAGAAGAAGCAATATGGATTTGATAATTCCAGGATACGGATTGATCCTCTGGCAACTTTCGGGCCTGATTTATCTGGCTTTTTGGGTTTATGCCTTGGTTGATTGTGTGAAAAGTGAGTTTCGAGGACCTAATCAAAAACTCATTTGGCTGATTCTTATTTTGTTTGCTCCCATTATCGGAACTTTTCTTTACCTCAGCATGAATAGAAGAACGAAAGAAAAGCGAAGATTCCAACCTGATTTTAACTCGAAAAGACCGTAATCATGATGTTAAGTTTTGTTCAAAACATGGGAGGAGGATTTTTGCTGATCATCCTCTTATTTTCTTTGGCCTATTTTATTCTCTGGGTGTATTGCCTGGTAGATGTGATCCGGTCTGACTTCAAAGATCAGAACATGAAGGTCATCTGGATTATTGTGATTTTGTTTGGACAGGTGATTGGTCCAATCGTCTATTTGATGTTGGGTAAAAGCACCAAAGCCTCTTATTGATATGTGGAAAGTTTTAGGATTTCTGGTTTATGCCTACACCATTTATGATGTGGTGACGAGTCGGTTTGCCAATCAAAACGACAAATTGATCTGGATATTGATTGTCTTGCTGTTGCCTTTTTTGGGGACAATTCTATGGTTTGTGATTGGGAGGGGTAAGCGGGTTTAAGATTTTCTGGAAAAGACATCTTTAAGCGCCCCCTTTAACTCCGGAAATTCAAACTCAAAACCTGCTTTTTGGATTTTTTGGCTGGAAACCCGATTTCCGCCCAAGACCATGGCAGCCATCTCGCCCAATACCAACTTCAAAGCAAACCCTGGCACGCCGATTCCTATGTACGGTTTTCCTTTTGCCGCAGCGGCTTCTTTGGTCAACTGCTGATTGGTGGCCGGATTGGGACCTACCGCATTGTACACACCTTGTAGGGTAGTTTTTTCCAAAGCATATACAAACATTCTGGCCAGGTCCTCGATGTGGATCCAACTCATCCACTGATCACCGGAACCCAGGGGCGCAGCTACTGGCGGCTTGAGCATTTCTCCCAAAGCCCCGCCTTCCGCATCCAATACGATTCCGATTCGAAACAGCACGGTTCGGAGATGAAGGGCCTCCATTTTTTTTACCTCATTTTCCCAGGCAATGACTACCTGAGCCAAAAAATCTCCCCCCGGCATACTGTTTTCATCCACCAAGTTGGTGCCGGTGTTGAATCCATAGTATCCTACTGCAGATGCGGATATACAAGTGCTTGGCTTTTTTGCTGACTTTTCGATGGCCGAAAAAAGCAATTGGGTACTGTGAGTTCTGGAATCCAGAATGAGGTTTTTTCGATCGGGCGTCCAGCGTTTTTCGGCTACGCCCGCACCGGCCAAATGAATGATGGCGTCTGCCCAATCCATGGCTTCCGGGTCGATTTCCTGTTTTTCCACATCCCATAAAAAGGATTTCCTGCCTTGCCGACTTCTGCTAAGCCAAGCTACCTCATATCCTTTCTTTTCCAGAAGTTTGGTGATTCGCTGACCTACTAGCCCGGAACCGCCGGAGATCAAAATGTTTTTCATGGGTATTTTTTTACTAAAACCCGAATATTCGGTTTTGGTTGGCTTGTACGGATTTGAGACAATCGACCGATCAGTTGGGTTTGGGTTTATATTCTGATTTAGTTTCGGTTATTTTGGCCTAATCTTACTAATTAGGAACACTAATCCTATTTCTCTTTGATTCCTTTTCTGAGATACCTATTCATTTGGCTGGGTTTGGGCACTTTGGTCGGTATTTTGGCAGGATCGGCTTCTGCCGGATTTCTTGCCTTGCTTGATTGGGCGACCCAAACCCGCGATGCTCATCTCTGGCTTTTGGCCTTTTTGCCACTAGCCGGATTGGGTATCGGGTATGTCTATCACCATTATGGGGCCAATTCGGTGAAAGGAAATAATTTGCTGCTGGAAGAACTGTACCGAAGCAATAATCCGATTCCGCTTCGGATGACTCCTTTGGTGCTTTTTGGGACTATTTTTACCCATCTTTTTGGAGGTTCGGCAGGACGGGAAGGTACCGCTGTCCAAATGGGTGGATCCCTTGCCGATCAGCTGACGAAGTGGTTTTCTTTGGATGCGGAGCAAAGAAGGATTATTCTAATCTGTGGGGTGGCAGGAGGTTTTGCCTCAGTATTTGGAACTCCCTTGGCGGGAGCGATTTTTTCATTGGAGTGGATGCTCAACCGGAAATTCCGACCCAAATCTGTTTTTCCGGCTTTTTGCGCGGCATTTGTCGCGCATTGGATATGTGAATTGGGATGGGGAATCGGTCATACAGCTTATTCCATTCCCGAAATTGCCCCACATACCTTGACCAACCTGTTGTGGATTATTCCGGCTGGAATTGCTTTTGGTTTGGCGGCAAGACTGTTTGCCGAGACTGGGCATGGAGTGGGTGAAGTATTTAAAAAACACATTGCGTATCCCCCGTTTCGACCGGTAATTGGGGGGATTTTGGTCGTCTTGTTGGTCTATTTCACAGATGCTTACACTTACATCGGCCTGGGAGTTCCCCGGATTGTGGAGGCATTTGAAGAGCCTTTGCCTTGGTATGATTTTTTGGCAAAAACCGGATTGACCGGCTTGACTTTAGGTTCGGGTTTTAAAGGGGGGGAAGTGACTCCGCTTTTTTTTACGGGAGCAACACTTGGAAATGCGCTATCAGCTTGGATTCCACTTCCATTGGCTTTGCTGGCAGGATGTGGATTTGTGGGCGTTTTTTCCGGAGCTACTAACACGCCGATGGCTTGTACCGTGATGGGCATGGAGCTTTTTGGCTTTGAGGCCGGGATTTATTTGGGTTTGGCGTGTTTGGTTTCTTTTATTTTCAGCGGAAAGGGAAGTATCTATTCAGCTCAGCAGATTGGGTGGAAATCTAGGCTTCCTTAATCATGCTTCTTGATAATTTTTCCATTCAGTCTTATCAGCCTTTCCATAGGGAGCAACTATTAATGGTTTGGGAGCGCTCGGTGAGAGCCACGCATCAATTTCTGGATGAAGACGATTTCGAGAAGATCAAGTTGCTGGTTCAGGGTATCGATTTCACCCAATTGGAAGTCTTTTGCTTAATGGGGGGAACCAAGGTCTATGGATTTCTGGGAGTTGCAGAACGCAAGCTTGAAATGTTGTTTTTAGATCCAGATTTGTTCGGGAATGGATATGGCAAGCAAATGCTTGACTTTGCTATTTATCGATTACGATGTGAAACAGTAGATGTCAACGAGCAAAATGAAAGTGCCAGAAGATTTTATGAAAAGGCAGGATTCGTGGTGATTGGCAGATCAGAAACAGATGGTGAAGGAATGCCCTATCCCATTTTGAACATGCAGTTTAAGGAACTTTAATTGATTTCATTCCCGCATTTACGGCAGAATTTGTCCCCTTCTTCTATTCGCTCAAACCCGCAAAATGTACAGCTTTTGAGCTTTTCGAAGTGTTCTGGACGCTTTCTTCGGGCCATTTCCGAACTCACAATCCCTGTGGGTACGGCGATAATTGCGTAGCCTAGGAGCATGATCAAGGATGCCATCAACTGCCCGAGTGGAGTGACCGGAGTAATATCCCCAAAACCCACCGTAGTCAAGGTCACGATAGCCCAATACATGGCCACTGGAATGCTGGTAAACCCACTTGATGGTCCCTCTATCACAAACATCAGCGTACCCATCACCAACACAATCGTCAAAACGGTGAAGAGGAAAAGTTGGATTTTGGTAGCCGAGGCCTTAAGAGATTCCCGGAGGAAATCTGCCTCAGCCAAGTATCTGCCCAATTTCATAATGCGGATCACCCGAAGAAGCCGTAAGGCCCGGATGACAGACAGAAGTTGGGTATTGGCGATGAAAAAGCTCAGGTAAACCGGTAAAATCGCCAGCAGGTCAATGATGCCATAGAAGCTTGTGACATATTTCAAAGTTCGGCTGGTCAGCCACACCCGAAGAATATATTCAATGGTAAAAAGGAAGGTAAAGCCAAGTTCCAGCAAGTAAAACCACCTCCCGTAAGCTTCATGCAGGCTCTGGACCGAATCCAGAACGGCGACGATGATGGATCCAAAAATAATGGCAAGAAGAGCGATGTCAAAAGTTTTGGACGCCGGATCATTGGATTCGAAAACCACATGGGCTAGGTATTTTTTGCTCAGCTTCATGTCGGAAATTAATAAAAAGTGACTAGTCGAGATAATACACCCGCTTGACCCGCGTACTGATATTGGTCAAAAGCTCGTAGGGTATCGTCCCGATCCGATCAGCGAGTTCCTTGAGTGAAATTTGCTCTCCGTAGATGATCGCCTCCTCCCCTGCTTTCACATCAGGAAGTGGCGTCACATCTACCATGACCATATCCATACAGACATTGCCGATCACAGGAGCTTTTTTCCCTTGGATGATCACGTATCCTATACCCTGAGAAAATCGGCGATCGTATCCATCCGCATAGCCGATCGCGAGTGTGGCGATTTTTCCTCCTTGAGCTAAAACTCCTTTTCGAGAATACCCAACTGTGGCACCCGCCGGCAATTCTTTTACCTGAGAAATGGTGGTTTTCAGCGTACTGACCGGCTTTAGCGAGGCGTCGTATTTTCCGGTCACCTCTACTCCGTACAGACCGATCCCCAATCGGACCATGTCCATTTGATAGTCTGGGTAGCGTACGATTCCGGCAGAATTCAACGCATGAATTAACGGCTTGTAAACTAAAACTGCCTCGACCTGTGACTTCATCTCCATAAACTGATCCAGCTGCTGGATAGAAAAATCATGGTGAACTTCCTCATCCGCCCCGACGAGATGGGTATAGAGACTGGCGATTTTCAGCTCAGGGTAGGCTGAAATCAGTTTTTTCAGCTCAGTAAGATGCTTGGGTTCAAAACCCAATCGATGCATTCCTGTGTCCAAATCCAGGTGAATGGGTATCTGGATCGCATGATGTCTCGCAAAAAGCCCCAGTTTCTTGAAAAATTCCGGACTGAAGACTACTGGCTCCAAATTGTATTCGCGAAGAAGGTCAAATGACTCCTCTACCGGATTGAGCACCATGATTGGCAAGCGGATTCCTTGTTTTCTAAGCGCCACACCCTCATCTGAAAACGCTACCGCCAGGTAGTCTGCTCCCAACGTCTGAAGGTGGTTTGCGATTTCCGCAGCCCCTCCTCCGTATGCAAACGCCTTCACCATGACCATGACTTTGGTGCCGGGTTTGATCTGTCTTTTGTAAAAATTGAAGTTGTGCGTCAAGGCATTCAGATTGATCTCCAACGTGGTGCCGTGGATGCGTTGCTGAAGTCGGTTGACGATTTTTTCGAAGGCAAATGATCGGGCTCCCGTGATCAGGATTAGATCATTTTGGAAGCTCTCAGGGTCAAGTTGCTGAAGAAAAGCCTCGGTGCTTGGATAGATGTGGGTTTTTCCGGGGAAAAAGTGTTCCAAGCGTTTGATGTCCTGACCTACACCGATCAGCTGATCGATTCCATAAGATTTAACCAATTCGGCAACTTCAGAATAAATTTTTTCCGGAAGCCCCTGTTGGAGGAGATCGGAAAGAATCAGGATTTTTGATCGCTTGGGCCGTTGCTGGCTGAGAAATTCCATGGCTACCTTTAGCCCGGCCAAGTCATTATTGTAGGTGTCGTCGATGATCAGGGAATCGTTGATTCCGGGCTTGAGCGTCAGCCGCATATCTATCGGCTTGAGATGATCCAGTCCCTCTTGGATATCCGGCATATCTTGTCCCAAAGTCAATGCGGCCACAATCACATGAGTGACATTTTCCACAGAAGCCTTATCGGTAAAGGGAACCAAGAAAGTATAGGCTCTCAGATCATGGGCAACTAAAAAGAGTCGTGTTTTGGATTCAATGATTTTATGGGAAACGGTAAAATCTGATCCAGGACTCACGGACCAAGCGACCAATCGGTCTTTTGGAAAGGAGGCTTCTATTTCTTTGGCTATTTCTACCATATCTTGGCAGTAGATCAGAAGCTTGGTGTCTTGGAAAAGTTGGAGTTTTTCCTGGATTTTATCTTTTAAACCTGAAAACCCCTCCTCATGAGCAGAACCTATCGTGGTGAAAATCCCCAGTTCCGGCTTGATCATCGATTCGAGACTTTTCATTTCCCCGCTTCGGGATATACCTGCTTCCAAGATCGCTACCTGATGATAGGGCTGAATTCCAAAGATGGATAAAGGAACACCCACTTGGGAATTGTAGCTTTTTGGACTTTTGGCCACCGTAAAACTTTGTCCCAAGACCTGTCCCAGCCACTCTTTGACGATCGTTTTTCCATTACTTCCGGTGATCCCAACCACAGGTTTTGAAAATTGGCCCCGTTGGTATGAAGCAATTTGCTGGAGCGCTTTTCGGGTATCTGGCACCAAAATGAAGGTGGCTTGATCTTGAAAAACGTTTACCTTTTTCCAATCCTGATGAACCAAAAACATCCGGATTCCCTGCTCCATCAATTCGGGGATAAATTCTGCCCCATCCGCCTTGGCTCCCCGGAGGGCCACAAATAAGGTTTGATCTGGATGGATGATCTGTCGGGAATCTATACTGATTTGCGAAATCTGGGGTGTCCGGTTTTTGCCAAGGACTTCTCCATGGGTAATTTGCCGGAGTTGATCTATGGAAAGGGAGGTGAGCATTTAGGATTCTTCGGTTTTCTTTTTGAAAAACACCTGTCTGATCCATTTTGGCAGAAAAATGGCGCCAAGCAGTAGGTAAGGATAATACGAAAGCAATCTCCAAACGATACTGGTGACGAAGGTATATTGACCTAGAAATTGGGTGAAAAACTGCCCATAGAAAAACTCAGCGGTTCCACTGCTTCCGGGAGTGGGTGAGATCATCATCACGATCCACATGATCACTTGCCTGGCAAACACAATCACATGGTCTAATATATCCAATGGGACAAAGGCAGAGATCAAGGCATTGAGCATCAAATAGCGCGAAGACCAAATGAAGATAGTGGCTCCAATGATGGGCAACCAGTATCGGAATGATTTACCGGAAAGTTGACGAGAAGCCTCTATGATTTGATTGCCATATTCCTGGGCGTCATGCTTCCATTTGCGGAGGAATTTGATGGAAAAGAGTTTGATCAAAATCCACTTAAACACGCGAGGCCGATAGAAAAGTGCCGCTGCCATGACCAAGCTGTACGAGGCGTAAAGCGCATAACTCAGCCAAAAAATGGCCTCCAAGCTGTCCCCAAGTTGCGACTCTAACAGTTTACTGTTGGGAAAAATGTTTCCCTTGGCAAAATAAAGAATGATAGGTGCCCCAATGACGAAAAATAGGTTGTCTAAAATTGCAGTCACCATCACGTAAGCAATGGCTTTGCCCATTTTGATTCCTTCTTTGTTGAGAATAAACATCGCTACTGCGGTACCACCGACTACAGAGGGTGTGACTGCTGAGGCAAATTCCCAGAGGATAATGACATAAATTGACCTCGTCCAGGTGAGTTGGCGATCGGTAATCTCCCGGATTCGGTAGACATACCCAAAGTCACGAAAGAATATTACCAGTATGGCCAGAAAAATAAAAATCGGAGACGCGTCAAAGACTACTTTGAGATTGGCCGCAGTCAAGTTGGGATCCATGTAAAACATGGCAAAAACAATAGCCAAGCCAATGATGACCGGAACCCAGACCTTGTTTGGGTTGAGTGTTTGGAAGATCTTTTTGTTATCCAACTTCATACCTAGGCTGCAGCGATTGGCTCAGTCTTTTCAACCCAAAAATTATTGTACCCCTCACCGATGATGATGGTAACTTGAGATAGCTGGAGAAGTTCTAGGATGGCAAGGAATGTATAAATCACAAAAATCTTATCGGGTTTGTAGGTGATGAATTCAGTAAAAGGTACTTGTTTTTTGAAGCTGATTTTCTCCAAAACAAAGTCCTTTTGTTGCTCTATAGTATAGGGATACTGAATTACCGTGTGTTTGGTTTCCTCTGACCGTGCTGCAAGCCTGGACATACACTTTTGAAATACCTTCAAAAGCTTGTATAGATCCACATGCTGCATTTCAGCTTCTACATCTTCTACTTTGCTCAGCTCTTGAAGTTCTCTGAGAAGGTTGCCTCTTTTTTCCTTGGACATTTGGTCTTGTTCCATATGGGCAAGCTCCTCTACCACGGACTTGTATTTTTTGTATTCCAATAAATTTCTGACCAATTCCTCCCTGGGATCAATTTCCTCTCCCTGCTCATTGAGTTCAGGTCTGGGAAGGAGCATCCTGGATTTGATCTTCATCAGGGTGGCGGCAAAGAGGATAAATTCGCTGGCTACCTCAATTTCCATTTTTTCCAAGTGGTGGATGTAATCGAGGAAGTCATTGGTAATCTTGGAGATCGGAATATCATAGATATCCAGCTCGTCCCGCTCGATAAAGAAGAGCATCAGGTCGAACGGTCCTTCGAACAAGGGTAATTTGATCTCGAAACTCACCGGATATTTAAATTATTGGGTTAATTTTGCCTCTTCGTAGCCAAAGATATTCAATTAAGATAAATTAATTGGAGATGAGGGAAATAATGGAAAGATTGGTAGGGTGTGGCATTTTACTTGAGTTCCAAACAAACTACCTATCCTGAAGTTATCCTTTTTTGACACCAACCCGACATCAAATGCAGATCACACCTGGTCCACTTCTAGCCCAAATACAGACTCCAGAGGATTTAAAAAAGTTTCCAAAAGATAAATTGGTTCAAATCTGCGAGGAATTGCGCCATTTTATTGTGGATAATGTGTCCGTATATGGAGGTCATTTTGGAGCGAGTTTGGGAGTCGTAGAATTGACTGTTGCTTTGCATTATGTCCTGAATACACCTCAAGATCAATTGGTGTGGGATGTAGGACATCAGGCCTATGGGCATAAGATCTTAACGGGCCGAAGAGATCAGTTCCATACCAATAGGGTTTACGGTGGTCTTTCGGGTTTTCCAAAAAGAAAAGAAAGCGAATACGATACGTTTGGAGTGGGTCATTCCAGTACTTCTATTTCGGCTGCCTTAGGAATGGCAGTTGCCTCCAAATACAAAAACAATCCGATTCAGCATGTGGCAGTGATCGGAGATGGATCCATGACCGGAGGGATGGCTTTTGAAGCCATGAATCATGCCGGTGTCAGTGATACCAACCTGCTTATCATTCTCAACGATAACTGCATGTCCATCGACCCAAATGTCGGTGCACTTAAAGATTACCTCACCGATATCACTACTTCCCATACCTACAACAAGGTCAAAGATGAAGTTTGGAAAATGCTGGGTAAGCTCAGCAAATTCGGAAGTAGTGCGCAGGAGGTGATCTCCAAAGTCGAGGGAGCGATCAAGTCTGCGGTGCTTAAGCAAAGCAACCTGTTTGAATCACTCAACTTACGGTATTTTGGTCCTGTAGATGGTCATGATGTAGATCATTTGGTGGAGATTCTTAAAGATTTGAGAGATATTCCCGGTCCAAAAATTCTCCATTGTGTCACCGTGAAAGGCAAAGGCTACGGACCTGCCGAAAGCGGAAATAAAACGACTTGGCATGCACCGGGCACCTTTGATAAGGTTACCGGTGAGATTTTCAAAAAAGTACCTACTACGCCTCAAGCACCCAAATACCAGGATGTATTTGGCCACACACTGGTTGAGTTGGCGGAAAAGGATCCCAGAATCATGGGCGTGACTCCAGCCATGCCATCGGGATCTTCGCTCAATATCATGATGAAAGCCATGCCTGACCGTGCTTTTGATGTAGGGATTGCCGAGCAGCATGCGGTCACGTTCTCTGCCGGTATGGCCACTCAAGGACTGGTTCCATTCTGTAATATTTATTCCTCATTTATGCAGCGAGCCTATGATCAGGTGATCCATGACGTTTGTTTGCAGAATTTGCCTGTGGTCTTCTGCCTGGACAGAGCCGGATTTGCCGGTGCAGATGGACCTACTCACCATGGGGCCTATGATATCGCTTATTTCCGCTGTGTACCAAATCTGGTAGTTTCTGCACCGATGAATGAGGAAGAACTTCGAAACCTGATGTATACAGGTTCGGTATACGGAGGGCCATTTTCTATCCGATATCCGAGAGGAAACGGGGTGATGCCGGAGTGGAAAACCCCGCTCAGAGAAATCCCCGTTGGACAAGGCCGAATTGTACGGGAAGGTGAGGATGTAGCCATTCTATCTTTAGGTGCTATTGGAAACTATGCCGTGGAAGCCTGTAAGACCTTGGAAAAAGAAGGCCTAAATCCTGCCCATTACGACATGCGATTTGTCAAGCCTTTGGATGGAGACTTATTGCACGAGGTGTTTTCGAAATTCAAAAAAGTAATCACAGTAGAGGATGGCTGTCTCATGGGAGGTTTTGGATCAGCCGTACTCGAGTGGATGATGGATCACGGCTATCAGGCTCAGGTGAAGCGATTGGGAATTCCTGATGATATCATCGAGCACGGAGAGCAGATCGAGCTTCATCGTGAGTGTGGATTTGATCCGGATGGAATTGCCGCAACAGTCAGAAGCCTGGCAGAGCAGGTTTTAGTTTCTTAAAAATCAATTCTCTAATGATTCATTTTTTTGAAAAAGGCTCCGGTCAGCCTTTGGTTCTTATTCATGGCTTCTGCGAAAGTGGAAGGATGTGGAATTACTTTGCAGAGGAGCTTTCCGCCTATTTTCGAGTGATTTGCCCTGACCTTCCCGGCTTTGGAGATTCCCCGATTTTTGGAGATCAGATTTCTCTGGAAGAAGTAGCCGTGCAGTTGGAAGAGTGGATGGAGGAAAATCACATCCACGATCCGATTGTCATCGGTCATTCGTTGGGAGGTTATGTGACTTTGGCCTTGTTGGAATTGATGGGCAGCGGACTCAAAGCAATCGGGCTTTTTCACTCCACGGCTTTTCCAGATGATGAGGAAAAGAAGGAAATGCGCAATCGTACCATTACTTTTTTGAAAAAGAATGGAGTAGAAAAATTTGTTACTTCTTTTGTCCCCCCTCTTTTTCCGGAAAACCGAAGAGAAGAACTATCCGCTGAAATCCAAGCTGCCATCGAAGACGCCAAACGATCCAGTTTGGACGGCCTGATCGCTTATGCAGGTGCCATGCGGGATCGAAAAGATCGGGTAGAAATCCTGAGAAATTTCAAAGGGCCGAAACTCCTGATCGCAGGCACAGAAGACGGTGCGGTGAAAATTGAAGCCAGCCGGGCGCAACAAGATGCCTTTTCTCACTACATCGAACTCCATGGAGTCGGCCATATGGGGATGGTGGAGGAAAGAGAGAAGACGGTGGAAGTGGTCAGGGAGTTTTGTCTAAGGTCTCTTTAATCAGATTACCAATCCTTTCAATCAATTTTTTAACTGGGTCGAGATAAGGTAAGACGGTTTCTTCGTCAAAATCAAATAGGTCGTCGTAATCCCCTTTTTGCCTCCAAGAGAAAAGTTGAGAGTATAATTTGCCGTAAAAAACCTCAATTAATCCGGTTTTTATAAAGCGTACTGAAAAGGAAATTTTTACTCCATTATGGGTAAAGGAGGTTTGATTTTGCAAAAGAATAAGAGCCGAAACCGCATAAAAGGCCGCATAATAAAGTCTGTTTATTGCCGAATTCCATTTTTTGTTGGTGGCTAATAGCAAAGCATCCTCATAAGTTTCAAAGGCTCTTTCAAGTCGGTATTTGACGAGATCCCTTTTGGAAGAGCTCATTTTATTCGAATTGCCTCTTTTGAGATTTGTTGGTAAATTCTTGTAACAGGCCTTGTTTTATTCCAAACTGACTTACTGTAAATCAAAGGAGAAATGACGTTCCCGGTTTTTAATTCCAACTCATAAAAATCATCCATGATAGATTTTTCTTTTTCCGGACTAATTTGCTCTTGATCTAAAAGAACCAAAATGTCCCAATCTGAGTCAGCATTTGAAGTTTCTTTTGCTCTCGAACCAAAAAGGAATACCTCTGCATCAGGTAATTTTTCTGATACAAAATCGGTAAGAGCTTCAAGAACAGCAGTCTGGGTCATAGTTAAAGTTAAGAATTTGGGCCTAGCTTACAAGGTCTTCCCCAAGATCCCCATCAGCTCTTCCAGGTACTTCTGATCCGTTTCGTCAAAGTCAGCCAGCTTGTCGCTGTCCACATCGAGCACCATGGCAACTTCCTCTCCTTTGAACACAGGTACTACAATCTCCGACTTGGAAGCCGAGCTGCAGGCAATATGACCCGGGAAAGCATCCACATCGGGTACCAATTGGGTTTTCTTCTCTTTCCAAGCGGTGCCGCAAACTCCTTTTCCGAAATTGATCCGGGTACAGGCGATTGGCCCCTGAAAGGGTCCGAGGACCAATTGCTCATTTTTCACCAGATAGAATCCTACCCAAAAAAAACCGAAGGCTTCCCGTAATGCGGCGGCTATATTGGCCAAGTTGGCGTAGAGATCGGGTTCACCGGTAATCAAGGCTTCAATCTGAGGAATAAGCGCCTCGTAGGATTCTGCTTTGGTTGCGTTTTCGGGAAGAATTAAAGTTTCAGCCATGGTAATAGATATCAAGTCGGTCTGTGCCGATAGAAAGAGTTTCTGATGGATTTTGGTTCAGTTCGGGAGCGGAAATTCCCCGACCAAATCGAGTCTGAGCCTTGAAAATTCTTTCTTCATCCCAGAGACCGGATTGGATAAATTGGGTAAGGACTTGGCTTCCGCCTTCCACGATGAGACTTTGGATTTTGCGTGAATGAAGTTCTTTTAAAACTGTTTCAGGGGTGATTTCGGGGACCTGGATCAGTTCTAGGTTTTCTTCAGTTTCTGATTTAAGTGTATTGAAAACCAAAGTAGGAATAGAATGGTCGAAAAGATTCAATCCTTTGGGAAGGAATAACCTGGAGTCAAGTACGACCCGAATCGGATTTTTCCCTACCCAATCCCGGACATCCAGTCGTGGATTGTCGTAGGCAGCTGTATTTTTCCCAACCAAAATCGCATCTTCCTCCGCTCTCCACTTGTGAACGAGCTGTCGGCTTTGGGAATTGCTGATCCATTTGGAATCGAAATTTTCCCTGGCTACAAATCCATCCTGAGTTTGTGCCCACTTCAAGATTGTATAAGGCCTTTGCTTTTCGATTTGGGTGAAAAAGCGGCGGTTTTGCCAACGGGCTTCTTTTTCCAAGACTCCGGATTCTACTTCGATTCCGGCATTTTTCAGGATATCGATTCCTTTTCCTCCGACCAAGGGATTAGAATCGGTGGCTGCGATGACTACTTTTTTGACCTTTTTTTCCACCAGAAGATTGGCACAGGGAGGCGTTTTTCCCCAATGGGCACAAGGCTCGAGAGTGACATAAACGGTCGAATCTGAAAGAAGGGCTTGATTTTCAACTGAATTGACCGCGTGGACTTCAGCATGTGGACCACCGTATTCCCGATGCCAGCCTTCGCCGATGATCCGATCTTCATGCACGATCACACAGCCTACCATGGGATTGGGACTGACATGACCTCTGCCCCATTCGGCAAGTTCCAAGGCTCGGCGCATATATTCTGGATGACTCATCTTCGGGTAAGTGTGATTCGGTCTAGCGTAGTTCGTTGGCCTGATTTTACTTCTACATTGAAAAGAGTGTCAGCGAAATACCGATTATCCTTGGGATCAAAGTATAGGGTATAAATTCCCGGAACGAGTCTAAAAGCAAAACTGCCGCTGGTGTTGGTATGGGTGCTGACTGAATCCATCCCTTGGATGGCATAAATGACAGGTTTGAAATCCGTTGGAGCGATGGTCCCCGAAAGCTCTCCTCTACCGATACCTGTAAAGACTGAAAAGGTGGGATTATAACTCAACCTCAATGGATTGGATTGGGTCATGGAAATGGATTTTTCAAGATCAAAATCCAAAATCAGATCATAGGAGATGCCCGGCGCGAGATCTAGATTGAAATCCTGAGTGTAATCGGTGTTTTCTCCAGGTAAAGCCAGATCGAATCGGGTGTCTCCCTGATATAATGCATGGGAACGTCCGAGTTTCAAGGTAACTCCTGTAATCTGTCCAATCTGAAATTCCCTTCTGGAAATAGTAAGTGCGATGCCATTGACCAGGCGGGAGAGGTTGATGGTTTTCTTGGCGAGCTCATAAGGCATCCAGATTTTTTGAATCTCTCCCTGACGGCCATTTGGTACAAAATCGATTTCTACGCCTTGGATTTCTACTACGACCGAATCCCATTTTGCCGGGGCATCGATTAACAGCACGTTTACCAAAGCCTTTGGACTGGTGTCCGGACCGTCACAAGCGGTACCGAAAAGAAGAACGAGGCCGATGAAAAAAAGGAGTATAGAATGCTTCACGAGGTAAATTTAGGTCAATTCTTCTCATTGTAAGAGGGAAACAGTCGAATTAGGTTAATAAAATTGCCCCCAAAGAGTACATCGCTCATTGGGGGCTATTCTATTACTTGGAATTAGGTCTTTTGATTTTCAGCGGATTAGTTTTCCACCAAAGTGACCGTGCTCATCGTGGTTATTTTTCCTTGTTCCACCACCACATCGGGTACTGATTGAGCGGCAAAGTTTTCATTGGGGACAATGGAAACGGTGTAAGGGCCCGGGCTCAATCCCAAAATCGAGAATTTGCCCTCTCCATTGGTAAATGTGCTGGCTTCTATTCCGTTGCCTGTTACGGTAATTTCGATCGGTTGGGCAGCCGATGGATTCACTTGACCTTGTATCCCCTGACTTTCTTCCAGAAAAGCCCGCAACACAGGTTTTAAAATAACATTGCCCGAATTACCAGCTACCACAATGGATTTGGAAACATCAAAATCAATGATCAAATCATAGACTACACCGCCAAAGATTTCTTGGTTTACTTTGATTTTTAATCCGCTTTGTTGTGCACTTGGAGTCTTCAATTCGGTTCTTACCTCTCCTTTCATCAGGTAATTGTTTTCGCCAAGAATCAGTCGGATTTGATCAATTCTACCTTCTGGCAAGTCTTCGGAACCTAACAGAATGGAGTTTCCGCCAATCAAATCCAACAAATTAACCATCTTGGATCCGTTGTAAGGAATCTCTTTCCAGGTGGATTCATCCTCACCCATATCACTTCCATCGTAGTCTGCCTTGACCCGAAGAGCGATGACTTCTACCCATACCTCGTCAAAATTGGCCGGGGCATCGACTAGTCGGAAGTTGACTCGAGCCTCATTGGCATTTGGACCATTGTCGTTCATTTCACAGCCGAATGCCATCAGTAGCATGGCAAAAAAGCCAGAAAGATATTTGAGTTGTTTCATAGTAGTTGATTGTTGGTTGGAGGGATAAAAGTCCAAGGTCTGTGCCAAATCCTGAATCTTTTTTTGAATTTCCCCATTTGTTTCCAGAGCTTCTTAATTTTGGGGATGATGAAATGGGAAAAATTGCTGGCTTCTGGTCGATTTGGTGAAGCCTTAAAACCGGCAACTTCGGATACAATACGTAGTGAGTTTGAAGTAGATTATGACCGGATTATTTTTTCCGCCCCTTTTCGCAATCTTCAGGATAAAACGCAGGTTTTCCCCCTTCCCGAGCAAGCTTTTGTGCATACGCGCTTGACTCATAGCTTGGAGGTTTCGAGTGTAGGAAGATCCTTGGGCAAGTCCGCCGGTGAGTTTTTGCTTGAGAAATACCCCAATCTTCAATCATTGGGCATCACCTCTTCTGCTGTTGGGTCCATTGTAGCGGCTGCTGCATTGACTCATGATATTGGAAATCCTCCTTTTGGCCATGCTGGGGAGGAGGCGATTTCTGATTTTTTCAGATTGCATCCTGCCGGAAGAGTTTGGGAAAAACATGTAAGGGTAGACCAATGGGCTGATCTGATCAACTTTGAAGGGAATGCGCAAGGATTCCGAATGTTGGTATCCAAGCAATTTGGATTGAAATTAACCTATGCCACCCTTGCGGCATTCACCAAATACCCGCGACCGAGTCTGATAGCTCAGCGAGATATCGCCCGAAAAAGTCAAAAGAAATTTGGCTTTTTTATCAATCAGCTGACGGACTTTGAGCAGATGGCTGCAACCTTGGGAATGGAAAAAATCAGCCAAGACTCTTGGGCAAGACATCCTTTGGCTTTCCTTGTGGAGGCAGCCGATGATATCTGCTACAGCATTATCGATCTGGAAGATGGATGTACGATGGGCTTGGTTACCTTTGAGGAGACTCTGAAGCTGCTCAAACCGATTTTGGGAGAAAAATTTGATAAAGAAAAACTGAAAGACCGGACCCAAGCTCAAAATCTGGGAGCATTGAGGGCTTTGACCATTGGGCAGTTGATCCGGGAAACTGTGGAGGTTTTTGCACAATATGAGGAGAGTATGCGCAAGGGAAACTTCGACAAGGCACTTACGGATATGATTCCATCAGCCAAAGCCCTGGCAGAGATTTCCAAGGTTTCCGTTCAAAAAATTTATCGATCCAAGGTTGTTTTGGAAAAAGAGGCTGCCGGATTTCAAGTGTTGGATGGTCTGCTTTCAGTATTTTCACAGGCCTTGTATCATCAGTTTTATGCCACTGACTATTTCTCCGGTCAGGACAAAAGCATCCTGAGACTTCTTCCCGAGGACTTTCCCCTTAAAGGTTGGGGTGCGGCTGTCAATCCCTACCCCATGCTTCGGGCTTTGGTGGATTTTATTTCGGGAATGACAGATAAATATGCCTTGAATCTGTATCGAAGGGTGAAGGGGATTTCTTTTCCGGGAGGGTGAGGTGATTTTTTTTCATACAAATTCCCCGAGAAACCAAAACTCATTTCGGATTGGCTAAAATCAAAAAATCCTGCTTCTGGAGAAGCAGGATAGCATGACTGAAATTGGACTGCGTTAAGCCTTACTCACTCTCCTCCCATTTCCCGCTCCAATCCACCACTTCATCTTCGAGGTAATGTGGGTAGATTTTGCGATGTTGTTTCTTGACTTCAGCGACAAGGGCTTCGCGAAACCCTTCTACATTTTCTCCCAATCCTGCCGCCATAAATACCGGTTTGATTCCGTTTTTCTTTTCATAGGCATCGGATAGCGCTTTGAAATCCACATACCGTGTCTCTTGTAGCTCATGCTCGCTGATGTGCTGAGATTCCTCTTCCGAGGGCATTTGTTGGACCTGATCGATTTTATTGAACACCAACAAAATGGGTTTGTCTCCTGCCTTGATTTCCTGTAGGGTTTGGGTAACCACGGCAATGTGGTCTTCAAAAGCATGGTGGGAAACGTCCACCACATGCACCAATAGATCTGCCTCCCTTATCTCATCCAAGGTAGATTTGAATGACTCAATCAAATGGGTGGGCAATTTCCGGATAAACCCGACAGTGTCTGAAAGCAGGAAAGGAATATTTTCTAAAACGACCTTTCTCACCGTGGAATCCACTGTCGCAAAAAGCTTGTTTTCCGCCAAAATATCCGTCTTAGTAATCAGGTTCATCAGGGTGGACTTACCTACGTTGGTGTAGCCGACGAGGGCTACCCGTACGATTCCTTTACGGCCTTTACGTTGGGTAATCCCCTGCTTTTCGATCTCGCGTAGTTTTTCTTTGAGCAGGGTGATTTTGCCTCGAATATCCCGCTTATCGGTTTCTATCTCCTTTTCACCGGCACCACCCCGAGTTCCGGTACCTCCTCGCTGACGTTCCAGGTGAGTCCACATGTTGGTCAATCGGGGTAGCAAATATTGAAATCTCGCCAATTCCACCTGGGTTTTGGCTTGGGCGGTTTGTGCTCGTTGTAGAAAAATATCCAGAATAAGAAGAGAACGATCATAGATCTTGACCTTGAGTTCATTTTCAAGATTGCGCATTTGTGAAGGAGTGAGGTCGTCGTCAAAGATGACCATGTCCACACCAAAGTGTTCAAGATAGGCTTGGATTTCTTCCAGCTTCCCTTTACCCACAAAGGTCCGGATATCGGGTTTTTCCATCCGCTGGGTAAAGCGGTAAAGAGTCTTGACGCCTAGAGTTTCAGCCAAAAAAGCCAACTCTTCCAAGTGCTCTTCTATTTCCTGATCGCTTTGTTGCTGTCGGATGAGCGTGACAAGGACTGCGGTTTCAATTTTGGGAGCGGTATCGTGAAGTTTTTGAAGTTTTCTGGAAAATTTACTCATAAGTAGGTTTTGTCTAGTTGGAAAGACGAATTTTGGAAAAATGGTTCCTTCGTTCTGTTTGGGCCTTACATTCCGGCACTCCCAGGGATTGATTTTCAATAAGATTGCCCCAAATTTGGGCATAATTCCTCAAAATAGATTAGGATACTCGATTAGCGAGTGGTTATTTTACCGGTTGAAGTAAAACATGGTCGCCAAAATGGCAGAAGTACATATCACCCCAATCCCAGGAGTAGTCGAGATTTTCCCTAAAGTATACCCGGACAACAGGGGGTATTTTTTTGAATCATTCAGGCAAGATTGGCTTGAAAAGGAAGGGATCACCGAAACTTGGGTTCAGGATAACCAATCCTTTTCCCAAAAAGGTACCGTCAGGGGCTTACATTTTCAGAGAGCGCCTTTTGCCCAAGCCAAATTGGTTCGGGTGATATCAGGAAAAGTTTTGGATGTTGCCCTGGACCTGAGAAAAGGCTCACCGACATTTGGCAAAATTTATTCCACCATTTTGGATGCCGAAAAGAACAATTTGCTTTATGTGCCCAAGGGTTTTGGCCATGGATTCTCGGTGTTGGAAGACGCCATTTTTGTGTACAAATGCTCCAACTATTACAACAAACCTGCAGAAGGAGGAGTCCTTTGGTCAGATCCTGCTCTGGAAATCAACTGGATGGTAGATGAGCCGATCATTTCGGAAAAGGATCAGGAATGGCCAACCTTGGCCGAATTCAAGAATTTAACCGGAGGTGGGTTGTAATGGGCTGGCTGGACTTCTTAAAGAAAAAACCGGAGGAACTCGAAGAGCTGGATTTATCCTGGCTGCAGGTTGATATGCACTCCCATTTGATTCCGGGAATAGATGATGGTTCCAAATCGATGGAAGAGTCAGTTGGACTGGTGAAAAGACTGGCTGGATTTGGATTGAGAAAAATCATCACCACGCCTCACATCATGTCCGAATACTATCGAAATACCCCTGAGATCATCGAATTGGGACTGGAGGATCTGAAAAAGGCAGTAAAGGCGGAGGGAATCCAAATCGAAATCCAGGCAGCGGCAGAGTATTACATGGATGAGATTTTTTTGGAAAAAGTAAAGTCGGGTGAAAAGGTCCTCACCTTTGGAGAAGATTACATCTTGGTGGAGACAGGTTTTATCAACAAGCCTCAAATGCTGCTGGATATTATTTTCCACTTGGAGATGGCTGGATACAAACCCATCTTAGCTCATCCCGAACGGTACCAATATCTTATCGCAGACAAAAAGCTTCAGGAAGAACTGATGGAAAGAAATCTACTTTTTCAGGTCAACCTTCTTTCACTTACCGGGTTTTATTCCAAACCTGTTAAAGATTTTGGAGAGATGTTGATCGAAAAAAATGCAGTAGCCCTTCTTGGAACGGATTGTCACAATTCGAGGTATTTGGATATGCTGGAGACTTTGCCTAAGTATCAAAAAACCTATGAAAAAATAAAGAAGCTGGAGCTAATCAATCATCAACTTTGATTGAGCAATGAATATTTTAATCACCGGGATTACAGGATATTTTGGAGCTCATCTAGCACAGGAGTTCAGCGGATTGGGGAAAATACATGGGCTTAAAAGACCAAATTCCAACTTAGATCTTCTCCAAAAAGCCACATTTCCCATTGTATGGCATGAAGGAGATATTGCTGATCTTGATTCCCTGATGGATGCCATGAGTGGAATCGATCTGGTAGTACATGCAGCAGGAATGGTTTCCTTTGCGACGAAGGACGAGGATCAACTCTATCAGGTCAATAGTCTCGGCACTGCTCAGGTCGTCAATGCCATGCTTTCTACTGGAGTCAAGCGTCTGGTTCATATCAGTTCCGTGTCGGCCATTGGGAGGACTACAGAGGTCAAGGAGTATAATGAAGACTTTAAATGGATAGACTCTCCTCTAAATTCAGGCTATGCAATTTCCAAATATTGGGCGGAATTGGAGGTTTGGAGAGGGGAACAAGAAGGCTTGGAGCCTATTGTGGTCAACCCGTCAGTGTTGTTGGGAAAGACTAATTATCCCAAGAGCAGTGGAACTCTTTATAATTACCTCCTTCAAGAACCGATATTTTACCCAAAGGGAAGCCTCAATTACATTGATATTCGGGATGCCGCCCGAATCACGCGTTTGTTGGTAGAGAAAAATGCCTGGGGAGAGCGATTTATACTAAATAAAGAAAGCCAGTCCTATCAACATTTTTTTACTCAAGTAGCCAAAGCCCTCGGAGTGAAGGCGCCAAGGATTCCGGTTTCCAATGGTATGTTGAAGCTGTTTTTGCCTTTTCTCAGCCTGTTCAAGTGGATCGGTCTTTCAAAAAGTCAGCTCAGCAGTCAAATGGCAAAAAACTCTCAAATGAAAATCAACTATTCCAACTCCAAAATCCAAGCCCTTCTGGATTTTAAGTACCGAAGCCTTGAAGAGACATTGGATTGGGCAAAAATGCCCTAAACAAACTAATTTTTGGAAGGGAACGTTAAGTCCATCTGACCTAGCCCGTAATTCTCCCAAGCCGGAGGAAGATTATCCATAGTCGGAATTCAAAAAATTTATACAAAACCAACTGTTAGGATACCCGAATAATTGGTATCTTAAAAAAACCATAACACTATCGAATGACCGGAGATCACGATCACGACTGGGAAGAAGACAAAAAGCTTGTGGAGCGGTTTGAAAATTCCCTGAAATCCAACCTGGACCTGTATTTCGAAGAAGAAGAGCTGGAAGACATCATCCGGTTTTACTTTGACCAGCAAAAATTCCTCAAAGCACTGAGAGCCTCTGAATATGCCTTGGAAAAGTTTCCTTTTTCGGTGGAAATCCGATTGCTGAAAGCACAATGTCTGATTTTCAACGATGAGCTGGAGGAAGGTTTGGACATCCTTGAGCATCTCAACAACCTTTCGCCCAACAATGAAGACATCGTTCTTGCCTTGGCCAATGCCCAAATTTTGGCTGGAAATATTCAGGACGGGATAGATTTATTGGAAAATTACCTTCCGATGGCGGAAGACAAAGCTGAGGTCTTTTATTCTTTGGGCAATCTATACCGGGCCAAAGGAGACAATGACAAAGCGAGCCATTATTTCAAAGAAGCGGTGAAAAACCGCATCAACCACGAGGATGCGCTTTTCCAATTGGCCATGATCACAGAGGAAGAAGGCTCATTTGATGAAATTCTGGAATTTTACCAGGAGTTTATCGATCAGGACCCCTATTCCGCCGGAGCCTGGTACAACCTGGGCGTGGTCTACAATCGACTGGGAAGATTTGAAGAGGCGATTCAGGCCTATGAATATGCGCTGCTGATCGATGATGCCTTTGCCTCAGCATATTTCAATTTGGGCAATTCACTCATGAATACCCATCAGTTTGAAGCGGCATTGGAAGCATACCAGAATACCATCAATTGTGAAGGTGCCAATGCAGAAAACTGCTGCTACATGGGGGCTGCTTATGAGAAGCTGGGAAAGATTGACGAAGCTTTTAAATATTTTAAGAAATCGGCCAAACTCGATGAGGAATATGATGACGCTTGGTTTGGTTTGGGCATGTGTATGCTGAAGAAGGAAAAGTTTTTCGAAGCCATCCATTACTTTAAAAAAGCCATTAACCTCAATAAAGATAACCCAAACTACTGGGTAGGCTTGGCAGATGCCGAATTCAACCTGGGCAATATGCAGGCAAGTTCGGAGGCTTATGAAGAAGCCATCAACCTCGAACCGGGGATCATGGAGACCTATGTCAATCTTTCAGTGATCTATTTTGAGCAGAATCGTTTCGAAGAGGCTATCGATGTGATTCGGGAAGGAATTGAAGAATCGCCTGAGGAAGCTGAGCTATATTACCGCATTGTCGTGTATTTGGTCAAATTGGGTAAATACAAAGAGGCCTTCACATATTTGGAAAATGCGTTAACTTTGGACTTTGATCGTCATACCATCTTGTATGAATTGATGCCTGAGTTGAAAAAACAAAAGGCCATTTATAAGATCATTGACCAATATCGGGATAATACAACCCAGCTCTAAACATAAAAACCTAGCAAATGAAATCGAGCATGAACTCAAAGTCACGTAATGTGATAAATACCCTTCACCTGCCGGCCGGCAGGCAGATGCAAAGATTCCATTTGGCAATTAAAATCAAATAATAATCACATGAATTATGTGCTGAAGAATCTCCCCGTACGGACTGAAAAGCCACGTACCACGGGATTTACTATGGCGATGGACAAAGGTCTCAGCCTCAGAGAAACTGAAGATTTTGTAGAAAGCTGTTCGGAATATGTGGACATCGTGAAGTTGGGATGGGCCACTTCCTTTGTGACCAAAAAACTTAACGAAAAGTTGGCAGTATACCGCGAAGCCGGAATCCCTGTCTATTTTGGAGGGACACTTTTCGAAGCGTTTATCGTCAGAGGTCAATTTGATGATTACCGCAAAGTGCTTGACACCTATGGATTGGAATATGCCGAAGTATCGGATGGTTCTATCTCTCTCAATCACGATAAAAAATGTGAATACATCAGTACCCTTGCCCAGCAAGTGACGGTGCTTTCCGAAGTCGGTTCAAAAGACGCAGCCAAGATTATCCCCCCATACAAGTGGATCGAGCAGATGCAGACCGAGCTCAATGCCGGTGCATGGAAGGTAATCGGCGAAGCACGTGAAGGCGGAAATGTCGGCTTATTCCGAGATTCAGGTGAAGTGCGCCAGGGATTGGTAGAGGAGATTCTTACTCAGGTGCCTGAGGAGCGTATCATTTGGGAAGCTCCTCAAAAATCCCAGCAGGTCTGGTTTATCAAATTGCTGGGTGCCAACGTCAACCTTGGGAATATCAGTCCTTCCGAGGTCATTCCGCTCGAAACGATCCGATTGGGACTTCGAGGCGATACATTTGACCACTTTCTCGGAGAAATCAAGCTTTAATTAGTCAAAAACTTAATTTTGGAGGCTGATCGAAAATTCGGTCAGCCTTTACTTTTATCCATGAAAACAATCAAACAATACGGCTTGGTGTACCTCAAGGGCATGGCCATGGGAGCTGCCGATATAGTTCCCGGTGTATCCGGTGGCTCGATTGCCCTGATCGCCGGGATTTACCAAAAGCTTCTCGATAGCATCAATTCATTTAATCTCGAAAACCTGCGTCTGATTCCAAAACTGGAACTCAAACAGTTTTACAAAGCGGTCAACGGGACATTTTTAGTAAGTCTCTTGCTGGGAATTTTGACCAGTATTTTTGCGCTCTCCAAGGTGATTACCTTTTTGATGAGTGAGCATCCCATTCCGTTGTGGTCATTTTTCTGCGGACTGATCTTGGTCAGTGCGTTTATGATCCTCAGAGATATCAAACGGTGGCATTTGGGAGTGGTGTTGGCCGTAGCCATTGGTACAGCGATCGCCTGGTGGGTGACCAATCTGCCTCCCACTACTTCTCCGGATGCCAAGTGGTTCATTTTCGTATCGGGTGCCATCGCGATTTGTGCCATGATCCTTCCGGGGATAAGCGGAAGTTTTATTCTCCTGATTTTAGGAAAATACGAGACGATTCTAAAGGCGGTATCCGAAAAGGATATTTTCACCTTGGCCCTCTTTGCTTCCGGTTGTGTGGTAGGTATCCTTTCGTTCAGCCGGGTAGTTTCCTTTTTGCTGCGCAAATTTCACTCCGCTACCATCGGCTTGCTTTCGGGATTTATGCTGGGCTCGGTCAATGAGCTTTGGCCCTGGAAAATCGTTACCGCTTGGCGTACCTCCTCCAGCGGGGAGCAAAAGCCCTTTTTGACCGAAAATATCCTGCCGACTGATTATCTGGCTCAGGTGGGACAGCCGCCCCAATTGCTTTCGGCTGTTTTGGCTTTTGCCTTTGGCATCGGACTGGTTTTGTTTATCGAATGGCTGGCTTCCAAACTTCAGGAATCATGAGAAAATTCGGATTGATCGGGTACCCACTGGGGCATTCCTTTTCGAAAAAATACTTCACGGCTAAGTTTGAGCGGGAAGAGATTCGGAATTGCATATTTGATCTGTATGAAATCCCGCAAATCGAAGATTTTGTCCATGTTTTGAGCGAAAATCCAGAACTGGAAGGCATGGCCGTGACGATTCCCTACAAAGAGCAGGTAATCCCATTTTTAGATGAGCTGGATCCTGCCTGTGAAGTGATCGGTGCGGTCAATTGTATCCGAATCAAAAATGGAAGGAAAACCGGCTTTAATACGGATTATATCGGTTTCAAACACTCGCTTCAAGCCTGGCTCGGATCGGATATTCCCCAGGCATTGGTATTGGGTACCGGAGGCGCCTCCAAGGCCGTCAAACAAGCACTTCGGGATCTAAGTGTTGATTTTTTGTCTGTATCACGGACAGCCAACGAAGGACAAATCACGTATCAGGATTTGGCCCAAACCCCGGATTTTCTCCGTGATTTTCCACTCATTATCAATACCACTCCACTCGGTACTTTTCCCAAAACGGAGGGAATGCCCGATATTCCTGTGGATCAACTGACCGATCAAAATCTCGTCTATGATTTGGTCTATAATCCGCCGGTGACCCGACTCATGCAAGCATGTCTTCAGCGAGGAGGCAAAGCCAAAAATGGGCAGGATATGCTTGAATTGCAGGCTGAAGCAGCGTGGAAAATCTGGAATGCCTAACTTAAGGCTTTCAAACCTATAGCCATGAACCAAGCCATTCTTATCGTTCAATGTCCCGATCAAAAAGGGATAGTTGCCGCCGTATCCCGATTTCTGTACCAATACAATGGAAACATTCTCGAAGTCGATCAGTATGTCGATGAGGAAATAGGCCGTTTTTTCATGCGGGCAGCTTGGGAATTGGACTCGTTTGATTTGGAGAAATCCGCGATTCCCGATCGCTTTCAGGTAGAAGTTGCAGACCACTTTGGAATGGAGTTTACCCTTCATTTTAATTTCCCAAAGCCAAGAATGGCCATTTTTGTGAGCAAACTTTCCCATTGCCTTTTTGATATTTTGGGGCGCTATCATGGAGGGCAGCTGGAGGTAGATATTCCGCTGGTCATTTCCAATCATCAGGATTTGAAAAGTGTGGTGGAAGCATTCGGGATTCCATTTTTCCACATTCCAGTCAGTGCTGCTCAAAAGGAATCCGCTGAAGCAGAACAACTTCGTCTTTTGGAAGAATACCAAGTTGATTTTGTGGTCCTCGCAAGGTACATGCAGATTTTGTCAGGGGATTTTATCCAGCGTTTTCCAAATCGGATTATCAATATTCACCATTCCTTTCTTCCGGCCTTTGTGGGTGCCAGGCCCTATCATGCAGCCTACGAGCGGGGAGTGAAAATCATCGGTGCCACGGCGCATTACGTAACAGAAGAGTTGGACGCTGGGCCGATTATCGAGCAGGAGGTTGCCCGAGTGCGCCATCACAATACAGTTGCCGAACTGGTTCAGATCGGACAGGATGTGGAAAAAGTCACCCTTTCGAAGGCAATCAAGTATCATGTGAATCGTAAGGTGCTGGCGGTCAGAAATAAGACCGTCATTTTTTACTAATCGATCACCCTTCTCGGAATCTCACGGGGAAGTCGGGTCAGCATTTCGTAATTGACCAAGTGGGAAGTCTCAGCAAAAGAGGCCACGGTAATTTCATTCTGGCCTTGATTTCCGATCAGGATTACTTCATCACCGGGTTTGGGTTGGGTGAGTAAGCTGACATCCACAGCGATGGCATTCATATTGACCGTGCCGATCACCGAGCAAAATACCCCATGGATCAAAACTTGTCCCTGATTGCTCAGGTTTCTGCCATATCCATGAGAATAGCCGACAGGTACGATCCCGAGTGTCATGTCTTCAGTGGCCTGAAAGCTTTTTCCGTAACCTACATATTCGCCACTTCTAACCTGCTTTAGACTCATCAGTTCGGACTTCCAGGTGAGCAATCTACGAAGCGGGTTTTGATCGGGACCGATTTGATTTTTGATCAGGTCAAACGTCTCCCGAGTGGGCCAAAAGCCATAACCCAGTATGCCGATCCGGACCAGATCGAAGTGGGTTTCGGGAAAAAGGAGCGTGGCTGCCGAGCAGGCCGTATGGATTTTTTCAGGATAAATGTCCTGAGCGGTGAAATAGGTTTTGGCTGCCTGAAAGCGCTCGATTTGGCACCGGATTCGGGGATGATTTTGGGCGCTTTCGGCTCCCGCAAAATGGGTACAAATTCCCTTGATTTGAAAGTATTTCTGATTTTGCTTTAACATCTGACTCAGCTTTTCAAAATCACGTTCAGCGAAGCCTGTCCGGTGAAAACCAGTTTCCACTTCCAGATGAATTTGGGCAGGTTTGCCGATAGATTTGGCAGCAAGAATAGCCGCCTCCAGCCGATGGAAGTCAAAAACAAAAAATTCGATACCTGCTCCGATCAATTCCGGCAATTCCTCCAAATGAAGCATTCCCATGATCATCACCGTGGAAGCTTGATTGGAAGCGGTCTTGACTTGCCAGGCCTCATCTGAGCTGAAGGTGCTGAAGTGTCGTACCCCCGCTTGCTCGGCGATCCTTACGAGTTCGGAGATTCCGTGCCCATAGGCATTACCTTTGACTACAGCGGAAATTTCAGGTTTTGGGCCGATCCAAGAGCGGATAAACTGTAAATTTTGACGGTAGGCCTCTGCGCTGATTTCCAGTCGGGAGGTGTAACGCATGGATTCTTCGAAGTTGATGAGCTGCAAAAAGTAAGGTCTTTTGGCTGTGAATCCCAAAAATTAAGCTTTTTTAGGACTGAATTTCGCATCATTCCTCTTATTCAAATGGAAACAGACCAGAAAAACCGTTGCCCTTGGTGCCTGGGCTTTGCCGAATATATGACCTATCACGATACGGAGTGGGGCGTCCCGGTCCATGATGACCGGGTCCATTTCGAATTTTTGGTGCTGGAAAGCGCCCAAGCGGGACTAAGTTGGGCTACAGTCTTGAAAAAGAGAGCAGGATATCGCAAGGCATTTGCTGATTTCGATTACCAAGTGGTGGCAGAGTTTCCCGAGTCCTATGTGCAGGAGCTCTTGCAGGATAGCAGTATCATCCGAAATGCGCAAAAAATAAGAGCCGCCATCAATAATGCTGCACGATTTATGGAAGTGCAGCAGGAGTTTGGGTCTTTTTCGGATTACATCTGGAGTTTTGTAGGCGGAAAACCCATCCAAAATTCTCTTCAACGAGGGCAGGCCTATCCTGCTACTTCACCAGAATCAGATGCCTTGGCCAAGGACCTTAAAAAGCGGGGATTTAAATTTCTGGGAAGCACGATTGTCTATGCACACATGCAAGCCACCGGATTGATCAATGACCATCTGGTGGATTGCTTTAGGTATGAACAGGTCAAAGTTTAGACGAAAGCGATAAATACCAACCAGACCAAAAACAGGATGGGAAGCAAAATCGGAATGGTGAATCGGATGATGTAGCCAAAGAAGGAAGGCATTTTGATACCATTCTGCTCAGCGATGGATTTTACCATGAAGTTGGGGCCATTTCCAATATAGGTCATTGCACCAAAAAATACCGATGCAATCGAAATGGCCAAAAGCTGAAATGTCGTATCTGAGTCATTCATCGTATTGGCCGCAAACTCACGAACCTGGGCAATATTGCCTATATCCGAGCCCTCAGAGGCCATGGCAGCAGCAAGGAAGTTAAGGTAAGTCGGTGCATTGTCCAATACGGCAGAAAGCGTTCCGGTACCCCAATAAAGCGTGTTGGGTGTGATCAGTGCAGCTCCTTCTGGGGATTTGGCGAAGTTGCCTACCAGCTCCAAAGCCGGCATCATGGTACCGAAGATTCCGATGAAGATAAAGGCTACCTCGCGAATGGGTTCGAAGTTGAACTCATTGCCTTTCAGTGCTCGCTGATCGGCAAATTTGTAAGACAGAAAGGCTACTGAGAGCATAATGACCTCCCTGAGATAGGAGAATTTTTGCCCATCATACACGATAGCAGGAACTCCCTCAATGACATTGGGATCTAAAAAAACTGCACAAATCACGACCAGGAGCCAACCGAAATTTTTGGTCCCCACCATAGAAAATTTATTGGTATAGCTGATCTCTTCGCTGTACTCGTCTTCACCTGCCCTGCCAAATTTCTTATCCACAAAATAAAAGATGGTGGCAAGCAAAGCCAAAGCCATTGCCCAGGCAGGCCAATTGTGCTCAATGGTCCAAAAGAAAGGGACTCCTTTCAAAAAGCCTAAAAACAAAGGTGGATCACCGATTGGAGTCAAAGATCCTCCCACATTACTCACCATCAGAATGAAGAATACGATATGGTAAGGTTGAATATTTGCTTTATTTAATCGGATAAAAGGTCGGATCAAAAGCATGGAAGCTCCTGTGGTTCCGATCAGATTGGATACCACTGCACCGATCAACAACAGGGATACATTGGCGATGGGAGTTGCTTTTTTGTCAATTTCAATCAGAATGCCTCCAGAAGCCACATAAAGTGAAGCCAATAAAGCAATAAACTGAACATACTCGGCAAGGGCATGGACGGGAGCATGCACATTACTGAGTACAAAAAGATAGTATAATACCACTAAAACGGCGAATCCAACGGCGATTTTGGGATAATTGTGGTGCCAGAAATGCTCATAAAACAAAGGGCCCGTGGCAATCATCAATAAAAGCGTAATGAAAGGTATCACCAACCAAGCCGGAGCGGAATGATGATCTTCACCGTGTTCTCCCTCTTCATGAATTTGGTCAGATTGGGCAGTATCGGCCGCACCAAGATCAGCCTGGGCAAGCAGTTCGGTATGTTGATCTAAGGAATTGGCCAAGCTCTCGGTAGCTTCTACCATTCCAAAAAATAATATTCCGAAAAGTATGGACAGACTTACAATATATTTCTTCATTGGTGGGCTTAATAGGCTGGGGTTAACTTTTCGGCAATTTATCGAATTATTGTTAGGGTTTTAAGTCGATATGGCTTCCGCTAAACTACTGATTTTGATGGAAACTCTCCAAGAGTGGAGGGGTCCCCTGCCGAATTTCATCAAAAATTAACTCAGGCAGGGGAATTCCAAGCGGTCCTTTTACACGAGTTGTGTCAAAGCTATTTTAAAGGAAGTTTGAGCAAGGTTTGTGTGGGAGGGACTTTCTTTAAAGGTCTTTCTTAAGGCGTTTGCAATCGTTTGGGAAACATCACCAAAGATGGCTTCATCCGTCACCTCGGCACCGTCACTCATCAGGTAAGCAAATACCCTAGCCATCCCACAGTTTGCGATAAAATCAGGAATAACACTCACCCGCTCATCCGTCCATACTCCGGTAGGACCGAAAAAGATCTCCGGATCAGCAAAGGGAACATTCGCCCCACAGGAAATGACTTCCAAGCCGGCATTGACCATTCGCTCAGCCTGATTTCGTGTGATCAGTCGCGAAGCTGCGGCTGGGATAAATATTTCACTTGGCAGATCCCAAATCTTGGCATTGACTTCTTCAAATGGCATCAGGTTTTCAGCTACGAGTTGATTGCCTTCTCTTTTGAGAAATAACTCACGGATTTCGTCCAGGGAAAAACCCTCCTCTTGGATCAGACCTCCGGCCCGATCGATGATGCCGACGATTTTCACTCCTTCTACTGCCAAAAAACAGGCTGCAGCGGCGCCGACATTTCCCCAGCCTTGGATGACGGCTCTTTTGCCTTGGAGTTGGCCTCCCCAGATGGAATAGTAATGGCGGACCGCCTCCGAAACACCGTATCCTGTGATCATGTCTGCTACGGTATATTTCCTGGGGCCATTGGGGGTGAATTTTGGATCTTCCAATACCTTGGAAACACCCTGTCTCAACTGACCGATTTTTCTGATTTTCTGAGGTTCATTGGCGTGGAAGTGTCCATTGACAATTCCTTCCTGTGGATGCCAAAGGCCATAAGATTCGGTGATTGGGATGACTTCATGAATTTCGTCCACGTTGAGATCTCCACCGGTACCATAGTAGTTTTTCAAAAGTGGCATTACCGCTTTGTACCATCTTTCCAAGACTCCGGATTTTCTTGGGTCGCTAGGGTCAAAGTTGATTCCTGATTTGGCACCGCCTATGGAAGGTCCGGATACCGTAAATTTTACTTCCATAGTTTTGGCCAACGATTCTACCTCTCGCTTATCCAAACCTTTTCTCATTCGGGTACCTCCCCCGGCTGCACCCCCTCTGAGGGAATTAATTACAACCCATCCTTCTGCTTCGGTTTCGCTGTCGCTCCACTCGAACACAATTTCAGGTGTTTTATTCTCAAACTTTTTCAGCAGATCCTGCATTTTTCTTTGGGTTTATATTCGGGCCCAAAAATAGAAAAATAAAACTGCAGTACTCAAGCCGCTTAGGATGATTGGTTAACCATAAATGATTCCACCGCAACTGTCCCTATCTGCCCCTGTCACAGAGGACAAGCAGTTGATTTCTCCTCTCCACCTCAACACTCCCAAGAAGGCAAATATCAATGCTTCCTTAAATTCGATCAGTTCTTTGGAAGCCTTCACCTCTTTCCAGTTTTGCCCCAAAAAGTGGTCTAAGCGTGCTATGAAGTACTGATTGTGCGCTCCGCCTCCGGTGATCAACACCGCTGGGTGGGTTGATGATGCGTAGGTTCGGATCACTCGGGCGATTTGAAAAGCAAAATGTTCTACCAAGGTGGACAGCGTGTCTTTCGGATTCAATCCACTTTGGTCCAAAAGCGGGATAAAATCTCTCTCCATATCTTCTCTTCCCAGGGACTTGGAGGTATGCTTGGTGTAAAAAGGCAGCGCATTCAATTTTTGGTAAAGGGACTGATTGACTGATCCTTCCTTTGCCCAATTCCCATTTTCATCATAAGGTTTTCCCAATTTTTGGGCTTCCCTGTTCAGCAGTAAATTAAAGGGACTGGTGTCAAAGGCCAACCGAACTCCATTTTGTCTCATGGAAATATTGGAGATACCTCCCAGATTGATGCAAAAATCCAGTTGAGGAAAAAGTAAATGGTCTCCGATCGGAACCAAAGGGGCTCCTTGACCGCCAAGTTGTACGTCCAGCATGCGAAAATCTGTGATTACTTTTTGCCCAGAAGCTTGGTGCAATGCCCAGCCATTTCCGATTTGCAGGCTGAGCTTTTGATGAGGTTGATGAAAAACTGTGTGTCCATGCGAAGCGACTGCTATTGGCCTCACCTGATTTTTCTCGCAAAAATGGGCTACTTTTTCCCCCATCCATTTCCCAAACTCCACATCAAGCAGGGAAAGGTCCAAACCGGAAAGTAAGTGCGCACCGGCCAGCCGCTCCCCAAGAGGATCAGGAAACGGGATCGTTTCGGCGCTGATGATTTCAAAATTCCAGCTTTCCAGATACTCAAAGTGGCAGAAGGCAAGGTCCAATCCGTCTCCTGAAGTTCCGGACATGAGCCCGATCATAGTATAGCTTGTAGGGTGCATGGGTTAAAGATTGTTAAGTAGACGATCGAATCAAAGATAATTTCAGCGATGGAAAAGTCCCTTTTTTATTAATGGCTATTTTGCAGGCCACATGCAAAATCTTCTCATCGATATTGGCAATACCCAAATCAAATCTGGCCTCTTTAAAGACGGTCAGCTGGTGGGAGACCACAGGTTTGATTCTATGGAAGAGGGGATCCAATTTTGGAAATCCATGAATTTTGAATTTTGCCTGGTCAGTTCGGTAAAGGATTCGGAATCTTCTCTCAAAGCGCAATTGCCCTTTTCTTTTGTTTTTCTGAAGCATTCTACGCCTACTCCCTTGGTCAATGGATATGGTACACC
This sequence comes from Algoriphagus aquaeductus, assembly GCF_003253485.1. Lineage (GTDB taxonomy): Bacteria > Bacteroidota > Bacteroidia > Cytophagales > Cyclobacteriaceae > Algoriphagus > Algoriphagus aquaeductus. The sequence continues at coordinate 94,969 of NZ_QKTX01000002.1, read as the reverse complement.
CAAAACACTGGGATTAGATCGTTTGGCTGCAGCAGTAGGCGCTTGGCATTTGGCCGGAAGAAAGCCCGTTCTCGCCATCGATATGGGAAGCTGCATCACCTATGAGCTCGTGGATGACTTGGGGGTGTATCGAGGGGGCGCGATCAGCCCCGGACTGAAAATGCGAGCCAAAGCCATGCACCATTTTACCGCCAGTCTTCCGGAGATTTCATTGCTTCCGCCACCGGAGACTGATTTTGGTGATTCCACACTGACCTGCATGAAGGTTGGGATTTGGTCGGGTGTACGATTCGAGATGGAAGGGTTTATCGCTGCCTATCGTCTTAAATTTCCTGAAATATCAGTATATATCTGTGGGGGTGATTCCCAATCTTTTGATTCAATGGCAAAAGACCACATATTTGTAGTCCCAAATTTGGTTCTCCATGGACTGAATTGTATTCTAAACCACAATGTTGAGTAAAATAGGGTTCAAATTGATGGGTGTGCTCTGCACCCTTTTCTTATTTCATCAGGTCCAAGGCCAGACCAGTTCGTCCACCTACAGTGCGTTGGGGATCGGAGATTTTAATTTTGGAGGGCTATCCCACAACCAGGCCATGGGTGGTCTGGGGATTAGTTTTGGCACAGGCTGGAATGCCAACGTGGTCAATCCTGCATTGACTACCCAGAATACCATTTTTAATTTTCAGACTGCCTTCAACTACAAAAGAATCAATGTGGACAATGGTTCCAGCAATTCTTTGGTTGATGGAGGCGGATTGTCTTATCTGGCGATTTCTTTGCCGATCAAATCCGGCAAATTCACCACGGGAATGGGGCTGGGGCAGATTACCAGCATCAACTACCGCCTTAAAGTTGAAAGTCCGGTGAATAATTCGGATCTCAAAGCCTCTAATTTTTTGGAAGGAGATGGAGGTATTTCAGAGGCTTATGTCAACTTCGGATACCTTTTGGCCAAAAATCTCAGCATTGGATTTCACGGTTCGTATCTGTTTGGCTCATCCATTCGGTCCAATCAATTGATCGTCTATGATCAAAATAATGTGGAGGTAGGGCAGCCGTCAGAATATTATGAAAGATTAACAGTTTCTGATGTGGGCTTCAAAACCGGGATTCACTACGTTTTAAAGGCTTCCGAGAAAAGTAATTTTCACGTAGGCGCCATTTATCAGAAATTAGGCAACGTTAATGGAAGCGCGTTTGCAAAATTGGCCGCAATTGGCCAAGCTAGCAGGCCCAATTCCGATGGAGATCTCATTGCAGACAATGAGAAGGGAAGTATTTATATACCAAATCGTTACGGATTCGGCCTAACTTATGAAAAAAGAAATAAATTCGTGGTCGGATTGGAAGGTCAGTACCAGGATTTTGCCGAATTCACCAACTTCTTTGGAGATCCTTTGAGTCTCCAAGCGGCTCAAAAAGTGGGTCTTGGAGTACAGTTTATCCCCGATTACCTTTCCTTTGACAGCAGATGGAAAAGGTCAACCTTCAGGGCTGGATTGGAATGGATGCAGACTCCTTACTACATCAACCAAACCACCATCAATGATATTGGCATCAACTTTGGAACCTCTATACCTGTAAACCAATTGTCCTTGCTGAACCTGACCTTCAAAGCCGGCAGAAGAGGGACACTGGACAATGGGCTGATCAGAGAAACCTATTTCAATGTTGCCATCGGGTTCTCATTGAATGATAACAGCTGGTTCTACAAAAGAGTATTTGAGTAAACAAATTCTAGAAAAACAAATTAACCAAATTAAAGGGGCTTGTCTCCGCAGTCTAAAACCGAATAAAACCTAGACGAACATGAAAATTAAATCAACCCTTCTTGTCCTTGGAGCATTGCTCATGGCCGGTTTTGCTCAAGCTCAGGATGGCTGGAACTGGCCTTCTGATGCTGCACAAGAAGCAAAAGCGAGAGAACTAAACGCGGCCTACACTGACTATATGAAGTCAGAGCAATTTGTAGAGGCAACCAAGCCTTTGTACTGGTTGCTTGTCAATGTGCCAAACTTAAATGAGTCATTATATATCAATGGAGTTACCGTTTACAAAGGGGCTGCTGATAAGACTACCGATGCTGCACAAAAGCTTGTATATCAGGATAGTGTGATGGCCATCTACAATAAAAGAGGTGAGCTTTTCAATAACACCCCCAAGTGGATTGAAAACAAAGCTTACTTTGGCTACCAGTTCTTTAAAGGAGATAAAACCAGAATCCCTGGGGTTATTGCTGATTTCGAAAAGGCAATCGAACTTAATGGAAATATCAACCACCAGTTGGTAGCGGCCTATTTCGATCTGATCTACCGAAATTATGCTTTGAACAAGGCATATACCGGAGAGCAAATCCTGGCAATCTATGACAAAGCCAACAAGCTTCTTGACCAATCAGCTGCTGATGGAAAGGATGTAAGCGGAGCCAAATCTACGCTCGAGACCTTGTTGGTAAATATGGAATTGATCGACTGTAACTTCATTGAGACCACAATGGGTCCAAAGTTGGCGGCAGATCCGACCAATGAAGAAATCGCCAATCAGATCTTCAAGTATTCAGTACAATACAAGTGTTATTCTTCCAATTCGTTCTTGGCCGCTCTGGAGTTGATTGACTCTAAAAAACCGACCTTCGCTACTTCTCAGGTAAGAGCGATGCGATACATGGCTTCGGGGGACTTCGAAAAAGCCCAGCCTGTATTGGAAAAGGCTATGACCTTGGCAGAAAACAATAAGCAAAAAGGTGAAATCCAGATGGAATTGGCAAAAATTCATACCAATGCGGGAAGAAAGTCGGCTGCTAGAACTGCCGCAAGAGAAGCGGCAAGCTTGGACGCAGAATTGACTACCTCTGCTTACTCGCTGATCGGGGACTTGTATATGTCTTCCTTCAATGAGTGTAGAGGTGGAGAAAGCCGTGCAAAAGATTATTCGATTTTTATCGCAGCATACAACGCCTATCAAAGAGCGGGTAATTCATCTGGTATGAATCAGGCAAAATCTCGATTCCCATCCAAGGAAGAATTATTTACTGAGGGTCTGACTCCTGGCTCTTCTATCAGCACAGGTTGCTGGGTAGGTGAGACAGTGACTTTGGCTACCAGAGATTAATATTCACACATTACTGTAAAAAAGGCAGCTTTTAGGCTGCCTTTTTCGTTTTTCAGGGTATATACTTTACTTCTTATCTTTGTGACCCATGAATAGAATCATCCATTTTATTTTCGTTCTGATTACGGTAGGTTCCCTGTTGTCCTGTCGGGAGTCTATTGATCCGGAATCTGCTCTCATTTATGATGGGCCGATCAATACGGCGATAGATATTCATATCATCCATAGTGATTCGGCGACGCACCGGTCAGAAATAATGGCGCCACAGCAATTGGAATTTGCCAATGGAAACCTTGAATTTCCGGATGGAATTGAAATCAAATTTTACACCTCAGACGGCCAATTGGAAACTACTATGCGTGCAGATCGGGGATATTTTTTGAGCGAACAAAACCTTTATCGGGGAGAAGGAAATGTTCAGATCAAAAATCTCATCAAAGACCAGCGTCTTCAAAGTGAGGAAATTTTCTGGAATCAGGCCGAAAAGAAGATTTACACGGACAAGTTTGTCACAATCCAAGAAAGACAGACGATATTTAACGGAACGGGAATGGAAGCCGATGACAGTTTTTCCAATTACCAGCTCAAGCAGGTGAGAGACAGTCGGACTTTGCTTCCCGGCGAAGGATTATGAGCTATTTTGAAGGTAAATCCTCCAACTGGAATCTCCACAACCTGAGTAATTCACTTTGCTCTCGACAACTAAGTGTAATCGGATGAAATGCCCATGAGTAAATGCTTCTCACACAGGGGGATGATTATCAAGGGCATTCTCCCGATGAAAGATCGGGACAGGCTATGTGGCAAATGAAAATCAAATTATAAACAGATGAAATGCCCATGAGTAAATGCTTCTCACACAGGGGAATGATTATCCGGGGCATTCCATCTGGCCATTAAAAATCAAATTATAAACAGATGAAACTGACAGAAGTTTTAATTTTATCGCTTTCTCTAGCATTCATCGTGATAGGTATTCATCAAACCCTCACCCAGGGAATCGGTGCCTCTTATGCTATATTTATGTTTGCGGTAGGGCTTTTGTTTTGGTTTCAGCTAAGAAGAAGTCAGCCTCAAGCGCCAGAAAAAGAGGTCCCGCAAAAGTCAATTAAATCCAAAAAGAAAAGCTGATCATGGACACCACTTATTTATTTTATGTCTTGATCACCCTGGTTTTTTCGGCATTTTTCTCGGGTATTGAAATTGCCTATATCTCGGCAAATAAGCTTCAGATCGAACTTCAAAAAAAACAGGGGAGCTTCAGTGGCAAAGTGCTGAGTGGCTTTATCCAACGCCCGGGGCAGTTTATCGGGACCACGTTGATAGGCAATACCATCATGCTGGTGCTGTATGGTACCTTTATGGCGTTTTTGCTGGATGACCCCTTACGGTCCAACCTTCCTCCTTCGCTCAATAATGAAGCAGTCATATTGATATCGCAGACAGTATTGTCTACCATTATTGTTTTGATCACCGGGGAGTTTTTGCCTAAAAGTCTCTTCATGCTCAATCCCAACAGCATGTTGACTTTCTTCGCGTTGCCTTTTTTGGGGATTTATTACCTCATGTACCCGATTGTTTGGTTGACGGTAGGATTGTCCAGACTTTTCATAACAAAGATTTTACGCTTGGATTACAGCGAGGAAAAGCCTGTTTTTACCATTACGGATCTCAACTCATTTATCAAAGATCAGATGAGACAGGATCGTACTCCGGGAAAAGTAGAGATTGATTCCAAAATCTTCGACAATGCGGTGGAGTTTAAAACAGTCCGTGTGCGCGAATGCATGATACCCAGGACAGATATTGTGGCCGTTGAGGTGGATGATTCTGTGGAAGAACTGAGAAAAGTGTTTGAAGAAAGCGGGCATTCCAAGGTAATCGTCTACCGGGATTCCATAGATGAAGTCATTGGCTATTGCCATCAGTTGGAACTCTTCAAAAAACCCAAATCCATCGAAGACATCCTTAATCCGATCATTATCGCTCCAGAATCCGCTTTGGCCAATGAGCTGTTGATTCAGTTTATTCAAGAGCGAAAAAGTCTCGCGTTGGTCGTGGACGAGTTTGGTGGAACGAGTGGAATTGTTTCGATGGAAGATATTATCGAGGAGATCTTTGGGGAAATCGACGATGAATATGATAATGAGGCCCTGACCGAACAAATGCTGGGAGATCAGGAATTTCTGCTCAGTGCCCGCCTGGAGATTGATTATCTCAACGATAAATATGGATGGAATTTTCCATACGGGGAGTTTGAAACGCTCTCCGGATTTATTCTTTCCCTCACAGAGAATCTGCCCAATAAAGGCGAAACAATCACCTATGGCAGGTTTACCTTCACCATCGTATCCAAGCAGGCCCACCGTATAGAAACTGTCCGACTGAAAATCAGCGGATCAGAAAGTTTTTAGGCTTTGACAATGTTCGGGGGGAAATTTTGAATTTCGCCCCCAATCCTATTATTTTGCGACACTTCAAAAAAAGCGTAGTATCAACAATGGCGTTAATTAAGCAAATAAGACAGCGAACAGGTCTCGCAATCGGTGTAATCGCCGGCGGGTTGATTTTATTCCTCTTGGGTGGGGATCTTCTCAGTCCTAATTCTTCCCTGTTGAATACCAATAAGAATATTGTCGGGGAGATTGCAGGTGAAGAAATCACGCTGGAAGAGTTTGCCCAAAAAGTAGAGGAATACAAAATTTCTTTCCAGCAGCGTTCCGGGCGGGTGCCTTCAGAACCGGAGATGGTTTCCGTTCGTGAGCAGGCATGGCAAGCCTTGATTGTCGAGCGAGTATTTGACGAGGAGTATGAAAAATTGGGATTGAAAGTTTCCAATGCCGAACTCATCGACATGGTACAGGGCAAAAATATCGTCCCTGAACTCAGAGCGCAATTGATCAATCCACAGACAGGACAGTTTGATAAGTCTCAATTGATTTCTTTCCTTCAGACTTTGGAGACCGCCGATCCGGCTCAGCAAGCCGCTTGGGCTCAACAGGAAAAACTTTTTGCTCAGGCAAGAAATCGCGTCAAATATGACAACCTCTTGGCTACTTCCGAATATGCGACTACCGCAGAAGCCAAATTGGAGCATAAATCTGCCAACTCCATTGCGGAAGCTACCGTTTTATTTGTCCCTTTCTATGTGATTCCTGACGGGGATGTCACGATCCAAGACAGCGAACTTTCTGCGTATTTGTCCAAAAATCAGGAAAAATTTAAAGTGGGAAATTCTGCCAACTTGGAGTATGTGTCTTTCAGCATTCTTCCAAGCGGTGAAGACTCTGTGGCAGTGATCAGCCGAATCACAGAATTGACAGAAGGTTTAAGAAATGCTGAAAATGATTCCGCGTTTGTAAGCCAGAATTCAGAGCTTCAGTTTCCTTTTGTAACCATCCAACCGGGCGATCAACTTCCAGCTTCATTGACCTCCAATGTAGAGCAAATCACCAAAGGTGAAACCTATGGTCCATTTGTCACTTCCAATTCCTCCTACGTGACCTACAAAGTCACAGATCAATATGAAGGCACTCCAAAAATGAGGGCTTCTCACATTCTGTTCAGCACAGAAGGAATGGATGATGCAGGGAAAGCATCTGTAAAAGAACAAGCTGAAACAGTACTCGCAGACATCAAAGCCAATGGCAATTTTGCTTTGGCCGCTCGCCAGTATGGTCAGGATGGAACTGCTCAAAACGGCGGAGATTTGGGATGGTTTGCAAAGGCAGACTTCGTAGAGCCATTTGCCAATGCGGCCTATGCTGCTAAATCAACCGGTGTTCTTCCCAATTTGGTGGAGACAGAATATGGGTACCATATCATCGAAGTCACTGAACTTCCTCAATCCTCTTACACCAAACTTGCGGTCTTGGAATTGGAGTTGGTCGCTTCAGATATGACCCGTAATGAGGCATTCCGAAATGCGGATTCATTTGCTGCTGAAAGCGGGAATAGAAATCAATTTACCGAGAACGCCACGGATAAGAATTACAGAATCCTTCAGGCTAACAATGTGGATGCTTCTTCGAGAAATATCAACAACATCGCCAATGCAAGAGAAGTCGTGATTTGGGCGTTTGGTGATGCTTCAGTTGGACAGGTTTCTCCGGTATTCGAATTGGACAATTCCTACGTGGTAGCCACTTTGGTAAGCAGAAAAGAAGAAGGCAAAGCCAAGCTTGAAGATGTGAAAGACCAAGTCAAGCAGCTCGTGCTGAATGACAAAAAGACGGCAATGATTCAGGAGAAACTTGCAGGAAAAACCACCTTGGAAGAGATGAAGGCCGTATTTCCGGATGCTTCTCTCAATGATGTTCCCGGTTTAAGATTGAGCACTTCGGTGATCCCGGGGATCGGATTCGCGCCAAAAGCAATCGGTTCTATTTTCGGATTGGGAGCAAGTGGTCAGATCACCAAGCCTATCCAAGAGGATATCGGCGTAGTAGTTGGTCGATTGAACAGCCTTACTCCTGCCTCTGAAATCGGTGATTACACCTCATATCAGGCTCAATTGAGTCAAAGCGCTTCTCAGAGAATGACTTATCAAATCATGATGGCCCTACAGGAACTGGCCAATGTGAAAGATTATCGATACAAATATTTCTAATTCGAATACTCCAAGGAACCCATGTTGAAAGACATGGGTTTTTTGTTTTATAGAATCTTGGAAGAAAGGAGTATTTTCGATTATGAAAAGTAAATTTGATAAGCAGGCCTTCAAGGAAAAGCTCGAGTCAGTGGGCCAATTTCCCATGCTTTACATGTTCAAATTCATTGTTCCTGCCGGTAAAGTACAGGAAATAGAGGCCTTATTTCCCAGTCATGAAGTGAGTCTCAAGCCCAGCAGTGGGGGAAAATACGTGAGTACCACTGTCCAAATGATGGCTGTCAGTGCAGATTTGGTCATAGAAGTCTATGAGAAGGCCGCTCAGATCGAAGGTGTCATTTCGCTTTAACGTTTAGGATATGTGGATAGAAGAAAATAACCGGTTGAAAAAGAAGTTCATTTTTGGGGATTTCCAGGAGGCATTCGCTTTTATGACAAGAGTGGCATTTCTTGCCGAACAGCATAACCATCACCCCAATTGGAGTAACGTGTATCATACAGTAGAAATCGAGCTGACTACGCACGACGCAGGCAATGTGGTCACTGAAAAAGATCGCCAACTCGCGAAGGCCATTGATGGGATTCAAAAATGAGTGAAGTGACGGTCAGTCTCTATTTGGTTCCTACTCCGATTGGGAATCTCAAAGATATTACCCTAAGAGCCATTGATACGCTCAAATCAGTGGACGTGATTCTTGCGGAAGATACCCGAACAAGTGGTATCCTTCTGAAACATCTTCAAATCACGAGGCCACTCCAGAGCTATCATATTTTCAATGAGCACAAGGCCGTGGAAAAGCTGGTGGATCGGATGAAAAAAGGCGAAGTATTTGCCTTGGTGAGTGATGCGGGGACTCCTGCCATTTCTGATCCGGGTTTTCTGTTGGTAAGAGAGGTGATTGCCTCAGGGCTGCATGTCCAATGTCTTCCCGGTCCCACTGCGTTTGTTCCCGCATTGGTCAATAGTGGATTGCCCAATGACCGCTTTGTGTTCGAAGGGTTTCTACCGCACAAAAAAGGGCGAAAAACCAGGATCGATTCGCTCTTGGAGGAGTCGCGCACCATGATTTTTTATGAATCGCCACATCGACTGATCAAGACCCTGGAGCAGTTGGCGGAGGCATTCGGGCCTGACAGACCAGCATGCGTGTCCAGAGAGCTTTCCAAGCTTCACGAAGAAAATGTCCGAGGGACCTTGACCGAACTGGTTCATTACTATGAGACTAATCCACTGAAAGGAGAAATTGTGCTTGTCGTAGCCGGATGCCCTGAGGTAAAAGAAACACGCGAAGAAAAGCAGGAGAAAAAACATGCTGCTTGGAAAAAGAATAACTAGGGCAGAAGAATCAAGAGACTCGACTTGAGATACAAGAAATTGTATTCAGGAAGCTAGACAAACTTTGTAATTACCATTATCTCCATATGATTACCCAAGAAATACTCAGTCAACTGCTGGAACAAACCCAAGAAATCGCCAAAGAGGTCGGAGCTTTTATCCGAAAAGAAAGGCAACATTTTGACGTGGAAAAGGTGGAGCATAAGGGGTTCAATGACCTGGTGTCTTATGTGGACAAACAAGCAGAACGTCAGATTGTGGAGAAGTTGAGTGTGATTTTTCCTGAGGCAGGATTTATTACCGAGGAGGGAACGAATACTACGCAAGGAGAAACCTACAACTGGGTCATCGATCCCTTGGATGGGACTACCAATTTTATTCATGGGATCCCTGTCTTTGCAGTCAGTATTGCCTTAATGGAGAACGCAGAAGTAATTATGGGCGTGGTCTATGAAGTGAATCGGCACGAGTGTTTTTATGCGATGAAGGGAGGAGGCGCATTTTGCAATGATACCAGAATCCGGGTGAGTCAGGCTCCAGATCTTTCGGCTTCACTCATTGCCACGGGCTTTCCCTATTACAATTTTGACCTGATCGACCGTTACCTCAATTCGATGAAGTCCCTGATGCAAAAATCACATGGGCTCAGGAGAATGGGTTCAGCTGCCGTCGATTTGTGCTATGTGGCTTCCGGAAGAACCGAAGGCTTTTTTGAATACAATCTGAATTCTTATGATGTCGCAGCCGGTGTGATTTTGGTTCAGGAAGCGGGAGGAAGCGTGACGGATTTTGCGGGAGGAGATGATTTTGTTTTCGGGAGAAATATCGTCGCCAGCAATGCGAAAATCCACGGGGAGTTTCTGGAAGTCTTGGGACAGTTTTGGGATGGGGTTATCCTAAAAGAAAATACCAAATAGCCAACGAAATGGCCGAAATCGGCATTCCAAGCCCTGAGAGTAGACTGGCCAGTCGAGGCTGAAGCCCAAACTGGATGGCAATGATAGAACCCGTAATCATGGGAGCCATTCCGCTTTCCAAGACGGTCACTTTAAATTCCAGAGAACGGCTGTCCATCACCTGAGAATAGATAAGCCAAACCAGGGCTGGAGCCAAAATCAGCCGATATCCCAGTCCATACCAGAAAAACTTGGAAGAAATGGATTGCAGATCCACCGAAAACCGCAAGCCGATCACAAGCAAAGCCATGGATGGCATCGTTTTACCGATGATTTGAAGACTGGGGATCAACACCTCCGGCGTTGGGATCTGAAACAGACTCATCATCAGCGTTCCGACTAAAAATCCAAAGGGCGGAAACTTTAAGATTTTTAGCGGGACTTGTTTCAGGCTTTCACTGTGATTCCCATACAGGGATCCTACCAAAATTGACAGCGAGGAGACTAATAAAAACGAACCTCCTTGATCGATCAGCAACGCAATGGGTAATCCTTCCCTTCCATATAAACCTTCGATCACCGGGAAACCCAAAAAGGAGGTATTGGCTAAGCCCGCCACGATGATGAGACATCCGGTTACATTTTTTCCCCAATTCAATTTTTTTCCCAGGTATCCAAAAATGCCCCAGGAAAGTAAAAAAGTAAACCAAGCAGCCGAGACAGGGATCAATAATCCCCAAGAAGGTTGGATTTTAGGAATATACAGGAGTGCTAGTGCTGGAAGGACGATATAGATCAGGTAGGCTTGTACCCAATTGGCTGCCTTTTCTGAAGGGAATTTGTCCACCTTTTGAAGGACCAAACCCAAGAATAAGCACAGAAAAGCGACCAAAGCTCCAGTCATGTCCGAATATACTGAGGAAGGATAAGGTTTAACATAAAAATAATTTGGAATTCGGCTAGTATACTGATTACCAGCGTACTTTTGAATTGAATTTATTGAACCGATGACGAAACTTATTCCCGTTTTTATCCAAGGCAAAAAGTGGATCCAAATTTCTCAAATGTCTTTCGACCAAGCGGCTTCACTTCGGGCGTGGTTGCCAAAGGATCAGCTGAAAAAGCTAACGTTTCAAGGGATCACACTTAATGACTGCCTTGATTTTGAAATCTACGAGTGCTGGTTTCGTCAAAGCATGGCTTTAGGCTTTACCACACCCGTTATGGACTTTTAATCTAATCCATAATTTTTTCGCTTTTCTAAAAAGTATTGTTCCAACTGTGGATAGTAGGTGCTTTCTGCCTGAGGTATCCCGTCCAGTACCAATTCCATGGAGCTATCATGGGTGTCGGTGTTGAGTTGCATGCCTTCAATCAGGTAAATCATATCCTCCAAATTTAGCGGCTCCCAGCTGCTTCCCGGATAAATGACATAGTCATTTCCGTAAAAATCCACTGCCTCGTATTGGATTTTGCCTTCGACCCAATGGGCATAGAGACTGATTTGTTCGCCCCAGGTACTTTCGGGATAATGAAGTCTGACCAGTTGGACAGAGGTGGTTTCTTCTGTGAAAAAATGGCTTGGTCTGAATTTGAAATCAATCATGGTCACGGAATGGTGAGATAAAGGTTCATTGCGGTAGGGCAATCCTGAGTATTTCTCTCCCAAATCTAACGGTTCATCCCGGAAGCTAAAAACGATGATCTATAGGCTTCCGATAAACTATATCCACCAATGAAAATTCGGAAAACTACCTTTTCTGACAAAAACCTATTTAGCTCATGTGTTCTTGATTTTATTCTGCCGGGATATAATCTGAGCAATCCAAGCTTCTCCTTGCCTCTGATATTCGGAAGGAATTTAGGCCTCAGTACCCATTTCTGGGACATTTCCCAATCCCGGTTTTTGTCGGCCGATAACTTTTCTTCTTTGCTGGGTCACATCTGTTTTTCCACATTGGATAATAAGGACTTTCGGGCTATTTTTGGGCTCCTATATCAAGGACTCCAGAGAAGTCCATTACCATTTCATTGCTTTCAAACCCCCGATTATGAAAAGAGATTCGCTTGTTTTTGATCTGATCGACAGAGAAGAAGACAGACAGAAGAGAGGCATCGAACTGATCGCTTCCGAAAACTTCACCTCCAAGCAGGTCATGGAAGCTGCAGGGAGTGTACTCACCAATAAGTACGCCGAAGGACTTCCCGGGAAGCGCTACTACGGCGGTTGTGAAGTCGTCGATCAAATCGAACAGATTGCTATCGATCGAGCCAAGAAACTCTTTGGGGCAACTTGGGCCAACGTTCAGCCTCACTCCGGAGCTCAGGCAAACGCCGCGGTAATGTTGGCTTGTCTGAAGCCTGGCGATGCCATTTTGGGATTTGATCTCTCGCATGGAGGTCACCTGACGCATGGCTCTCCGGTCAATTTTTCCGGAAAACTTTACCAGCCTCATTTTTATGGAGTGGAAGAAGAAACCGGTGTCATTGATTACGACAAGGTGGAAGAAAAGGCCTTGGCCGTGAAACCCAAAATGATCATCTGTGGTGCTTCTGCTTATTCCAGAGACTGGGATTATGAAAGACTCAGAGAAATCGCCGATGAGGTCGGGGCACTTCTTTTGGCAGATATTTCTCATCCCTCTGGCTTGATCGCGAGAGGATTGCTCAAGGACCCCTTGGAGCATTGCCACATCGTCACTACCACCACACATAAGACCCTCAGAGGACCTCGAGGTGGTTTGATTATGATGAGAGAAGACTTCGACAATCCTTGGGGATTGACCACACCAAAAGGAGAAATCCGTAAAATGTCTGCTTTACTGGACATGGGCGTTTTTCCGGGAACTCAGGGTGGGCCTTTGGAGCATATCATTGCGGCCAAAGCAGTGGCTTTCGAAGAGGCGCTTTCAGATGAGTACATGCATTATGTGATTCAAGTCAAAAAGAATGCATCCGTTATGGCAGAAGAGTTCGTATCTCGTGGATATCAGATTATCTCCGGTGGGACCGACAATCACCTCATGCTGATCGACCTTAGGAATAAAGAGTTGACAGGAAAGCTTGCGGAAGAGACTCTTGGCAAAGTGGATATCACGATCAATAAAAATATGGTGCCTTTCGATACCAAGTCTCCTTTTGTGACATCAGGCATGCGTGTGGGTACCGCTGCTGTCACCACCCGAGGTCTGAAGGAAGAGGACATGCGGAAAATCGTCGCATTGATCGATCGCGCACTTCAAAACCATTCCAATGAATCTGAGCTCGCAGCCATCAAAGCGGAGGTCAATCAGTGGATGGTACAATTTCCCCTATACTAATTACTAGCATCCCAACGTGGCATTAGATCAATATCAAGAGGAGGAAGAAGGAATGTCCTTTTTGGATCACCTGGAAGCATTGCGCTGGCACTTGCTTCGATCCGTAGCAGCAGTTTTGATTTTCACAGTTGCTGCTTTTTTAGCAAAAAGTATCGTTTTTGGGGTAATTATCCTGGGTCCTTCCAAGGTCGATTTCCTCACGTACAGAGTGCTGTGTGACCTGGGCAATTCGCTTGGTATTGCTGCTCTTTGTATCGACGAACTCCCATTTACGATCCAAAGCAGACAGATGACAGGGCAATTTTCCATGCACATGACTTCCAGTTTTGTGGTGGGGTTCATTGCTGCATTTCCTTATGTCTTTTGGGAGGTTTGGAAATTCATCAGCCCGGGATTGTATGATAAGGAAAAAAATGCCGCCCGTGGTGCGGTGTTTTTCGTGAGCTTGTTGTTTTTGACAGGTGCTGCCTTTGGATATTATGTACTTTCCCCCCTTTCCATCAATTTCCTGTCCAACTATCAATTGGATCCGAGTATCACCAATGAGTTTGACATTACCTCCTATGTGACTACACTGACCATGTTGGTGCTGGCATCTGCGATTATGTTTCAGCTGCCGGTGGTGGTCTATTTCCTTTCCATGTCTGGGTTGGTGACCTCCAAAATGCTAAAAGCCTACAGGAGACATTCTATTGTGGTGATCTTGGTCGTTTCGGCGATTATTACACCTCCTGATGTGATCAGCCAATTATTGATTGCTATGCCTATTTTGGTGCTTTATGAAGTCGGAATTATGATTGCCAAAAGGCTGGAAAAAAAGAGGGCACTCAAACAGGCTGAGTTTGATCAAAACCGTGAATCAGAATCGTAATTGAAATGGGAAAGAAAATCGCTATCGGCGGGGATCACGCCGGATTTGAATACAAAGGAAAATTGGTGGAGAAATTGACCTCCTTAGGGTATGAAGTGAAAGACTTTGGCCCATATTCTTCAGCTTCGGTAGACTACCCTGATTTCGTGCATCCCCTCTCTTCTGCCATTGAAAAAGGTGAATTTGAATTGGGAATCGTGATTTGTGGCAGTGGAAATGGCGTGGCGATTACGGCAAACAAGCATCAGGGAATCCGCGCTTCACTCTGCTGGAATGAAGAGTTGGCGGCCTTGGCTAGACAGCACAACAATGCGAACGTCTTGGCTCTCCCGGCCCGTTTCATTTCGTATGAATTGGCAGAAAAACTGGCAGAAATCTTCCTGACCACTCCATTTGAAGGCGGAAGGCATCAGAATCGGGTCAATAAGATCGCCTGTCAATAAAAAACGCACAAAAAAGCCCTTGAATTAAACTCCAAGGGCTTTTTTGTGAGCAGGGGCTTGACTTACAGGGAGTCTTGCCCGGCAGCCACTTTTCCCGCCAAGATCAGTGCATTGTAGAGATTGGCGATTTTTCCGGATTTGCTGAGTTGGTCTAGGGTTTTTTCCTCCTCTCCCACTTTCACCCGGATCGGAACCGCCAAACCGGATTCCATAATGACTTTTTTAACGTCTGCTGCCGTAAGTTGTGGATAGTACGAACGGATCATGGCGGCGATTCCTGCTACCGCAGGGGCGGCCATGGAGGTTCCACCCTGGAAATCATACTCGCTACCAGGCATAGTCGAGTAAATCTGATCTCCCGGAGCAAAAATATCCACGTTCTCTTTTCCATAGTTGGAGAATGAGGCAATCATATTGGATCCGTACACCGGTGACAATGCCCCAACGGTCAGGTAATTGTCCACAATTTCCGGAGCGTTTTTGCCCAAATGGTCATTAGGGAAGTTGGGATTTTCAGGGTCATCGAGATTGTTTCCGTCATTTCCCGCGGCGTGGACAAATAAGACGTCTTTGGATGCGGCATATTTCAAGGCGTCATACACCCATTCCGAGTTGGGGGAGAATTTTTTGCCAAAGCTGGCATTGATTACTTTGGCGCCGTTGTCTGCCGCATATCGGATCGCGTATGCGATGTCTTTGTCATATTCATCCCCATCCGGCACGGCTCTCAGGCTCATGATTTTGACCGATTGAGCCACACCGTTTACGCCCTTTTTGTTGTTTCGGACAGCAGCAATGATTCCGGCCACATGGGTTCCGTGGCTTTCTTCCCCGTTTCGGATATTCGGATTGCCATTGCCGTAAGGAGTGTCGGCATAGTCATAGGGATTATCCCCGACTGGCTTCCTTCCGTCAAAGTCAAGGTTCAGATTGTAGTTTACCTGGGATTGGTAATACTTGATACCATCTTGGAGATCCGACAGCGCGGAAGGAATGTCCTGCCCCATGCCGATCACCTGACTCAAAATCCCAACCTGCTGTTCTTCTTGGGGAGATTGAGGTCGATACTGTTCCAGATCGTCCAAAGAGTAGTAGGCTTTACCGAGTTTCTTTTGAATATTTTGATGAGCCTGATTGACAAATTGTTCTATTTGCTGGAGTTGGGGAAGTGCGGCTTTGGCTTCGGGAAGTTTGGCTTGAAGCTCCTCTTGGGCTTTTTGCTGAAGGGCTTCATCACCCAATTTCAGTCTCAGGATTCGGGCAAATTCCAATTGCTCGTGATAGGATTCTCCCAGAAAGTTATATCCGTGGACATCATCCACGTATCCGTTGCCGTCATTGTCTATTCCATCTCCCGGTTTTTCTTCCGGATTGACCCAAAGGATGTCTTTTAAATCTTCATGATATAGGTCTATGCCTGAATCAATCACCGCGACAATGACCGGCTGGCCTTTCTTTTTTTTGATTAATTCTTCATAGGCCCGATTGACACTCATCCCCGGGACTGTATCACGGACCAAATCCAGGTGCCCCCAACGCTGGGACTGAGCTTCACTCAATTCAGATATTCTGGGGCTTGTGCTCTGGTAAGAAAGTGAGTCGGCCGTAATCCAGGCCGAAGTGCTGCATCCTGATACCATTCCTCCGATACCGAGGACTGCAATTGACTTTATTAAAGACTTATTCATAGACTAAATGTAACGACGTATAACCGGTTTTGTCTTTTATTACTTTGTTAAAAAAGGTAAATGGACCAAGCTTTAGGATAGGTCATGACTCGCCTTATTTGGAAGAGAAAACACCTGGACTTATTTCCTGATAATATTCCTTCAAAGCCGGCAATTCTTCTAACAAGGATTTGAACTGACCATCTTTATCCAAAACAAAATCCGGGTTTTGTTGGGTGATTTTTTGAAAGATCTGAGCTTTTTGAGCCAATGTTTTTTCTTTTGACAGGTAGGATTTAGACAGATGATAGTTGAGAAAAGGACCGCCTAAAGGAGTTTCTTGATACCCGGATGCGTCATTACCCATAATCATAAGGCTTCGGCCTGCCGGAATAGAAAGATCTTTAACCGGGTGAATAAAATACCGAGAGTCTGTCTCCACTCTTGAATTCCAATAGGCAATTCCTCCGATGGGAAGGCCAAGCACCAATAAAACAAATGAAAATCTGGCAATCATGCCGGTTTTGAAATGTAGAAAAAACTGAGTGATGAGATAGGTGAGTCCCGGAATGAAAATCAGCAATTGGTAAGAGGCTTGTCTTTTGACCAACAGAAACACCAAGGCTGAAAAAATCAACCAAAGGATGATCAATTGTCTTTGTTTTTGCTGATTGATGGTCGCTCCTCTGAGGAAAGAGCCGACAAAAAAACCGGCCAAAGCAAGTGAAATCGGTAATATTCCCGGGACTGCCCAGCTGAGGTAGGGCTGGTAATCATATCCCTCATAAGAAAAAATCATAGGCCAGATTTGAAGCGCTTCCTCCAGTCCGTCATTCCAGAAATAAAACACCAGAATCAACAGAATGGGAAGGAAAAATCCAACCAGGGCCAGGAACAACTGCCGGATTGAAAAACCGGAAATCAGAAGGCCCGTGAAGATGATATAAGGCAAAAACAGGATAAAGTTCAGGTGAAAGCCTGTCGCCAATCCCCCATAAATGCCAATCAAAAGGGTGGATTCACTGGTTTCTTTTTGAAGGACAGTCTGAGAAAAAAGCTGCCCAAGTGCCAGCATCAAGAAAGTGCTCCCCAACAAAGTGGGAGACAAGCTCATCATATCGAAGGAAAAATGATACAGTGCAGCCATGATGATCGCTGGTAAGTAAGTGTTTTCGTCAAACACCCGGTAACGGATCAAGATGGTATTCCAATAAAAGACCTGGGAAAACACCAATAATCTTCCCAGAATATCATAAACCAACTCATTTCTACCAAAGAGGTAATGGATGGCGGTAAACATGCCGGCGGACAGGGGGCCGGTGTCATCCATGACATCCTGATACAGGGAATACCCTTGGGTCAATCGCTCTCCGAGGACCATCCAGAGCAATTTGGGTTCGGTAGTGGGAAAAGGAAAGAACCACAGCACAACCATCCCGAACAAAATCAGGTAGAATACTATTCCTATAAGTCGAAAGGGATCGTTTACTTTAAAAAAACTGAGCAAGGTATATCAGGGAGGTTGAGTTGGATTGGGTCGAAATTAAAGCTTGCCCAAGTATTTCGCTAAATTTGTACCACAAATACTTTATATGGAAAGCAAAAGACAACAAAAATATGCCAAATTGATCCAAAAGGAGCTTGGAGACATCTTTCAGAAAGAAGCAAAACCACTCGTGGGAAGAGCAATGGTGACCATCACCCGGGTTATGATGAGCCCCGACTTGGGTTTTGCCAAGGCTTACCTCAGCTTTTTGATGGCAGATTCCAAGACGCTCTTCGATTCGATCAATGATCACAAAAAGGAAATTCGCCATGCCCTTGCCAAGCGTATTGGCAAGACGGTTCGTGTAATTCCTGAGTTAGCCTTTTTTCCTGACGATTCTGCCAGCTATGCGCAGCACATGGATAAGGTGATTTCGGATTTGAATATTCCCCCTGCACCAGAGGAGGAAGAAGAAGAGGAAGATTAATCCTGTTTATCCTCGTGAATACCAGTTCCTTCATTGCCGGGCGATATTTTCGCAGTAAGAAAAAACGAAATTTCATTACTGTGCTTTCCATTATTTCCATGGTGGGAGTAGCCATCAGTACCATGGCCTTGGTCGCGGTAATGTCGGTTTTCAATGGACTTGAGGATTTGATCCGAAGTATCTTTGCCAGTTTTGATGCGGAGCTGAAGGTGGAGCCTGTCAAAGGAAAGAGTTTTGTGGCAACAGAGGAGTGGCTGGAGTCTATCAGAACGCTGGAAGGCGTGGATATCCTCACCGAAGTGATCGAAGACAATGCCTTGCTTGAATATCGGGGAAATCAGCAAGTGGCTCGACTCAAGGGGGTATCTGAGAATTTTCTGGAGCAAGGCCGTTTTTCCAAAGGGTTTTTCTGGGGAGACACTACCTTGGGGACTCCCCTTCGCCCGGGTGCCATTATGGGTAGAGGACTTGGTTTTTTTCTCTCTGTCAATTTGGGAGAAGTCAACTCCTCCCTCAAAGTATATTATCCCAAGGCGCCTCGATCAGCGGGCAGTATTGATCCCAACCAGCTCTATACCAGTGCACAGATCGAGCCTCGGGCATTCTTCAGCATTGAACAGCGATTTGACAATGAATTTGTAATTGTTCCGCTGGAATTTGCAAGAGACCTTTTAAACTATGGGCAAAAGCGAACTTCCCTTGAGATCAAGGTGAAAAAGGAATACAAAATAGCTGAAGTTCAAAAAAACCTGGTCAGGCACCTTGGCCCTGATTTTTTGGTGAAAAATGCTGACGAGCAGCATGCCGGCTTGATCCGCACCGTCAAATTGGAAAAGCTTTTCGTTTTCCTCACGTTGACCTTCATTTTGGCAATCGCCTCATTCAATATTTTCTTTTCCCTGAGCATGCTCGCGATCGAGAAAAAGAAAGACATCGCCATCCTGAAATCCATGGGAGCGAAAGACAGCCTGATTCGTGGCGTTTTTTTGAAGCAGGGGGCTATGATTGCTTTTTCAGGCGCTTTATTGGGATTGGTGTTGGGTTTTGTGGTCGTCTGGGTACAGGAGACATTTGGGCTGATCACCTTGGGAATTTCTTCCGGCGTGGTGGATGCTTATCCGGTCAGGATCAATGTCGTTGATTTCGTCTGGATAAGCCTTGCAGTAGTGTCGATCACGCTGCTTGCTTCTTGGAGGCCGGCTTGGATTGCTTCTCAGGTGGAGACTGTCAAGGAGTTGTAATCTAAGGTGATGGTCCCCAAATGCACCACCGGCCAAATCCACATTGATTAATGGGTCGGGTGCTTCCACAACGCTCTGCACAGGCGACCGAAGATACCCAAAAACTTGAGGCTGACCTGGTCTTCTACACCTTAAGATAAGCTTCGGAAAAAGACACGGACATCCACAAAATCTAATTCGCCCTGCAGATTTTGTTCCAGGCGGTTTGTGCTTCGGGCATCCCCATTTCCATTGCCTTTTTAAGATCTGCACACGCAGACTTGCCACCGGATATCCGATGAATGGTGATTCCCTTATGATAGTATCCGCTGGCCAGATTTGGATCGTAGAAGGTCACCAATGTAAAATCCGCCAAAGCACTTCTGAATTCATTCATTCGATACCTCGATTGACCTCTGGTGAGAAGAACTTCCACGTTTTGAGGGTCCAATTCCAGCGCTTTTGCAAAGGCACGTTCCGATTCCCTGAAATTTTTCAGATCTACCCAGGATTTTCCCAAATAAAACCAAATCTGATCGTCATTGGGATCGAGCAGGATGGCTTCGAGAAAATCTTCCTTGGCGCCTTTAGGATCCTGATGACTCAGCCGATAGAATCCTCGCTGTTTGTAGGTTTCCGGATTTTCGGGTGCACTGGCAATCGCCAGGGTGAGTTCTTCCAAAGCTTCTTCGTCCGTATTTTGGCTCAGGAAGACCATCCGCTGTCGGGAAATAAAATGGTCAGGGTTAAGTTCGAGGGCTCTTAGGTAGTTCGTTTTGGCCTCGGTTTTTTCCCCCATCAGTGCCAAGACTTTCCCCTTTTCGGAATAAAAATCCGGATCATCGGGCTGGTAGTAAATGGCGGAGTCTAAATAAGTCAAGGATTGGGTATACTCCTTCAGTTGCATGCTGCATAGCCCCAAATGGTAATAAGCATGCGCAGGATTGGGAGTTTGCGGTGTAAACATCCTCGAGAAACCGCTTCCTGTGGCCGATTTCTGGTAGATAATCTGGGTGGTTTCTCCCCTGGGCAATTTGAGGTAGGCATTGAAATCTTCTTTTGCCAATTCATACCTTTTTTGAAGATACCTGATCCGGCCCCGTTCCAGATATACTTCTCCCTGCTCAGGAAAGAAAGTAAGGTAGGCCGTCAGATCAATTTCAGCGAAATCATATTCTTTAAACCGCTCTCGTATTCTTCCCCGGTAAAGGTAGATTTCTCCATCATTGGGATGATCCCTCAGCCAGGAATCCAGTAGGACGAAGGCCAGTTGGAGATCGTTTTTTTCATAGGCGTCCAGTCCGACTTTCCTTCTTTGAGGATCGGGAACGATCTGTTGAGCCAAGCTCTTAGCCATCAGAAAAAACAGGAGCAAAAAGCAACAGGTGCGCATCCTTCAAATTTGGTATTCCTTTCGTCATTTTCAAGGCAATCCTTCGAATTATGTTTTTTGTGCTGTAAAAGACGGATTGTTGTGTTGGAAAAGTGTAAAAGCTTGGTTTTCAGAATTCCACCGGAAAAAAATTTCCATTTGGGACTTTAAAAACTCGATAACATGTCAATAAAGGCACGTTTATTGAAACCCAAGGTCCGATAGTTTAAATTCAATCGCCCCATGATAAAATTAATACCCCCAACCCTCGTCGTGGTTTTCTTCCTTTTTCATTCCGCTGTAAATGCCCAAGATACCACCACCACTCAGAATTCGCTCAATTCTGGAACCATTGCCAGTCAGTTTGAATACATCTATCGGGTTTCCAACAATTTTCAAGAATATGAAGTGGTAAAAAAAGCCAATCTGGAGAAGCTAAAATCAAATATTATGGATTCGCTGAAAGTTCTTCGAAGCGAGGTGGTAGACCTAAAAACCAATCAAGCCGTATGGAATGATTCTATTCAAGCCATGGCTGAGAAGTTGGAAAAGGCCGAAATTGAGAAGAATGAAGCAATCAAAGAAAAGGACAGCTTTTCCTTTCTCGGCATACCTATCCAAAAAACCGTCTACTCTTCCATGATGTGGATGCTGGTGGCGGGTCTGGGAATTGCACTTGGGTTTTTCTCTGTCCAGTTTTTCAGAAGTTTCGGCCGAATCAAAAAGGCGCAGCAAGATCTGGAGCTCGTGCAGGAAGAATTTGATCAACACCGTAAAAACACCCTGGAAAGAGAGCGAAAGCTCAAGCGGGAACTCATCGATGCACAAATGGGAAAGAATTAATCCCTAAGCCGGAATATTTCTCCGGCTTTATTTTTTATGGATATACGAAACTTTGCCAGTCACTCATCTTAAACATTTGAAGATCAAGATTACGACAAGTTTTTGTACATCTTTGGTCTTCGGCCTTCAGACCCAAAATCAAAGGGAATTCGTTGACAGGCAAAATAGCGTATAATCAGAATTTTTTGTCTTATTATTCTGGGATGGAAGCGGAAATCTTTGACGTGGCTGTCGTGGGCTTAGGTGCAGTGGGTAGCTCGACCCTTTACCAATTAAGCCGAACCGGTGCCAAAATCATAGGAATAGACCGATTTGAACCTCCTCATACTTGGGGCTCAAGTCACGGAGAAACTCGTATCACCCGTTTGGCGGTGGGCGAAGGGGAAGAATATGTCAGTCTTGCCAAGCGTTCCCATGAAATTTGGGAGGAGGTGGAGCTGCTTTCGGGTCAATCCATCAAAACCCGGACAGGAGGTCTGTTGATTGATTCGGGTCAGGATCCTTGGTCCAAACATGGATCGGAGGGGTTCTGGGACAGGACGGTACGTTTTGCCAACAATCAAGGCGTTGAACATCAGCTTCCTACGCATGCAGAGCTCATGAATCAATTTCCGGCATTTCAAATTCCTCCCTCCGGTAAAGTGTATCATGAGCGAGAGGCGGGTTTTCTCCGACCCGAATTGGCGATTCAAACTCAGCTCCAACTGGCTAAGGAAAATGGGGCAGAAATCCGATACCATGCTCCGGTTCTTTCCGTCAGGAAATCAAAAGACGGATTTCACCTTCAATTGGAAAATGCGGAGGTAAAAGCAAAAAAAGTAATCTTGACCGCAGGAGGTTGGATCAAGGATTTTTTACCTTCTAATGAGCTCCCACGATTCAAGATTTGCAGACAAGTGCTCCATTGGCTAGAGATTGAGCCGGGTATCACGGACTGGGCTTCCTACCCGGTGTGGATGTGGGGTTTTGGTCCTCAACCTGAGGATTTCATCTATGGTTTTCCCACCTTGGATGGGCATACAGTAAAAATCGCCTCCGAATCATTCTTGGATGTGGGCCATCCCTCGGCAGTAGTCCGTGAAGTCAGCTCAGAAGAGCAGGATTTTTTTTGGGAGAAAAAGATAAATGGGAAGATCAAAGGCTTGAAAAGAAATTTTGTCCGCTCCAAGGTTTGCTTTTACACCGTGACTGATGATGCCAAGTTTGTCATCGAGCCCATGGAAGGCAATTCTGATTTTCTTTTTGTCTCAGCTTGCTCTGGTCATGGCTTCAAGCATTCGGCTGCTTTGGGTGAGGTATTGGCTCGAAGAATTGGATTTTAAATGCTGAGGTCGAACACATCTTTGTCTTTATTGCTAATTAAATTTTGAAAGTTCTACTTTTGCCAACTTAATTACACCTGATAGAAATGGCCAAAAAACGCGGAACTGCACTGGAGCCTGAGGAAAAGCGGAAGTTGAATAAGCAGAATCTGAGCAAACTGGGTGGGATATTTCGGTTTCTGATGCCCTATCGTTGGGCATTTTTTTCCGGCCTTATTTTCCTGCTTTTTTCTTCCCTCACCTTACTGACATTTCCCTTTGTGGCAGGGAAGCTGATTGATACCGCTCAGGGAGGGGAATGGGTTGTCAGCGACGTGAACAGTATAGCCTTGATTCTGATCGGAATTTTGGCCGTCCAAAGTATATTTTCATTTTTCAGAGTTTGGCTTTTCGCTTGGGTGTCGGAGCGGTCGATGCGAGACATCCGATCAGCCCTGTATTCGCGATTGGTCCGTCTTCCGATGAGTTTTTTTGACAAAAGAAGAACAGGAGAATTGATCTCCAGGATCACTTCGGATGTCAGTCAGCTTCAGGATACATTTTCCACCACCTTGGCGGAGCTTTTTCGACAGGTTATCACTCTCGTTGCAGGCATTGGATTTTTGTTGTTTAACACACCCAAACTTACCCTGTTCATGTTAGGCACATTTCCGGTGCTGATTCTTATTGCGATGGTATTCGGCAAATTTATCCGAAGGCTTTCCAAGAAGACGCAAGACGAACTGGCTGCGGCCAATGTCATCGTGGAAGAAACCCTTCAATCCATCACCACAGTAAAATCCTTTGTCGGGGAGTCATATGAGTCAAATCGCTATAGCAAGGGCTTGGAAAAGGTCTTGGGTGTCGCTTTGACGACGGCCAAATATCGAGGCGCTTTTATTTCCTTTATCATTTTTGCCTTATTTGGAGGAATCGTCGGGGTGATGTGGTACGGAGCCAGCCTGGTGGCTTCAGGTGAGATGAGTGTGGGCGAATTGGTGTCCTTTGTCCTTTACACCACCTTCATCGGCGGATCGATTGCAGGATTGGGAGATATCTACAGTCAGCTACAAAAGGCCATCGGGAGCTCTGAGCGGGTACTGGAAATCCTGAATGAGAAAGCTGAAGAAGAGTCCGGGATTACCTCTACCAATTTTTTGGGAGAAATTCAATTTGAAAAAGTAAGATTCAGATATCCTACACGGCCCGAAGTGGAAGTGTTGAAAGAGGTTTCGTTTCACATAAAACCCGGAGAAAAGGTAGCCTTGGCTGGACATTCCGGTGCAGGCAAGTCCACGATCATCCAGTTGCTCTCTAGATTTTATGAAGTAGATCAGGGTAGTATTCAAGTAGATGGGCGAGAGGTCAAGGACTGGGATTTGAAAGCATTGAGAAGCAAAATCGGCATTGTCCCCCAGGAAGTGTTGCTTTTTGGCGGATCAATCCGGGAAAATATCGCCTATGCCAAACCGGAAGCCAGCGAAGAGGAGATCATATTGGCTGCCAAAAAGGCCAATGCCTGGCAGTTTATTGTCCAGTTTCCGGAAGGCTTGGATACCTTGGTCGGTGAGCGTGGCGTGAAGCTTTCGGGAGGTCAGCGGCAGCGGGTAGCCATTGCGAGGGCGATTTTGAAAGATCCGGCCATTTTGATCTTAGATGAAGCGACTTCGTCTCTTGATGCCGAATCTGAATCCCTGGTGCAGGAGGCATTGGATGAGTTGATGAAAGGGCGGACTACCCTGATCATTGCCCATCGATTGGCTACCATTCGAAAGGTGGACTGTATCTATGTGCTCAGCGAAGGCAAAATAGTGGAGCAGGGAAGCCATCAGGAGCTTTTGCAAAACTCCGCCGGATTCTATTCCAATTTGGTGAGATTGCAGTTTGCAGACTAGCGCAAGGTGTGGGCTGTGAGCGATTTGGTGAGTCCCAGGGCTTTTTCCCTGAGTATTTTTCCCTCCGGAAACAGCGCTCTCATCTCCTGCTCATCAAGCAGGCGGATTTCATCCAGATACTGTCGTGCAGCCTCTTTTTCCCAGCGTTTCAGTCGGCTGAGTCTGGTCTTGGTTAAAAGAAAAAACACGAGCCCCTTGGGAAGAAACTGAGCAAAGGGCAAGGCGTAATGCGCTTCGATGGGAAAATATTTATCCGGGGTTTGAATGAAGTATTTCCTTCCGACCCGGCGGATTTCAGCGGCCATTTTATGTTGATTTTCCAGCGTGAATAGGTGCTCAATCACGGAATTGGAAAAGACCAAATCGAAACTTTTGTCGGCAAATTCCTTCATATCGGTGGCATCTCCCTGGACGGCCTGAATATGCGGATGGGTGGTTTTTTCGGTGTGAAGGTTGAGCAGCGTGATGCGTACGCTCGGAAGGGATGGAATTTGACTGTTTTTCCAGAAATAATCTGTGCCGCCCACATCGAGAATTCTGATCTCTTTTTCGGGATTAAAGTTCCTAAAGAATAGCTTTTCAAATTTTTTGAGCCTTTTGGCTCTGAATTTTGCCCCAAGTGAATTTGGGTTATCCGATGAGGAAAAAAGTTCGTAAATAAAACGCATGAAAGAGGGATGGGAGATCGCAGTATGATAAATAAAGCCAAAAGTAATAATGCTTGAGAATTTCTTTCTTAATTTTATCGCGCAATTCTATTCAAGAACTTCTGAATTGTCTGGTTTTTGCTACGGCGAGAATAGTGCTTGTAATTGCAAATTTTTATGAAGAGAAGATTTGATACGTATTTCCCTTGGCTGTTTACTGCGAGTGATTTTTTGGCCTCATTGCTGACTTTGGCAATGGCCAATTGGTTCATGCAAAAGATGGGCATCTTCCAAGGTGTTGAATTTCCTGCGTTTTTACCCCTTGGGCTTCTTTGGATGCTGATTTCCACCTTGAGGAAAGACTACAAAATCGGAAGGACGGATGAGTACGATCAGACACTCAAAAGCTTAGCAGTTACGCTGCTTTGGTTTTTGGGAGTCACCTCCATCCTTTGGACGCCCTTGCAAGCTGGTCCATACCGTTGGATTCAAATTGTTTCCTTAGGCCTCACTTTGGGGATAATCATGGGGACTTTTCGTGTCGGGGTACACATGGTCTTGCGTCAATATCGGGCCAAAGGAAATAATTACCGCAATGCAGTCATCGTGGGAAAAGGAGGAACGAGTCCCAAACTGGCGGATGTGTTCAAAATCAGGAAGGATTTTGGAATCAATTTTCTGGGATACTTCGACGATCAGGCAGATTGCCATCAGACTCGAGGAGGGATTGTGTCTTTCTTTGAAGAGGCTCCCCATCTTGATCTAGACCTGATTTACATCCATGAGCAGCTAGATTCTATTTTGGTCAAGAAAATCATTGCATTTGCAGATGAGAATTACATCAAGGTAAAAATGATCCCCGGAAGAAGTCTGCAATTGGAGAAGAATCTTTCCTTCTCCCGATATGGAGATTTTTTTGTCATCAATGTCAATGAAATTCCACTTGACAACCCGCTGAACAGCTTTGCAAAGCGTGTATTTGATGTGGTTTTTGCAGGGTTGGTTACTCTTTTCATCTTGTCTTGGCTGATTCCTTTGGTGGGATTGCTGATCAAGTTGGAGTCTCGGGGTCCGGTCTTCTTCATTCAGAAGAGAAATGGCATCAACAATCGGGTATTCAATTGTCTTAAGTTTCGCTCGATGACTCCCAATGACTATGCGGACACCCTTCAGGCGACAAAAAACGACCCCAGAGTCACCAGAATCGGTTCATTTTTGAGAAATACCTCGTTGGATGAGATGCCTCAGTTTCTCAACGTACTTATGGGAGACATGTCGATTGTAGGCCCCAGGCCTCACACCATTCCAATGAATGAAACCTTCCGTACTCAAATTGAACGGTACAACTCCAGGCATAAGATTAAGCCGGGCATTACCGGTTTGGCTCAAGTGAGAGGCTTCCGGGGAGAAATTGAGAATCCTCATCAAATCCGATCCCGTGTGCGTCTGGATTATTTTTATATCAATAATTGGTCTTTTCTCCTGGATATGGAGATTATGGTGAAAACAGTCTATGAACTGCTTTTCAACCGGGAGAATGCCTATTGAGCGCAGATTCTTTTCGGATTTGATTTGCTCGAATTCTTAACTCAAAACCTTTGTCATACAAAAGCCCTCCTGTTGATTCGGGAGGGCTTTTGTGCAAGTTTTTTGATTTCTGACTCCTAGATTTTGAACAAGGCATCAAAGAATCCCATGGTTTCTCCTTTCTTTTTGAAGATAAGCATGGGGAGCAGTTTGTTGGCATGGATGAGCTTTTCAGCGGTGCTGCCAAGGAGGATAGCTGCTGAGGCAGTTCTTCCTCTCGAACCCAAAAGAATCACATCCGCTTCCGCCTTTTTGGCAAATTCAGTGATTTGTATTCCGATATTTCTTCCATCATTGAGCAGCAGCTCACATTCCAAATCTGTTTTTTCGTGCTTGGAGACAAATTTTTTGAAATCCTTCCTGGCATTTTCCTTCATGATCTCCGAAAATTCTTCATAGGTTTTTCCGGTCTTTGAATAGCCGGTGGGTACCTCATACACATGCAAAGGAATAAGTTCGGCTCCGGCAGTGGATGCAACCCGCTCCGAAAACTCATAAATCATGTGGTTGTGTGATGAAAAATCCGTGAGGATGAGGATCTTTTTTGGGAGTTTGACAGGCCGTTTTTCCTGGAGAAGTAAGATGGAGCATGGCGCCTTTTTGGCCACACCATCAGCTAAAACTCCATTTCCGGGCAAGTCTTCTTTTCTTCCCATGACGATCAGGTCGGCGTCCTTCAGCTTGGCCCATCTGAGAAAAGTATCCAAAGGATGACTTCCTTCTTCTACAAATGCTTCCACCTCGATATCTTTTGGAAAAGAATGTTCTTTCAGCTTGTTGTGAATCATTGCCTCGATCGATTCATCAGTAGGGGAGATCAGATCGGGATATAGGGCAAGTATTTCTTGAGGAATTTCGAGGTTTTTGGCCACATGTACGAAGTAGCATTTTTCGATTCCAAGAAATTTGGAAAGGGCTACTACTTTTTTGATCAGGATATCATCCATCTCAGTGAGGTCCAGGCCTACCATGACCTTTGGAAAGTACTGCATAGTTAGGGTTTTAAATCCGCCTTAAGTTAAAGGATAGATTGGGGAAATTGAATAGTTTTTTACGAATTAGATGTCTCAATTTGATTTCGGGTATTTTTGAAAGGATGAAAAGTATTCAAAAATATTTCCTTGCCCTTTTGCCCCCCGAACCGCTCCTTTCTAAATCCACCCAGATCAAGGAGCAACTCAGAGATCGGCATCAGGTCAAGTATGCCCTCAAGTCTCCTCCGCATATCACGGTGAAGATGCCTTTCTCCTACAACGAAGCCAAAGAGGATCTTTTGGCGGAAAAACTCGGTGAATTTTTAAAAGATCAAGCCCCGCTTGCCATTTCGATTGCCGGGATAGGGACGTTTGGTAACAGGGTTATTTTCCAGCAAATCATCTCGGATGAGTTGCTTTGGGATTTTCAGTCTAGGCTGGGGGTGTTTTGCAAAAGGGAGTTGCTTCTTACCAACGAATTGAGCGATAGGAACTTTCATCCGCATATGACTTTGGCTTTCAAGGATCTTAAGCCAAGTAAATTCTCAGCAGTATTGGAGACCTGTAAAGCGCTGCAGTTCTCTGGAAATTTTCTGGCCGATAAGCTCTTTCTTCTCAAAAGGTTAGAGGGAAAATGGAAAATCTGCCGCGAACTTCAGTTTGGACGAAGTTTTTGAAGAAACCCGGTGTTTTTTTCGATTTGAACCAAAAAATGAACATTTTTTCAAAAAAATATGCCCTAAAGGAAATTTTGAGTATTTAAGATTTAATAAGAAAAGATTTTGAATCAGTTTTTCGGGTTTTGGTCCCGTGCCAAATTTTTGTTCGTTTTTTAAGGAATTATTAAGAAAATAAGAATAAAATCCTCAGAAATACATCCAGTGGTTAAGGTTAGCTATCTTTTGATTTCGATCACCAAAGAATAAAAGGAGGTTTTTGTCGCTCTTTTTGAAATTATCTTCTGAAAAACCGTCTATTCTTCAGTTTTTTTTAGAAAAGTTTGTTCCTCCTGTTCCCAAAACGAATTTAATTCTTCGTTTAATCTAATTGACGGAAATTAATTTCGATTGGGGTCTTTTCTGTAATCTTTTTACCATTTGTATCCTTCCATCATTTAAGTACATATTCGCTACTTGAAATGTTAAAATGTCTAAATAATCAACCTATGAAGAAAGTTTTATTAGGTTTTGCGCTCAGCTTCCTGACCATCGTGTCAGTTCTCGCGCAATCTAAAACGATCACTGGTAGGGTGACTTCTTCCGAAGAACCGGAAGGTGTGCCTGGCGCCAGCGTAGTAGTAAAAGGTACTACTCAGGGAACCGTAACCGATCTGGATGGATCTTATTCCATCTCTGTCCCTGCAGATGCAAATGTTCTTGTATTCAGCTTTGTCGGATACTTGACCAAAGAGGTGAACATCGGTTCATCTACCACGATCAATGTGCAGCTTGATCCGGATGTAAAACTGTTGAGCGAAATTGTCGTGACGGGTTATGGTACTCAGGAAAGAAGAGACATCACCGGTTCGGTAGCTTCCATCAACAACACGGCCATTGAAAACTTGGTTGCTCCTTCCTTCGATTCGCAATTGGCAGGTAGAGCGGCAGGGGTTTCGGTAACTGTTCCAAACGGTATTTTGGGATCCAGACCGATCATCCGTATCCGTGGGGTAAACTCGCTTTCCGGTGGTGCAGATCCTCTGATCGTAATCGATGGGGTGCCTGTGGTAGACTCTGACCGTTCCGGTGCAGTAGCGTCCAACCCATTGGCCAACATCAACCCAGCGGATATCGAATCTTATGAAGTATTGAAAGACGGTTCGGCTACGGCCATCTACGGTTCTAGAGCTGCCAACGGAGTGATCTTGATCACCACCAAAAGAGGAAAGACCGGAAAAGCTCAGGTAAGCTACAACACCAGCTTTGGTGTGAATGAAGCAGTTAACCGGTTTGATCTGTTGACCGGTGATGAGTGGGTAGTAATTGCGAATGAAAAAAGAGCAAACGTCAATGCTTCCGCTTTGGCTAACCCGGGAGTAAACACCGACTGGCAAGATGCCGTGTTGAGATCCGGAAATACCCAACAGCACAACCTGTCTATCTCCGGTGGAACTGAATCTACCAAGTATTTCTTCTCTCTGGGATTCACCGATCAGGAGTCAGTAGTAAAAAGCAATGACTTGAAGCGTTATGCCTTCAGGTCAAACATCGATCACTCCATCTCTAAGAAGTTGAGAATCGGAAAGAGCCTTTCATATGCTTACACCGAAATCACCGGCTTGAACAACGGTGCAAACTCCCTTTCAGGAGCGATCTACAATGCAACGCGTGCTTTGCCAAACGTGCCGATCTACGATCCTGAGAATACGGCATTCAATGGATTTAATATCACCGCAAATGGTGCGACGACAGGTTTCGGTGCTAACCTTGCCGGTCCGGACAACAACATCCCTAACATCGCTTATGTATTGGCCAACAACTACTACAGAGGTAGAAACCACAGAATCTTGGGTAATGCCTACGTGGAATTGGATCTTGCCAAAGGCTTGACTGCAAGAACTCAAATCGGTATCGACTTGACCTTGGCAGATGACTTCACAACCCTTAGCCCAAAGCATGGTGACGGTAGAAGCTCCAATGGTTCTGTAACGATGGCATTCAACCCAGCTACCCGTTGGAACTGGCAGAACACCTTGAACTATCAGACCATCTTGGCTGAGAATCACAACATCAACGTGACCGCGGGTGTGGAATATCAGTACACCAATTTCTACAACTTCAGTGCTTCCGGTACGGACTTCTCTGATGAGTTTTTCCGATTGAGAAACTTGATTTCCAACTCTTACAACAACCAATTCTCCGGTGGTGGATTCTCTGAGCAAGGATTTGATTCGTATTTCGCAAGATTCAACTACAGCTTCAAAGGAAAATACCTCTTGTCATTTGCAGTAAGAAATGACGGGATCTCTCAATTGGCTACCGAAAACAGAAGAGGTACTTTCCCGGGTGGATCGATCGGATGGAGAGTTTCTGACGAGTCGTTTTTCAACTCTTCTTTGATCTCTGACTTCAAAGTAAGAGCATCCTATGCTGAAGTGGGTAACGTCAGCTTACCAGGTGGTTCATTCCCTTATGCCGGTGGTTTTGGTCCGGTACAGGCTGCTGCTGGTGCGGGTATCGGTTACACAAACGTAGCTAACGTGGCCCTTCAGTGGGAAACTTCCAAGAAGTTCAACGTTGGTTTGGATATGACCATCGGAAAAGTGACTGTTTCTGCGGATTACTTCAAAAACAACGTCGATGGTATCGTATTGAATGCGCCAACTGCTCCTTCTTTGGGTGTACCAGGCAACACCATCAGTCAGAACGTAGGTGCCATGTTCAACCAAGGTGTTGAATTGCGTGCCTTGGCCAATGTGATTAATAATGGCAAGTTCTCTTGGAACACTGACTTCAACTTCACTTGGATCCAAAACGAAGTGACCAACTTGGTTCAGCCATTGACCGGTACGTTCAACAGAACTGAAGTAGGTGGTCCGATTGCTCAATTGTATGGATTTAAGTGGGCGGGTGTGAACCCTGCCAACGGAAACGCGATGTACTACAGTGGTGACAACATCGTTCAGCTCGTAGGTGCAGCTACTTGGAGAGCTTTCGACCCTGCAAACCCCGCTGTTACTACTACTCCTGGAACTGCGCCTACTCAATTCTTCCTGGGAAATACACTGCCTAAGTATCAGGGCGGATGGTCAAACTCCTTCACCTATGGAAATTTTGACGCGGAAATCTTCGTCAGATATTCAGGTGGCAACTACATCATGAACGAGTCCCTGAGAGGTTTGATGGGTCTTGGATTCTCCAACAATCACAGAGAAATACTTAGTCGATGGACGGAAAGCGGTCAGGTAACTGATGTCCCAAGATTGTATGCCGGTCGTGATGCCAACACTTGGCAGACTTCTGCTTCCAACAGCAGATTCATCGAGAAAGGTGACTTCGTAAGAGTCCAAAACATCGTAGTGGGTTACAGAATTCCTGCTGCTACCTTGAATAATGCTTTCAATGGTGCAATCAGATCAGCTAGATTCTTTGCTCAGGTACAGAATCCGTTGATCTTCACCAAGTATTCCGGAATTGATCCTGAATCAAACCAATACAGCGGTCAGTTGAACTTTGGTGTGGACTGGAACGTGGCTCCGATCATCAGAACCTGGTCTGTGGGCCTTAATGTTGGATTCTAATTTTCAATCCTAAAATCGATCAACAATGAAAAATATATTTTCAAATAAAATAAAGTCAGTTTTGGTGGCATTGGCCATGGTAGGATTTACCTCCTCCTGCGATGTGACTGATCTGCAGCCAGCCAACATTATTCCTGATGCAGAGGCATTTGCCGATGCCAACCGGGTCAATGCAGCAGTGCTTGGTATCTATGAATCCGCCCAGCGTGGTTTTTACCTTGGTGCGGTACAAAGAGGATATCCTTTCGGTGCTGCTTCTACCCAGCAGGGTGATATGAGAGGAGAAGACATGTACAACGATCAGTTGTTCTATGAAATCACCTACATCAACGGATTCAATCCTCAGACGGCCAATAACAACGGTCAGTGGATCTCACTTTACCGAATGATCAACCGTGCCAACATTGTCATTGAAAATCTTGACGGTGCGGTTTCCAGAGGTGCGATTACACAAGCCGTAAGAGACCAGTTTATGGGTGAGGCACTTTTCTTGAGAGCTTTGGCTCACCATGAATTGGTGATCTATTTCTCGCGACCGTACTCTGACAATCCTTCTGCACCGGGTATTCCTTACAGAACCTTCGCTATCAATGACGTATCCAAAGTAGGTCCGGGTGAAGCGGTAGGAAGAGGAACTGTACAGAGCGTGTACGATCAGCTTTTGGCTGATTTGAATCAGGCAGAAACGCTCTTGGGTAATGGAACCAGCCCTTTCCGTGCAAACAAAGGCACTGCAATTGCTTTGAAAGCCAGAGTATTCCTGCACATGAAGCGTTGGTCTGATGTGATCACTGAATACAACAAAATCACCAGCCGATATGCAGTGACTGCCAATCCTTTGGCACCATTCCGAAGCGGTGGTACCAGCTCAGACAACGTATTTTCTTTCCAAAATACGCAGGCCTCTAACCCGGGTGTAAACGGTGCGCTTGCCAACATGTATGGTAATCCTAACTTGGGGGCACGTGGTCTGGTGAAAATAAGCCCATTGATCTGGAGAGCGACTTGGTGGCATCCGGAAGATACCCGTAGAAGTGTAAGAGGAGCTACAGACGGATTTGTAAGTCAAGGTCCTTTGGGAATCTTTACCAACAAGTACACCGATGCGGTGACCTTCTCCGATCCTTCGATCATCATCCGTTTCTCTGAAATCGTCCTGGCGGCAGCTGAAGCGAATGCAAGATTGGGTAATACGCAGGCTGCGGTGACTTTGCTGAACTCTGTTAGAAGCCGTGCGCTTCCTGCAACTGTACCCGCTTACACTGTTGCTGATTTTGCCAATGCTGACGCCTTGATTGATGCCATCATCAGAGAAACCAGAATTGAGTTCCTTGCTGAAGGAAGAAGATTCCCGAATATCCACCGTTTGTCCGGAGAAGGCAGAATGACCGGCATTCCGGCAAAAGCTACCTCCAGATCCATCACCGGATTGAACTTCTACACTACGAATGTGAACATCCCTACGGACCATTCGCTTCCGTATACCAGTCACCTGTTTATCTGGCCTATTCCATTGGAAGAAATCCTGACAAACGCCTCTGCACCTATTGAGCAGAACCCTGGGTATTAATTCGGGAAACCTTTATTTATCTAAAAGTCCGGTCTTCACAGGCCGGACTTTTTTTGTTGTTCCTATCAGAGATGGTTAATTTGGATTTTCATCCAATTTTTGATTATGTCCAAACTCGAAAAAACCATCAACCGGGATTTGATTCTGAGGGAGAATCTTGCCCTTCAACGGACCATTCTAGCCAATCAGACCACCTTTTTATCTTTTTTACGCACCTCGATGTATTTTTTGGTGGGCGGCTTGGGGATCAAAAATCTCCTTCAGGTCGAAGGAAGTATTTATTATCAGGTGATTTTCTACACCATTGCTATCGTGATTCTGGTATTTGGAACAGTGAATTATGTGAGGCAAAAGCGAAAAATCGAAGAAAGCCGGATGCATGTGGGAAATTATAAGATGGAGTATGAGAAAGAAGGGTGACTTGTTTTGAATAAGGGTTTTTAGGGGTTTGATTTTTATGAATACAAATCCTGTGACAGGGCCTCGGGATTTCTATTCCCGGTATACGGATATTGACCTCGAAGGGGTCACAGGTTTCTAGAGAGTTGATTGGAGGGAGATAGATTCGACCCCATCGGGGTCGTAGGGTACGGGATAATCTTTTGCTATAGACATGCAATCCCTTCGGGATTGGGCTTGAATCCTTTTTTGGGTTAGGATGACAAATCGCGAGGAACAGAAAAATAAGGACAAAAAAAATCCCCCGAGGCGGTCGGGGGATTAAAGAGAGTATTTATTTGATTAGTATTATTTTGTAGGACAACCTGAAAAGACAAGGTTATCTAAACCATGTTTTAAGGAATATGGACCTTCATTTTCCGGGGTATTTGGATCATCTACCAAAGTAACTCCATTGATAGCTTTAACCTCAGTACTAGTCCAAATAATGGCCTTACCGTCATTTGCAGTGCTTGGTCCGCAATCAGCAGCAAATTTGAAAGCAAAGGTTGTTGGTGATTCTTTTGAACAGCTTACAGACCCGGTCCATGTTAAATTAGTTCCATTACCACCAACTAGATAAGCTTTACCATCGGCACCATAATAAGTGGTTCCTGTAGCTTGTTCAATTTTAGCTTGGGGTAAAGTAAAGGTCAAAGTTACCAATGCTGCCTCTTTGTAATTGTAAGAGAAGACTATATCCAAATTTTGATTTGTGGCCACATAGGAAAAGGATTCAGCATCACAACCTACAACACACTTCTTTACTTCCACCACCGAAGGACCTCCTATGCTGGCCTTGTAACCATTCGTATTGCTTGGCACATATCGAGCGGAGAAAGAGAAAGATCCTGCAGTAGTCCATGGACCGGAGTAGGTGACAGATTTATTTTCGGCGGTTACAGCTGCATCGGCAACAACCACATTACTTGCATTCAAAATTTCAATAGTTCCGCCTGTGAAGTTTCCATCAGCAGCTACAGAAGCAGTAAGTGTAAAAGATTCACCCTCGCAGATTTCTGCTTCAGTTCCAGCCGAAAGAGTGGTTTCAGTACAGATTCCAATTAGATTGTAGCTAGTCGGAATTATCACAGCTTGCCCACTGCCTTGACCCGAGCAACCATTTCTGCCTACCCAAAAATTTTGAGCTTTTTGATCACCATGTTTCCAATTGCTCAAAGGTACTTTGTATTGGTTTCCTTCGAGTGTGATTTCTGATCCGTTAAAATCAGTCAGTTTAATACAATTATAAGTTCCGCTAAACTCATAAATGATATGGTTCAATGTATTATAAACTTTAATGGAAGCGCTGAAATTTGAATTGTAGTTACCGGTAAAGGTTTGGGCAAACGCAGCTCCTGAATTATCGTCAATGCAAGGGGCATCACTTATCGCAAGATTTTCTCCACCCATCCCAAAAGGACTCAGGTTGAACCCCGCCTTAGCTGAAGCTTGTTCATTCATCAAGTCAGCTGTCTCATAGGTAGCCGTTTGGCTACAAGCACCCAGAATCAACCCCGCCAGGGCCAATCCCAAAAGATTTGTTTTAAAAGTTCTCATAAACTGTTTGGTTTTGATTTAAGACAAATATAAACGCATTTAAATAGTATAAAAATGTATTTCAAATATGATAATGAATATTTGGTGTAATGAAATGCAGAAAATGGGAAAGGAAGTGATTGCCGGGGTAATTGGGATCGGGATGAATTCCTAGGGTTTCTTTGAGCGGTAGATTGTGGAGGTGAGTAGATATTATCTAGGTACTCAAGTTGATTTTCCTTGTTCAGAAACCCGTTGGCTTTAAGGTTGAACTTGGGCTTTAAAAAGAGGAAAAGAAAAATTTTAAGAAATGTCCAATGTGGTTCAAGCTTCTTCTTTTTTAATAAGGTGTATCCGCATGTTTGGACGTAACCGATTTAAATTTTGTTTTGAGGTTCCAAATAGGCGAATTTCCAAGGGCGCAGGGGGATTTTTCATAAACTAAAACTCTGATGTGGCGGGACTTTGATGTTTCGCCCTCCAGGGTTCAAGGCCAATCAATACGTTATTTTCCCTACACTTCGTACAGGGTCATGAATTGTTTGGCTCATTCGGAGCCAATTCACAGGAATTACAAATTTGATAATGCTTTCAACTTCATACTAGAAGGAAAGCGGATAATCTTATCTTAATTTTTGGATATAGGGAACTTTGTGAGTAGCCAAGTTAGAAGTTCAAATGAACTAGAAAATCCCAATTCATGGAATTCTTCGGTCTTCCGTATATGGTCTTCCAGCCTAAAATGAGGGGAATATTCGTCTACTGGCAAAATAGTGTATAATCAGATTTCAATTTAACTTCCTTTCCGGAAAATGAATCAACTCTTTTCTTATTGGTTAACTGCCTCGTTGCTAATAGATCAAGTTTGTTTTCAGAGTGAGGTTAAGGATAAGCTGAATTTTTGGTTAAACTTTTCATCACAGAATTTGGCCAGTTTGCACCATCAAATCTGCGAAACAAGAATTATAATTTGCTTTTAATATTATTTGCAAAATAAAATTCTTTTTTGAGCCAGGTTCATCTTCTAGATTTGGGCACCAAACGGATTCTGAAATCAAGAATTTAAGTATTGCCCAATGAAAAATCTGAAAGTAATCCCGCAGACCCTGTCTGATCTTAGTCTTACGAAAGCCTCCCACCCGGGAGGCTTTTTTGTTGGGTGAAATTTCAAATTCATTTCTCTGTCTACAGAAATCAAAAAACTAATATTCAACGATTTAGCCATGAAAAATCACCTCAAACCAACCGCCACAATTCTGGCCTTGATGGCCGGATTGACGTGGTCCTGTCAGGACATCCATGAATCTACCCCCGTTGCTTTGGAGCAAGATCTGGTTACGCATTTCACGCAACGCATTCCCAACGAGTACATCATTCGTCTCAAACCCAATGAGATCAATTTTAGAAAGTCGGGAGATTATGCAGCAAATCAAGCCGCTATGCGAAAGTATTCCGAGTCTTTACTAGCCAGCCATCGTGTCGCTCCTTCTCAGATTCGGATGACGTATAGTGCTGCTATTGATGGGTTCGCAGCACATCTAAGTGAAGAACAAGTCAATTCTCTTCGAAAAGACTCCCGTATCCTTATCATCGAAGAGGATGAATGGATACACCTGGACGGAGCTGCCTCGAAAGGGGGAGGAAAGGGAGGAACTACGACCAAAGGACCAAAATCCTATCCAACCGAACCAGCGCCTACCGAGCCAACTCCAACTGAACCGTCTGAGCCAACTCCAACCGAACCTGAACCAAGTCAGCCCACGCCTTCGGATCCTACACCTAGCCCTGAGCCTTCTCCTTCAATTGATTATGGTCCGGAGACTTCAGATCCCAATCAGGAGGTGCCTTGGGGTATCCAAAGAATTGGTGGGTTCTCTACCTATAAGGGAACCAATGTTGCTTTTGTAATTGATTCAGGGATTGATTTGGACCATCCTGATTTAAATGTCTTGGCAAGCCTGGGATTTAGGGCCGTCACCGATGATATCAGTACCACTTTGGATGATGAAAACAGCCACGGTACCCATGTAGCCGGAACAATTGCCGCTATCAACAATAATTTTGGCGTAGTTGGTGTAGCAGCTGGAGCACCTGTGGTACCGGTCAAGGTCTTGGGACCGACAGGTAGTGGAAAAAAATCTTGGTCAATTGCAGGAATAGATTACGTTGCTGGTGTAGGGAAGCCCGGAGATGTGGCCAACCTAAGCTTGGGCGGTTCTCCAAGCACGATCCAAGATGAGGCGGTGCTCAATGCAGCAGCCAAAGGGATTTTTATGGTGATTGCAGCGATGAACAACGCTGACCTCGCCAGCAATTATTCTCCGGCAAGAGTAAACGGGACTAATGTTTTCACTATTTCTTCCATGGATAGCAATGGGGCCTTGTCTTCCTTTTCCAACTATGGAAATCCACCTGTTGATTATGCCGCTCCGGGACGTAGTGTTCGCTCTACGATGCCGGGTGGAGGTTACGGTTCAAAAAGCGGAACTTCCATGGCAACACCTCATGTATCAGGGATACTATTGTTGAAAGGGGTTCGTACCAATGGGTTTATCACCGGAGACAAGGATAGTCAACCGGATCCGATCGCCTATCGAGCCGATCGATAATATTTTGGACAACAACTAAAAAAGCCCCGGAGCAGATCACTCCGGGGCTTTTGACATTATGATGGACTAATTTTTATTCAGTTTCACACTCTTTGGTCAGATCCAAGTGAATGACATAATACCTAGATCCGTCTCCTGAAAATGTAAGGCTGGAGCCTTTGTACAAGGTAAACAAACCGGAAGCTGGTCTACTACCTGGAAGAGTTGAATAGCCTTGGGCTTTTACCGGATCAGAAACATCCTGTAGAGACCAAGATCCCAAGTCGATGGTAAACATTCCAGTGCCTGAGTCATAGCTTACAGCTCCATCAGTAAGTTCTTGACCGGCATAGATGGCTTGACTCGCAGGTCCCTGAGTATCAAAATAGAACCACCAAGCTGATCCATCTCCTTCTGAATTGCCTCCATATCCAGTTTCTTCTCCGCAGGTATCCGGATCATCGTCTCCTCCGCCGTCATCATCACCGCAATCCTCCAAAGTTAAGGTGATTGGCGTTCTGGTTTCGCTTTCACAACCATCGAATAGAAGGGATGCAGCCCAGTAAGTCACACTACCAACTACATTTAAACTTGGATCTTCTACAACATTACCTCCAAACTCATCGTTATACCATATGACTGTTGCACCATCGGGAGCATCCGCAGTAGCAGTCAATGGTCCATTTTCAAGACAATCGGACTGATTGTCTCCGGTAGGAGCATCTGGTGCTTCAGTTAGGTTGTAGCAGAAGGTCAAGTTACTTAGCCCTGCTACAGTTGGTTTTTTACCTCCGGTCATGGGAGGAGTCAGACCAGTATCACCGGTTACTCCTGGTCCATACTTGTAGATATGGGAGGAGTTGCTTCCCTTGACGATCACTGCGATATTTTCCAAGCAATAGCCTTCAGGAGCATCAAAGCTCCAACTCAGGGATTTTCCGTCAACAGATACATTCACGGTGAATCCCTCAGGCCAAGTCATTGAAAATGCGCCATCTTCATAGTTGTTTCTTCCAGAAGAAAACTCATAAATACCTGCATCAGCACAAGTGGCATTGCCCCCATTTCCACCTGTCCAAAGAATAGGTGTCAAAAGTGCCGAAGTGCTGATTCTTGCATTTTCAAGACCTGAAACAGCCATCTCATCATTCTGGTCAGATACCAGATCCGCGTCCTCAAATTGAGTACAGCTCACCATAAAAATCATAAGTACCAAGCTCCATAACCCGATGGAGAAGTTGGTGAAAGTTTTTGTTTTCATATTCTTGAAAGATTTTCGGAAATCTAGAAATAAAAATGTATTTCAAATCAATAAAAAAGTCATACAAATCAAAAAATACCTATAAAATATTTGCATTTTTTACTATTTAATTACTTATAGTTTTTAATTGATCTGAATAGACAGTCGATTTAAAGATTCACTTTTATGTGTATTCGTATCATTGCGCGTTAGATTTTTCAAGGTCAATTAACTATTTGAAAAATCCCCCTAACCCCCTTGAAGGGGGAATCCCCCTGTTTTGATCCTTAAAGCCAATTTTAAATTGGTAACGTGCAAACCGGCGAATTCGCATATTCATTTTTTTGATCGAAAGATTTCAGGAGGAAGCAGACAATATTTCAGAAATCAAAACCAATGCGCCCAAATAGCAATTATCATTGTCTCGAAATTCACTTTTTTCATAAGAGAAAGTGATCTTTAAAAAAGGAAATCATGACTAAGCATTGCATCATCGTTGGGTCAGGGATAGCAGGTATCGCGGCTTCTATCCGAATGGCATTGAAGGGCTATCAGGTCCAAGTCTTTGAATCCAACGCCTATCCCGGGGGCAAACTTTCGGAAATCGAAATCCAAGGATATCGCTTCGACGCGGGACCCTCGCTCTTTACTTTGCCCGATCAGGTCGAAGAGCTTTTTTTGCTGGCGGGAAAAGATCCCAAAGAGCATTTTGAATACCAAAAGTTAGAAGTAGCCTGTCATTACTTTTGGGAAGACGGGAAGCAGATCAAAGCTTGGGCCGATCAAAATCGATTTGCTGAAGAGGTGGAGACCAAGCTGGGTGAATCCGGTACTACCATCCGGGCGGCCTTAAAGCGATCAGCCTTTATCTATGATCACTTGGCTCCGCTTTTTATGCACCGTTCCTTGCATCAATTGAGCACTTGGATTAGACCCCAAGCGCTGAAATCTTACCTCAAAATGGGAAAGCTTGGGATTTTTTCGACCATGAACAAGGCCAATGAAGCGCTCTTTGCCCAGCCCAAACTGGTGCAGCTCTTCAATCGCTACGCTACCTACAACGGTTCGGACCCTTATCAGACCCCGGCTACACTGAATATCATACCCCACCTGGAGTTCAACATCGGCGCCTTTTTCCCCAAGAAAGGAATGCATGAGATCACGCTCAGTCTCTATCGCTTGGCACTTTCCCTTGGGGTGACCTATCATTTCAACTCCTCCGTGGAAGAAATTCTGGTGGAAAAAGGAAAAGCGATCGGAGTCCAAGTTAAAGGCAAACCGGTCTGTGGAGAGGTAGTGATCAACAATATGGATATGGTCAATGCCTACAAGACCATCCTGAAAAAACAAAAACAGCCCAAAAAATTGCTGGAACAGCCCAAGTCCAGTTCTGCATTGATTTTTTATTGGGGGATCAACAAAGTCTTTCCCGAGCTGGACCTGCACAACATCCTCTTCTCGGACGATTACCGAGCAGAGTTTGAACATATTTTCAAAAAAGGGAGCATCTACCACGATCCCACGGTCTATATCAATATCACTTCGGTCTATAAGCAAGACGATGCGCCTCCGGGTTGTATGAACTGGTTTACCATGATCAATGTGCCCAACAATCAGGGCCAAGACTGGGATCAACTCATCACAGCGGCAAGAAAAAATATCATTGCCAAGATCAATCGAATCTTAAAAACGGACGTAGAACAGCTGATCGAAGTAGAACAAATTCTAGAACCGCGCACCATCGAGTATAGGACCTCTTCGGCGCAGGGGGCGCTTTACGGCAACAGTTCCAACAATAAGTTTGCGGCATTCCTTCGCCACGCCAACTATTCATCCGATATCAAAAACCTGTATTTCTGTGGAGGCAGTGTGCACCCGGGAGGTGGGATTCCGCTGTCCTTGCTATCGGCAAAGATTATGACGGAGATGGTGGGAGGCTAGGATGTAGGGGAGGGGTCAATTTTCAATGACCAAGCTCGATGGTCAAGGATCAAGGATGTTAAAGCTTGATCTCTGGTCATTGTCCATTGCCCTTTGATTTGAGAATTTCTATGTTCAAGGATCCCCTCCATTTTTACCTTGAAAATTGTTCATTGATCATTGTCCATTGCTTATTGAATCAATTTTCAATGACCAAACTCAATGGTCAAGTGAATCCATAAACCAAGCCTTGAAAATTGGTCAATGTCCATTGATAATTCAGAATTTCTATGATCAAGGCGCCCCTCCTATTTTGCCTTGAAAATTTGTCATTGCCCATTGCTTATTTAATCAATTTTCAATGACCAAACCCAATGGTCAAGTGAATCCATAAGCTAAGCCTTAAAAATTGGTCATTGCCCATTGAAAATTGGAAATTTCATTGACCAAGGCGCCCCTCCATTTTTACCTTGAAATTGTTCATTGATCATTGTCCATTGCTTATTGAATCTA
The DNA here is from genome assembly GCF_003253485.1 of Algoriphagus aquaeductus. Taxonomy (GTDB): domain Bacteria; phylum Bacteroidota; class Bacteroidia; order Cytophagales; family Cyclobacteriaceae; genus Algoriphagus; species Algoriphagus aquaeductus. The sequence goes on along the minus strand of NZ_QKTX01000002.1, from coordinate 52,850 downwards.
TTTTCAATGATCAAACTCAATGATCAAGTGAATCCATAAACCAAGCCTTGAAAATTGGTCAATGTCCATTGATAATTGAGAATATCTATGATATAAAGGCGCCCCTCCTTTTTTGCCTTGAAAATTGGTCATTGGTAATTGCCCATTGGTCATTGTCCATTGCCTCTAGCTACCTGCTGGCAGATACTAAAAAAGCCATCCAAAATTGCTTCTGGATGGCTTTGATTTGTGTTGTCTCTTGGATCAGATGACTCGCTCGTACTGATTGAAGAAGAAGCTGCCCTCGATGGCTGCGTTTTCGTCTGAGTCAGAACCGTGAACGGCATTGGCCTCAATGGATTTTGCGAAAATCTTGCGGATTGTACCTTCAGCAGCATTTGCAGGATTGGTAGCTCCGATCAGCGTACGGAAATCCTCTACGGCATTGTCTTTTTCCAAAATAGCAGCCACAATAGGACCGGAAGACATATACTTGCACAGATCTGCGTAGAAAGGTCTTTCATTGTGGACTTCGTAAAATTTGCCGGCCAGTTCCGGAGTCAATCGGGTAGCCTTCATCGCTACGATTTTGAAGCCTGCTTCTTCGATCATTTTCAGGATTGCGCCTGAGTTGCCAGCTTCAAAAGCATCCGGCTTGATCATGGTGAATGTTCTTTTTCCTGCCATGGGATTGGGATTTGCATTGGTTTATTTCGGCCGCAAAAATAGGAGATTTCGGCGTAGTATCGCCTATACCTTTGAGAATTCTCGGCTAGTCACTTCATTATCAGTCATCTTCATACTTTGGGATTTCTGGAAAATTTATGGACATTTGCAGCCTACTGGAGCCAAATGTGCCGCTGATTTGATCTAATGGAAGCTTTAGCTAAGTTTAAAAAGGAACTATCCTCACCCAAGAAAATATTCATCACTACTCATGTCAAGCCCGATGCAGATGCCTTGGGTTCTTCTTTGGGTCTGGCTAACTACCTGATCAAAAAGGGGCATGATGTCAGCGTGGTGACCCCAACTGATTATCCCTATTTTCTTACCTGGATGAAAGGAAATGATGAGGTGCTGGATTTTTCCAAAGCCTCAGATAAGCCTCTGGCCACCGCCAAATTGGAAGAGGCGGAGATGATCTTCTGTCTTGACTTTTCTGTTTTGAACAGGGTGAATGAACTGGGGGAAATGATCCGAAAGTCCAAGGCCTTTGTGGTGAATATTGACCATCACCAAGATCCTGAAGATTTTGCCGATTTCAGATTTTGGAGTACCAAAGCCGCGGCCACGTGTGAATTGGTGTATGAATTGATTGTGGAAATGGGCGACAAATCGCTTATCGACAAGGAAATTGCAGAATGCCTTTATGCCGGAATCATGACGGATACCGGAGGATTTCGTCACCCCAACACCACCAAAAATGTACATCTTGTCGTGGCAGAACTGATTGATATCGGGGCTGATTCGGCACAGATTTCCAATTTAATCTACGATTCCAATTCCGTCAATCGACTCAAATTTATAGGCTTTGCCATTACCAGACGATTGGTAGTGAGAGAAGACCTGCATACCGCGTATTTTGTGATCAGTAAAAAAGATCTTAAAAAATATCAAAGCCAAACCGGGGACACCGAAGGATTGGTGAATTATGCCCTATCTTTGGATGGGATCAAACTTGCAGCCTTGTTTTCAGAGCGTGAAGATGGAATCAAAATCTCATTCCGATCCAGCAGCGATGTAGCGGTCAATAAGTTTGCAGCGTCCTATTTCAGCGGAGGAGGTCATAAAAATGCTGCCGGTGGCAAATCTACCCAAAGTCTGAAAGATACGGTGGAGCGGTTTGAATCCTTGGTGACTCAATGTCAGGAGGAACTCTTCCATTCGGAATCCGTGACGGTAGACTAAATACCATGCAAATACATTTCAATATCAATCATCCAACAATCCAAAGAAAATTTTAAACAAGGGGAAGGACGAATCCAGGAATGCCTCACCCCTAGGCGTTGTTTCACTGGAAAAGTTACTTGACCTTTGCCTTCAAATCATTCTCCGATGAAATGCTACACAGCGAAACTTCTTGACGAAAGATGAATCGTTTTAGCCTTTTCATCTGACCTTAAAAATTCAATTAAAAAACCAATGAAAAATTACAAAAGCCTTGTGGCGCTGCTTACGCTTCTTACCGGAGTGAGTACACTTTCTTCCTGTCAAAAGTCCAAAGTGACTGAAAAAGACGGAATCGAATATACCTATATCAAAGAGGGTTCTGAGAAAGCTCCTAACGGAGACTTCCTTCTTTACAATTTGGAGATCACGACAGCAAGCGATTCGGTGATCTACAGCACCTTGACTCAGCCTTTTCCGGGCTACCTGATGGCCAATGATTCCATCTCTCCTCAAAACGGGATGGATGAAATATTCTTGAGCCTGAAAAAAGGAGATTCCATCAATTTCCAGGCAACTGCCAAGATCATTTTCAGCGGAAACCAGCCCGCTCCGATCAAAGACGAGGATATCATCAAAGTGAAGTTGGGAGCTTATGACATCAAGACTCAAGACGAAATGCAGGCCTTCTACGAGGAGGTGATGATGAAAGAGCAGGAAAAAAGTGCCGAAAGAGCCAAAACCCTGATTGTAGAAGAAGCGAAAACGATCGAGGCTTATGCAACAGAGAAAGGCCTGAACCTTCAAAAAACAGAAAATGGTCTGTATTACGTGATCGAAAAAGAGGGAACAGGGGAAGCCACTGCTCCAGGTACTACCCTGTATGTGAACTATGCAGGATACCTACTTGACGGTACCTTGTTTGATACCTCTTGGCCTGAAATCGCCAAGGCAAACAACATGTTCAATGAAGGACGTCCTTACGAGCCACTTCCGGTCAATGTAGGCATGGGTCAGGTGATCCCGGGATGGGACGAAGGACTTTTATTGCTGAAAAAAGGATCTAAGGCTAAATTCCTGATCCCTTCTCCTTTGGCTTATGGAGAAAATGGTGCAGGATCCATGATTCCGGCTAACTCCATTTTGATATTTGACGTAGAAGTCACCGACGTTCAGAAGTAATTCTGAGTATTGAACGATCTATAACTAAACCAAAACATATGAACTTCAGACTATTTGCTTTTGCAGCGTTGCTGATCGGGTCTGTTTCCATGTACTCTTGCATCGATCCTGACCAAACTCAGGAGGTGCTTTTGCAAAGAGACAAAGAGGCTATTGAAAAATACCTGCAGGAAAATTCCATTGCCAGCGTCAAAGAATACCAAGAGCCTATCGAAGGATTTTATATGTTTTGGCAAGTTTCGACCCAACAGGAGCGGAATGCGCTCTTGAGGGGAGATACCGTCCGGGTCAATTATACCGGCAGACTTTTGAACAATAAAATCTTTGACACCTCCCTTGAGCAGGTGGCAAGGGACAACAATATCTTTAACTCCGCCCGGAACTATCAGCCCCTCAGATTTCCGGTAGGGTATGGACTGACCATCTCCGGGTTTGAATTTGCCATTTCAATGATGCATCCGGGGGAGAAGGCTACCGTGATTTTCCCTTCTCGACTTGGCTACGGAAATCAGGCCAATGGTGAAATTCCGGCCAATTCTCCCTTAATATTTGAATTGGAGCTGTTGGAGGTAAAAAAAGGACCTAATCTCAATCCATGATGCGAAATCTGATTCCAATATTTATTCTTTTAGCCTTGATTTTGGGAAGCTCCTGCGAGCCCAACAATCCCTTTGACAGAGGTCCTGCCTATGATGAGGCGGGCAATTTGGCCATTGATCGAAGGAAGATCGATGCATTTCTGGACACTGCTCGGATCGATAGTATTAGCCGTATCCATGATCCATCTGGGGTGGTGGTGATTTTGCAGCGGGAAGGGGCAGGTTCCCGGCCGACCAACAACACCGTGGTCTATACTGACTACATCGGCAAGCTGATGGAAACAGGTTCTGTATTTGATACTTCTTTTGAAGATGTTGCTAGAGCAAATAATATCTTTCAGGAATCCAGAACGTACATGCCGTTTGCATTCATTCTTGGGTCAACTAGTGTTATTCAAGGTTGGGATTTTGCATTCAAGAGAATTAGACCCGCTTCCAAGGCTGTATTTATCATTCCTTCTCCTTACGCTTATCGGAATCAGGAAAATAATGACCGTATCCCCCCCAATTCAGTATTGATCTTTGAGATCGATTTCTTGGGAATTGATTAATAGAAAGGGCTTAGGCCCTTTTCTTTTTGAACAGGAATGGGAAAAACACCGGAACTTCCTCTTGATAAAGTCGGTAGGGTGCCCCAAATTTTTGAATAAGGTTCTTTTCTTCAAAGTAGATTCCGACCGGAAGGTATAGCACCAAACAGGCCCAATGGATCAGTGCACCGAGATGACCGGCTACTAAAAGATAGCCGGAAAAAACAAACAGTAATCCCAAATACAAAGGATGCCGGGTATGGGAATAAACCCCTGATACCTGTAAACTTTCCATTTGGTCAGAATTTTTCGGCGGGTAACCCAAAAAGAAAGGGAACGAAATGCTTTTCAACGAACGCGTGATCAGTACCACTCCAAGGGTAGCGATCATGTACCCGGAATACAGATGGATAGGACCTGGTAAAAACATGACCTGTCGAGGCAAAAAAAGCGCCTGTCCCAAAATTCCCAAAAAAAGCACGGTGGATAGAATACTGTAAAACAATCTGTACCATTTCATTCGGTCAGGCCAAGTTGCCTCCAAAAATCTTTTTAACTTGGAAGCAGTAAGGGTGGTGTGCAGCGAATAGAAAATCGCCCAACTCAAGATCATCATCAGAAAATGCATAACCCAAAACTAAACCCAGGACTTTAGATTTTTATGAAGATTGGCATCATTCGCGAAGGAAAAATTCCACCCGACAAGCGCACTCCCTTTATTCCCGCTCAATTGAGGGAACTTTCTGAAAAATATGGCGATCAGTTGACGTTTTTGGTGGAATCAAGTCCGATCCGGTCTTACACCGATCAGGAATATCTGGACGCCGGTATCGAGGTGGTCACCGATATTTCCAGAGCGGACATTTTGTTTGGCGTCAAAGAAGTGCCGGTGGACCAGTTGATTCCTGACAAGACCTATTTCTTTTTTTCCCATACCATCAAAAAGCAAGCAAAAAACAGAGCGCTCCTCAAGAATATTCTTCAAAAAAATATCCGATTACTGGATTATGAAGTCTTAAAAAATGAATCCGGAGAGCGTGTGGTGGCCTTTGGGCGCTGGGCGGGAATCGTAGGGGCCTACAATGCTTTCTGGACCTATGGGAAGAAAACTGGACTTTATGATCTCAGGCGTGCGGCCGAGTGCCATGATCTCCAGGACTTAAAATCTGAGTTGTCAAAAGTTTCCCTTCCTCCTGTGAAGATTGTAGTCACAGGATCCGGAAGGGTGGGCAAAGGGGTCGCTGAGGTTCTTGGTATTTTGAAAATCAAGCAGGTAGATACACAGGAATTTCTTCATTTTTATTTTGAAGAGCCGGTGTATGTGGTGCTGAGTTCCTCAGATTACAATCGGCGAAAGTCAGACGGTGGATACGACAGGGAAGAGTTTTATTCGTTTCCGGAACGGTACGAAAGCCATTTTTCCAAATTTGCCGAGGCGGGGGAGATACTCATTGCCTCAGCCTATTGGAATCCCGGAGCCCCCAGACTATTTGAATTAAAGGAGATCAGTTCGCCGGATTTTTCCCTCTCAGTGATCGCAGATGTCACCTGTGATGTGGACGGGTCTATTCCGACTACCTTTCGGGCTTCCACGATTCAGGATCCGGTCTATGATGTGGATCGGGACTCGGGCGAAGAGCTCCCGGCATTTGGCAAGCAAACCAGTATTTCGGTAATGGCGATTGATAATTTGCCCTGTGAGCTGCCGCGGGAGTCGAGTGCAGAGTTTGGTCGTCAACTCAGCGAATGGGTCATTCCTGCGCTTTTGGAGGAGTACTCCCCGATTTTGGAAAGAGCCACCATAGCCAGAGATGGAGATTTGACTTTAGAATACATGTATCTAACCGATTTTGTAAACCAAACCGATATTCCCAATTCCCATGAATAATTTCAACCGATTTTTGGAATCTACACTTCTTAAACCCACCATGACTGACCGGGAATTGGATGTGTTGGTCAGAGACGCGATCGAGGAGCAGTTTGTCGGTGTCTGTGTCCCTTCATTTTGGGTAAAAAAGGTCAAAAGAGACCTGAAAGAAGAAAATGTTCAGGTGGTCACCGTTATTGGCTTTCCTTTCGGTTTTGAGGATACTGCGACCAAAGTTGCCGAAACCCGTGAGGCCATCAGAAACGGAGCTGATGAATTGGACTTAGTCTGGTCACAGACCGCATTTCACTCGGGAATGAACTGGCCAAAAATCGAAATTGTCCAGATTGCAAAGATCTGTCATGAAGAAGAGCGGATTCTAAAAGTCATTATCGAAACCGCCTATCTGAGTACTGAGCAAATCAGAGAAGCGTGTATGATCTGTCAGGAAGCAGGAGCGGACTTTGTCAAGACTTCCACCGGCTATGCCCCAACAGGGGCCAAGGTGCAGGATATAGTCCTGATGCGAGAGGTCTTACCTTCGGCAGTTGGCATTAAAGCCAGTGGAGGGATCAAAACTTTAGATTTTGCCCAGGAATTGATCCGGGCTGGGGCCGATCGGATTGGGACCAGTTCGGCCAAAGCCTTGATGGACGCCTGGAGAAAAACCCAATCCTAGTCTTTGGAGAGGTAGATCAACAGAAACGGGATAATGAAGAAGGTCAACAGGATGTAGGCAAATCCAAATACCCTGTTTTGAAGAGAGGTTTTGCCCATGTAGTTGGCGATCAGAACCGGTATTTTTCTGATTTCAGGAAAGGGCAAAAAAATCAGGGCACCAATGCTGTTGAACAAAATGTGCACAATGGCCAAGGCGATGGCAGCCTCAGACTTGTAAATCGAGGCAATTACCGCGGTGATGGTAGTTCCGATATTTGCTCCAATGATAAATGGGAAAGCTTTGGCCAGCGTTACTTTTTTATTGGCAACCAGTGGTACGACCAAGGAAGTGGTCACTGTGCTTGACTGTACTGCTGCGGTAAAGAAGATCCCATAGAAAAATGCCAATCCAGTCTTTCGAAAAATCAGTTTGTTGATATCCTCAAAAGAGTCTTTGACAAAAGACTTATACATGGCTGTAGAAAGGACTTTGATGGCCAGAAAAACCAAAAATACGGATAGGATCATGGTCAAAAAAGGGATATTGATCTGATCTACTATCCAGTCGGTGGCAGTCCGGGTAAATATCCGGTTGTAGACTAAGGGGCCTTCAAATGCATTGTCCGAGGCAAAAAGGCCGGCAATTTTTTCAGCTAATCCGGAAAGAAACCCAAAATAGAGCTCCATTGGGAAAAGAATAATTACCGATAGGATATTGAATACATCGTGTGAAATCCCGGCAGAAAGCGCTCTTCGAAACTCCTTCTTGTTCATGATATACGACAGCGAGACTAGGGTCGAAGTGAGCGTAGTTCCGATATTGGCTCCCAAGACAATGGGAACCGCCTGCTGAAGCGTAAGATTGCCTGAAGCCACAATGGCGACCACGCTGGCGGTCACAGTAGAACTGCTTTGAATCAATGCAGTCACCAATAGTCCTATGAATAGGCTGATAAAGGGGTTTTTGGTGGCTTGCAGGATCTCAAGTGCTGCTCCACTATTGATACTGCCCATGGCCACCGTGAGGAGATCTATGGCAAAAATGAAAAGAAGCAAGGCTAAAAAGACCTGCACATATTTCAGATATTTGCCAAAAGAAGACGGTTTTTGCTCTTCCAAACTCTCCATGGGGGTATTTCTATGATTAGCGGATAGTGGATTTTGGAAAGGGAGCATTCCCGATTCAAAATTTTAATAAGAGTTTAGGGCAAAAGTTGAAATTTTTTTGCGAAAAGCAAGTCAAATCAGGCTTTCAAAAGAAGGTTTTGTTCTTAGTTAACAATTTGTTAACATACGTTGCGGAATATCTTAATTAATTTTGTCCACGATTTCCCACCCACACCAACACTATGGCCAAGAAAAAGCCAATTGACCAGAATATCAATCAGGAAAAACTCTCCAAAAAGACCTACTCCCTGTTTGATTTTACCAAAAGTGAAAGACCCTTTCTCATTACCATCTGTATCCTGATTTCAGTGGCAGGGTTGATCACCCCTTACACCTATGCTGCGATGTGGTTTGGGTTTGCGTTAGCTGCCTATTCCGCCATTGCCAATGACAGTATTCAGACCATCGGTACCTTTATCGCTTCCAACAGCACCCGACCTTGGTGGTTACTTTGGCTGTTTATGGGTGTGATTTGGGTGGGGACGGTGACCTACAGCTGGTATACCTTTGGAGGCGATGTGAGCTATGAGCGATTGAGTGTTCCAGGATTGGAAAAAGCTCCCGAAAGCTTCGTCTTCCTGCAGCTGGCTGCGCCAATTGTTTTGCTGGTCTTGACTCGCATGCGAATGCCGGTGTCTACCACCTTTTTGTTACTCAATGTATTTACCTACAAGGCTGGAACCATCCTGGATGTGATGTTCAAAAGCTTCGTGGGATATGTTTTGGCATTCGTACTGGCCATCATTGTTTGGTTTATTCTGGAGCGATTTGTCAAAAATTACCTTAAGGGACAGCCGAGACCTTATTGGATATTTCTTCAATGGATTACTTCCGGTGTACTATGGGCAGTTTGGATCATGCAGGATGCAGCCAATATCGCCGTCTTCCTTCCGCGGCAGCTTGATGGTGTAGAATTTTCGGTCTATGCGGGATTTGTATTCTTGGGATTGGGTTTCCTTTTTTATCTCAAAGGAGACAAAATCCAACAGATCGTCAACGAGAAGTCCAATGTGACCGACGTGAGGGCTGCGACTATTGTGGATTTGGTCTATGCGGTGATTTTGTTCTACTTCAAAATTCACTCCAAAGTACCGATGAGTACGACTTGGGTGTTTATCGGTTTATTGGCAGGCCGTGAATTGGCCATTGCAATAGGTAAGCACGGGAAAGCTAAAAAACGCAATGCATGGTTGGTGCGGGCATTCAGATTGGCAAGAAAAGATGTATTTAAAGCCTTGATAGGATTGATTGTTTCCCTTATACTCGCCATTATTATCAATAAGGGAGTGCGTGAGGAGATCTTTGCGTTCTTTCAATAAAGCTTTTATTTCTTGGACATTTTCACCCACGAGTATTTCATGAATGAGGCCTTGAAACAGGCCAAAATCGCCTTTGAGGAAGGAGAAATACCCGTGGGTGCTGTCATTGTATCCAAAAACAGAATCATCGCCAGGGCTTACAATCAGACGGAAAAACTAAATGATGTCACTGCCCATGCAGAGATCCTGGCGATTACAGCCGCCGAGAATTACCTAGGCGCCAAATACTTGGTGGATTGTAAGCTCTATGTGACTCTTGAGCCCTGTCCGATGTGTGCAGGAGCTCTATACTGGTCACAGATCTGTGAAGTTCACTATGGCGCATCAGATCCCAAGCGGGGCTTCCATCAATGCAATCCCCACATGCTTCATCCCAAAACCAAAGTCTCATCCGGATTGATGGAAAAACAGTCGGAAGATCTGGTTCTTGAATTTTTTAAAAAGCTCAGGGAATAAGTCTTTTTTGAAGGTTTAGAACCTTTTTTTGGAAAGTCTGGTTGAGTAGGCGTAGTTTAAAGACACGATTTTAACTTCATGTTTAACTAAAACCCGATACATATGGCTTTTCAACTCCCTTCACTTCCTTATGCTTTTGATGCATTGGAGCCTCACATTGATGCCAGAACCATGGAAATCCACCATGGCAAGCACCACAATGCCTACGTAACCAACCTCAACAATGCTATTGCAGGCACGGACCTGGAAGGCAAAACTCTTGAGGAACTGATGAAAGTGGCAGGATCCAATACTGCAGTGAGAAACAATGGCGGAGGTCACTGGAATCATTCACTTTTCTGGCAAATTCTTTCTCCTAATGGGGGAGGCGCTCCTACCGGAGAGCTAGCCGCGGCAATAGATGCAAAATTTGGATCATTTGATGCGTTCAAAGAAACATTCAACAAAGCAGCAGCTACCCGATTCGGTTCAGGTTGGGCTTGGCTTTGCGTAGACACCAAAAAAGAACTTTGTGTTTGCTCTTCTCCCAATCAGGACAACCCATTAATGGATGTTTCGGATTGCCCTGGAACACCAATTCTTGGATTGGACGTATGGGAACATGCCTACTACCTCCACTATCAAAACCGCAGACCGGATTACATCTCTGCTTTCTGGAATGTGATCAATTGGGATGAGGTCAGCAAGCGGTATGCAGCTGCGAAGTAAATCCAAGATCACAAATTGATTCTAATCCCGGGCCTGACAGTCCGGGATTTTTTTGTCCTATACCGAATAATATACTGTACGGTATTGATACAATGAATTGGCGTTGGCAGATGCGAATCCTCTATTTTGGCGATTTTAGGCCGTTTTTTTTCATTGGCACTTCATTTTCCTATAGAGTGGCACGGACAATTTAACTAAACCAACCTACCCGTGATTTTAGCAAGATACAGACACCTCCCCGGTGACATAAGAAAAACTGCAGGAATTCATGGGAGATTGAAAAATCAAATCATTAAAAAATGAAAACTGCCAACTTTATTTTTCTAACCCTTTTGACCTATCTCTTAGGCATCAGCTCTCTGGCTGCTTCTCCCAAAGAAATAGCAAAAATCTCCGGGAAAGTAGCTGACCAAAAAGGACAGCCCATACCTTACGCCAATGTCGCCCTGATCTCGGTAGACGGGGGTTTGATCGATGGGGCTGTTTCTGACGAAAACGGGATTTTCTTGATCGAATCCACCAAAACCGCAAAGGTCAACTTGGTGGTGTCTTCCATCGGATATAAAACATTCACCTCAGAGCCATTTGACCTTGCTCCTGGACTTGAAAAAAACTTTGGCGACCTATCCATCCAGGATGAAATGACCGGACTGGATGAAGTCACCGTGAAAGCCTCCCGTCCAGAAATCATCATCGAAGCGGATAAGACGATTGTCAACGTAGAAGGAACCGTGATGGCCGAAGGCGCGAATGCCCTGGATGTCATCGGAAGATCTCCGGGTATCTTTGTGGATTCGGAGGGGAATATCAACCTGAACGGACGTACAGGCGCCACCGTGATGATTAACGATCGGCCTACCTATATGAGCTCTACCGATTTGGCCAATTTTCTTCGGTCGATGCCGGCTGATAATATCAAAAGCATTGAAGTGATCAATAACCCATCGGCAAGATTTGACGCCGAAGGTGCTGCAGGGGTGATCAATATTCAGTTGAAAAAGAATACCGTAGACGGAGTATTCGGAAATATTCAGGTAGGCGGACAATACAACGGACAGTTTGCCCCCAATGCAGGAGCGACTCTGAATGTGAAAAAGGGGAAGCTTTCGACCAATGGAACCTTTAACTACAATGAATTTGCTGTATATAATGACCTGGAAATCAACAGGAACTTCACCCTTGACCAAGGAGTTTCCAGCTTCAAGCAAGACTCACGAATCACTTCCCGTTACAAAACGCCTTCTTTCAACGGGTCGGCAAACTATGAAATCGGGAAGGATCAAAATTTGGGTTTGAACGTTCAGGCATCTTCCTCATCAGACGTAAATAACAATACCTCCGGAACGGTAATTACCAATCCCGGCCAAGCCGAAAACAACTTTATTGAATCACTCAATGAATCAGATGGGAAGCGAAACCGCCTGTTTACTAACCTTCACTATGATGCTAAGCTGGATACCTTAGGCACCAAGTTGTCTGCTGACTTGGACTTTACCATCATGGATACCGAAAGCTCGGCCCTGTTGGATAATCGTTACTGGACAGGTGCTCATCAGTCCAGTGGCACCAGAGACCGTCTGAGAACTTTGAATGACATGTATTATACCATTTTCACTTCCAAGGTCGACTTGGTCAAGCCCCTCAAAGGAGGTAAAGTCCTTGAAACCGGATTGAAAGGAAGCTGGGTGAAATCTGACAATGACCTCAATCTCAGCCGTGCACAGGAAGAAGGGCCATTTGAGTTGGATCCAAACTCCAACCGATTTATCTACAATGAAAATGTGTTGGCAGCTTATGTGACGTTGAAGGGGAATTTCAATCCTAAACTGAGTTATCAGGCGGGGTTGAGAGGGGAATATTCTGACATCATCGGTAATTCCGTCACGCTGAATCAGGTAAATACACAGGAATATTTCAACCTGTTCCCGAGTGTATTTATCCAGCACAAAGTGAGCAAAAACTACCAGGTCGTCTACAATGCCAATCGCAGAATCACACGTCCAAACTACCGATTGCTCAATCCATTTATCTACTACATCGATCCATTGACATCAGAGCAAGGCAATCCGCATTTGACTCCGCAGTATTCCACCAACTTTGAAATGAATCATGTGGTCAAAGGTGCTTATCAGTTTACCCTTGGATACAGTGTGACAGAAGACGCTTTTATGCAGGTATTTGAGCAAAACCAGGAGGAACGTACTACCACCACCTTTACCGAGAATTTTGACCGAACCAAAAACGCAAACTTCCGGGCGATTCTTCCCTTCGAAATCAAGAAATGGTGGAATACTTCGAACATGGTGCAGGCCAATTACAATCAGTTCAAAACTCAAATTGGCCAGGATTTTCTGGACGTAGACCAAATCTCCTACATGATGCGTACTCAACAAAACTTTACCTTGCCAAAGGGCTTCAAAATGGAGGTCGTGGGGATGTATCTCAGCCCCCAAATCTGGGGTCAAGGTCAGATCAAAGGATTTGGCTGGGTGGATGCAGGCGTCACCAAATCTCTTATGAAAGACAAGCTTTCACTTTCTGTCAACGGTACCGATTTGTTCCGTACTCAGGTCATTCGGGCTAAAATTGACTTTGCCGATATCGATACCGGATTCAGACAGTATCGAAGCAACCAAGGGGTGAGATTTACCCTGAGATATAACTTTGCCAAAGGTGAAAGCTTCCGGGTTAAATCCAACTCAGGAAGTACGGATGAAAGAAATCGCTTGGATTAAATAAAGAACCTTCCGATTTTCAGAGAGGTTTTTTGAAAAAATAAACCTGTTAGGTTCTCAAAAACCTGACAGGTTTTTCCATTTTACACAGATATATATCCCGGAAAATGCTCAATAGATTCTTTTTCTTCTGCTTGATAGCTGTGGTTTTTACCCCATGTGCACAGGCCCAGAGTCCCAAGTATGTCCATTTAAGTCAGTTTTTGGACTCATTGGCTGCCAAGGATAAGTTTATGGGGACAGTTTTGATCGCTGAGCATGGGCAACCGGTTTTTCAGAAGGCCGTAGGCTGGGCAGATCTGGATACACAAAAGCCACTGGAATTGGAATCCAAACTACGGATTGGTTCGGTGACCAAAATGTTTACTTCTGTGTTGGTTTTCCAGGCAATTGAGCAAGGTAGACTGAGTTTGGACCAATCACTTGCTGATTTTTATCCCCAAATAAAAAATTCAGAAAAGATCAGCATCAGTCAGCTTCTGCAACACCGAAGCGGGATATTCAACATTACCAATCGACTCGATTACAATTTTTATAGAACCAATCCGCACACAGAGGAGCAGCTTTTGGCTATGATGCTGGAAGGAGGAAGTGTATTTGAGCCAGGTACTAAAGCTGATTACAGCAACAGCAATTATATTCTACTCACCTTTATTTTGGAAAAGATCTATAAAAGGCCCTATGAGGATCTCCTACGCTCTCAAATTCTGAATCCCTTGGGAATGAAGGAAACCTATGTTTTTGGTCCAATTGAAGTAGGGAAGGGGGAAGCCAAGTCGTACCTCTATAACGGAAACTGGCAAGAGGACTTGGAGGCTCATCCTTCTATTCCATTGGGAGCCGGAGCATTGACTTCCAATGTGAGTGATCTGAGTAAGTTCGCTTCAGGTCTATTTGAAGGAAAGCTTATTTCTACAGGGAGCTTGGCACAAATGATGGAAATGAAAGATGGATTTGGGAGAGGAATGTTTATGATTCCCTTCTATGAGCGAAAAAGTTTCGGGCATACTGGGGGGATTGATGGATTTAGGGCATTTTTAGGTCATTTCCCGGAGGAAAATGTTACCCTAACTGTCCTAAGCAACGGCATGAACTATGACAACAATGAGATCCTGATCGCTGCGCTGAGTGCTCAGTTTGAAAAAGAATGGGAATTTCCGGATCTCAGAGAACGGGCGATCTCTGAAGAATTGATGCAAAAATATACCGGAACCTACACCTCAACTCAGATTCCTCTTCAACTCACTGTAGAAAATAAGGAAGGAAAAGTAGCTATCCAGTTGACCGGTCAGCCACAGACAGTATTGGATGCGACAGCGGAGCATACGTTTGAATTGAAAGCGGTGCGGGCGGTATTCGTATTTGATCCCGACCAAGAACAAGTGACACTCAAACAAGGGGCGGCAAATATTCTTTTCCGAAAGAAGCAATAGCAAAGGGAAAGGCCACCCCAAGCCACCTCGTTTTTCGCGTGCGTTTTTTCTTTTCTTGTAAAAAACGGAAGTTTGTCCTATGTCCTATTGGGATTTTCATACTCATCAAGCCGATTCTTCCGGAGCGATTTTCAACGCCTCTTTGAATCAAATTCCCCTTAAGGGATTCTTTTCGGCAGGCCTTCATCCTTGGTTTTTGAGCAATGCCTGGAAGGAGGATTTTGGACATCTTGAACAATTGGCTTTATCCCAAAATCGGCTTTTGGCGGTTGGGGAGTCGGGGTTTGACCGGCTAAAAGGCCCGGAGTTATCGATGCAAAAGGAGGCGTTTTCTGCTCAGGCACAGCTGGCGAAAGCATTGGACATTCCCCTCATCCTCCATTGTGTCAGGGGGCATGATCTGCTGTTAGCCTATCTGAAATCCACTAAACCGCTGCCCCAGATCATCTGGCATGGATGGAACCTGAAGCCTGATTTGGGAAGGCAGCTTTTAGAATATCCGGTTTATTTTTCCTTCGGAAAGCATATTTTGAAGCCTGAAAGCAATGCATCCCAATGGCTGGAAGAATGTCCTTCGGATCGGATTTTTTTGGAGACGGATGACTCAGGATTGGAAATCAGTTCGGTTTATCGGGCGGCATCCCTAATTTTGCGCCTTCCTGTGGAGGAAGTGGCAAAGTTGACTTTGACCAATTGGAACCGAATTTCGAAACGTAAAATCAATGAGTGAATTTGCTTGGCTTAGCCGTACAGAACTGATCGTTGGGAGGGAAGGATTGGAAAAATTAGCCCAAAAACATGTCCTTGTGGTAGGATTGGGGGGAGTGGGATCATTTGCGGCAGAGTTTATTGCCCGGTCCGGAGTAGGGCAGATGACCATCATCGATGGAGACACGGTGGATATCTCCAATGTCAACCGACAGCTTCCTGCCACCCAACTCAATGTGGGTCAATCCAAAGCCGAATGGATGGAGCAGCGCCTGATGGCGATCAATCCCGGATTGAAGCTTCATGCCCTCCGTCAATTTCTCAATCCCCACCAGATGACCGAGCTCCTGGAAACGAGTGAGTTTGACTATGTGGTGGATTGTATTGACAGTTTCACACCGAAAATGCATCTGATCGAGGGAGCCAAAAAGCGGGGGTTCAAACTTGTCAGTTCCATGGGGGCTGGAGGGAAAGTAGATCCGACTCAAATCCGCGTCGTTGATTTTGGGGAGACTTATCAGTGCAAACTGGCCAAAATGCTGCGGAAGAGACTCAAGAAAAAAGCCATTTATGGTGGATTCAAGGCAGTTTTTTCAACTGAAGAGGTCATCAAAGAAAGCCTGATGTTGACAGACGGCCGGAACTTCAAAAAGTCTGCCTACGGCACCATGTCTTTTCTTCCTGCCGCATTTGGCTGTGCTTGTGCCGCGACTGTAATCAACGATTTGTTGGCTTCCTGATCAAAGGAAGTGATATAAGAAGACCAATACGCCGGTAAAGGCCGGCTTTTTCTGATCTTTAATCTCCAGCTTGACTTCAACTTCTGCCTTTACCGTGCCACGAAGGTTGGCCACATTTTTCAGTTTGGCCACTAGCCGGACCTCACTGTCTACGGTCACTGCCTGTGCAAACCGGAGATTTTCAATTCCGTAGTTGATCATCATCTTCAGATTGGTCACCTGCACGATTTGCTCCCAAAGGTGGGGCACGATGCTCAGCGTGAGGTAGCCATGGGCAATGGTATTTCCAAAGGCGCCTTCCAATTTAGCCCGTTCCGGATCTGTGTGGATCCATTGATGGTCAAAAGTGGCATCTGCAAAAAGATTGATTTGCTTTTGGGTGATGGTAAAGTATTGCGAGGAACCAAGCTCTTGGCCATTGTGTTTTTCGAAATCTTCAAAGCTGCCGATAAGGATGGGGGTCATAGGTAGATAGGAAATAGGGATCAAAGTAGCGAGGATAAATCTGGAATTACAAATGACTGTTCAAACTTCCAGGTCCTTTTTTGTATATCGACTACAGTGAAATGTGCTTAATTTTCCACAAAAAAATTTTTAGTGAAATGCTTGAATATTTGAAAAACTAATCTCTCTTTGCAAGGGTTATTTCCGTTTAAATATGTTGAATTTACTTTTTGGAATCCTCTTAAGTATTGAACTTTTTGGATTTCAGGATACTGCAAAAGTGCAGAAAGAAGCCCCTGTCCACTCTCATTTAGAGCAAAAAATCACTTACAGACTTCATCAAGATTATTCTCTATCTGTCGTGGATGAAAAATCCCTGACCATTTTGAGCGCCGAAGGCTTGAAGCACGGTATGGTAGTTTTGGGTTTTAACAAATTGCAGGATATCAAGGATTTTCAATTGGAAATGATTGAACCTTTGGGGGGTAAAACGATTAAAAAGGCCCGCTTAAAAGATATGACTGAACGGGCTGTGTCAAGTTCTGATTTTTTGCTGGACGATCGCTATAAGTACTTTGAGCTTTCTGCTCCACGATACCCTGTATTGGTAAAGATTAGAACGGAAATTCTCAAAAAGAGCAATTTTTATTACCCCGAATGGATGCCGGTCAAGTCCAATTACCAAAAGGTGAAGGAATCAACCTTGATTTTTCATTATCCCACAGAAATGGGGTTGAAATTCAAAGAACTTAATCTTACGGGCACTAAGGAAACCAAAGAAGAAGGAGGAATCACCACCATGATTTGGATAGAGAAAGATCTTGAGGTACAGACTCCTTCATTTGACTTGGAAATGGATCCCAAACTTTTACTTGCGCCTGTCAAATTTGCTGTCAATGAATTTCAGGGGGAGATGAATGATTGGGCTGGATTAGCTTCTTGGCAAAATAAATTGAATGAAGGTAGAGGAGAACTCCCCGAATCGGTCAAAAACCAAATCCTTTCGTTGGTAAAAGATGCAAATTCTCCCTTTGAAAAAGTGGCTATTCTCTATGATTACCTGCAGCGAAACTACCGCTATGTCAGTATTCAGTTGGGGATAGGTGGATGGCAGACTATGACTGCCAAAGAAGTGGTAGACAACAAGTTTGGAGATTGTAAAGCATTGACCAATTTCATGAAGTCCATGTTGGAAGTGGCCGGGATTCCTTCTTTTTACACCTTAGTCAACGCTGGTATTGGGGAGGAGGATATCGAAATAGATCTTCCCTCCAACCAGTTTAACCACGTGATTCTGAAAGTTCCCACAGATAAAGATCCGATTTGGCTGGAATGTACATCTAACCTCAATCCACCCGGATATTTGGGAAATTTTACCAGCAATAGGCATGTATTGGTCATTACTCCGGATGGTGGATATTTGAGCAAAACCCCCACCTACCTGGATTCAGAATGGAATAAAATTTCTTCCCATTCCAAACTTTCTTTGGATACCCAAGGTGCTGCTCAAATTGAAAGCATTTGGGAAAATCAGGGGAATCCGGCCATGCTCGCACGGGAGATCAGTGCCCGGATGGACGATCGCGAGAAAAGAGATTACCTCAATCAGAATTCAGCAGTTGCCGGCTTGATTGTTCAGGATTTTTCCATAAAAATCGATCGTAAAGACAGTATTCCTACCTCTGAAATCAAGTACGAAGGTGTAGTTCAGCGATTTACCCAATCGACTGCTAAGCGAGTAATATTCAGGCCTTTTTTGGCCAGAATAACAGCTTCGCAGTTGTCTTCTAATTTTTTAGAAAGGGAGGATAGCTATGAAATATTACTTCCTGATGACCTCGAAATGGAAGGAGGAAATCAACGGGAAATTAAAGTAAGCGGTACGGGCTACGAAGGCTTGTTGACTTTTTCCAAATCAGGTAAAACTGTTCATGTACTTCGAAAAGTATCCATTCACTTGGACCCTGACTTAAAATCCGACCAAAAATCCATTCTCATTAAGGAGATCAATACCAAATTTGACCACACTCCTGCCTTTGTAAAAACCACTTTAAGTACCCTTCACTATGAATAAATTCTTTTTGGGCCTAGTCCTTTTTCTTGGCTATACCCACCTCCCGGCACAATCCATCAAGATGGGTGAGATCAGCGAAACTGAATGGGCTATGACTGAAGTCCCCTATGAATCCGGAGCACCGGCTGTGATTTTAGCTTCCAGCGGGGACTCACGGTTTTTCGGAGGAATGCTCGAAACCAGCTATTTCTACCGACTCAAAATATTGACCGAAGCAGGTAAAGAATATGCAGATGTTCGAATCCGCTTCTACAGGGGAAGTTCCGGAACGGAAAATATTTCAGGTATCAAGGCGCAGCTCTATCATGCGGTCGATGGGCAATATGTAGAGACCAAAATCGGAAAGGAACACATCCATATGGTTGATCTAGGTGAGGGATATTCAGAGGCCCGGATTTCATTTCCGGACGCACAGGTAGGTTCAATACTCGAATACAGCTACAAAAAAGGAGACAAAAACCTTACTTTTTTGGATGGGTGGTCCTTTCAGCGAAGTATTCCTACGATCTTCTCCAAATACCAGATCAATATGGTCCCTCAATTTGAATATAAAATGATTGGTCAGGGTCAGCATTTTTTCACCAAATCCAAAAGAGTAGCAAATAATGGACTATACTCCTGGGAATTGAGAGATCTCCACTCGCTCAAAGAAGAGCCGTACATGAAAAACTATCGGGATTATCAGGAGCGGGTAGAGTTCCAGCTTTCCCGATATCAGTCCGGCGGAGGAGAATTTGTCGACGTATTGAATACCTGGGAAAAATTGGGAGATGAGTTGATTGAAGGATACACCACCAAAGGGTATTACAAAACTTCAGCTTTGGAGAGGGAATTGTTTTCCCTGGATATGTCCAAAGGGACACAGAAAGAAAAAGCAGCGCGTGCGTATTATTATATCCGAGATAATTTTATCAACGAAGGAGAGGATTGGATCTATCCTAATCAGTCACTCAATCAGTTGTTGAAATCCAAAAAAGGAACACCCGGAGAACTGATCTTGGCTTATATGGGGGTGCTTCGCTCTCAGGGAATTACCTGTGATCCGGTTTTGATTGGAAGCAAAGGGTATGGTAGAAGTGACCTCATCCTGTTTCCTTTTCTGAATCAATTTGATGAGATCCTGCTTTTGGCGGAGTTGGATGGTCAACAGCAATTTATTGACCTGAGTGATTCGCAAGCTCCATTCGGCTATGTGGACATTGACAAGCAGGTTAAAGGTGGCTTTTTGGTACAAAAAGGAAAAAGTCAGTTGATCGATATTCCGATAAAGCATCAGTCCAACAATTTGGTTATTTCAACAGCTTATCTGGACAAAGAAACCGGTGAGCTTATTATTAAAAATACGCTTCGAAGCCATCACTATCAGGGACTTCAGGTGATGCATGCAGTCGAGCGGTACAAAAAATCGGAAAAACCATTGGAGGAGATGTTTAGTAGTGATGGCTTGTTGATGGAAGTGAGAAATGCCAAAGTGGAAAATTTATTGGAAGAAAATAATTATGTGAATTCGAGCTTTGACTATGTAATGAAAGGTGCAAATGAGGCGGAGACCCTGGTTTTTAATCCCTTAAAGGTTTCTTCTTTTTCCAAAAATCCATTTACCCAGGAGTATCGGGTGTTTCCGGTAGATTTCGATTATCCCTTCAGTGAAATTTACACTGCCAATATTCAAGTGCCTGAGGGATATGAGGTAGATGACTTCCCTACCAATGAAAATATTACGATATCTGGTGGATTGGTTGGGTTTAATTATTCAGTAGAAAATTTGGGAGAAGTACTCAAGGTTACTGCCAAGTTGGATATCAGAAGTAGCCTGATTCCCGTGAAAAATTATGGAGATCTCAAATATTTTATGGAGACTGTTGCTTCCAAGTTGAGCGCACCGGTGATTTTAAAAAAGGTTGCCAAACCTTAATTCAAGGGCTTCGGCCCTTTTTTTATGGTCTTTATTCAAGAGATTTATTCTTGACGGCTTACCCTGCCTTTTGTTTGATTCGTGACCTTGATGGTCGGAAAAGGGGAAAAAGCCAACATGTCAGGTAGGTGAATCAATAGTTTAAATAATCCGGTAAACTTCAATCTTTGACCTCTTGAATGTATTTCTATGCTCTGATAGGGGGTTGATTTTGTTCGGTCTCACAAAATGACCAGCTTTCAACCCTATGCCATGAAAAATAGCAAATTCGCAAAATTGCGTATACTCGGAATTTTATATCTCTTTGTGTTTGAAAAATTAAATTCCCTGGTATGAAGATCATCCGTTGGATAGGAAGAGTAATCCTCAAAGTCACCCTTTGGTTTTTTGGCATTTCGATCGGACTGGTTATCCTATATCGTTTTGTGCCTGTTCCGGTGACGCCTCTGATGGTCATTCGCCTTGCTGAACAAGCATTTGACTCCAAAAAGGAAATGCGCCTGTACAAAGACTGGGTTTCTATAGAAAAAATGTCCAGACATGCGCCCCAGGCCGTGGTCGCGGCGGAGGACCAGAAATTCATGGATCACCGAGGTTTCGATTTTGAAGCAATGGAGAAAGCCTGGGAAAACAACAAAAAGGGAAAGCGGATCAAAGGTGCCAGTACCATTACCCAACAGACGGTCAAGAACGTTTTTTTATGGCCTTCCAGGAGTTATGTGAGAAAAGGGCTGGAAGCCTATTTCACCGTATTGGTAGAGTTGCTGTGGTCCAAAGAACGCATTTTGGAAGTTTATCTCAATGTCATTGAAATGGGAGAAGGTGTCTATGGTATTGAAGCAGCCGCACAAACCTATTTCAACAAAAGTGCCTCCAAACTTTCCCAGAGTCAAGCCGCATTGATAGCGGCTGTATTGCCCAATCCCAGGAGATGGAGTCCAGCCCGGCCTACGGGATATATCAGAGGTAGACAAGCTTGGATCATGAGGCAGATGAACAATTTAGCCCCTTTGGGAGTTGGGGCATAATTTGAATTTTCCATGTTAAATTTTAATTTTTTCAATATTTTAAACCTAATGTTTTTAACATCACCAATTCAAAACGATTCAAGGAGGGGTTCAAAATTCTTTTCCAAATAATATTCTAAAAAGCGTGAAGTATTACCGCTCTTTCGGAAGAGATTTTGGAGGATTTTTTCCAGATGTCCGAATTCCAAAAAGTGGCTTTATGACGCGCATTTGAAGAAGAAAAAACGCAAGGAAAATTTATCCACAAATTCAATTATTTATCCACACCCATCTTTGATTGGTATATAAAATGTTAAAAAACAACAAGTTATGACTTGATCGCTGTAGTTGATTTTGTGGATAAATGAAGCTAACTGAAAAAAAATGATGAATATTTTTGTGGTGCCCGTGGATAATTTCCCAATCCAAATTTTATTTCAATTTGGGTTTAATCCTGCTTTTGTCGAATCAATCTTTTTCGATAAGCATTGAATATTCTTGCTTTGGAGACGAAGCCCAAATACTTGTTTTCCTCCAGTACAGGCAGATTCCAAGCACCCGATCGCTCGAATTTTTCCATAGCAGATTGCATATTTTCAGTTGAAAATAGGATTTCTGGGGGACTGTGCATGAGCTGACGGATGAGTACTGTTTTTTGCTTTTCCGGATCAAACATGATGTCTCTGATGTCGTCCAGTGTGATGATTCCGTGGAGGGTTTGGGCCTCATCCACCACCGGGAAAATATTGCGCTTGGAAATTTTAACCCGTTCTATCAAGTCCTCCAAATGAGCCTCAGGATGGATGGGTAGTAAGTCACGCTCGATTACTTGGGTGATGCTGATGGTTTCGAGCAATTCCTGGTCTTTGGTTTCCGGCAAATGCTTCCCTTGGGCTTTAAGTTGCAAGGTGTAGAGACTGTCCTTTTGAAATGAGGTTTTGGTGATGAATGAAATAGCTGAGACAAACATCAAGGGGACAAAAAGTTCATATCCTCCCGTCAGTTCGGCTATTAGGAATATGGCAGAAAGTGGGGCGTGTTGGACACCAGCCATGACTCCACACATCGCGACTAGGGTAAAATGAGCCAAAGGGAGGGGAATGTGGAAGCCAAACATGTTTTTTGCAAAAGCAAATACGAATCCGGTGATACCTCCCACATACAGGGAAGGTGCAAAAATTCCCCCGCTTCCGCCTGCCCCAATCGTAATAGCCGATGCGATGGGTTTGAGGAGAATAATCAATACCAGAAACACCAAGATCATGACGGGATTTTCTATGGCTGAGAAAAAGGGGCTTTTGTCCAATACTTCTGCAGAGGTGCCTTCGATCAGAATGTTGAGGGTATCATAACCCTCGCCATAGATTGGAGGGAAAAAGAACACCATAAATCCTAAAAATGCTCCACCGTAAGTAATCCTCATCCATTGATCCCCGATGTCATCCATGATTTTTTCGGTAGACCGCACCAGCTGGCTGAAATAAAGCGAGACAAATCCACAAATGATCCCAAGGAGCAAGTAATACGGCATGTGGGCTGCCTGAAATGAATCCTTGAGGTTGAAATTGAACAAGGATTCTTCTCCGATCAAAATCATGGAAGTAAGTGAGCCGGTTACCGATGCTATCAGCAGAGGAATAAAACTCGCCGTACTGATTTCCATCAAAATAACCTCAATCGCGAATATAACTGCACCAATAGGAGCTCCGAAGATTGCCGAAATTGCTCCTGCAGCCCCGCAACCGATCAGTAGGGTTCTCTTTTTTGCATTCAAGTGCATTAAGACTCCTACATTGGAACCGATGGCCGATCCCGTCATCACCATGGGAGCTTCCAATCCAACAGATCCGCCAAATCCGACCGTCAAAGCCGAAGTAATGACTCTACTGTACGTTTTGACCCGGGGAATTAGACTGGAGTTTTTGGATATGTTAAAAAGGACATCTGGGATGCCATGCCCTCCGACGTCTTTCAGAATAAATTTTCCGATCAGAAATGCCGATGAGATCCCGATCAGGGGATATAATATGTACATGAAATTGGCATACTCGGTATAAAAATCCTCGGTCAGGAATTTTTGAATACCATGCACAGCTGTTTTTAAGACGACCGCAGCCAATCCGGAAAAGATACCGATCAAACCACTCAAGATCAGAATGAAGGTCTGATTGCTCATGTGTCTGAGTCTCCAGATGAGTAGGCGGGTGATCAGATCATTTTTTCCCAAAGCACAAAAAGATTAAGGTCCTCATTTAGCAGAGAAGATACAAAACGTTCGCGCTATTCCAGCAATTCAGTATCCAACGCGATCAGGGATTTTAGTACAAGGTTGACGGCATTGATATAGAATTGGGGTTGGATATTTTTGAACTCATCACTGGGTTTGTGGTAGTCGATATGGTCCTCCACACCGAAGTACAGGTGAGGTACTTTCTTTTCAAAAAAAGCTCCGTGGTCCGAGGATTTTGTCCAGTCATTGCTTCCAGTACCGGGTTCGTCATGTCCAAAGCGTAATGTGGGATTGGATCCGTTGGCCACTTTTTCCAAAATGGTTTTAAATCGTGGATAGTAATATGTCCCTGAGATATACAGCTCGTTTTTATCACTTCTGGAAAGCATGTCCATGTTGAGATTCAACACGATTTGATCCAGGGGATACGGAAAATCATTGACCAGTGCGCGGGCTCCCCTGAGACCCATTTCCTCAGCATCCAAAGCGACAAACATCATTCCGTGTTTAGGGCGGTTTTGTGAAAAGTACTCCGCTAAGACCATTAATGCTGCGGTGCCGGAGGCATTGTCATCAGCACCATTATAGATGGAGTCTCCCTTGCTATCCGCTTTTCCTATTCCCACATGGTCATAGTGTGCTGTGATCACGATGACTTTTCTGGACTGGCTGCCGGGAATGAACGCCACCAAGTTGGCAGCATCCTTGTAGTTTTTGACCTCTCGCTGGTTGAGAAAAGAAAAGTTCTGAATGAAATCAGGATAAAGAGGCTCCACCAAGTCGAAAGAGGTGAGTTCATCCAAGATGTATTTTCTTGCTTTCATGCTACCGTCACTGAGGGGTTTTCGGCCGGCTAAGTCATCTGAAGAGAGATATTCGATGTGCTGGAGTAGTTTTTTTGAGTTGACTTCCTGGGCAAAAGAGCTCCAAGAGGAGATAAGAACTAGAATTATTGTAATTAATTTGTGCACTGGAGAATTCATCTGGATACCTATTGTTCGTTATGTATATTCGTAAAAATACAGACCGATCTGTCTTCACCTCAGGAATCGCATGAAATATATCTTTGCTTTTGTTTTTTTTCTTGCTCTGACTCCCCTCGTAAATGCTCAAGGCAGTTTGCCGAACTCTTTTTTTGAGGGCAAGTCAGTTGTGGTGGTTTCCACAGATCCGGGTGCACGTCCGGTATTGGCCTGGCAGCAGCTGGCAGACAGTGTGCACAAGTATCTAGTCAAGGCGGGAGCAGATCCAGTGGCATATTTTGAGCTGGAGCAAGTGGCTCTTTCCGAGGCAAGACAGGCAGATTATGCGAAGGCATTTTTACAAAGACAGGTCCAAAACATCATTCTGGTCACTCGGCAAAAGGAAAATTTGAGCATCCATGTAGGGCCTTTTTCCAGAGATGGAAAAATTATTTCCTCAGCCTCTCTTTTTGGAGTCTCTGGAAAAGATTGGAATGAAGCAGGAAGAATGTTGGCAGAATTGGGAAAAACTGCCAAATCACAAAATCTTTTGGTCATTGATGTGGCAGAATTTCCTTCAATAAGCACTCAGGAAACAGCACAGTCAGTCCAGCGCTTTCTTCCCAGAAATCCCCTAAACCTGGAAGTTTTCAAGCTGGGAATTCCGCTGGAGGGATCTTCGGCAGAGACAGGAGCGATGAGTTATTTTCGATATGACCTGTATGGCAAATCCGAAGCTTCGATTTTGGCAGAGCAAGCCGCTCAAAAATCACAGATTCAGAGCATTTTTGAAGCAAACTATCCCCACCAAATCGAATGGCTGACTGAGGCAAAAACTTCCCAACAGCTGATCGCTGACCGTGTCCAATTTCTTCTTGTCAAAGTGGAAGGACGGCAGGCCGATTTGATGAAAAGTATGGGACTCGAGCCTATCGCCGGAGAGGAAGGTTTCAAAACGGTGGTCAAGTATTATATCCGTTTTTTAGTGAGAGATGAATTATTCATTGGCCCTGAATGGGATGCAGACCCGGATTGGAGGATCGCGCTGACCCGATTCCTTGAAAACCTAAAAAAATAAACCTCCCGGAGGAGGTTTAGTACTTAGGGTGGAGGTGACCAAAACAACTTTTACAAACTTAAAACTCTGTGAAGAGATCAAATGTTTATTTGAACTGCATTTTGATGTAAATGAAGCGATTTATTTCAATAAACCAAATTCTTCCATTTTTTTTCGTGTTGATACAAGGATTTTGGCCCTAAAATTCAGATCTGCTTAATAAAACAGGGGTTTATTTAGAAAAGGAATCAAGGCCAAAATGATCGCTTGTCGGTAATATTCTTCCCGGTTGATCACTCCTTGAGTCAAAATTCCTACCGAACCCCCTTGCTGTTTGGAATTTTCTTGTTCGAAAATCAAATCGTCAGCTTTTCCAAGTTCCATTCCGTTTCTAACCAGTTCAGCAACCTGAGTAGGAAGGTAGAATGTACCCGTTTTGGACTGACTTGTTTTACCTGAATTATCCAGAATAAAAATCCAGGCAAAGGCAAACATACCCTTTTCATCCTCATCCACTCCCCCTTCGATTCCCACCCAATAGTTGGCTTCCGGGAACACTTCCCTGGAATTGTAGGCTCTGTTTTTGGCACCTAGGAGGGTTTCTCGCTCTCCAACTGGCTGCTCTGGTACACCTGAGGAGGCATTGATGCCCTCTACCAGGAATGAACTATTGAATGCTCGGGTAAAAGCATCTTCGGTACAGGAAATTTTTACCGGATTTTTGCTTCCGACCAGGACCAGCAGTTTGTCAGTGGGTCGGAAATTTTCTCTTCTTTTAAAACTCATAGCAAAGCCAGGCGCAAGCCTTAGGCCATATTGGTAAATACCTGATTTACATCATCATCTTCTTCCAGACGATCGATCAGTTTGTTAATGATTTCTTCTTGCTCCTCAGTCAACTCGGTAAGGGTACTTGGGAAACGCTGAAAATCCGCAGAAATGATTTCAATCCCTCGGTCCTCCAATGCTTTTTGCATGCTTCCAAAGTCTTCAAACTCCGTGTATGCAAAGATCTCCCCCTCGTTTTCGGCAATTTCAGTCAGACCAAAGTCGATCAGTTCGAGTTCAAGCTCATCCAAATCATAGTTAGCTTTTGCAAATCGGAATACAGCCTTTCGGTCAAACATAAAGCTAACGGAGCCTGATGTCCCCAAAGAACCGCCAGCCTTGGTAAAGTAAGAGCGGACATTGGCTACCGTCCGGTTGGTATTGTCTGTGGAGGTTTCTACAATGATTGCTATCCCAAATGGACCATAACCTTCGTATACTACTTCTTCGTAATCCTTCTCATCCTTGTTGGAAGCACGCTTGATTGCAGCCTCAATCCTGTCCTTGGGCATTTGAGCGCCTTTGGCGTTTTGGATGACAGTTCTCAGCTTCGCATTGCTGATCGGGTCAGGTCCTCCGGACTTGACAGCCATCACTATTTCTTTGCCCAAGCGGGTAAATACTTTGGACATTTTGTCCCAACGCTTGAATTTTCTCTCTTTTCGGAATTCAAATGCTCTTCCCATGGATTTGCTCGTTTGTGGAGGGCAAAAATAGCAAATTCTTTTTCTTAGCCGAAGGTCAATTATCTCATCTCCTGTGACTGAATTGTTCAAAAATTGTAGACATAGCTTGGTGAGATTTCGTGTAAAGAGTAAACCTTTTTTCAATGAACTCTCCCTTTGATCAGTCTATTCCAAATCTACCCCAGCTAGGCCTTCCCAAAGTAGTTATTGTCGGAGCCGGATTTGCCGGATTAAAACTTGCCAGAAGCCTGAGAAATAAACCTTTTCAGGTAATCCTCTTGGATAAAAACAATTATCACCAGTTCCAGCCGCTTTTTTATCAGGTGGCCACCGCAGGTTTGGAGCCAAGTGCCATTTCCTTTCCTCTGAGAAAGATTTTCCATAATACCAAAAATGTGAGTTTCCGCATGGCTGAGGTACTCCAGGTAGATAAGGACAGAAAAAAGCTTTTCACGGATATTGGATTTATCGAATACGATTACCTGGTATTGGCCATGGGGGCCGATACCAATTATTTCGGGTCAAAAAATATTGAAAACTTTTCCTCTCCCATGAAGACCGTTTCGGAAGCGCTTTACATCCGAAACAAAATCATTTCCAACTACGAACGAGCCATCAACATTGAGCGAATGGAGGACCGTAAATCTCTGATGAATGTGGTGATTGTAGGTGGAGGCCCGACTGGGGTAGAGTTGGCAGGGGCTATGGCCGAATTGAGGAATAATGTGTTTCCCAAAGATTATCCGGAGCTAAGTTTTAAAAACATGAAAGTGGTGTTGATCGAAGCAGGCCCCAGTTTGTTGGGGGCGATGTCTTTAGAGGCCCAACAAAAAGCCTTGGATTATTTAGTGCAATTGGGAGTGGAAGTTTACCTGGGTACCCGGGTTTTGGATTATGATGGTCATGAGGTGTCCTTGGAGGGAAAAGATCCTATTCAGACACAAACCTTACTTTGGGCAGCTGGAATCAAACCCAACCGAATAGATGGTTTGAGCCCAGACCAATATTCCGGAAATGGAAGGCTGTTTGTTGATGAATTCAATCAATTGAAGGATGCAGAAGGGATTTTTGTATTGGGAGATCAATGCCTGATGCCGACCGGTAATTTTCCCAAAGGTCATCCTCAGGTCGCTCAGGTGGCAATTCAACAGGCAAAAAATCTTGCTCAAAACTTAAATAAACTTACCTCTGGTAAGGCAATCGTTCCATTTACCTACAAAGATTTGGGATCGATGGCCACCGTGGGAAGGAAACGGGCTGTAGTGGATTTGCCTTTTCTCAAATTCCAAGGTGCACTGGCGTGGTTGACTTGGCTGTTTGTCCACCTGATGGCCATTTTGGGGGTGAAAAATAAGCTTTTCATTTTCCTTGATTGGTCTTGGAATTACCTGAGCTTTGATCCAAGTCTCAGGTTGCTGATCAAGCCAAAGTATGTTCGTGCCTCCGAGCGGAAGGAATTGATCGAGGAAAAGAGTGGAGTTTAAGGTTTCTTAACAGGTTGATTTGAAGGCAGATTTAAACCCAAATAGGTTCTACGGGTCTAATCTTCAAACAAACCAAAACAACTATGAAACAATGGATGATTGGGGCAGTAGTACTGACCATGATGAGCCTGGGCGTGGCTGCCCAAGACCAAAGAAAAATGCCAAGTCCTGAGGAGCGTGCCCAGCGCATGACCGAGCGGATGGCCTCCGAATTGAAGCTTACGGAGGAGCAAAAGCAGAAAGTCCTTGCAATAAACCTCGAGCATGCGAAAAAACGCACAGCCGAAATGGAAAAGCAACGGGCTGAAATGGAATCAAGAAAGGCTGAGATGAAAGCCCAAGAAGAGAAAATCAACGAAGTCCTGACTGAGGAGCAAAGAAAGCAATGGGAAGAGATCAAAATGGATCGGCGGCCCGGTAGAAGGCCAGGGGGAATGATCGAAGATAGGAGAGATTTTCAACCCCAACACCGTCAGCATCGGGATGGAGGAAGATAAATGAAGAAAGCCCCGCATCGCGGGGCTTTCTATATCGCAGGTGGGTCAACTAAACAGGGTACTATTGGGAGTCAGCATAAGCCCAAAAGATTTATGCTGACATTAACCCGCGATTTGCTCTTCTACCTCAAAGAACGAAGCATCCTTCATCGGTAGCGTCGATGACCCCATGAGGAATTCATCTACTTTGACAGCTGCTTCCCTGCCTTCGGAAATTGCCCATACGACCAAGGATTGGCCTCTGCGCATGTCTCCTGCCAGGAAAACCTTCGGGTTTGTACTCTGGAAATTCTTTGATTTTGGAAGGCTGTTTTCTAATGTTTCCACTCCAAAAGCCTGTAAAAGACCATTTTGAGCGGGCCCCATGTATCCAATGGCAATAAAGGCGAGATCGCAAGGGACTGTGCGTTCGGTACCCGGAATTTCTTCGAAAGTCATCCGTCCGCCTTTTTCCTTCCACTCGATATCCACTAGGGTCAGTCCGGTGACTTCACCCCTTTCATTTCCCACAAATTCTTTGGTCAGGATCGAAAACATTCGATCAGCACCCTCTTCATGAGAGCTGGATGTTCTCAACGTCATGGGCCATTCTGGCCATGGATTTAAGATGTTTCGCTGCTTTGGCGGCTTTGGTAGCAATTCCAATTGAGTGATAGAAGCAGCACCATGACGATTGGAGGTGCCAATGCAGTCACTTCCGGTGTCCCCGCCACCAATGACGATGACATGTTTTCCTTTGGCTGAAATCGGGTTTTCACCCAATTCCCCACCAATGACCTGATTCTGTTTGCCCAGGAACTCCATCGCAAAATGCACTCCTTTCAACTTGTCCCCTTTGATATTTAATGCTCGAGGTTGCTGCGCACCGGTAGAAAGAACCACTGCATCGTAGTTTTGAAGGACACTTTCAGCCTTGATATTGAAACCAATTTCTGTTTTGGTCGAAAAGATCACTCCTTCCTGTCTCATCAATTCAATGCGGCGGTCGATGACCCATTTTTCCAATTTGAAGTCAGGAATCCCGTATCGAAGTAAGCCTCCTACTTTCGCATCCTTTTCAAAAAGCGTTACCTCATGACCTGCTTGGTTTAGCTGGTCTGCAGCAGCCAGTCCTGCAGGACCCGAGCCGATGACAGCCACTTTTTTTCCTGTTCTTTTGGCAGGCGGATTGGCTTTGATCAATCCCAGCTCATAGGCTTTTTCAGCAATGCTTTTTTCGATCAGCTCAATGGCCACGGGGTCTTTGTTGATACCAAGGACGCAGCTGGCCTCGCAAGGGGCTGGGCAGATTCTGCCGGTAAACTCCGGGAAGTTATTCGTGCTGCGTAGAATATTGATGGCCTGAGCCCATTCTTTGTTGTACACTGCGTCATTAAACTCCGGGATTACATTACCCAGCGGACAACCGTTGTGGCAGAAGGGCACTCCGCAATCCATGCATCGGGCTGCCTGATGATTGAGTTTTTCGCCAGAAAATGGCTCGTATATTTCTCTGTAATCTCCAATCCGCTCTTTTGGATCCCGGCTTACAGGTGTTTCTCTTTTGAATTGGATAAATCCGTCTTTCGCTCCCATCTTACACCAATGATTTAGCTTGTTCTTGTGCTCTTTTTTCCAAAACCGCCTTGTAATCTCTAGGGATCACTTTGATGAATTTCTCTTTGGCAGTTTCCCACTCCTCAAGGAATTTTTGTCCCAAACCGCTGTTGGTCAGCTTGACATGACGCTTGAGGTAAGTTTTGATTGTGGCAAAATCCTCGTCTTCGAGTAGGTCAATGTCTACCATTTCGGTATTGATCTCCGTGATGTAGTCCTTGAGAATATAGGCGATTCCCCCGCTCATCCCAGCGGCAAAGTTTCTTCCTATTTCACCAAGGTTGATCACAAGACCACCGGTCATGTATTCGCAACCGTGATCTCCGATTCCTTCGATGACCGTTTTTACACCGGAGTTTCGTACACAGAATCGTTCTCCTCCTTTGCCGTTGATATAGGCTTCTCCCGAGGTGGCGCCATAGAAGGCTACGTTGCCGATGATGATATTTTCCTCAGGTACAAATCGGGCATTTCGGCTCGGGTAGATGATCAGGCGACCTCCGGAAAGACCCTTTCCGAAGTAGTCATTGGCTTCGCCTTCCAGCTCAAAGTTGACTCCTTTGGCCAAGAATCCTCCAAAAGTCTGGCCTGCCGAACCGTTGAATTTGAAATGGATGGTGTCTTCGGGCAGCCCCACTCCTCCATAGATTTTTGAAATCTCATTGGAAAGCATAGCACCGACAGATCGGTCTGTGTTTTTGATCTGGAAGTTGCCCTGTACTTGAATGGCCTGCTCCAGAGCCGGTGTGGCTGCTTTGATCAGCTGTCTGTCCAGCACATTTTGCAATTCAAATTCCTGATCGATTTGCTTGTGAATTCCCACATGGTCAGGGACTTCCACTTTGTGGAAAATCGGAGAAAGATCAATTTTTTCCCACTTCCAATGATTGAGATGTCCGGTAGACTGGAGTACCTGACTTTGACCTACCATCTCATCAATGGTTCGGAATCCAAGGGAAGCCATGATTTCACGAAGATCCTGTACAAGAAACTTGAAATAATTGACCACATGATCAGGATCACCCGTGAAGAGTTTTCTCAAATCGGGGTCCTGCGTGGCGATGCCGACTGGACAGGTATTGAGGTGACACTTACGCATCATGATGCAACCTTCCACGACCAACGCACCTGTAGCGATTCCCCATTCTTCTGCTCCCAAAAGGGTGGCAATGGCCAGGTCGCGACCTGTCCGGAGTTGTCCGTCAGTCTGAAGGACCACACGGCTTCGAAGGTTATTTTTGACCAAGGTCTGATGGGCTTCGGAGAGTCCAAGCTCCCAAGGAAGTCCTGCATGTCGGATTGAGCTGAGTGGCGATGCGCCTGTTCCACCATCTGCACCCGCGATCAAAATCACGTCGGCAGCAGCTTTGGCTACACCGGCAGCCACAGTTCCTACACCTGCTTGAGACACCAGCTTCACATTGATTCTGGCTTTTCTATTTGCGTTTTTCAAGTCGAAAATCAGCTGTGCCAAGTCTTCGATCGAATAGATGTCGTGATGGGGTGGAGGAGAAATCAAACCTACACCGGGAGTAGAATGTCTTACTCTTCCGATCCACTCGTCCACTTTGTGGCCGGGTAGCTGACCTCCCTCGCCTGGCTTGGCACCTTGAGCCATCTTGATCTGAAGCTCGGCTGCATTGGTCAGGTAGTGGGATGTCACTCCAAAACGGCCGGAAGCTACTTGCTTGATGGCAGATCGTTCCCAATCGCCGTTTGGTTTTTTCTCATATCTGATCTCATCTTCTCCACCTTCACCGGAGTTGCTCTTGGCGCCGATGCGATTCATAGCAATAGCCAAAGTGGTATGAGCTTCGTGAGAGATCGATCCAAAGGACATCGCTCCTGTGGCAAATCGTCTCATGATTTTTTCCGCAGGCTCTACTTCGTCAATGGGTACGCTGATTTGCTTTTTGAATTCAAATAGACCACGGAGAGTCAATGCATCCTTTGTCTGCTCATTGATTTTGGCAGCAAACTTTTTATAAAGCTCATAATCTCCCAGTCGGGTAGACTTTTGAAGCAGGTGGATCGTCTCAGGGTTAAACATATGTTTTTCCCCTCTTCGCTTCCATTGGTAGACTCCTCCCGTTTCGAGCACAGGAGAATGTGTCTCATAAGCTGCTCTGTGTCGGATCAATACTTCTTCAGCGAGTTCGTCGAAGGATATCCCGCTGATTCGGGACACGGTGCCTTTGAAGCATCGGTCCATCACTTCAGGTCCCAATCCAATCGCTTCGAAGATCTGGGCCCCCTGGTAGGACTGAAGTGTCGATATTCCCATTTTGGAAAGCACTTTCAAAAGACCCTTTCCAATTGCGTCTTGATAGTTGGCAAAAAGGGTTTTCTCATCCTTTACTTTGCTCAGCTGGCCTTTTTTGAATAGGTCCAAAAGTGACTCCAGCGCCAAATACGGATTGATCGCAGAGACACCATAACCAATCGCTGTGGCAAAATGGTGGACCTCACGGATGTCGGCAGATTCCAGAACCAATCCGGCTCGGGTTCTGATTTTTTTCTTCACCAGATGTTGATGAACCGCTCCAATGGCCAATAGAGAAGGAATGGGGGCTTGACTTTCGGAACTGTTTCGATCAGAAATGATCAAGACATTTTTACCCTCGTTAAGGATGGCCTCCTCAGCTTCTTTACAAAGTCTATCCAAGGCTTCCAGGAGTCGACCAGGCTTATGATCTGCATTAAAATGTCCGAAGAGTCTTTTGGTCCGATAGCCCAAGTGGCCCATTCGGGTAATTTTCTCCAGGTCTTCATTGAGCAGCACGGGTTGAGAAATATGAATCTGCTTGGTGTGCTGCGGGGTTTCTTCCAAAATGTTGTGTCCCTCACCGATTCGGGTGAAAAGTGACATCACCAAGCGCTCCCGGATGGGGTCAATTGGCGGATTGCTTACTTGGGCAAAAAGCTGCTTGAAGTAATTGGAGATATGCTGGCTTTGCTTGGATAAGACAGCCAATGGAGTATCTGCGCCCATGGAGCCCACTGCCTCATAGCCGGTATCTCCCATCGGGGAGAGGACAATCTTGAGCTCTTCGGAAGTATATCCAAAAACGGTCTGGCACTTCTGTATATTCTCAGTGGAGTAAGGGTGAGTCAATTCCTCCGGATCAGGCACAAACCGTAACTTGGTGCGCTGCTCATTGACCCATTTTTCATAAGGCTGTCGCCGGCAGATTTCACCTTTTACTTCTTCGTCAAATAGGACTCTTCCTTTTTCCAAATCTGCCCAAAGCATTCTTCCGGGACTGATTCGGCCTTTTTCAGTAATGGTGGCCTCTCTGATCGGAAGTGCACCTGCTTCTGAAGATAGGATGAGTCTGTTGTCTTTTGTGATAAAATACCTGAGGGGTCGGAGGCCGTTTCGATCGAGAGTTGCCCCTACCGATTTACCATCTGTAAACAAAAGAGCAGCAGGGCCATCCCAAGGTTCTACCAGTGAGGCATGAAATTTATAGAAGGCCTTTCGGTCACGGTCCATGACTTGATTGTCTTGCCAAGCTTCAGGAACCAGCATCATCATGGCATGAGGAAGCGAACGTCCGCTCAGGGTCAACAGTTCCACCATGGCATCGAGGTTGGCTGAGTCTGAGTTCATCTTATTGGTGATGGGCATCAGTTTAGCCAACTCGTCATCGGTGAAAAACTTGGACTTCATCAAGGCCTCTTTCGACTTCATCTTGTTGAGATTGCCTCGGATTGTGTTGATTTCCCCGTTATGAGATAGGAAGCGGAAAGGTTGTGCCAGTCTCCAGTTTGGAAAGGTATTGGTAGAAAAACGCGAATGAACGATGGCAAATGCAGATTCAATTCTTGGGTTTTGAAGGTCTTTGTAAAAGGCTAAAACCTGATCCGTTCTCAGCTGACCCTTATATATAAGTGTCAGGGAACTCAGACTGGCAAAGTAGAAGGAGTGATTAACCCCGGGTATTTCCGAATTGATTTTGGATGTGGCGTAGTTTCTGAGCACATACAGTTTTCTTTCCAAGTCGATCCCTGTGAGGCCTTTTTTATGGCTGACAAATAACTGTTCGATATTTGGCATGACATCCAGTGCACCTGATCCCGGTACAGTCTCATCCACGGGAACTTCACGATATCCGATCAGATCAAAATCCATTTCCTCAATGAGTTGGTTGAGGAGTGCCTTCGACCTTTTATAAAGCTGTTTGTTTTTGGGAAAGAAAGTCATTCCCACACCATAGAAACCCGGGGAGGGAAGATTAATTTCAGTTCGGGCGGTAACATCCTTAAGAAACTGGTGGGGCACTTGGATCGAAATACCTGCCCCGTCTCCCGTTTTGGGATCAGAACCGCGGCCACCTCGGTGCTCCATGTTACTCAGCATGTATAAGGCATCGCTGATAGTTTCATGAGTTGGGGTATTACTCAAGTCAACCACTGCTCCAATACCGCAGGAGTCATGTTCAAACTCCGATCGATATAAACCTTGCTGCATTCTAAATTGTATTTAATAGGTTCAAAATTTCCAAAAATTACAAAAAAAAAATCCTTTGTTAAAATTAATGCAATGAATAGGCTCTTTTAATGCAGTATTATCTATAAAAATGAGGTATGCTGATTTTTTTTCAATTTTAAAATCTGATTTCATTTTAAAGCTACCAAGTGAAAAAGTTTAATGTTTTTCAAAATTTGGGTAAAATTTTATCCGATTTTTCATAAAAATTTGTAAAAATCTCAGAAACTGGTTTTTGAAAAAAAAATTGAAAAAACCTGAAATTTTTTATTTCTCCATAATTGATAGGAAAAGTTTTGGAGATATGCTTTTTAACAAAAAGCAAAATTAAATTTTGAATATTAGGATAGTGTCAGAATATTATAAATTAAAAGATTAATCAGTAAATGGAGTGGTACTGTCTTTTTCGCCAGATTTCAGGTGTACTTTCACCTTTTTGATTTTTCGGGCATCCACTGC
The DNA here is from genome assembly GCF_003253485.1 of Algoriphagus aquaeductus. Classification (GTDB taxonomy): domain Bacteria; phylum Bacteroidota; class Bacteroidia; order Cytophagales; family Cyclobacteriaceae; genus Algoriphagus; species Algoriphagus aquaeductus. The sequence goes on along the minus strand of NZ_QKTX01000002.1, from coordinate 17,149 downwards.
CAATACCGTGAATTCAAAATCTTCAAAAGTAATTTTTGTGCCGTTTTTTGGAAGTTTTGAGTTGAGTTCGAGCAACAAACCGCCCAATGATTCGCTTTCTCCTTTTACCTCTTCAAACACTTGAGGATCTAATTCAAGCTTTTTGCAAAAATCATTAAGGGACACTTTTCCTTCAAATATAAACGTATCCGTATCGATCTCCTGGAAAAAAATCGTCTCCGTATCATCAAACTCGTCATTGATTTCCCCGATGATTTCTTCGATCAGATCTTCCAAAGTCACCAATCCGGAGGTACCACCGTATTCATCTACCACGATGGCCATGTGGACTCTCATTTTTTGAAAGTCTTTGAGCAGGCTGTCTACTTTTTTGTTTTCAGGGACAAAAAAACTTTTCCTGATCAGGGTTCTCCAGTCAAAGTTTTCGTCTTTGTCCAGGTGAGGAAGTAGGTCTTTGATGTATAATATGCCGATGATGTTGTCGATGGTCTCCTCGAAAACAGGGATTCTGGAGTAGCCGCTTTTATTGATCCTGTCCATCAATTGATGGAAATCGATCTCTGCATCCACTGCGGTAATTTCCATCCGGCTCCTCATTACCTGTCTGACACTCAAAGTCCCGAAGTTCACAATCCCTTTGAGAATTTCCTTTTCTTCCTCGGGAGTGTCTTCGGTGGTTAATTCGAGGGCATGATGCAATTCATCTACTGAAAGGGAATACCCTTTTTGTTGTATTCGTTTTTCAATGATATCACTGAAAGCCATGAGAAAGGCTGAAAATGGCCTCAAAACAGAGTTGAAGAAGACCAAGTAAGGCGCCATGTTTACTGAGAATTGGATTTTTGCCTGATTGGCATACACCTTTGGGACGATTTCCCCAAAGAAAACAATAGCGAATGTCACCCCCACGGTTTGAATTAAAATCACAATGGCGCTTGTGGTATTCATCCCGAAAAATGACCAAGTGACAAAAGTGGTCAATGTGACAATGGCAATATTGATCAGGTTGTTTAGGATGAGGATGGTGCTGAGCAGTCTTTTGGGTGAGCTGAGGAGATTGGAGATGGCCGCTCCTTTTTCGGGATGTTCCTCATTTATGGAATTAATGTCCTCATTTGTCAATGAAAAAAAGGCAACTTCTGAGCCGGAGACCAAGGCCGAGCCCACCAACAAAAGTATAAGAGCCAGTCCATTATAAAGGAAATAACTGAAAGAAAGCTCTTGAATCTGTGCAATCAGTAAATAACTCGGGTAAGGATCGTCCATGTAGGAAAGAAAATAATGGTACAAATTTAACAAATCCCCTTTCCGAATGGATAAGGGGATTTGAGCTTGAGGTTAAAATGGTAAATCATCATCTGCGTCGTCCATCGATATGTCCGGTGCCCCGCCTGTATTCATCGCTGTTGCCTGCTTAGCAGGTGTAGAAGTGGAGGCAGTTGGAGCCGTTGATCCGGGTCCGCCCATTCCTTCAGGTTTTCCGCCGACCATGGTAAAACTGATCACCCGTATTTTTGTCCGTTTTCTGTTTTGACCTTGGTCATCTTGCCAGGTATCGGATTTGATTTTCCCTTCGACGTAGATTTGGGAGCCTTTTTTGAGGTATTGTTCGGCTATTTTGGCCTGCGGTCCCCATAGCTCAAGATCATGCCATTCGGTTTGATCTACTCTGTTGCCATTCCTGTCCTTGTAAGATTCTGTGGTAGCCAGTCTTAGATTGGCGACGACATTATCTCCTTCCAGATACTTCACTTCTGGGTCTGCTCCGAGGTTACCCAGTAATATCACTTTATTTACTCCTGCCATAATATGTTGTTTTTTGGGTTAAAAAATTAGAAAGACTGAAATTACTCAAATCCCGTGATCGTTCAAAAAGTTCACAATCAATTTAGGCTTGGCCAAGTATTCCATCTCTTTTTCTGAAACCAGCAAATAGCCCTCCTCTTCGCACCATTGAGCAAGATGAGGATGTTGTTCACTGGGGATGATTATTTCAGAAAATCCAGCATCAAGCTTTTGATGAGACAAGATGTGCCTGTATCTTTTGGGGAAAGGTTGGAGTTTGTAGGACGTGTCAAATGGAAAATTTTCCTGTTCTAAAAGAGGAAAATCATGCAAACCCGTCCAGATATCACCTGAGCCTCTTTTTTTCCAAACCCAATGTTCTCCGCATTTGATGACGGCATATTCCAGTTTTCTGTCTTTTACTTTGGTTTTATTGATTTTCACGGGAAGCTGACTGACTAATCCATTTTTTTTGGCAAAACAGCTCCCTTGAAAAGGGCATTGAGTGCAATCTGGATTTTTTGGCACACAAAGTCTCGCACCGAAATCCATCATGGCTTGGTTAAACTCCCCGGGGTTTTCTTTTGGGATCAGTCGATTGGCCAAGATTTCAAATTCCTTTTTGGCTTTGCCCGTGGCAATGTCTGTTTCAATGCCAAAATATCGTGACAGGACCCGAAAGACATTGCCGTCCACGACGGCTTTTACTTCACCAAATGCAAAGCTTGCTATAGCTGCGGCCGTATAGCTGCCTACACCCTTTAATCGAAGGAGTGTCTCATAGGTGGAGGGGAACTTTCCTTCAAATTCATCCCAGATATATTTGGCGCAGGAGTGGAGGTTTCTGGCTCGGCTGTAATATCCCAAACCTTGCCAAAGTCTTAATACTTCGGATTCTGAAGCATGTGCCAAATCTTTTATGGTAGGATAGTTTTGGACAAAAGCATAATAATAGGGTAATCCTTGTGCTACCCGGGTTTGTTGGAGAATGATTTCAGAAAGCCAAATTTTGTAAGGATCTGAAGTTTCTCTCCAAGGTAATTCTCTGGGATTTTCCCGATACCAAGAGATAATAAGGTTTGAAAAGGCTTGATTGTCAGTGTTTTTACTATTCATGAATTGGAATTATTTCATTTACAAACCAAGGGAATTTTTTCGAATATGTTTTTTAATTGCATTGGTTCTCTTACATTTGCAGTCCCAAAAACACTTGGTTAATAGGTTGTTAAGCTTATTTCGTAATTTCTAAATTAAAATCACTGTGACAAAAGCAGAAGTAATCACCAAGATTTCCGACAAAACCGGAATCCAGAAGGATGATGTGACACAAGCCATCGAGGCGTTCTTTAAGGTAGTAAAAGACTCTATGGCAGAGGGCGATAATATCTACGTTAGAGGATTTGGAAGCTTCATCAATAAGAAGAGAGCCAAAAAGATTGCCCGTAACATCTCCAAGAATACGGCTATCGTGATCGACGAGCACTACATCCCCGCTTTCAAGCCATCCAAGGTATTTGTAGAAAAGATCAAAAACAGCAAAAAAATCAAACAATTGGCTCCTCAGGATTAATCCTGAGCAGACATTAGTATGAAAAAATCACAGCTCATTCTCGTAGCAGTAGGAATAATCGCCATCGTTGTGTTATTCTCTTTACCCAAAGTGGTGGTAGATAATGATGCGACATCGGCAAAAATTGAGGATTCCGGAGAGCCATCTGATACTCCTTCGGACATCATCTCCCAATCGCATGAGAATGAGCTGTCTTCTCAAAATAGAACTCAAGCCGATCAGCTGATCAGGAACTTCTTGAATGCTCCGACCAAGGAGGAAAAAGTCACTGCAGCTCAGATTTTGGCCGGGATTTACAAGGAAGAGGGTTTGTTCGACAGTGCTGCCTATTATTGGGAACAGGCTGCTGTAATCCTTCCCGACAATATGTTTTTGGCTGAAGAGGCCGGGAAAGCAAGTTACGAGGCTTTTTCCTTTGCTTTGGACAAAAATAAGGTGGAGGCACTTGCCGAAAAAACCAGAAATTATCTCAACAAAGTTTTGGAAAAAGATCCAAAACGCTTGGATTTAAAAACCAAGGTGGCGATGACCTTTGTATCTTCAGCCAATCCTATGCAGGGAATTACCATGCTTCGCGAAGTGCTCGAGGAAGATCCCCAAAATGAGGATGGCTTGTTTAACATGGGGGTGCTTTCCATGCAATCTGGCCAATATAAGAGAGCCGCAGATCGTTTTGAGGAACTGGTCAAGTATCATCCTCAGAATATCCAAGGGCAATTTTATTTAGCTGTCAGCTACTTTGAGGCCAACGAAAAAAACAAAGCGAAAGCACAGTTTGAGGAAGTAAAGAAATTGACTCAGGATCCAATGATTTTGAGCAGTGTGCAGAGCTACCTCGACAGACTATAAATTATTCTAAACACTTTAAATTCAAAAGACTATGCCTTGCGGTAAGAAAAGAAAAAGACATAAGATCGCGACTCACAAGCGTAAGAAAAGACTGAGAAAAAACAGACATAAGAAGAAGTAATCCACTTCTTCTTTTCCTGTTTTTACACAATACGTTCATTTACATACTATAAGACGAAAAATTGAGTACGGAATTGTTAATCGATTCTGCTCAAAATGGAAGTCGAATTGCCTTACTGCAGGAAAAGCAGCTGGTTGAACTTCATTCCGAAGGAATGGACAATCAGTTTAAGGTGGGTGATATTTATTTGGGCACGGTCCGCAAGATCGTCAATGGACTCAATGCTGCGTTCATTGACGTTGGGTATGAGAAAGACGCCTTTCTTCACTACCAGGACCTTGGCCCCAATATCAATAGTCTGTTGAAGTTTACCAAAATGGTTCGCAACAACAACTACACCAACTACATGCTGAAAGGTTTCGAGAATGAACCTGAAATAGATAAAGTCGGTAAAATCGACAAAACTCTAGCCAAGACCAATCAGGTGTTGGTTCAGGTTGTCAAAGAACCCATTTCCACCAAAGGCCCTCGACTATCCTGTGAGCTCTCTCTACCCGGACGCTATCTGGTGCTAGTTCCTTTTTCGGATACAGTCAACGTATCCAAAAAGATCCGAAGCAGCGAAGAGCGTAAAAGGCTACTCAGACTCATCAATTCAATCAAACCTGCCAATTTCGGAGTAATCATCCGAACTGTGGCCGAAGGACAGTCCGTGACGGAACTTGATAAAGACCTTCGAAATCTTCTCACCAACTGGGAAGAGGGGATGAAAAAATTGCTGAAAGCCAAAAGTCGGGACAAAATCATCGGAGAGATGAGCATGGCTTCCTCATTGGTGAGAGACCTGCTCAATGAATCATTCGACGCAATCACCGTAGAAGAAGAGTCAACTTACGATCAGATCCGTTCCTACATCAGGTCTATAGCACCTGAAAAAGAAAAAATTGTCAAGCTTTACAACGGTAAAGCCAAGCTATTTGAAAGTTTTGGAATTGAAAAGCAAATCAAAAGCTTGTTTGGACAGACCGTCAGCCTACCTCAGGGTGGCTACGTCATCATCGAACACACCGAAGCCCTGCATGTCATCGACGTCAACAGTGGCAACAAGTCCAATCAAGAAAGTGACCAGGAATCCACAGCACTAAAAACCAATCTGGTCGCTGCTAAAGAAATTGCCAGACAGCTCCGCCTCCGAGATATGGGAGGAATCATTGTGGTCGATTTTATCGACATGAAAAAGGCCGAAAACAAAAAGGTCATCTATGACGCAATGATGCAGGAGATGAAGTCTGACAGATCCAAGCATACCGTCTTGCCTCTGAGTAAATTTGGACTCATGCAAATCACCCGGCAGCGTGTTCGCCCTGAGGTCAATATCGTGACCAAAGAAACCTGCCCCGCTTGTAACGGTACCGGCAAAATCCAAGCCTCCATTTTGGTGGCGGATAAGCTGGAGCACGATCTGGAGCATATTGCTACCATCCAAAACGTGGACAAAATCCACATCGGGCTGCATCCCTATCTGCACGCATACTTCACCACTGGCCTGATTAGCCGAAGAGTGAAGTGGTTTTTCAAGTACTTCAAATGGATACGACTGATCAAAGATTCTTCCCTACCCGTGACGGAATACAGATTCCTTGATGAATCTGGAGAAGAAATCGAACTACAAGTAAAAAGCGAGACTGAGTAAGTCTCGCTTTTTTTATGGATTGATTTTGGAAAAATCGATTCGTGCAAAGGCTACCTCGTCCTCTGTTCTTGTGTAGCCGATATTCAAATAATAGCCCTTTGGAGTACTAAATCCTCCGAGTTGGTCAGGCAAGATGACTTCCGCTACTTTTTGATAATTTTCATCCAAAACCAGTAGTTTGATCATTGGAGACTTGCCTTCTTCTTTGGTCAAATTATTATTTGGGATGACAATGCTTTGACGTATCGTTTTTTTACTCATAGGATCATAGCAAACCCAAGTATGTCGACTGCTGGTATGGTTGGGTAAAAAGGCTATAAACTCGCCTCTTTCTTCGGTGGTCCCTCTGAGGAAATTCATCCTCTCCTTCGGTGCTGCTGAAATCCATTTTTCTGAATTTTCAGAAATGACCAAAATGGAATCCGTTGCCGGGAAGGAAATCAGAATCTCGTTTTTATCTGGATTATAAAAATGACTGTATTGCCCAAAAACCGAATCATCTAAAAATCCTGAATAATACTTGGGGTACTTAAACTCCACATATTCATGAGTGGAATTGGTGGGGTCAAATTTTATCAGCCAGTTTTCATAAGTCAGCAAACTTTCCTTTAGCAGGTAAGGAACATCACTGACCAAGTACCGATTTCCAATTTTTGAAATCGGATTGGTGGGGAAGCTGGTATAATTGGAGGCAAGTCGGTCTGCACCCGCTTCGGGAAGTGCAAGTCTGGAAAGAACTTTTGCATTCTTGGTAGCGGTGGTCCAGTTGCCATTGGATAAAAAGTGAATCAGGCTATCTTCCAGATAATGACCTGAAACAAAAGACCCAATTCCATCAGGGCCTTCGACCTCAAAAGGCACTTTACTGATCAATTTCCCTTCAGGATAGGAATAGGTCAGTAGCTTGTGGCTTTGGAAAACAGACAAATACTCTTTCCCATCCTGTTCAAAAAATGTAAAATTGGAACCGAGATTTCTGGTCTGTGAATCTTTTTCCAGATACAAAGTGTCGACGATCAAATCTGAAAGATTCAAGATCAGTACTTCCTGAGAATTCTTGGAAGGGCTGCAGGAAACAATAAAAACAAGCAAAAAGAAGTAGGCTGGAATTCTCATACCATATGATTATTTCCTAAACCTAGTAAAAAACCCTATTTAGTCAATCTATTTTGTCTAAATAAACAACCCCCAGCCGTCGTCGTATTTTTCAGCCGAGTCAAAGCCTTTTACCCAATCCACAAAAAGTAACCGAAATTCATCAATTGCCTCCCTGAGTAATTGGAGATGCTCTTCGGCATGGGTTTCTTCCATCGCCAATTGAAAAGTCATGGAGTGAAGATGGCGGGCATGGACCTTCATGATTGTGGCGTTTTCCATCTTTAGGATGTAGCTGTCTACACCCTCCGCTCCAGCAAATTTGGCACTCATGACCGAGGCATCCTCCATCATCATTCCTCCATAGAGTTCTTTGCGGGCTTCATCCAGACTGCCTACCAAGGCATGAGTGAGGGAGACGATTTCCATCGCTTTTTTCATTAAAGGGTGAGAATAAATTTGATCCCGCATGGATTTGGGGTCAAATTCATTCTCATCATCCCAGTCCGGTTCTTGGTCAAAATCGTCCCACATAGAAAAACTCAGATTAAAAAAGAGGTTTGGTTTTTAAAGATTAGAAAGGAAGCTTATCCTCTTCACTTTCGGAGTAAAAGGTGTCGACTTCAGGCATCACCGGCGCGCCGGCACCACCCTGAGACCGGTCCACTTTGTATGCTTTCACTTCCGTATACCAGCGGCCGTTGTATTCTCTGCTTTCCACATCAATACCGAGTGTCACCTGTTCGCCTACTTTCAATCCGAATTGATCAATTTTGTCTCCCCAAATGGACACACATACTTTTTTGGGATATTGACCGCCCGTTTCTATAATGTATTCCTGTTTTCTCCAGGAGTTGCCGCTTTTTGAACTTCCGCTTACTTCTGGAAGCTGATTGATTACTTTTCCGCTTAAATCCATTCTTCTGATTATTTCAATGTATAGTTACGAAGGTAATCATTGGGATTTATTTTTGAGGGATTTTAGACTGGTCATCCATCAGGTTTTTGGCCCTTTTTTTGGATTGACTCACAGGTCATACAAAAGGAAAGGCTTTGTCATCTGGATTTCCAGTTGCTTATTGAATCGTAACGAGGTTTTGCAAAATTTCATTTCGAATTTTAATAAGGTCTTGACATTTCAGAAAAAATCGAGTTAGATTAGAAGTCTTCAACATCTAATACCGAATCCTAATTCCTATTTCTTTTCACCTCTAATAAATACTATGGCCTAGACTTCTACGTTTTTCATAAACCAACTTAAGATGAGTAAGCGATTGGGTCCTGAGGACGGAGAGTTAATAGCTCAGTATAGAAATGGCAGTGAGGCTGCCTTTGATCTTTTGGTAGATCGGTATCAAAGTAAAGTGTACACCACCATATTTCTGATCGTGAAGGATCAGGAAATTGCTGAGGATCTCCTTCAGGACGTGTTTGTCAAAGTGATTCAGACCCTGAATTCTGACAAATACAATGAGGAAGGCAAATTTCAGCCCTGGTTGATGAGGATTGCGCATAATCTGGCAATTGATCATTTCAGAAAAGCGAAAAGGTATCCCACCATTGTATTGGAGGATGGATCCAATTTGCTCAACTCGATGAAGTTTGCCGAGGATTCCATTGAGGATATCCGGGTGAAGGAAGAGACACTGGAAATGGTAAAAAGACTGATTGAAGAATTGCCTGATACTCAAAAAGAAGTCTTGATCATGAGGCATTACCTGGAAATGAGTTTTCAGGAAATTGCCGATCAGACTGGTGTAAGTATCAATACCGCCTTGGGCAGGATGCGCTACGCGCTGATCCATCTGAGGAAAAAAATGAAACAATTAAATGTTGCCTATGATAAAATCTTTTACCCCAAATGACTTGGCTAGATATATCTACCAAGAAATGCCGGAGGTAGAACAAGAACTCTTGATGCAAGCCTTGCACAGCGATGACGCTCTGATGCAAGAATATGTGGAAATGCTGAGCACGGTGGAGTTTTTGGAGCAGGTCAAACTGCAGCCTTCCGAAAAAGTAGTGAAAGCCATCAAAGAATTGGCCCATTCTACGGGACTTCATCAAGTCTAAAGAAACCCGGTAATCCCGCCCATTTGAGCGGGATTTTTTTTTCAGAAATCTCCAAAGAATGTGTTGGCCTGTATCAGAAGAGCGGCGTTGGTTTCGGCTGTGAAGCCATGACCCTGATTGGGGACCCGGACAAACTCATGTTTGATTTGGGCATTTTTTAATGCTGTTTCAAGCCGTTCACTTTGAGTCATAGGCACCACTTGGTCTGTTTCTCCATGGAAAAAGATGGTAGGAGGATCATCTGAGCTTGCAAAATTTACCGGGCTGGCGTTTTGATAGATCAAAGGAACCGTCTGAGGTGTACCACCCATAATTTCGGTCAATCCCAAGGTGGTCAGATTGTTGAACCCAAATAAGCTGGTCAAGTCAGTTGGGGGGAAAAACGCGATGACACCTTTTATGTCATCTTCCCTGTTTTTGTATCCATGCAGTAAAGCCAAATGTGCCCCGGCACTCGCGCCGCTTAGTAGGATGCCTTCAGACACATCCCATTCGGCTAGTTTACTCCTTATATATAGGAGTGCCGCTTTGATGTCCTCTTCCTGTGCAGGAAATCTGTTTTGTCGGCTCGCAAAATCATATAACCTGTAATTGATGGTGATCATGGCAAATCCCGGAAAAGCCTGCTCAACCAAAGGCTTGACCTGTAAAAACTCACTTTTGTCCCCATCAATCCAGGCACCTCCGTGTATGTAAATCAATACGCGGGTTTTTTCGGCAGATCTGCCAGCCGGTAAGAAAACATCCATTTTTTGTCGGGGGTCAATTCCATAGGACGCATTCGATATCTCAAGCGCCGGAAGTTGATCAAGTTCGTTTTCTTGATTTAAGGAACAGCCATAGAGGAATAGAATGGAAAATAAAAAGACAAAAAATGATTTCGGAAAAAGGGACTGAATCTTCATTTTAAAACCATTTGATCAATGAGGAGATGATTTGTTTGGCTTTGATGCCATAGGGAGGTCTTAGCAAAGTCACATTATTATATCCAACCCGCTGTTTAAGTATTCCTTTTTCATTGCTAAAAGCCAGAAAACCCTCATGCCCATGGGCTTTTCCGATCCCGCTGTTGTTTACGCCCCCAAAGGGAAGTTCGTTGTGCAGGAAGTGAAGGACACAATCATTGATGACCAAATTGCCGGATGAAGTCTCTCGGATCACTTGATCCATGGGTTTGGAGTTGGTGCCGAAAAAATAAAGGGCTAATGGTTTGGGTTTCGAATTAATCAGAAGGATGGCTTCACTCAGCTCCCTAAAGGTAATTATGGGCAATATGGGTCCGAAAATTTCCTCTTGGAAAAGAATCATGTCTTCCCTGATTCCGGAGACCAAAGTTGGTTCGAGGTAATTGGTGGATGCATTGTAGTTTCCACCAAATTCGATTTTCCCACCTTTTTCCAAGGCGTCATCCAAATAGTTCCTCAGTCTTTCAAAATGCTTTTGGTTGATGATCCGGGCATAGTCGGGACTAAGTTCTATCCCCTTGAATTTAGGGTCATAATAGGTTTGGAGCTGGACCTTTGCCCTCATGACAAACTCTTCCTTCAAATCTTCTTGGATCAGAATATAATCCGGAGCAATGCAGGTTTGCCCGCAATTGACAAATTTGCCCCACATGATTTTCTGAACTGCGTCTTCGAGGTTGGCTGATTGATCAATGATTGCAGGAGATTTTCCACCAAGTTCCAACGTAACCGAACTCAGGTGCTCCGCTGCCGCTTTCATGACGATTTTTCCCACTGCAGGACTGCCGGTAAAGAATATATGGTCAAAAGGTAAAGCCAGCAACTCCGTGGCCACAGAGGTTTCTCCAAGGAATACCGCTACCTCCTCTTCCTCAAATATTTCCCGAATCATTCTTACTATTAGTTTAGAGGTATTTGGAGAGTATTCAGATGGCTTGATGATCGCCGTACAGCCGGCGGCAAGGGCTGAAACCAATGGACCTACCGTCAGATTGAACGGGAAATTCCAGGGTGAAATAATCAGGGAGCGTCCTTTGGGTTCTGCTTTAATAAAACCTGTTGTGCCGATCATGGGAAGCGGAGTAGCCACTTTTTTAGGCTTCATCCAGGACTTTAGATTTTTTATGGCATGGTTTATTTCTGAAGTGACCGGAAAAACTTCACTTAAATCGACCTCTGGAGCAGGTTTTGAAAAGTCTATCCATAAGGCAGACTGAATGTCCTTTTGGTGATTTTTGATCCAATCTCTAAGTTTTTTCAGTCGGAGGATCCTTTCTTCTGCAGCGGATTTTCGCCAAGAAATGGAGGTTTTCAATTGCTTTTCAAAAAGATCTGATGGTGATAGTGGCAGTGTATGTTGAGAATTCATTTTAATCAGACTGACTTTATTTATGAGTGGATGAAGAAAGGTACTCAATATCAAGGTCTATTTCTAAACGATTTCAATTCAGGAAAAACCGGTGTGAGCATGATTTTTTGGGATTCTAGATTCCATTCTGAGAATTTTTCTTCCATTTCAAAGACAAATTCCGGGCTTTTGTTTAAAAAAACAGGAATTTCTATCCACAAAAACGATTTTTAAAATCTCTAAAAAGCTTTTCGTAATAAAAAAAATGCATTACAAATAAAATTTTTCCATCAAATACTTGGATATGAAAAACAAATAAGTGTATTTTTATAGCAAAATAAGTATTGTGAGTTGGTCTCTGGTTTTTGATTTCTATAAGAAGGTGAGAGTCAGGGGGATTGTTGGGGATCATTGCTTTAAATGACACCCTTGAATTTGTTCCAGAAAAAATCAAGTGAATACGAATCCTGAAATTTTAAATTCTACAAATATGGACTACTTATCCAAAATTGAGAAGTCTCTTCAACCTCCGAAAGTGGGAGGCCAAGGGGGAGACAGATGGTGGTCAACATCCGGGCTAAACCGATGGCTGGTACTTATGTTGATATTCTTTTTTGTTCAAGGAGCAGTAAGGGCACAGGATGGCAAAACTATAGTTTCGCAAGCCTCTTCTTTCAATTTAGTCAATGATCCAAAATGTCCTCAAAACAACATTTCTGTAGACTCTGTTCAATTTAGAAACATTAATGGACAACCCTTTGACCCTGTTTTTCTGGCAGACAATTATCAGCTGGGGGATTTGGTACCCGGATCTATTTGGGTTCGTATTCAGAGGTCAGGTGGAGCTCAAGGATATAATCCTCATGTTCAATATGATGTTTTTCAGGATGGGGTTTTCACAGAAAATATTGCCACCTGTGTTCGGGTTATTGACACGAGTACTCCTTCTCAAACTATTAATTTTGAAGGTGGTACTTTTTACAGAGTCGCTGAATTTCAGTGGGAGTATGGCAAGGAATTCGAGATTCGAAATTTTTTTATGACTTGGCAGACTGGTAGAGCTCCTACAACTGAAACTGCATGTCCAACGAGCCAAGGTGGTGGAGCACAATGTTTCTTCAAAAGAGATGGATTTTTAGTAAGAACTCCTTTAGTGGCTCGATTTGAATATGAGGCTAATTGCGTTGACTATCAGGTTAAATTTTTCGATAACTCCACAGGAGGTGACCCAGGGGATTATTCTTGGAAATGGTTTGTTGATTTGGCAAACAATGGAAGCTTTTCTCAGTTTTCTACTGCCCAAAACCCAACATATACATTTCCTGGACCGGGAACTTATCAAGTAAAACTTGATGTGACAAGCGAAGGTATTACTCAATCCGCAATCCAGTCTCTAATACTTTCACAGTTTTTGCAGCTTTCCACTTCCAAAGTGGATGATGATTGTTCAGATGCCAATACCGGGTCGATCGACCTTACTGTAAATGGAGGTGTAGGTCCCTACAATTATGCGTGGACCAAGACTGGTGATGCAGGTTATTCTTTTAATGGGCAAGATCCATCAGGATTGTCCGCCGGAACTTATACGGTTTTGGTCACTGATTCAAGGCAGTGTACCTCTACTACCTCTGTTACGATTGTAAAACCAACTCAATCTCCTGCACCTAACGGCCAAAATTTTGTCTATTGTGAAGGTGATGGAGACCAAGCACTTTCTGTCAGCCCCGCCATGGGATATACCCTCAAGTGGTATGATTCAGACATGAATCCATTAGGTGGAGCTCCTACGGTTTCTACCGCAGCTGCGGGTTCTTTCACTTATTATATTTCTCAGTTTAAGGATGGGGAATGTGAAAGTGCCAAAGCCCCAATTAATGTGACCATCAATGCAGCACCCGCAGCTCCGACCAATCCTTTGGATATCACTATCTGTGAAGGAGATCAGGAAAGCATTTCTGCTGAAGTGACGGTGCCTCAAGGATTCACCATCGTGTGGTATACCACCATGGATGGAAATGAAACCACAGACAACCCAACACTGAGCACAGTAGGTTCTGTTACCTATTACGCCGCATCTAAGAATCCGACAACCGGTTGTGAGAGCCTGACCAGAACTCCGGTTACGCTGACCATCAATGCAGCACCTGCAGCTCCGACCAATCCTTTGGATATCACTATCTGTGAAGGAGATCAGGAAAGCATTTCGGCTGAAGTGACGGTGCCTCAAGGATTCACCATCGTGTGGTATACCACCATGGATGGAAATGAAACCACAGACAACCCAACACTGAGCACAGTAGGTTCTGTTACCTATTACGCAGCATCTAAGAATCCGACAACCGGTTGTGAGAGCCTGACCAGAACTCCGGTTACGCTGACCATCCATGCAGCACCCGCAGCTCCGACCAATCCTTTGGATATCACTATCTGTGAAGGAGATCAGGAAAGCATTTCTGCTTCCGTGACGGTGCCCCAAGGATTCACCATCGTGTGGTATACGACCTTGGATGGAAATGGAACCACAGACAGTCCAACACTGAGCACAGTAGGTTCTGTTACCTATTACGCCGCATCTAAGAATCCGACAACGGGTTGTGAGAGCCTGACCAGAACTCCGGTTACACTGACCATCAATGCAGCACCCGCAGCTCCAACCAATCCTTTGGATATCACTATCTGTGAAGGAGATCAGGAAAGCATTTCTGCTTCCGTGACGGTGCCCCAAGGATTCACCATCGTGTGGTATACGACCATGGATGGAAATGGAACCACAGACAGCCCAACACTGAGCACAGTAGGTTCTGTTACCTATTACGCAGCATCTAAGAATCCGACCACCGGTTGTGAGAGCCTGACCAGAACTCCGGTTACACTGACCATCAATGCAGCACCTGCAGCTCCAACCAATCCTTTGGATATCACTATCTGTGAAGGAGATCAGGAAAGCATTTCTGCTTCCGTGACGGTGCCCCAAGGATTCACCATCGTGTGGTATACCACCATGGATGGAAATGAAACCACAGACAGCCCAACACTGAGCACAGTAGGTTCTGTTACCTATTACGCAGCATCTAAGAATCCGACCACCGGTTGTGAGAGCCTGACCAGAACTCCGGTTACACTGACCATCAATGCAGCACCTGCAGCTCCGACCAATCCTTTGGATATCACTATCTGTGAAGGAGATCAGGAAAGCATTTCTGCTTCAGTGATGGTGCCTCAAGGATTCACCATCGTGTGGTATACTACCATGGATGGAAATGGAACCACAGACAGCCCAACACTAAGCACAGTAGGTTCTGTTACCTATTACGCCGCATCTAAGAATCCGACAACCGGTTGTGAGAGCTTGACCAGAACTCCGGTTACGCTGACTATTCAGGCTGCACCGGCTGCACCTGAAAGCTCAGGAAGTATAGTAGAATGTGAAGAAGATCCTATTCAAACACTTCTTGCAGAAGCAACTGTGCCAAGTGGTTTTACATTGGTGTGGTATAATGCACCTACCGGAGGAGAGGTTGTAGAAAATCCAATTTTGAATACTGTCGGTTCTGTTACTTACTATGCCGAGTCTGTTAATGACGAAACAGGATGTAAGAGCCTATCGAGGACTGCATTTACACTGACTATCCTAGATGCTCCAGCTGCTCCAAAAAGCGATGGTGATATAATTATTTGTGAAGGTGATGAAGAGAAGATTACAGCTTCAGCTACTGGCCCTGGTACAATCGTATGGTATGATCTGCCGGTTGGCGGAAACCTAGTTGAAGACCCAAGTTTAAGCACGGTAGGAACTGTTACATACTATGCACAATCTATTGGTTCTTCTTGTTCAAGTCTTGAAAGAACTCCCGTAACACTAACCATTAATGCAGCACCTTCTGCCCCAACAAATCCTTTGAATGTAACCATCTGTGAAGGTGATCAGGAAACTATACTGGCAAGTGTGGATGAGCTTCAAGGCTTCACCATTACTTGGTATGATGCAGCAATAGGAGGAAATGTTGTTGAAAGTCCATCTTGGAGTGAAGTAGGCTCAATTACATACTATGCTGAGTCAGTAAATGACGAAACCGGCTGTAAGAGCTTGACCAGAACTCCGGTTACGCTGACTATCAATTCAGCGCCTTCTGCCCCAACAAATCCTTTGAATGTAACCATCTGTGAAGGTGATCAGGAAACTATACTGGCAAGTGTGGATGAGCTTCAAGGCTTCACCATTACTTGGTATGATGCAGCAATAGGAGGAAATGTTTTTGAAAGTCCATCTTGGAGTGAAGTAGGCTCAATTACATACTATGCTGAGTCAGTAAATGACGAAACTGGCTGTAAGAGCTTGACCAGAACTCCGGTTACGCTGACTATCAATGCAGCACCTGCTGCTCCAACAAATCCTTTGAATGTAACTATCTGTGAAGGTGATCAGGAAACCATACAGGCAAGTGTGGAGGTACCTCAAGGCTTCACCATTACTTGGTATGATGCAGCTATTGGAGGAAATGTCGTTGAAAGTCCTTCATGGAGTGAAGTAGGCTCAATAACTTACTATGCTGAGTCAGTAAATGACGAAACCGGCTGTAAGAGCTTGACCAGAACTCCGGTTACGCTGACTATCAATGCAGCGCCTTCTGCCCCAACAAATCCTTTGAATGTAACCATCTGTGAAGGTGATCAGGAAACTATACTGGCAAGTGTGGATGAGCTTCAAGGCTTCACCATTACTTGGTATGATGCAGCAATAGGAGGAAATATCGTAGAAAGTCCATCATGGAGTCAAGTGGGCTCAATTACATACTATGCTGAGTCAGTAAATGACGAAACTGGCTGTAAGAGCTTGACCAGAACTCCAGTTACACTTACTATCCTGGGGGCTCCGGTTGCGCCGATCAGTGAAGGCGATAAAGTAGAATGTCAGGTAAGCCCACTTCAGACTTTAACCGCAGAAGCAAATGTTCCACAAGGATTTAGCATTGTTTGGTATAATGCAGCTATTGGTGGTAGCGTGGTGGCAAGCCCTACCCTAAACACTGTGGGTTCAGTAACCTACTATGCACAAGCGGTTAACAATGAGACTGGCTGCGAAAGTCTAGATAGAACAGCCGTGACTTTGACCATTTTGGCGGCACCAGTTGCTCCGGTAAGTCAAGGCAATCAGATTGTCTGTGAATCTGTTGAACCTCAGAATCTGGTACCGTCTGCCTTGGTTCCTGATGGATTCAGTGTCGTCTGGTACACTGCGGCTACAGGAGGAAGTGTAGTAGCAAATCCTTCCCTAAGTACGGTAGGAACTGTTACCTACTATGCACAAGCAGTCAACAATCAAACTGGATGTGCAAGTTTGACTAGAACTCCAGTATCCTTGACAATCGTTCAAGGTCCGACTGCTCCAGTGAGTGATGGCGACAAAGTAGAATGTGCGACCTTCCCGGTTCAGACACTAACCGCAACTGCTTCCGCACCGGGTACCTTAGTATGGTATAATGCACCTATCGGTGGTGATGTGGTCACCAACCCAATCTTAAACACTGTTGGTACGGTCACTTATTATGCCCAGACAGTTGACGGAAGCTGTGCAAGCCTTGTTAGAACTCCTGTTACTTTGACTATCCTTCCGGCGCCATCATCTCCGGTGAGTGGTGGAGATCAGGTATCGTGTTCGAGTTCGGAGTTGAGCAGTCTGACTGCCACGGCGAGTGTTCCTTCGGGCTTC
>NZ_QKTX01000001.1:408798-550805 GCF_003253485.1 Algoriphagus aquaeductus | reverse complement strand
GACCAATTTCCTCAACAATCCGGAAAAAGAACTCCAGGAAAGCCTCGCAAAATCCTCCCAAATGAGCATCTTTCCAACTTAGGGGGCTTCACTTTCCAAAACGTACAGGAAAAACCCGAAATTGGACAGATAGAAAAAGAAATGTCCGACTATTCTATTTTAGTCGGACAGTAGTGATTTTAAAATTGAAAGACTTTCAAATTTGGCATATTATCGAACCCTGACTCTCCTCTTCAAAGATCTTCCTAAGCTGCAAAAAAACAAAAAAACCGCGATTTGCGGTTTTTTGAAGAGGATGATTTTTTCAATTGAATATTATTCGGGTTTGATTCCCATTTTTTCCATGTGCGCTTCCTTGATCTTGCGTCTCAAAATTTTCCCCACATTTGATTTGGGAAGTTCATCTATGAAGTAGACTTCTTTGGGTACTTTGTAATTAGTGAGTGAATTTTTGCAGTGTTGAATAATATTTTCTTCCGAAATAGCGCCATCCTTTTTGACCACATAAGCCACTACTTTTTCAGTGGACTTCGGATCTGGCATGCCAATGACCCCAACCTCCATTACTCCAGAGTAAGAGGCTATGGCGTCTTCCACCTCATTGGGATACACATTGAAGCCAGAAACCAAGATCATCTCCTTTTTCCGGTCCACAATTTTGATAAACCCATCCTCATCCATCACTCCGATATCTCCGGATTTAAACCATTCGCCATGCATGACATTGGCCGTCTCCTCTGGCCTGTTCCAATACCCTTTCATCACTTGGGGACCTTTGATGAATATTTCTCCCCGTTCACCGATCCCAAGAGCATGACCCTGATCATCCGCGATCATGACTTCGGTATTGGGAAGGGGCAATCCGATCGTGCCGATTCGCTCAGTACCATCAATTGGATTGCAAGTGGCTACTGGAGAAGTCTCCGTCAGGCCATATCCTTCGGCCAAAGGCACTCCGGTGGCATGTTTCCATTTTTCAGCAGTTGCTTTTTGAACTGCCATTCCCCCTCCTACTGCGATTTTCAATCCGGAAAAATCCAGGTTTTTAAACGCTTCTTGATTCAGCAAACCATTGAAAAGCGTATTGACTCCGGTGATGACGGTGAACCGTTTTTTAGCCAAATCTCCGATGAAAGCTTTCATGTCTCTCGGATTGGTAATGAGCACATTATGCGCTCCGATTTTCAGCATCGCTAGACAGTTGACTGTCAAAGCAAAAATATGGTAGAGCGGTAGTGCGGTAATGACTATTTCCTCCCGCTCCCGGAGTTTGGGCTTCATCCACGCAGAAATCTGTTGCATGTTGGCCACGATATTACCATGTGTCAACTCGGCGCCTTTAGAGACCCCTGTGGTCCCTCCTGTATACTGGAGAAATGCAGGATCCTCCAAGCTGCATTTCACTGATTTAAACTGATGGGAAGCACCTTTGGAAAGTGCGGATTTCAAACTCACCGATCCCGGTAGGGAAAAGGCAGGAACCATCTTTTTGACATGTTTTACGACCAAATTGACAATCATGCCTTTTAGAGCTCCCAATAGATCGCCCAATTCGGTCACAATCACATGTTTGGCTTGGATTTCAGACCGGATTTTCTCCAAGTTGGAAGCAAAATTCGCCACAATCACGACCACATCTGCCCCTGAATCATTGAACTGATGCTTCATCTCGGAGGGGGTGTAGAGGGGATTGGTATTCACCACGACCATCCCGGCACGGAGCGCACCAAACATGACCACCGGATATTGCAACACATTGGGCATTTGGATCGCTACCCGAGAACCTTTAGCTAACTTAAGTTCATAAGTGAGAAAATTGGCGAAATATTGACTCATGCGGTCAAGATCCTGGAAGGAAAGGGTTTTTCCCATGCATTCATACGCAACAGAAGAGCTGAATTTCCTTACACTCTCTTCGAATAGTTCGGTCACACTGGAATAGGCCTGACAATCCACCTCTTTATCGACAGAGGCAGGATAAAATTTCAACCAAGGAAAATCGCTCATATTTTGGATATTTTGGGTTAATCTAGCTTTCCAATTACTTAAAATTCCGTTGCTTCACCAAAAAGAATCTGGCTCAGCTCAAAATTTTTCGTGCAATCAACTCCTTCATGATTTCATTGGTACCGGCATAGATCCGTTGTACCCGAGCGTCTGCCCAAGCTCTGGCTACCCCATATTCCCACATATAGCCATAGCCTCCATGAAGCTGTACGCACTCGTCTGCTACTTTACATTGAAGCTCGGTCATGTTGTATTTGGCCGCAGAAGCCATTGCAGAATCGAGCTTGCCTTCGTTATGCAGCGAAACCAGGTAATCACAGTAAATCCTACCTTGCTCTACCTGAGCTGCCATCTCGGCCAATTTGAATCGCGTGTTTTGGAATTCTGAAATTGCCTTTCCAAATGCCTTCCGCTGCTTGACGTAATCAATGGTACTTTTTAAGGCAAATTCTGCCAAGGCAATTGCTGCCAAGGCGACTACCAATCGCTCCTGTGCCAACTCAGTCATCAAGTACTTGAAGCCTTCACCCACTTTACCCAACAGGTTTTCCTTGGGCACTAGGACGTCTTCAAAAAACAATTCACAGGTATCCTGAGCATGAAGACCGACTTTTTCGAACGGGACTCCCTTAGAGAACCCCTGCATATGATTATCCATCAGAAAAAGGGAAATTCCTTTGGCTCCCTTGCTAGGGTCTGTTTTGGCTGCCACTACGACCACATCAGATAAATAGCCGTTGGTTATAAACGTTTTGGAGCCATTGATCACATAATGATCACCCCGATCCACCGCAGTCGTACGCATTCCCTGCAAATCTGAGCCCGCACCCGGTTCGGTCATCGCCACCGCACCGATATACTCTCCGGACACCATTTTTGGAATATACTTTTGCTTGGCTTCTGCGGTCGCATAATGCAAAACATAGGGCATGACAATATCACTATGCAAGGGATAACCAATCGCTGGTCCGGAACATCCACTCAGCCCCAACTCCTCAATCAAAATGGCATTGTATCTAAAATCCTGAATATTGAGCCCTCCCAATTCTTCCGGTGCCTGGATGCCTAAAAATCCATTTTCTCCAAGTTTCAGCCAGGAATCCCGGCTGACCATTTTTTGTTTTTCCCAATCGGCATTATGGGGAGTGATCTCTCTGGAAATGAAATCTCTGACACTCTGTCGAAACAGTTGGTGCTCTTCGGTAAATAAGGATCTGTGAAGTCCGAACATATTTGGGTTTAGTTTTTCTTTGTCCAAAAATAGACATTTTGCTTTGTACCATTTTGGCTATATGTGACGGTCGAAGATTAAAATTTAGGCTTTATTACAAAAAAAAAGCCTCAGAATGATTGCATCTGAGGCTTTTGAAAAAATGCGGGAAGGATTATTCAAAATACAAGGCTTTTGTTCTTCCGTGAGAATCAGTGACTTTTAAGTATACTTCCTCAGGAGATACTCCTTTGAGCTTATAATTTTTTCTGAATCCCTCCTCAGAGTCGATTTCTTCTGCAAAAATCACCTTGTTGGAGATGTTATGTCGGATTTCGACATCCACTCCGGGCTCATCCAATCCTATCACGGTCAAGTTGATCGTTTCCTGGTCTATTTTTTTACCATAAGCAGCCAGTGGCAATTCGGAAGTTTCTTTCTTTTTTTCGAAAGTGGAAACTTTATAGACCACCTCTTCCTCTTCAGTGGAGATTCTCACCTGATATTCTCCGCATGGCATCTCTGAAAGATTGTAAGGAATGACGGTATCTTGATCTCCTACTTTTACTTTTCTTTGGTGAAGCTTTCTTCCAGTTTGATCATAAATGGCGATTTTGGCTTCTCCCACACCTTCTTTTAAAAGGACATTGACGGTCTTAAATTTTGCCTGAACATTTGAAAGTGCCATCAAGTCTTCAGCGGCATTGGCGGCTAGGCTACTCAAAGATAAAGCACCTGCCAGAGCGATTGTGAATAAGGTTTTCATAAAATTTGTTGGTTTAGTGTTGTGCTAGGTATTCTGCTAAGCACATACCAACCCATTTTGGCATGCCATTCAGGCCCCTCGGGAAGCTTAAAAAATTTACATCTTTTAAGACAGAATGAATTCCGGATGAAATTCCATCGGGCTCCAAAAACGCGATTTTTTGACCATTAATGAGAAAAAGCCCGTTCGAGTGTTACGATTCCGTACAATTCCCTCGAAAAACGAGAAAAACCTAGGTTGCACCATATTGTATAGATTAAGGAAAATTTATTTTGAAAAATTTTCTATACCCCTGAAAACAAGTGATTTAAAAACAAAAAACCTGTACGATAGTGTACAGGTTTTGTCCGAATAGACACGAAATTTTGCAATCAAAAGGCATAGCCAAATCCAACTCCGGCAAATAAAGGCCAGAAGCCGTTGTTGTTGAAGATTGGAGTCAGATTGATTCTCCAGGTAAATCCTCCATCCACAGGAATTTTTCGATAACCAAAATTCAGGGTACCCATCAAGTTTGGAGAGCCATTCACAGGCAGGATAAACTCGTAGCCGTAATTCTCGACTACCGTGTTGGTGCAGATATATTGCCCTGATGCATCCACATATCCAGAGCTACAATAAGAATAGGAATACCGGTCTTGATTGAAAGCAAAAAGGGTCATCCCGGCACCCAGCTCAAAATAGTGCGGGCCTTTTCCATAGAGTTTATTGACCATGACCGGAAGGGAGAAAAAAGTATCCCCGTCAATACCGTAACCACCAGCGCCAAGTCGCATTCCCCAAGAATCCATCCGGGTCTTGTCAAACCGGAAATCATAATTGAAACTCTACGCCAATCCGGCACCTCCCAGCTCCATGTAAACAGAACGATGGGGAATAACCTGCTCCTGTGCCCTAACAGAATGCACAAAAAGGAAAATCAAGCATGCAAAAAGGAGTTTTTTCATAGTGGTTTAGTTTTTTTTTGTCCAAAATTAACACGAATTCTGAAGCCAATTGGCTACAAACTCAGTTGGTCTATTTGAAAATAATCAAAGATCCAGTAGAAATACAGGCTAAGTCATTAATTTTAAATATGATACCCAGTGATCTTCCGAAACCAAAAAAAAAATCCATTTTGCTCCGGTTATGTGGTGTATTTTGCTGATTCTCATATCAGGCTGCATCCGGATTGAAGAAGATCCTTACAATCGCTGCCCTTCTGCTATTGAGGCTGATGCGATAGGTATCAAACAGGTATTTTTTAGTCCGTATCGAAGTCAGGCTTATTCCTTGTCGACCGATACTGTTTCTTTCAAAGATTTCCGATTCAACTTTGAATTGGATGTAAAAAAGAAAGAAAATGCACTTTCTCAAGTCCCACAGACCTATGCTTATTCACTTGTCTGCGAAGAGAAGTACCGGATTCAGAATATTTCCAACCTAACAGTGATTTTGACGGCACCTTTTGCAGGATTGCCGGTGGGTACAGATATCGCATACGCTTTAAGGACATCCGATGGCAAAAGAATTTCAGAGTTGAGAAATTTTGAAGAAGTTTCTGTTTACTTTGGCTCCAGCCTTACCTTAAATCCTGAACCTTATTCCCAGCTCAAAACGCGAATCTTTGTATTTTTCCGCAACGGAACTCAGGCCTTTCTTGATTCTACCTCCCCTTACCTAAAAACCAACTGAATTCATGGCACGAAAACTATTCCTGGGGCTTTTTGCGACTGCAATGATCCTTGCTATCACTTATATGCTGGGGCCAAAAGTAAAAACCCAGGAGCTCGTGATCGAATTTCCTGAAGTGCCGACCCGAATGACCGAACTCGAGGCCTACCTCAAAAACCGTGAGGATTCGGTAATAGGACTCAAAGAAGGAAACGAAGCCTATATTATATGGGCGGATTCTCTGGTCAAAAGAAAGACGCCTTTCTCGATAGTCTACATCCATGGATTTGGGGCCAGCCCTATGGAAGGGGATCCGGTTCATCGCTTTTTAGCAGATCACTTCGGGGCCAACCTCTTTGTCACCCGTCTTCCAGAGCATGGTATCCGCCGGCAAAATGGAATGGAATACCTAAGCGCTCAAAAACTCGCCAATGCGGCTGGAGAAGCTTACCAGATCGGCAAAAGTCTCGGTGATCAGGTGATCGTAGTAGGCACCTCCATGGGTGGAGCCCTTTCCCTACTATTGGCCAGTCAGCAACCGGACATTCACGCCTTAGTAGTCTATTCGCCCGCCATTCGGGATGGAGATGGTAGGCTGGAGAGTTTTTTCAAGCCTTGGACCAAATTGATCATGGAGAAAACCCTGATGGAAAATGGAGTGATCCATCAAAAAAGACAAGGAGAAAAGGCGGCGTTTTGGTCAGAAGATTACCACATCAATGGTTATGAGAGTCTTGCCGTCCTGTTATACAGTGAAATGAATTCCGAAACGTTTTCAAAAATCAAACAGCCGCTTTTCTTGGGATACTATTACAAAAATGATCAGGAACAGGATTTTGTGGTTTCAGTACCCAAAATGCTGGAAATGTACAGTCAATTGGGAACTGAGGCCGCTTTGAAAAAAGAGATGGCCTTTCCCAAAACAGGTGATCACGTGATCACTTCCGCGATCACCTCCAAGGACTGGCAGAGTGTTTTATTCAGCACGATAGATTTTCTGGAAAACATCGCCAAGGTACCTTCCCGTGAAGTCTTTCAGCAACGGGTTCAGGAAATGACAGAGGCCAATGAGTTGATCCGGAAGATCGATTAAAATGATTTTCGGAAAGGCATCGCAGGAAGTTGAATCGAGTTGATCAAATTGACTTGGGGATTGTCCGCCCAGGCATATCGGACACTCACAGGAGTGATTCCTTCAGGAATCGTCAGTGTGATTTGATCTTTCTCTGAAATTACGCCTTGGACCGATTCAAATTGTCCTTCCGCATCTTCCACATAGAAGCCAAGAACTTCCTCCCCAAATGCCAGCTTCAACCCCTCTCCTACGTCAAAAAAGCTAACCAAAAGTTTGTCTCCTTCTCTTTTTATTTCTTTGACAAATGGCCCCGAAGCAAGAATCTGCTCCTCAAAAGCCACTTTTCTGGCTTGAAGCCATAATCTTTCGCCTACATCCTTTTTGTTTCTGGGATGGATGTCTTTTTCTTCCCCGATATCAATGATCGTGGCCATCCCGGTTTTCGGAAGCTCGAGAATTCTGGTCTGCGCCTCTCGAAGCAAAGCCCACTTACTATCCGGTTGTACTTCTTTTCGCTCCATGAAATTGGCCAACTGCACATATAAGAAGGGGAGAAACTCCATCTTCCAGCGACTTCTCCAATTTTGGATCATTGTTCCAAAGAGCTCCCGATACTCCTCTGCTCGACCTGCATTGCTTTCCCCCTGATACCAAATCACTCCCTTGATCGAATAGTTGGTCAGCGGTGCAATCATGGCGTTGAACATGAATCCAGGCCTCCAATTGTGATATTCCACCTTGGGGAGTTGTGGCTCTACCACGGAATTGGAATAAGACCAATTCCCCTCAAGACTGATTTTTCGACCATTTTGAGTCACATACATTTCCCCGGCTGATCCTACGACTGGGCGGTTATCCCAGGTATTGATCGCACGGATGGTGAGTACATTTTGGCCGGCTTTGAGCAACTCTCCGGGAATTTCTAGGGTAGGCATGGCTGCGCCCCAATCCTTGTAATGTACCTGGACACCATTGACATAGACAAATGCCATTTGCTCCAGTCTGGACAGGGTAAGCGTTGCCGGACTGTTGGAAGGAAGGTTGAACTTTTTCCTGACCCAAGCAATGTGCTCCAAAGGGTTGGATGCGGGAAGCTGAATCGACTTCCAGCCCGATTCGGTGTATCCGAGAGCGGCTACTTCCGCAGCCATCAAGGAATCAGGCCTTCGAACCAGCAAGTCTCTCATCTCCCTTTTCTTTTCATTCTCAGCCAGGATTTCCTTCCACTTTGACCTGTTCTCAATAACATCTTTCGCCTCTTCCGTGAAAGATCGCTCCTCGATTTCGGCCAGGACCTGAGCTTCTGTCCATCCTTCTGCTGGAGTTCCTCCCCAATTGGATTCAATGATGCCGACGGGAACATTTTTTTCGAGGTGATTCTTTTTGGCAAAAAACCAGGCCACGGCGGAGAAATCGGGAAGATTCTCCGCATTGGCTATTTTCCAAGAACCTCCAGATACATCAGCCTTCTCCGTGGCACTGTAATCCTTCGCAACTTTAAAAAATCGGATTTGAGGAAAATCAGGATTGGCAAATTCCGCTTCTCTTCCGATCACTCCGGATTTGAGTGCCCATTCCATATTGGATTGGCCCCCGGCCAACCAAACATCACCGACATACACATCATGGATGGTCTGCACGTTGACCTGCAGCTGAAAAGGCCCTCCAGAAGGTAAAGGAGGCAATTGAACCTTCCAAGTACTGTCTTCGGCTACTTTGGTACTGCCAATCGCACCTGCCAAAGAAACCCTTACTTTCTCACCCGGTGTTCCTTTTCCCCAAATCTGAACGGGTTGATCCCGTTGAAGGACCATGCCATCGGACAGCAATTTTGGGAAGGTGACAGGAGATTGGGGAATGGGCATTTCGCAGCCAAAAAGCATGGCGAAAATTCCCAGAAGTAAGGCGTACTTTCTCATCGGTGTTGGGGTTAAACGTAAAAGGGAGACCTAAGCCTCCCTTTAATTTCGATCAAATAAAACGATTGATCAAATTTTCAAAATACTCCTGCTTACCGCTATACTGCTTCGGTTCCCCTACTTCAAATGCGTAGGATCTTAGGTCTTCCAAGGTAAGTGTTCCATTTTCAAACGCCTTTCCTTTTCCTGAATCAAAGCTGGAATAGCGGTTCTTTCTTCTTTCCAGATAATCGGACTTTTCCATGATATCCGCAGCGATCAGCAATCCACGCGCAAAAGCATCCATACTGCCCACGTGAGCCAAAAACAGATCTTCAGGATCCGTAGAGTTTCTTCTCACTTTGGCGTCAAAGTTGACACCGCCCCCCTGAAGGCCTCCGGCTGCCAGGATCACGAGCATGGATTCAGCCAATTCCTGAAGATTCAAGGCAAATTGATCCGTATCCCATCCGTTTTGATAATCTCCACGGTTGGCATCAATGGATCCGAGCATTCCGGTATCAGCAGCCACTTGAAGCTCATGCTGGAAAGTATGTCCGGCAAGAGTGGCATGGTTCACTTCAATATTCAATTTGAAATCCTTGTCCAAACCAAAGTGTCTCAAAAATCCGATGACGGTTTCGGAATCATAATCATATTGGTGCTTGGTAGGCTCCATGGGCTTGGGCTCGATGAAGAATGTTCCTTTGAAACCGTTCTTTCTCGCATAATCCCTTGCCATGGTCAGGAATCTGGCCAAATGCTCTTTCTCCCGCTTCATGTCGGTATTGAGCAAGGACATATAGCCTTCTCTACCTCCCCAGAACACGTAATTTTCCCCTCCTAATTTGATCGTTGCATCGATGGCATTTTTTACCTGAGTTCCTGCAAAAGCCACCACGTCAAAATTTGGGTTTGTCGAGGCTCCGTTCATGTACCGAGGATTGCTAAATACATTGGCCGTACCCCAGAGAAGCTTAATTCCTGATGCTTTCTGATGATCGGCTGCATAATCCGTGATGATCTGCATGCGCTTTTCATACTCAGCCAAGCTAGGACCCTCATCGATTAGGTCAACATCGTGAAAGCAATAATAATCCACGCCAATCTTACTGATAAACTCAAAAGCGGCGTCCATCTTATCCTTGGCTCTTTGAATCGGATCAGGATTGGCATCCCATGGATGCGTGATCGTACCCGGTCCAAACGGATCTCCTCCGGTACCGCAGAAGGAATGCCAGTAGGCGATCGCAAACTTGAAATGCTCCTTCATGGTCTTTCCAGCCACGACACGGTTTTCATCATAGTATCTGAAAGCTAGCGGATTGTCGCTTTGATGGCCTTCGTACTGAATCTTTCCAATAGTTGGGAAATAGGTCTTTGACATTGTTTTTTGGGTTTTTATAGAAATAGGTAAATAGGTTTTAAAATTTGAAATTAGAGATTTGAGATTTGAGATTTGAGATTTGGAATTAATCGCAAATCAGGCCTTTCAGTCGATTTTCCCAATGCTGATAGACTTCTTCGTAGGGCTCGTAGAAGTTGGCATTGGGTTCCAGCGTTTCCAACAACTCCAACCCATGAAATGCCTGATTTTCATCCGAAAATATCCCGGCACCAATTCCCGCACCACGGGCAGCCCCCTGCGCCCCATCGGTATTGTACAATTCTAAATTGACTCGGTTCATATGCACAAAGGTCTTTCGGAACAGAGGACTTAGAAACATATTGGCATGCCCTGCTTTTACAGTCTGAAGATTCATTCCCATATCCTTCATGATTCTAAAACCAAATGTCAGCGCAGATACAATCCCTTCCTGAGCAGCTCGGACTACATGCCGCTTGTCGTGTTTCAACA
Source organism: Algoriphagus aquaeductus (assembly GCF_003253485.1). Classification (GTDB taxonomy): domain Bacteria; phylum Bacteroidota; class Bacteroidia; order Cytophagales; family Cyclobacteriaceae; genus Algoriphagus; species Algoriphagus aquaeductus. The sequence goes on along the minus strand of NZ_QKTX01000001.1, from coordinate 540,338 downwards.
GATCCAATCCCAGAAGATGTGCACCTACCGGTTTGTTTTGCATGATCCGCTCCACTCCGTTACCAAAGGGAATAAAGACCAGACCTTCTGAACCAATTAACGCTCCATTTCCCAGCGAATTCATTTCCTCATAAGTGATTCTCGATCCTCCCATGACTTTTTTGAGCCAAGAATTGAGAATCCCAGTGCCATTTACACAAAGTAACACACCATAGGAAGGCTTTTTCTTTGAATGGTTGACATGGACAAAAGTATTCACTCTGGACTGGGGATCGTATAGCGGCTCATCACATACCCCATACACGGTACCTGAGGTCCCCGCTGTGGTGGCCAATTCTCCAGGCTTCAAGACTTGGAGTGAAAAGGCATTATTAGGTTGATCACCGGCCCGATATGCCACAGGAATCCCCGATTCCAAACCTGTTTCTTTAGCTGCTGAAGCAGTCACTTTTCCTTGTACCGAAAAGGAGGCTACAACCTCTGGCATCCATTCTTTAGAGATCTCCATTTGCTTGAGCAACTTCTCACTCAATCCATTCTTTTTGAAATCCCAAAAAATGCCTTCGGAAAGTCCCGTTTCTGAGGTAAGAATCTCTCCGGTCAGCTTCATGGCGATAAAGTCACCGGGAAGCATGATTTTATAAATCTTGGAGGCGATTTCAGGTTGGTTTTCGATTACCCAACGAAGTTTGGATGCGGTAAAATTCCCGGGAGAATTCAGCAAGTGAGGAAGGCAATAGTCAGCACCTAATTTTTTAAAGGCTTTTGCACCGATCTCCACTGCACGACTGTCACACCATATAATAGATGGTCGAAGTACCTGCTGATTTTTGTCTACACAGACTAGCCCGTGCATCTGATAGGCTATCCCGATGGCTTGGAGTTCTCCTTTTTTGACCTCTGCTTTCTTTTGGACAAAAGCAATGCAATCTTTCGCATATTTCCACCACATCTCCGGGTCCTGTTCGGCCCAGCCGGACTGTGGGGAGTCAATAGGCATTTCCTCTTCGGGAAAGGCTTTGGCAACAAGGGCTTTTCCGGAATCTACATCCAAAAGGGAGGCTTTCACTGAAGAGCTTCCCAAATCCAGTCCCAACAATAACTTTCTCATCTTACCAGAATACGATATAAAGTGCTGCTGTAATACCTGCAATCAAAATGGCTCCGATTTTAAATCCTGTGCTGGTTCGGAAGAGGTCTGAGTTGACCTCTATACTGTTTGGATGATCTTTGCCTTTCCCTTCTACGAGCGAAATGGCAATCATCAATGCAGCCAAAATCAAAAATACCAATCCCATTCGGTCAATGAAGGGTAAGGCAGGAAATGCCACCTTCAGAACCACAGAAAGCGGAATACTCAAAGAAGCACCGACCAGGGCCGCATTGGAAGTGGTCTTCTTCCAGAATACGCCAAAGAAGAAAATGGCAAATACTCCGGGGCTGATAAAGCCCGTGTACTCCTGGATAAACTGGAAAGCCTGATCCAACTGCCCCAAAGCGGGTGCTACAATGGCTGCTATCACAAATGCCACCAATGCCGTGATCCGACCCACTCTTACCTGGGTGACCTCTGAGGCATTTTTACCGAAATATTTATTATAAATATCCATGGTAAAAATAGTCGATGTACTGTTGGCCATAGAAGCAAGGGAAGACACAATGGCTGCCGTCAAAGCCGCAAAGGCCAAGCCTTTCAACCCTACCGGCAAAATCTGAAGTAAGGTAGGATAAGCACGGTCAGACTTGATCAAACCTGTAGCTGGATCTTTCATTGATTCGATAAACTGCGCATCCAGTCCATTATTGACAATGACCAAAGCAGCGATTCCAGGAATCACGACGATCAAAGGCATCAACAACTTCAAAAATCCGGCGAAAATCATCCCTTTTTGTGCTTCATCCAGGCTTTTGGCAGCGAGCGCTCTTTGCGTGATGTACTGGTTGAAGCCCCAATAACTTAAATTGGTAATCCACATCCCTCCTACCAAAACAGATAATCCCGGAAGATCCAGATAGGCATCCCTTGTTCCCCCTTTTCCGTCGGGAATCATCATCTCCCCTTTGGAAAGGATCATGGAAAAGTGACCCGGCACTTCTTTTCTGAGCAGGCTAAGCCCTTCCCAAGCATCACCATTTCCTACAATCCCCAAGGCAATGTAGGTAGTAGCCAAACCACCTGCGATCAAAAACACGACCTGGATCACATCGGTCCAAGCCACAGCCTTCAATCCGCCATAAATCGAATAAATCATGGCAAAAAGTGCCAAACCAATGATGCCGTACACCAATGGCACGTTCAGGATCGTATTCAGACTCAGTGCACCCAAATAAAGGACAGAGGTAAGATTGACAAATACATACAGTAAAAGCCAAAATACCGCCATGGTAGTACGCACTCGGGTATCGTAGCGATCCAACAGAAAACCCGGCATCGTATAAATCCCTTTCTTGATGTAAACCGGAAGAAAGAAAATCGCAACCACCAACAAGGTGGCTGCAGCCATCCACTCATACGTGGAAATCGCCAATCCAAGGGCAAAACCGGAACCGGACATACCGATAAATTGCTCCGCTGAGATATTGGAGGCAATCAGAGAGGCGCCAACTGCCCACCAAGGCAGGGCTTTACTGGCTAGAAAGTAGTCTGAGGAGTTTTTGACGTGTCCTTTTTTCTCCCGGGAGACGAAGATTCCCATCCCGATGATCAAAAAACAGTAGCCAAAGAATACAATTAGGTCAATGGGTTCTAAGAGCATAAAGCAAGGTTGATTGAGGTTTTAGGGTAATAAGTCAGGTTATTAGTTCAAACTTTACATTTTAAGGTCGATAAATATAAGGGTTTGATGCAAACGTGTGCATATTTTCAATTCCAATTCGGGTCCTTAATCGAATAATTTATCCAGCCACAGCAAACTTTCCGTCGAAAATTGTTTCGATTCGATTCTGTCCAAATAACTTACCCCGGTCACATTGGACACCCAAACACGCTCAGCTTGGTTCAGATCAGCCGGATAGAAGGACCCTTCCACCGCTTCCAAGCCACAATTTGCCGCTTCTTCCATGATCACCCTTCTCGACACGCCACCAATACACCCGCATTCCAAATCAGGGGTAAAAATTTCATTTCCCTTTTGCCAAAACAGATTGGACGCACCGGCTTCGGACAATCTTCCCTGAGCGTCTCGAAGGAGAATTTCATCCCATCCCCTTTTCTGCCGCTCCTGGGCGGCCATAATATAAGGCATTGCATTGAGCGTTTTGAATGAACTCCAAGGGGTATGGGAAAGTCGGATAGAGTCGGAAATACCTGCAATCGGTTTGACTCTTGGAGCTTCATGAAAAGGTTCAAGGTGTAAAGCCTGCGAAAGGGAATTTTCATTCGGAGTATATTTTCCGGAACCGGATCGAAACAGATTCAATCTTACCCTAAGTTTGTTTCCTGAAAAACGCGTGGCTAAAAAATCCTGAAGGAGGTCAAGGTCGAAATGGGTAGGCTTGATTCCCAAAGCCTCTAAAGCTCTAAGAGCCCTATCTTGATGAAATTCAGAAAATCTAATCTGGTTTTGATCAAAAACCATTGTTTCAAATATTCCATCCCCAAAATTCATTGCCCGGTTTGGAATCGGGAAAAGCCCAGTGGGTATCCAAGTGCCCGAATGATCTGAAAAAACAAATACTGTATCAGAATCGCTCATTGATTTGTTCATATTCGGACATAAATTAGTTCTGTTCCAGCAACGATCTGTTAAAATAGATAAACAAACCGCCATTTAAGCCAAAAAAATAAGGATTGAAAGGAAAAAATCCCTTATTCTTGAACGCGATTTTGTACTAGCACCATAATTGAATCTTAAGGACCCATGGCAAACAAAAGCAGTGTATTTGATATGATTGGACCGGTGATGATCGGACCTTCATCTTCTCACACCGCGGGAGTAGTCCGAATAGCCCGCGCCGCTATTCGAATATTGGGAGAACTGCCCGAAGAAGCCTCCATCACTTTTTACAATTCATTTGCAAGAACTTATGAAGGACATGGCAGTGATCGGGCAATTTTAGGGGGATTGATGGATTTCAAAACAGACGATGCCCGGATCAAAAATGCGCTTGAAATCGCCAAGGAAAAAAATTTGAAATACACTTTCAAATCCATCGGCAATTCATCTGTTCACCACCCCAACACCATCAAATTACAACTGAAAAAAGGAAATAAGAGCGTAGAGGTAGTCGGTGAAAGCCTCGGAGGAGGAGTCATAAATATTGCTGAGGTCGATGGATTTGTAGCCAATTTTTCAGCTCAAAACCATACCTTAATTATCAAAGCGGATGATATCTCCGGAGCTATTGCCTTCATTTCCAGTGTGATTGCTCAGGAAAAAACGAATATTGCCACCATGTCTGTGTCCCGAAAAGGGAAAAATGACATGGCTTGCCATGTCATCGAGATGGATAGTGGAATTCGAAAAATTACCACTGAGTATCTTCAGTCTCTTCCCTGGGTTAAGGACCTAATTTACATTCCTGATATAGATTTATAATCGTCACCTTTTACCTTTCACCATAAACCAACTAAACATGAAAAAACTTTTTACCGCCGCATTGCTGGTGTTGGCTCTCCAGGTTCCCAGTTTTGCCCAAAGTGAAATCACTGGACCAATCGATCTCCTCACCGCGGTAGAGATTGCTTTGGAAAATAATCTTACACTTAAACGAACAGAAATCAATCAGGGCAATTTCGAAGCAGAACTTTTAGCCAATCAAGGCCGAAGAATCCCTTCTTTAAGCTCAGGTGTGTTTCCAGGTTATCGTTGGGGTAGATCTATTAACCCAGTAACCAACCTCTTTGAAACCAGAAGAATCGGAAACATCAACGTGACGGCAAACTCAAGTTTGCCGATTTTCAATGGCATGCGAATCAACAACAGCATCGCCCAAGCCAGAAAAAACCTGGAAGCAGGTCAATATTCACTTCAAGCTACCAGAAATACCATCACCCTGAGTGTCATCAATTTGTTTATTGATGTGGTCTTCAATAGAGAGCAGGTGAAAATTGCAGAAAATCAGCTCAAAACCACCTCCGAACAGCTTGAGCGAACCAAAAAACTGGTTGCTGCGGGTTCGCTGCCCTTGACCAATCAATTGGATCTTCAATCTCAAAATGCCACCAATCAACTCAATTTGATCAATGCGGTTAATGGTCTTCGGTTAGCCAAGTTGGCCTTAACTCAAGCCATGGTGATTCCATTTACGGAGGATTTTGATGTAATCGAACCAGCTTATGAAGTCAATCAGGCTGAGCTTACCTCCAGCACTCCCATGGAAATTTTTGAAGTGGCTGTTACAACCCTTCCTCAAATCAAAGCTGCAGAGGCCAACATAGAAGTGGCCGAATATGGGGTGAAAATCGCAAAAGGAGCATTCTATCCCACCATTGGAGCGGGAGTTTCTATTTTTTCCAACTATGTAGATCAGGCATTTTTGCCGGGTTCATCAGAAATAATTCCTTTTAGAACTCAAATTGAAAACAACCTGTCTCAATCTGGGAATCTTCAGTTGAATATCCCGATATTCTCCAACTTCAGCAACAAGGCTTCACTACAGCGAGCTCGTGTCCAGCAGAGACTGGCTGAAGTTGAGGCTCAAGAAGCCAAAAACACACTTCGCCAAGATATCGAAACTGCCTACACCCAGGCTTTGGCGGCAGAGCAAAGCTATCAGGCTTCACTGGTCAGAATCAAAAGTCTGGAAGAGACCTTCCGCGTCTCTCAGCAGCAGTTTGATTTGGGTGCCATTAATTCGGTAGACTTTCAAGTGGCCCAAAACAACCTCTTTAATGCTCAGGCTGATTTGATCAATGCAAAATACAGCTACATTTTCCGAGTAAAAGTACTCGATTTCTATCTAGGTAATCCGCTTAATATTTACTAACCCATGGCTACTAAAAAGTCCAACAAACTTCTGTATTACCTACTCGGAGCAGTAGGAGTGATTATTGTTTTTGCCATCATCGGTCGGTCTGCCGGTTGGATAGGCGGAGTCAAAGAAACTGAAGTAGAATTTGCCAATGTAAAAAAGACCGCTATTGTTGAAAAAGTAAGTGCTTCTGGAGAAATCCAGCCCGAAATCGAAGTCAAACTTTCTCCGGATGTGGCAGGAGAAATCATCGAACTGAATGTTCAAGAAGGAGACTCAGTAGAATTAGGTAAGCTTTTGGTGAAAATCCGACCGGATAATTTCGCATCTGCATTGGACAGAACCCGGGCAAACCTCAATCAACAGATGGCCAATCTTGCTCAATCCAGAGCTAGCTTGCAACGCGCAGAGGCCCAGTTTACTCGTTCAGAACTGGATTTTAAAAGACAAAAAACCCTCCACGAACAAAAGGTCATTTCCGATGCTGACTATGAGCAGGCTTTTGCCAATTTTATCTCCGCAGAAAAAGATCTCGAAGCAGCAAAACAAGGAGTGATTGCGGCAGAATTCATCGTAAAAAGCTCCCAAGCCTCTGTCAATGAAGCTTCCGAAAACCTTCGATTGACCAATGTCAATTCCCCGGTTTCCGGAATTGTATCCAGTTTGAAGGTTGAAAAAGGGGAACGGGTGGTAGGAACCCAGCAAATGGCCGGTACCGAGATGATGACCATAGCAGACCTTACCCGGATGGAAGTTCGTGTAGACGTCAATGAAAATGACATTGTAAGACTTTCTTTGGGAGACACGACTTTGATCGATGTGGATGCCTATTCTGCCAGCGGAAAAAAATTCAAGGGAATCGTAACCAGCATTGCCAATACCGCAAATACGAAGGCATCTGTGGATGCAGTGACCGAATTCAAGGTGAAAATCCGAATTCTCAATAGCTCTTATGAAGAGCTGGTGAAGGCAGGAAATAGATACCCGTTCCGTCCAGGCATGACAGCATCAGTCGAAATCATGACCAATGCTAAAAATGATGCTGTGGCTATTCCACTTTCAGCCGTTACTACCCGGGAAACTCAAATGGATACCCTTCCTGGAGGAACGACCAAGGCGAAAGAAATCGTATTTGTCAGTGAAAATGGGGAAGCTAAAATCAGAACCGTAAAAACCGGAATCTCGGATTATGAAAACATTGAGATTCTGGAAGGACTAAAAGAAGGAGATGAAGTCATTTCGGGGCCTTACTTCGTAGTCAGCAAGCAGCTTAAAGAGGGTGATCGGGTGAAAAAACTCGTAGCCGGAAAGCCCGAAGAAGTGAAAAAATAATAATTTAATAATCCCCGCCCGGTGCGGGGATTTTTTTTGTCCATCCAGAACAAAGATCCATTCTCAATCTGCTGGGAGCGCAACTCTCCTCGCCACTGGGAGTATCCCTATTTCATTTTGAAACAATTAGTGAGTAAAGTTTTATTCACTAAAATTTAGAAGAATCTTTGAAGGAACCCGCAACTACCTTGACTGCGGGAAGTGAGACGCCAAAAGCGGCACCTAAAAATAAATCCACAAAGGCAAATAAATCAGTCATTTTGGATACAGCGGATATAATGACCTTGAAAATAAAAATCAATTAGATTCTTCATTATCAGTTGATTTGATCCGGCTTCCAGGTAAGCAATTCGGTTGGGAATAGTCACTGGCTTCACCCACCACCCTACAAATTGCTCTTCCTTCTCATAGGAGTTATTATAGAATTTCCTTCCTCCTGGCTTTGCATTGAATCCAGACTCATTGGTCGAATTAAATATTGTTTCTTTCCAGTTGCTTCTGCTTTTTAGTTTCCTTCCCACTTCATCTTCCCCACCCAAATGCTCGATAAGTGCCAAAAAATCCTCATTACTGGGCAATCCCCAGCCATCGGGACAGATTCCCCCCTCAAACGCATGAATATTATACAGTTTACCATAGCGGGCATCGTTACTTGTCAAATTATCATAGTAAGAATAAGCTGCACGATCAAAATCGGCTGGAAAACTGGGATTCCATGCGGGCCAAGAAGGCCGATGTTCAATGGGCTTCCCATTTTCACGGATGGTATTTCGAAGGTTCTCCGCCATCCACCACCGATCCCCAATCTTGACTGTTTGGTACTCATTTCCCTCTCGATCTTTGACAGTCCCGAATTCCGGAACTTTAAATTCTATCTTTTTTTCCAGTCCCTTGGCATCTGTAACCATGAGGAAATGGTCTCCTGCTGGAAACGTGGCATTGGTTTCATTCATCACACCGTTACTCCACCTAATCTCAAATGGGCCCTGTCCTCCGAGTACACTCAGATTCGCAGTTCCCCGGTCAAAATAAAGGTCGAGAATCAACTCATTGACTCCCGGCATTCTCCCCTTCAGGTTTTTGGTCACCGAATGTCCTTCTTGGGTAAAGCTCATGGTAAATTGGAATTCCTGAGCCCCCTCCTGCATTCTGTCAAAAGTCAAAAACAGTTGATTTCCTTTTTGAACTTGGTTAGATAGAAATACTTGGGGATTTGAAATAGATTGGATTTGAAAAGTAAACCCCTCCAACGGTCGAAATATGCTCGGTGAAGTAGAATAGGAAAAGGAGAAATCCGGTAAAAAAGGGTAAGATAGTTTCTGGTAGCTCCGGTATTTAGAAATCCATTCGGCATGTGCGTTTCTTTGATATTTTGCCTCTTCAAAAATCAGAATAGCGTATTGTCCCAATCCCTCCATCCCAAGGCTTGCGTCTGAACTATTAAGGCGGATGTATTCACCTTCCAATTTAAAAACCAAAGAATCCCCAGGATTAAAAAGTATGGGCTTTTCATCAACTTTTCCATACATCGTTTGGAAGGATATATCCCTCAAAATCGGACAATTCAACACCTTCATTCTGGAAAGCTCGATAACCATGGAATACTTCCAAATCACATCCGCGACAAAAGCTTTTAAGGCGTCAAGTATTGGAGACGCAGGAAGATAGATCAGCTGTGCTCTTGCATTCCTTTCACTTTCTGTCTCTACTTGAAAATTTTTAAAGAAAACCCAATAGTTGGCGTCCAGGCAGTTTTCATCCATGGGTAATTCAAACTGAAAAGAAGCAAACTTTTCCAATCGATTCTGTTGGATGATTTTGCTCAAAGTATTCTTTTGTTCAGAAGTCAGATCATTAAAAAGTGCTTTGAAGAAACCAGTCCATTCCAACCAAGTTGCGTATTGATATCTTAATTCAGGATGCTTTTCCAAGCTGTCCTGAATCACCCTGCTCCCTGCAAAATAATCTTCCCAAAAGGCATCACCAATTGGAGTGGGGTTTTGGAAAAAACTCCCAACTTTCACATTCCAAACCATGGTTTTTGGTCCAATTTGAAGCTTGAGTAGATAGTCTCCGGGAGGTAATTCAGGAACCATAAAAAAAACCAAACCATTTTCTCCTTTTCCTACTTCAAAGGTCTTTCCTCCAAGTTCCCCTCCGATTTTTTCATATCCTTCGAGCGGAATGCCTGGATTAAAACTAAAAACCTGAAGAGGCAAAAGCTCTCTTTCAAAACTGCCTACCAAGTTTTCAGTAGGAGGTTTTTCTATTTCCTCAATGGTGCAAAAACAAAGACCAAAAAGAAGCACAAAATAAAAATATAGGTTACAACTTGTTCTCACGTGGCGAAAGCTGCTGGTTTATTTCTAATCAAGTTCTCTAATTTTTGGAGACAATCTGATAAAACAGCAGGTTTAGATTGGCAGGATATACAAATTCCATTTGAAATTTTATGATTTTTTCAAAAATGAGAATTCCCTTCTCGGTGTAGTGGTTTGATGGCACGTAACCGATTCAAAATTGGCTTTAGGTTTCGATTTGAGGTAATTTCCCAAGGAGATTAGGGAGATTTTCCACTTAATTCCATTCATTGAGACTTGTCTTCTGTATTCTGGATACAAAAATTCCTTTTTGAAATAACTCAATCCAACGTGATGGTCACGCTATGTTTTTCAAAGGTTACTTTAGCGCGGTTTTCCAGGTTAACTCTTTGATAATAAACACAATATACCAAAAGGCCTTTAAAGGACTTCAACAGCGGTTATAATTTTCAATACGCACACTTACTTCCAGGTATACCTGACACCCAAAAATCCTCTGATTCCCTGATTCGGGGCAAACATATAAGTCGGATCAAAGGTCAGGGCATTGGGATTTTCCGGAGTGGCTACCACATTACCTGCCCCGTCAAAAATCACCCCCCGATCAAAGGGATCAAAGGCCCTCGCGATGCTGTTGGCAGGAGGAGTGTAATTGAGGATATTTTTTACCCCTCCATAGATTTCCCATTTTTCTCCCAGTCCTTTGGTAATCTGAATATTCTGAAGACTCCACCAAGGGGAATATTCGGGACGGTCATCCAACTCACCCAACAAAGGAAGCCGCATCGGACTGTACACATTTCCGGTATAATCTATCGTCAATTCGAGTGGATGGATATGATAGCCAATAGTCCAAACACCGGAAAACCGCTCAGCAAACAGCTGCCTCTCCCTGATTCCATTTTCCTCCAAGGTAACATCCATGAGTGTCGCTCCAGCCAGCAACTTAAATCCATTGGCCCATAAGCCATCAAAATTGAAACTAATCCCCTGACTTTTCGAAGTCCCATCCAGATTGGCGTAAATGATCTGATTGGGATTGGTCTCATAGTCCGGAATGATCTGATTGGAAAATTGGGTGTAAAAAATACTTCCCTCAAGGCCAAAATAATTCCCCAGGTCGCTGTAGATTTTTTTGACCAGGTTGGTATTTACATTCCAGCTTCTTTCCGGATCCAGTTCTTCCTCAAAAACCACTTGTCTCGCCCCGGTCAAGGCCGCATGATCTTCGGTAAAAACATTGGCTACCCGGAATCCATTTCCGATGGAGGTCCTCCAAATCAAAGATTTATCCTCCGAGCTGATTTTATAATTCAGTCTCGGAGACCAGATCGATCCGTGAATGGAATTGTAATCATATCGGATACCCACGAGCAAACTTTGAGTCTTGGCCAACTTCAATTCATTTTGAACAAATACGCCGGGCAAATGAGTGACAAAAGGAGAATTCCCTACGCCAATACTCTCGGCAGTAGCTGGGGTGTTGTCATCATAATAGGTCAATCGGTATGCAGCCCCAGCCAGAAGTTGATTCTTACCCAGTTGCTTATTCCAGGTCAGCTGACCAAACCCAATCCGCTGATCGGCACCATAAAATACATCACCATAATAGGAATTCTGCTTATGGCCATTGGCTGAAAACTGAAAGTTCAATTGCTCTTTGACCGGAAGTTGGTAATTGCCAAAAAACTCCCATCTGTCGGTACGGATACTTTCACCATAGATTACGTCTCCACCTCTGAAAATAGGCTTCCAATCCATCTCCCCTCCCCAACGGTCCTCGGTCACAAATCTTCCGGCAATTGAAAAAACCTTCCCGTTCTTTTGCTGCATTTGGATTTTTTGAAAAATAGAAAAACGCTTCTGAAGGGTTAGATCGGTCATTCCATCCTGATTGTTGTCGATCGGGGTATCGTACCAAAAAGTATTGACTCCGGTAATGGCCTGGATATTTTTTCCTAAAGAGGACTTGATGCCCAAGTCCAAATTGAGCTCTCCCCAAGTGGAGCCAAAGGCATCCAGCGAAACCAAAGGGGCATTTTCCGGACGCTTGGTAATCACATTGATCAAACCTCCTACCGCTTCGGAACCATAAAGTGTCGAGGCCGGACCTTTGACCACCTCGATTCGGTCTATCAAGGCCTGAGGAATCCCCGAAAGCCCATATACTGTCGCCAAACCACTCACAATCGGCATCCCATCGATCAAAATCATGGTATAAGGTCCCGCCAATCCGTTGATCTGGATATCTCCGGTGTTGCAAATGTTGCAGTTGACCTGTGGCCGGACACCATTGATGTTTTGAAAAGATTCAAAAAGTGACGGTGCAGGATTGGATCTGAAAAAGGAGCTTTTGTACACTTCTACCGGGACAGGACTATCCAAGCGGGAAACTTCCTGGAGGGTGCCGCTTACAACTACTTCATCCAATTGGGTATCCAAAGAAAGAAGTGTGACGATCACCTCTTTTCCATCCCACTGCACTTGTTTCAGAAGTGTCTGAAATCCCAATCTGGAAAACTGAAGAGTCAAAGGACCAGAAGGAGGAATAGAAATTTCAAATCTTCCCAAACTGTCCGTCAGCGTTCCCTTTCCCGTCTCCTTGACCAGCACCTGCACCAACTCCAGCCCCTCTCCTTTTGAGGATTTAACCCAGCCGATTTGAGTCTGTTGGGCATTTACCAAGCTAGTAAATAAGATGAACAAACTGATGAGTAAAATTTCTTTTTTCATATATGCAACATTATTGCATTTATAGTGAATTTCCCAAGCAAAGTTTTTATTCGTTTTTCTTTCCCTCGGGTACAAATTCAGCACCGCAAAGTAATTAGATTAGCAAAATTACATTGTTAGACCATTCTAACAAATTTGTTTTTCAAAATAAAGAGGATTTTATTTGAATTGAATTGAAAAGTATGGCCTCAAGTACCGAAGAAAACTACCTCAAGTCCCTTTACAACTTGGCAAATGCCGAAGGGGAAGTCAATCTTTCAGAATTGGCAGCTAGCCTACAAGTGAGCATGCCCACAGCAAATAGCATGGTCAAATCCCTTCAAAAAAGCGGTTGGGTGATGTATGAAAAGTACAAACCACTCACCTTGACCAAAGAGGGTAAGAAAATCGCAGCCCTAATCATCCGCAAACACCGACTGACAGAAATGTTTTTGGTCAAGGTGATGAATTTCGGTTGGGAGGAAGTGCATGAAGTTGCCGAGCAGATTGAACATATTCACGCTCCAAAATTTTTCGAGCGGATGGATCAGATGTTGGGATTTCCCACGGTCGATCCTCATGGTTCGCCTATTCCCGATCCTCAGGGTAAAATTACTCCATTGTCCTACACACCCCTTTCCCATGCTAAACCCGGTCAAAATGTACAATTAGCTGCACTGACGAATTCCTCAACCGAGTTTTTAGAATTTCTCAACAGCCGTAATCTTTCTTTAGGAACTCAATTGAGCATCCTTTCCAAAGAATCTTATGACCAAACCATGGTGGTAAGCTATGCCCATCATCCTTCAGAAACCTTGAGTGAAAAGGTCTGCGAGCGGTTGTTGGTGAGGGTGTTGGAATAATTCCTATGACATTATGTGAAACCTTGATACTGAAAGAAATTACACTTTCGGTAACTTCATTTTTCTGACTGCCCCCTATTTTCGAATTCTCTTTACCTTCATGAATATGAGCTTCTACAAGAACTTCTGTTTTCTCGCACTCGTCGTGTCTTTACCCTTCCTGAGCTTCTCCCAAGACCGGGTTACTGGCAAAACTTTCACTACCCGATCTGAAGTCATCGCCCAAAACGGGATGGTTGCGACTGCCCAACCGCTAGCAACCCAAGTGGCATTGGATGTGCTGAAAAAAGGCGGTTCGGCCATGGATGCTGCCATCGCCGCCAATGCCATGCTGGGCTTGGTCGAACCCAATGGCTGTGGAATAGGTGGTGATGTCTTTGCCATCATCTGGGATGCCAAGACGAAAAAACTCTATGGCTTCAATGGCAGCGGTCGTGCTCCTGAATTGCTGACGATGGATGTATTCAAGGAAAAGGGATTGAGCACAGTTCCCTTACTTGGTCCCCTTCCCGTCTCGGTTCCGGGTTGCGTGGACGGTTGGTTTGAAATGCACAAGCGCTTTGGGAAGCTCTCCATGCAGGAAATCCTTCAGCCTTCCATCGACTATGCCAATAACGGTTTTCCGGTCACCGAGGTGATTGCCTGGCAGATGAACAACATGTGGCCGGAGATGCAGGACATTCCGGGCTTCCGAAAAACCTACATGCCCAATGGCAAAAACACGCCTAGAAAAGGAGAAGTCTTCAAAAATCCGGACTTAGCCAGAACCTACTCCCTGATTGCCCAAGAAGGCAAATCGGCTTTTTATCAAGGAGAAATCGCACAGACCATCGACCGGTTTATGAAAGAAAACGGGGGCTATCTCCGCTACGAGGATTTGAAAAAACACACGTCCGAATGGGTGGAACCCGTCAGCACCAATTACCGCGGATATGACGTTTGGGAACTTCCGCCCAACGGGCAGGGAATTGCCGTCCTACAAATGCTGAATATCCTTGAAGGTTATGATATCAAATCTATGGGTTTTGGAAACGCGGAATACCTGCACGTGCTGACCGAAGCCAAGAAATTGGCTTTTGAAGATCGGGCTAAGTTCTATGCCGACCCGGCATTCAACCAGATTCCGGTGGAAAAATTGATTTCAAAAGAATACGCCGCCGAACGTCGGAAACTCATCGATCCCAACAAGGCAGCGATGGCCTACCCTGCCGGGGAAATCGAAAAAGGCAACACCACCTACCTGACCGTAGCGGACAAAGACGGCAATATGGTTTCCTTTATCCAGAGTATCTATGATGAGTTTGGGTCGGGAATGGTGCCGGATGGATTGGGTTTTGTTCTCCAAAACCGCGGACAACAGTTCAATGTGCAGGATCCCAACCATTGGAATTCCTTAGCCAAAGGCAAGCGTCCTTTTCACACCATCATCCCGGCCTTTATCACCAAAGATGGGGAACCCCTGATCAGTTTTGGTCTGATGGGTGGTTCGGTTCAGCCTCAGGGACATACCCAGATTGTAGTCAATCTGATTGATTTTGGCATGAACCTTCAGGAAGCAGGCGACGCACCTAGAATGCGGCACAACGGTTCGTCCGAACCCACCGGCTCGAAGATGAGCAATGGAGGATCCCTGAATCTGGAAAGCGGCTTTTCCTATGAGGTGATCCGCCAACTCAAGGAAATGGGCCATCGGGTAGAGTATACCATAGGCCACTATGGAGGGTATCAAGCCATCTATTACGACAAAATCAACAAAGTCTACATCGGCGCTTCCGAATCCCGAAAAGACGGACAGGCGGCAGGGTATTGAGGCTTGGGCTAAAGCCCGGTAAGTTTCCCGCTTAATCCGAAGAATGGGCTAAAGCCACATTCCAATTCAAATGAATAACCGCAGCTCCTCCAAATTTGCAATTTGGAGGTACTATTTAAGGATTTAAAATCCGATGATATGTTCTCCACCTTCCAAATCTCGAGCAGCAGAATGGTAGTTGGAGCATGATAATGTTGTTTACTAAACAATAATAATATTGTTTAGTAAACAACATTATGGTAACTTTGAATTAAAAGCTGGCAATGATATCTAAGGATTTACTTCAGGAAGTGGCTTTGAGCCAAAAAGAAAATCTTCAGGGAAGATCTTTGGGATTGCTCCGGAATGAATTAAACAGCATTTCTCTGATCCAAAGCCATGCACTGATCATATCAGGAATTCGTCGGTGCGGAAAAAGTACGCTTTTGATCCAACTACTCAAAAATCAATACCCTGAAGCTTTATATCTCAATTTTGAAGATCCAAGGCTATATGGTTTTTCGGTTGAGGATTTTCAGAAATTAGACAAAATCTTAACAGACCAGGGACAAACTTCCCTGTTTTTGGATGAAATTCAGGTAGTAGAAGGATGGGAAAGATTTGTACGCCAAAAACTGGACCTGGATAATTTCAGAATCGTAATTACGGGTTCCAATGCGTCATTATTAAGCAAAGAACTCGGTACCAAACTCACCGGCAGGCATATCTCCAAAGAGCTTTTTCCATTTTCATACGATCAATTTTGTGAATTTCAAAAGTTGGAGAAGTCCTCCAACAGCACTTCGGAGTATCTGAGTTTGGGTGGATTTCCGGAGTACCTGAAGACCGGAAGACCCGAATTACTTCATCAATTGTTTGATGATTTGCTACTGCGTGATATCGCAATCCGGTACGGGGTCAGAGATGTGAAATCTTTACAGAATCTGGCGATATACCTGATATCAAATGTAGCCAAACTAGTATCCGGTAATAACCTACGTAAGATCTTGGAATTCAAGGCAACCAGTACCGTAATGGAATATTTTTCTTACTTGGAGGAAAGCTGGTTGTTCTTCTTTATTCCCAAGTTTAGCTATTCCCAACGGAAGCAATTGATCAATGCCAAAAAGGTCTACTCCATCGATACGGGACTGGTGACAGCCAATTCCAGGTCATTTTCGGAAGATCTTGGGAGAAGATTTGAAAACATGGTCTTTCTGCATTTCCGGAGAACTTATCCCGAAATCTATTATTTCTCGGAAAAAAACGAATGTGATTTGGTCATCTTCGGAAGGCAGGGTCTGGTGGAGTTAGTACAAGTCTGCTACGAATTAAACCCTGAAAATCTCAAAAGGGAATTGGATGGCTTATGGGAAGCCATGAAGTTTTTTGACAAAAAAGAAGGACTGCTGGTTACACTTGGGCAGGAAGACAGCTTCGAACAACACGGATATCTGATAAACGTAATCCCATTTCACAAGCTTTCTTCCTAAAAAGTAAATGCGCCAAGAAGCTGGGAAAACATCGAGTTAAATAAGGACAACCAAGCTATCTTCTACGATAAGGTCACAAAGTCTATATCTGCGCTTCTGAGTCAAGGAAAGACGGGCAAGCGGCGGGGTTAAAATTTGGGCTAAAGCCCGTGGATATATTCCTAAATCTGTTTAGAATGGGCTGAAGCCGCATTCCTATTCAAAAAATACCTTATTCCAGACTGTGAATTGCCTCCACCTTTAGGTGGAGAAAAGAAGGATCGATCATTATTTCCGGGCTTTAGCTCAAAGCTTAGCTCCTCCAAATTTGAAATTTGGAGGTCTTATCCGCAGATTTTAAATCCGATAGTTAGGGGTATTGAATTTCCAACCCTCGAAGGTAAAGCAAGCAAAAAAGCGGGCTTTAACCTGCTTCTTTTACCCCAAACTCTTCTGCCAATTCCAGCTATCCCGCATGGAGTCTTCCAGGGAAAATTTTGGATACCAGCCCAGTACCTGATTGATTTTGGTGGTATCAGCCCAAGTCTTGACCACATCTCCGGGACGGCGTGGACCGATCACGTAGTTGAGCTTTTCTCCACTTACTTTTTCAAAGGCATGGATCACCTCCAGTACAGTATTGCCATTTCCAGTACCCACATTGAAAACCTCATAAAAATCTGAGCCTTGTTCAGCCAGGTATTGAAAAGCCTTCACATGCGCATCGGCCAAGTCGACCACATGGATATAATCCCGCACGCAGCTGCCATCCGGGGTATCATAGTCATTGCCAAATACGGTGAGTTTCTCTCGGATACCTGCTGCCGTTTGGGTGATAAAAGGCACGAGGTTTTGAGGCGTACCGATGGGTAATTCCCCGATTTTACTGCTAGGATGTGCGCCCACCGGATTGAAATAGCGTAAGGAGATCACCCGTATTCCCGGTTTGCTTTTCACATAGTCTACCAAAATATCCTCACAGATTTTCTTGGTATTGCCATAAGGGCTTTCGGCATCTTTTCTCGGCGTGGCCTCAGTTACAGGTAAAATATCCGGCTGACCGTAGACGGTGCAGGAAGAGGAGAACACCAGGTCACGAATTCCCTTTTCTTTCATCACTTCCAATAGGATGAGAAGCGAGCCGACATTATTCCGGTAATACTTCAAAGGGACTTGGGTACTCTCCCCTACAGCCTTAAATGCGGCAAAATGAATCACTCCTTCGATCTGATGCTCGGAACATATTTTCTTTAACAGAGAAGAGTCATTGCAATCCCCTTTGTAAAAAACGAACTCCTTACCGGTAATCTCCCGGAGTCGGTTTAAGACTTCTTCGTTTGAATTGGACAAGTCGTCTAAAATAATCGGCTCCATGCCGGCATTCCACAATTCTACAGCAGTGTGGGATCCAATATAGCCGGCACCACCGGTTATCAAGATTTTTTTCATGATCTGGGAAAAATTTGAATGGGCAAAGCTATTCAAATCCCCGAATTAGCAAATAAAATGGCCTATCGAATTAGGGTAAAGGTTCCGGTTTTCTCCGAGAGGGTCGGAATGCCTTCCAGCAGGTAATCGTATCGGATCATAAATGAATAGGTGCCTGCGGGAGCCTCCACGCCTTTTATAGCCCCATCCCAGCCCTCAGATCCGGCATAGATCAGCTCACCCCATCGGTCCCAAATCACCAATAGATAGGAAATCCGACAGTTGGAAACCGGTTGGAATAAACCTGATTTTGGGTTAAAGCCTGTTGGCATTCTGAGTTGAGGTACAGCCTGCCTCAGAGACGCCAAGCCCACGACTACGCAACCCTTGGCATCTGTAACGGTATAGCCAAATTCTCCCGGTGGCAAGTCAGTGATCTTGTTGCCTGTCGCTCCATTGGACCACAATATCTCATAGGGTGGATATCCCCCGCTCAGCTGAACTTCCAATGCTCCATCCAAACTTCCCTCGCAACCCGGTTTGACCACCAATACTTCCGCTTTGATCTCCTCGGGACCGATCAGCGCGGCCTCCACAGGAAGCACACAATTTCTGCTGTCCTGTACACTTACCAGGTAATTGCCCTCTCCGACACCAAAAACCTCCAAAAGCTCTCCATCCCAATTCGACTCGAAACCAAGAACCCGATAAGGAGGTGTTCCTCCTTGGATTCTCATTCGCAATGCTCCATCTGACCCACCAAAACAAGACGTAGGCTGAACCTCCACTGCCCCGACCAATCGCAAGGGCTCAGGATTCTTCAGTTCAAAACTCAGACGCTCCGAAGCACAACCCGACGCATCCCGGACCACCACTTCATAACTTCCTACTTCAAGACCGGTGGCAGTTTCAGATTGAAGTTTGGAATCGTGAGACCATTCATAGGAATAATTACCTGATCCACCTGATGCATTCAACCGGATGCTGCCATTGGCTTGTCCCTCACAGGCCGGATCCAAAAGTTGGGCTACCTCCACCCTAAAGGCTGGATATATTTTCACTTCCAAGACTTCGGATACACCGGCGCAGGAGCCGTTGACAGTACTGCTTTCCTCGTAGAACAAGGTCCTTACCGGAGCATTCAAATCCCAAAGCACCTCAACCTTGGGAGAATTTTGTCCGCTAACCAGCTGCCCTCCACTGATCTCCCATTGATAAGATCGGCCAGAAGTCGCAAAAGGCACTTCATAAACCAAAATGGAATTGGGCCCGCAAAGTCCCGAGCTTCCTTTTGGCAAGGCTGGTTCCAGCGTTTCGCTGATGGTAATATCCAAGACCACTTCCTCACCCGGACAACCTGCCAAAGTAAATGGAAGGACTTTCAGCTGGGCAGTCTCTCCAGAAGGTCCCCAGTTTACCTTAACCTGATTGTCTTTTTCTTCCAAGATACTTCCCCCGGTTATTTCCCATTGCAGCTCGCCCAATTGCCCCTCATTTTTAAAAGTATAGACAAACTCATCAATCAGCGGGCACACAGATGTCGGTCCATCGATGGTCCCGGAGACTTCTAATACGTCTACTTGAAATCGCAAAGTCTCTTCACTATCACACTTGCCTTCTCCGGTGGATGCCAAAACAGTCACCTCAAATTTCCCGGACTTCTCATAGGTATGACCGACTTTTTTCCCCTCTTTGACCGGAGATCCATCACCAAAACTCCAGGTAAAATCCTTAAAACCCGGAAAATCAGGAAAAATCTCCCAAAGTCCCTCTTCACCGAGACAGGCCACCTTGTCTCCTTCTACCTCAAAGGCATAGGTAGTCTCTGTCTCAAATTGGATAGCTTCTAAGGTTGCCCCTACGGGATAGGCATAGGATTCTACCGAACCCGAACCGTACACATAGGCTATAAATCCCTCCGGGTTTTGGAGTCGGTTTGCCCCTTCATTGACTGAGAAAGTGGCATATTCAAAGGACGGATTGGCAGGCACTGGTTTAAACTGATTCCCTACCGGCTGCCCATTCAAAATCGTCTGACCGGCTGTTCCCCGTTTGACCACCACATTGACCAGGTGAGCGCGAATCCAGGTGATTTTCACAGCAGAAAAAACCATGTCCCTCATCATTTGATTTACGGGACTAAGTGTGACCAAAGAAGGATCTCCGTAGCGGGAATAACTGTCGTTCTGATCATTGCAATTGCCGCTTTTCGCGATCATGGATACCGCGGTGGGCTTGGAAGTCTCGATCGATACGATATCATTTCTTCCAAACTCAAAAGTCAAAAACTTGCCTTGATTCACGGTTCCTCTGACCTGACCGTTGATTTTCACCTGAGTATTATCTTGTGACGCAACCACTTTGATAATCTCCCCGGAAGTTCGGTCTGCCAAAGGAATATGAATAAAGGATTTGCCCCAGGTATTGACTGGATAGGCTTGCTGAAACAGGTGGTCTCCGGAAGTGGCACAATTCTCTCCGGCACTCGTCATTTTGTTTCCCCCGAATACTGCGATGTTTTTGCAATCCCCTTCAGCCCCATTCACGACCCGAACCCGTGTTCCAGTCAGGTCACCCGTGATGGCTTTCAGTTGAAAAGATTCTCCTGCATTCAATTTGATCTGAATCGGTGCGACGGCCGGAATGGGATTACCATTGAAATCTACCCGAGTTGAAGGATTGATTTCCACATCGGTATCATCTTCTACGGCGATGATCAGCAAGGTACTTTCAAAATTCCGGTTGGTCGGAGCGATATCCAGTCCGGGTTCAAATTCATCATAGTGGGAAGTAATGAAGTAATCCTTCCCCAAAGCTGTCAAAGGGAGAACTACCGTACCATCGGCGCTTGCCTGTCGCTTGTTGAAGGCATGGACTGCGACATTCCCACTGGAATTGATGTAGATGGCCTTTTCCTCCACTATCCCCGAATTCCTGTGAAGAATAAAATCTCGGGCCTCTTCGTAGTCTTTGATAAACTGCTGTCCGGGCTCAAGAGTAAAAAAAGTTTTTTGGGAATTATACTCCAGGTATCCGGTCGTCTTTTCCTCGGCAGTGATAATCACTGACCCCGTCACCGGCAAAAAAGACGTGGCATTATTCTCCATAAAGCCCACGTAAAACTCCTTCCCCAACGTATTTAACTGGGCAAAAGAATCCATCGCTTTTCCCCAAAAAAGCAAAACGAATACGAATGTCTTAGAAAATTGTAAAAATGAATTCATGCCGCTGCCCCTCCATCATTCGTCTGAATTTACCTGATTAAGGTGAAAACTCCGCGGCTCGTCACTTGTTCTGTCACCCCCTCAATCGTGTAAGAATAAGTGAGTTGGTAGGTGTAATTTCCAATCGGCGCTTCTTTGCCTTTGACCATTCCATCCCAGCCTTCACTACCCAAATAAATCACCTGACCCCATCTATCCCAAACTTGAAGCATAAATGACGGAGTACAATTGGACACCGGTCCATACCATCCATCTTTAGGCATAAAGCCGGTAGGCATTCTGACCTGCGGAGCTGTTTCTCTGACACGTCCCAAAGCGGTCACCACACATCCGCTGGCATCGGTGACTGAAACGGTGTAAAATCCTGAGGAAACAGCACTCAGCGTTTGTCCGGAATAATTGAAAAACTTATTGGAAGCGGCCATAATCCCTATTCCGCCTTGATCTTCTGACCATTGGATAGCATAGGGAGGCTGTCCACCACTGATATTTACGGTAAGCGCCCCATTGCCTCCACCCGGGCAGCCGGGCGAAACTTCGGTAAAGGATAAAATCATGGGCTTATTGCCGGGAATGGTCCCTGAAATAGGCAAGGAACACCCCTTGGAATCCAATACAAACAAGGAAAATGGTCCAGAAGCCAAGTTTTTCACTTCCAACTCTTCTCCATTCCAGGTGGAATTGATGCCCTCAACGGTATAAGGCGGTACTCCTCCACTGATTCTAGCCTTAAAACCACCATCAGACACCCCTTCGCAAGACGAAGCTACTACCTGCAATTCCCGAGTCAGCCGCATGGCCGGTGGATCGTTGAGTACTAGTTCATAGGTGAGAATTCCGCAGCCACTTTGATCTGAAATCGTGACCCAATACGTGCCAGCTTTAAGGTTGGTCGCAGTGGATGCACTGAGCGCCTTGTCATGGGACCAAGCAAACGTATAGCTTCCCGATCCTCCGGAAACCTCCAAAACCACCCCACCATCTGATTCTCCGGGACAGCTGGGCAGTTTTTTCTCAGCAGACACTACCCGAAGGGGCTCGATAGACTCCACCTTCAATAACTCCGATGTGGTAGAACAGGTTTTGGATTCACCTGGGCTGATTTGATAGGACAGTTCTCTTGAGGCGGCATTGGCATCCCAAGTCACCTTCACTTCCGAAGTATTTGCCCCTGATATAATCTGACCACCTTTAATCGTCCATTCAAAGGTGGTAGAAGCTGCGGTGGTAGAAGCACGGTAAACTATCGGCGCTTCCAATGTGCCACAAATCGAAGCAAGCCCGATCGGAGCTTCCAGCAATTCACCTTCTCCGATTCCTACCTTAAAAACGATTTCTTTGCCCAAACACCCGGATTCTGAAATTGGGACAACCCGAATCAGCCCCTCTGTGGTATTTTCATTCCATTTGACGGTGATTGAGTTTTCGGTCTCCGAAATCTTCTCCCCGCCCAGTACCTCTATCCATTCGCCTTTGATGAACGAAAGCTCACTCTCTAAAAGATAAGTTACCTCCACGTTGGCACAGGCATTTTCCGGCCCGGACACCGTGGCGGTTACCTCAGGAATAACCTCAATTTCAAATTCGTATTCAGCGGAAATATCACAAGGACCCGATCCAGAACTTGCGAGAACAGTCACTTGGAAAACGCCGGATTGGGAATAGGTGTGACTTATGTTCCGGCCATCTTTTAAGGGAGTGTCATCTCCAAAGTTCCACTTAAAAAATTTGAACCGATCATCTTTTGGCAAAATCTCCCAAGACTCCTCCATACCAAGACATACGATTTCCTTACCCTCCTTTTCAAATTCATAAACGGGCTCTTCGGTAGCACTTCCTCCTCCCGAAAGATTAAATCCTGCCGAATATCCGTACGAGGATCGCTGTCCAGAACCATACACATAAATTATTGCACCCTCAGGGCTTGAAAAAGTATTATCAAAGTCTTTCACATTGACCTGGGCATAGGAAAATTCAGGTTTGCCGGGCACGGGCTTAAACTGAGTGGTTATGGCAGTTCCATTCAACCGGATTTGACTGACCGAAGCGCTTGGTGCGATGATATTGGCATTGTTGTAAAACTCATTGACAGAGTAAAACTGCAATTCCTTGATCCGCTGCTCATTGCTCTGATAGGTCAGCAAAAAGGGGTCTCCAATATTATTCGCCAGGGTATTGCAATCCTGACTTTTTGCCAAAAGGCTAACGGAGGCAGGCTGAGAGGTCTCTATGACTCCCAGATCGTTTACCCCAAACTCCAGCGTCATAAATTCTCCGGCATTCAACTCCCCCTTGTTTTCTCCATTGACCGATACTTGAGTCCCATTTTGAGCTGCCAGAATTTTCAAAACCTCTCCTGAAGTTCGATTTCGCAAGGGTACGTGGATATAGGATTTCCCCCAAAACTCAACCGGAATGGCTTGCTGGAACAAGTGATCTCCTGTTTTTCCGCAGGCACCGACACTGGTCATCTTATTTCCTCCGAAAACAGCCAGTTTTTTACAATTCCCCTCCGAAGGATTGAGTACCCGAACACGAGTCCCAGTCAGGTCTCCCAAAGCTTTGATTTGATAGGATTGGCCTTGATTGAGGGTGATGGTGAAAGGAACTTTGGCTGCTTTACCATTTAGGGTGGCAACTGATGGCGTGATTTCTACCTGTGTATTATCCTCAGTGGCAATGATCAACGCTGTGCTCTCCGAATTGTCAGGCCCATTTGCTAAAGGACTAAAGTGGGCGGTCAAAAAATACTCACTGCCAAGGAGTGTGAGCGGGAGCACCAAGGTACCATCAGAGCTGTTTTGTCGGGAATTGTATGCGTAGACGGATATATTTCCGCTGGAACTGATGGAAATGGATTGAGATCCCACCACTTCGGAATCTCTGTGCATCACATCCTGGGATGTGGAAAGAAATTCCTGCTCCATGGATTGGCCTTTGGTCAGGGAAAAAGATATCGACTGACCCTGATAGCTGATGCTACCGGTCGCATTTTCCTGAGCTGTAATAACTATTACAGCTTTGTCGGCTTGGGTGGGTTTACGGTTATTTTCCATAAAGCCGACAATAAATTCTTTACCAACGGTGCTTTGAGCCATCGATGAGAGGCTCAGTAAAAATGACATGCACACAAAAAAGAGGGTGAGCTTTTTGTGTTGCGCCATTTTTAGTAGTAAGGATGTCTCAAGTTGTTTGTTTTTTGGGTTTGATTATCTGATCAGGATGAAAGAGCCTCTAATATTAGTCACTTCTGATTTTCCTTCCAATTGGTAATAATAATTCACTGAATACGAATACGTTCCGCCAGGCGCTAACTCTCCAGAAATCGTGCCATCCCAGCCCTCTTTTCCGAAATAAATCAACTGTCCCCAGCGGTTATATACAGACAACTGAAATTCGGTATCACAGTTTGAAACCCCTTGATAAATCCCTGGCGCCTGTCTGGAATCGAATCCTGTCGGCATCCTGAATTGAGGTTTGGCTTCACTGACCGTACCTTTCCCAATCGAAACACAGCCAAAAGAATCAGTCACTTCCACCGAGTAATCTCCGACAGAAAGCCCGGACACCCATTGTCCACTGAGTACGGGATCACTCCACTGATACAAAAAAGGCCCGGAATTGCCGGAGGGTACCACAAACAACTCTCCATTGGAACCACCCGGACAGGCAGGTTTCTCCAATCTGACATCTACCAGCACGGCTGCTGGAGACGTAATTTCAAAACTGACCGGGATTTTACACCCATTGGAATCCGTAACCTCCCAATTGTAAGATCCTGCAGCTAAATCCTGGATTTTGAGATCGGAAGAAAAGCTTTTGAGGCCATCATAAACCAAGCTGTAGGGTGAAATTCCTCCTTCGATTTGAATCAACACCTCTCCGTCACTTTTACCATAGCAGGAAGTCGCTTGAGGTTTGGCCTGAATCAGGTTGAGTTGGTCAGGCTCGGTAATCGCAATATCCTCCAGAAACTTTTCGCAACCCAATTGGTCAATGATTTTGACTGAATAGATGCCTGCTTTCAGATTAGTTGCTTCCGGTGCATTGAGCGTAGATTGATGAGACCATTCAAATTTATAGGGTGCTTGGCCACCCGTCACGGTCAATCTGATCTGTCCGGTGGATTCTCCGAAGCAGAGGACTGAGGTTACCGAAGCGACCTCTGCCTGAAAGTCTGGAGCAACTTTTACTTCGATTGCTGGAGATTTGCCTTCGCAGGAATTGTCCACCAAACTGTATGCGGTATAAGCTATTGTTCCGGTTATTCCCGGTTGGTCCCAGACCACTTCTGCTTGTGGTGATCCCTGGGTACTGACCAAAGTTCCACCGGTAATGACCCATTCATAACCCCGACCGGGCTGTGCATTGGGAGCGGTATAGGTATGTCGAACAGCTGGGTCAAAACAGACCTCCAACACCCCCGTAGCTTCAGTGACCTCGATTCGCTGATTGATCACCACATTCAATTCAATGGGCTCCCCGGGACAACCATTTTCTGTGTATGGAATCATCCGCAGGATGGCATTGGGATTGGCAGGTCCCCAATTGACCAAAACAGAATCACCAAAAGATTCCAAAATTGTCCCTCCTTCTACTTCAAAGACGGTTTTCCCAATTTTCTGCTTGTTTTTGAGTCGGTACATGACCTGCTCGACTTCAGGACAAACGGATTGCTCGCCGATGATTTCCGCATCAGTTTCCAACACCTGAACTTCAAATGCAATTTCCTCCTGCTCATCGCAGGAGTTTGGACTCAAAGAAGCGACCACTTTTACTTCATAGGTACCGGGATTAAGGAATTTATGGGAAACCACTTTCCCGGTTTTGGATTCACTTTCATCTCCAAAGTCCCAGACAAAATAGGTGAAGTTGGGGTTTTGCGGGTTGATGGTCCAATCACCCGGTTGATTCAGACAAGCTACTTTGTCGCCGGTCACCTCAAACTCATATTTATTCTCGGTCTGAAAATTCAGGTTGTTCAGGGCCGCGCCTGCGGCATATCCATAGGATTCGATTTCTCCAAAACCATACACATACGCCGCAAAACCTGAAGGATTGGTTAAGGTATGGACGCCTTGAAAAATGGACACCCGGGCAATCTGAAAATTAGGGTCACCGGGAAGAGGCGAGAAACTGCTGCCTATGCTTTGCCCATCCAATCGGGTTTGGGCTTGGTCACCGGATTTTACAACGATGTTTACATAGTGATTGACAATCGAAGGCAGGTTGATGGCATTGAAGGTGAGTTGGGTCAAAAACTGCTCCACCGGACTATAGCTGATCATAAAGGGGTCTCCAAAATCAGAATTGGGCGCATTCGGCTGATTGCATGCCTGGCTTTTGGAAAAAACCGTGACCGAGGAAGGTTTAGTGGTGGCTATCTTGGCTGATTCATTGGCTTCAAATTCTATCGGCATCCACTGTCCTCGATTGAGCACCCCAATTGAATTTCCATTGACACTTACCTCAGTATTGTCTTCGGAGGCCAGCACCTTGACCAGTTCCCCTGAACTCCTCCCTGCCAAAGCCACATGAATAAAAGAGTTTCCCCAGGTATTTACTGGATAGGTTTGCTGGAAAAGGTGGTCGTTGGCATTGCCACAAGAACCTACGGAAGTCCACTTGTTCCCCCCAAAAACTGCGATTTTTTTACAGTCATCGGCATTGTCTCCCACTACTCTTACCCGCGAACCCGTCAAGTCTCCCCGAGCTTTAATCTGGTAGCTTTGTCCACGATTTAGCGTGATTTCATAAGGAGTGCCTTTGGGATCTCCGGACACTGAGGCTTCAGCGAGTGTAATTTCCACCCGGGTATTTTCTTCAGAAGCCACTACCAAAAGCGTACTTTCGTTGCTTTGGTTGAGATTGCCTAATGGATTGGTTTCAAAATGAGAAGTGATGTAATGATCTTTTCCCAGGGCCCCGACTGGAAGGACCACCGTCCCATCCGCGCTTCGAAAACGCTCATTGAACGCATGAACTGCAACTTTACCGGAGGAAGTTATATGAATCCCTTTGTTTTCGATGATTCCAGAGGTGCGATGAATCATATCCAATTCCAATCCACCCACTCTCAGGGTGAATTGCTGCCCCTGGGTCAAAGAGAATGCAGTGGAATTTCCGGCATATTCGATGACTCCGGTGGCATTTTCGCTGGCAGTGATTAAGATGATCCAATAATCAGGTGCTCCAGCGTTGTTAAGGCTTGGCAATACCCGGTTATTTTCCATAAAACCCACCCAAAATTCTTTGCCTATGGTTGACATTTGTGCTTTGACTGGAAACACTTTTCCAAGCCAAAACAGCTGAAGCAAAATAGAGTAAAGGAATATTTTTAGTAGCCCAACACGCATTAGAGATCATTCAACCTGTCAATATAAAAAACACTTCAAACTTATTGTCTAAAAATTCCACAAGCTTGAAATTATAAGAGTAGGATGAAGGCAATTTTACCCAGTCAAAAAAATATAATTCTCTATCTTTGCGCCTCTCAAAAACAGAACACACTCATGATTTCAGTAGATAATTTATCGCTCAAGTTTGGCAAACGGACACTTTTCGAAGATGTCAACCTCAAGTTCACACCCGGCAATTGCTACGGGGTGATAGGTGCCAACGGAGCGGGAAAATCCACTTTTTTGAAGATTCTTTCCGGAGAAATAGACTCTACCTCTGGTTCGATCAACATCACTCCGGGTCAGCGAATGGCGGTTTTGAAGCAAAATCATTTCGAATTTGACGAAGTGGAAGTGCTCAAAACGGTCTTGATGGGACATAAGAAGCTGTATGCCATCATGAGTGAGAAAGATGCCATTTACCTCAAAGAAGATTTTACCGAAGCTGATGGTATCCGCGCTTCTGAACTGGAAGCTGAATTTGCAGAAATGGACGGCTGGAATGCAGAATCAGACGCCGCGGCGCTTCTTTCAGGATTGGGCATTTCGGAAGACATCCATTACAGTCAGATGAAAGACCTGGCCGGTAATCAGAAAGTACGGGTCCTGTTGGCGCAGGCACTTTTTGGTAATCCGGACATCCTGATTCTTGACGAACCTACCAACGACCTGGATGCCGAAACCATCGTATGGCTGGAAGACTTCCTGATCGATTTCAAAAACCTCGTGATCGTCGTTTCCCACGACCGTCACTTCCTGGATACCGTATCTACACACGTGGTGGATATTGACTTTGGCAAAATCAAAATCTACTCCGGTAACTATACCTTCTGGTACGAATCCTCACAGCTCGCTCTCAAACAGCGTTCGGATCAAAATAAGAAGGCTGACGAAAAGCGAAAAGAACTTCAGGACTTCATCGCCCGATTCTCCGCCAACGTGGCCAAATCCCGGCAGGCTACGGCAAGGAAAAAGATGCTTGAAAAACTCAACGTGGACGAGATCGAGCCATCGAGTAGAAAATATCCGGGCATCATATTCAAACCGGAGCGCGAAGCGGGGGATCAGATCTTCATGACCGAAAATCTGGAGCTCAAAGCAGATGGCGTAACTTATTTCACTGATGTGAATCTGATGGTGGACAAAGGCGACAAAATCGCTTTCATCTCCAAAACCAAACAGGCTGTGAACAAATTCTTCCAAACCATCATGGAAGAAATCAAACCTACTAAAGGCAACCTGAAGTGGGGAGTCACCATCAACAAGGCCTATTTGCCAAACGATAACTCCGCATACTTTCAAACTGACCTGAATCTGATCGACTGGCTGAGACAATACTCCGCCAATCAGGAAGAAGCTTACGTGAGGACTTTCTTGGGAAGAATGCTTTTCACCGGGGAGGAAACCCTCAAGAAATGTACGGTACTCTCCGGAGGAGAAAAAGTCCGCTGCATGATTTCCAAAATGATGCTTCAAAACCCAAACCTCTTGGTCATGGACGAACCGACCAACCACTTGGATTTGGAATCGATCACGGCTTTCAACAATGCCATCATCGAGTTCAACGGTACGGTGTTGATGTCCTCCTATGACCACACCTTTGTGCAGTCTTCATGTAACCGTATCGTGGAATTCACTCCAAACGGCACGATTGACCGAAGAATGCCTTACGATGATTATTTGGCAAGTGCTGAGATCAAGGCACTTCGTGAAAAGATGTACGGGAAAAGCTAAGTTGCACCACCTTGCTGCTCACTGCGATCATTCTTTATCTAGCATTGACTGTAGCTGTAGGAGCTTGGTCTTCCACGTTGGTCAAAAATTCCAACGACTTCGTATTGGCAGGGCGATCCCTGCCTCTTTTTCTTTCAGCCTCTGCCCTGTTTGCAACCTGGTTTGGTTCCGAAACCATCTTTGGAGCTTCCTCGGTGTATCTGGAAGAAGGCCTCCTGGGAGTAATCGAGGATCCTTTTGGGGGAGCGCTATGTCTGGTCCTGTTTGGGATGTTTTACCTGCGTCCGATGTATCGGATGAATGTGCTGACCATAGGAGACGTGTTTAAAAAGATCTTCGGGAAGCGAATTGAGTTTTTCGCCTCTATCTTTATGATCCCCGCTTACTTTGGTTATGTGGCTGCACAACTGGTCGCCTTGAGTCTTGTATTGGGAGCGGTGACTGATCTTAGCATGACACAGGGGATTTTAATTTCTGCCGGGATAGTTGTGTTTTATACCTTTTTGGGAGGAATGTGGGCGATTTCCATCACCGATTTTATTCAGACTACCATGATTGTAGTGGGCTTGCTTTGGGTGGCCGTAATGGTAGCCAGAGAGGCCGGTGGAGTTGGAGCAATTTTCGAAAAAGCTCCTCCCGAGAGCTTTCAGTTTTTTCCTGAGGCCACCTTTTCCGGTTGGACCAAATACATCGGGGCTTGGATCATTTTAGGTTTGGGAAGTATTCCCTCCCAGGATATTTATCAGCGGGTGATGTCCTCCAAATCGGAAAAAGTAGCCGTCAGATCCACCTATCTGGCCGGCGCTTTTTACTTAAGCTTTGGATTGCTTCCACTTTTTATCGCTTTGGGGGCAAAAGTGCTTTATCCTGAACTGTACCTCGAAAATAAGCAAATGCTATTGCCCTCCATGGTGCTTCAGCATGGAGGAATGCCGGTGCAAATCGTCTTTTTCGGTGCTTTGATTTCCGCAATCATGAGCACAACGAGTTCGGGATTGCTGGCACCTGCGGCAATTATCTCTGAAAACCTGATTCGTCCCTATTTTGGAAAAAAATTGAAGGAAAGTCATTTTCTGTGGATTCTCAGATTCAATGTGGTCGCGGTGGCCATAATTGCGATCCTGATGGCGAGCTGGAAATCCAACATCTATGAATTGGTAGCCGGCGCTTCCATCCTCATGCTGGTTTCTTTATTTGTCCCACTTACTGCTGGACTTTATTGGAAAAAAGTTTCCAAAATGGGCGCTTTGATGTCCATGGTATTCGGAATGATCGTTTACCTTGCTTCAGAAAATTACCTTTACACGGAGGAATCACATCTTATTGGCCTCCTGGGCAGTGGGCTTTCCATGATCATCGGCAGCCTCCTGTTTCCGGACAAAACCAACCCAACTTATGAACTATCCTAAGCTGATTTTACAAAAAGGAAAAGAAGTTTCATTGCTGAGAAGACACCGTTGGGTCTTTTCGGGAGCAATAGCCAAGACTGATTCCGGAGTGGAAAACGGGGATTTGGTCGCCGTTTATTCTTCCAAAAATGACTTCCTCGGTATCGGGCATTTTTCACCAGGATCGATCATGGTCAGGATCATTTCTTTCGAAGAAAGAGCCATCGATCAGCAGTTTTGGAAGGAAAAAATCTCTTCAGCTTTTGCAGTAAGAAAAGCTTTGGGACTTACTGAAAATCAGGAAACTAATGTCTATCGATTGGTTCATGGAGAAGGGGACGGACTGCCGGGATTGATCATAGATTACTACCATGGCAAAGCCGTCATACAGGCACATCATGTGGGCATGCACCGTCATACACAGGAGATTGCGGAAGCATTGAGGAGCGTCTATGGGGAGAGCCTAAAAGGTGTCTACGACAAAAGTGCCGAAACGCTTCCCAAAAATCTGGGCATCGAATCCAAGGAGTGGATCTGGGGGAAAGCGGAAACTGATTTGGTCAAAGAATACGGAGCAACGTATCGAATCGATTGGGAAAAAGGCCAAAAAACGGGCTTTTTTATCGATCAGAGGGAAAACCGAAAACTGGTCTCTACCTATTCAAAAGGCAAAAAAGTACTCAACACCTTCTGCTATTCAGGGGGATTTTCTGTTTTGGCGCTTCAGGAAGGAGCTTCCGAGGTGCATTCGGTTGACATATCCGCTAAAGCCATCGAGCTGACCGAGGAAAACGTTCGCTTGAATTCGGGCTTCTCAGGAAAGCACGAATCCATCGTCGCCGACGTGGTCAAGTACATCCGGGAGATCGGGGACGATTTTGATCTGATCATTTTAGATCCGCCTGCCTTTGCTAAAAATCTCAAAGCCCGACACAATGCGGTTCAGGCTTACAAGCGACTGAATGCTGAGGCACTTCGCAAAATCAAGCCGGGAGGAATTTTGTTCACTTTCTCCTGCAGTCAAGTCGTGGACAAAAGCTTATTTACCCATACGATCACAGCGGCTGCCCTGGAGAGTAAGCGAAAGGTCAGAATCCTACACCAACTCTCGCAGCCTGCCGATCACCCGATCAATATTTTCCACCCTGAAACTGAATACCTCAAAGGATTGGTGCTGTTTGTAGAATAAGTTTCAGGAAGATTGTCTGCTTCTCTTCCTTCTTTTCTGCTAATTTCACCCAATCAAAAACGAAACGCTATGTATACAGGACTTCAGCATGCACATTCCGGTTTGGCCTACTTGGCACTTTTAGCCTTGGTAGTCGTCATTTTCTGGGCACTTTTCGGTTCACTTTCCGGAAGGGAGTTTCAGGAAAAAGACCGTAAAATCGCATTCATTGGCTTTATTCTATCCCATGTCCAGCTCTTGCTGGGTCTGATTCTCTATTTTGTCAGCCCGGTGGGATTCTCCCTGCTGACCGGCGGAGGTGCAATGTCTGACTCAGCCGCGCGGTTGACTGCACTGGAACACCCCCTGATCAATATTGTGGCAATTGTCCTGATCACCATTGGCTACAGCAGAGCCAAAAAATTGACCACATCCCGCGCCAAGTTCAGAAGCATCTACATGATGTATGCGGTGGGATTGGTTTTAATCCTCAGCCGAATTCCATGGTCTGCCTGGTTAGGTTGATGATCCCATTTCACTGATCCCAAATCCGGCTTTATGCCGGATTTTTTGTTTTCGGCCAGTGTTTGTTTGGGTAGGTTCATCACACATTATATCCACTCAAATCACCTTTTAGTATCTTCTGCAACTTTGTTTCAAAAACATTGGATTTATAAAAATTCTACGACTACTTTTGCAACTATGATTCAAAAAGCCGTTTTGCTTTTCATGATTCTTTTACTTCCCCTAGTGAATGTGGTGGCGCAAAAATGTGAATTGGTCCTCAGAGGAAAAGTATTGCATCAGGAGAACGATCAACCGATTGAAGCAGCTTATGTATGGATTTTGGAGACAAGAACCGGGGCCGTCACCGATCAAAACGGAAACTTCATCATTCGGGAACTCTGCCCCGGAACCTACACGGTCACTGTTCAATATTTAGGTCATAAAGAAATCAGGCAAACCATTAATCTGAGCGGAAGCACAACCAATCAAACTTTCAAAATGGAGGAAGAGTCAGTAGCCCTCTCAGGAGTAGAAGTTCATGGACACCGGGAATCCGTTCAGACTACCACAGCAGTTACCTCACTTTATGGAGAGGCCCTGTTGCAATCAAGAGGAGAGAGTCTTGGGGAAAGCTTGAAAAGAATAGCAGGAGTGACGACTTTTTCCACCGGAAACACGATTTCTAAACCGGTGATCCACGGGATGCACAGCAATCGGATCATGATCCTCAATAATGGAATCCGGCTGGAAGGCCAACAGTGGGGAGCCGAGCACGCTCCGGAAATTGATCCGTTCTTAGCAGATGAAATTACGGTGATCAAAGGGGCGGAAACGGTAAGATTCGGTCCTGAGGCCATGGGAGGTGTAATTTTAGTCAATCCTCCTTCCCTACCGGTAAGTAAAAAGCACAGTACGGAAATCAATCTTTTGGGCGCTTCCAATGGCAGGATGGGAAATTTTGCCGCCTCGCATTCGGGAGGTTCCGGCAAAATTGCAGGATTAGGATATAGAGTTCAAGGCTCTGTAAAAAGAGCAGGAAATGTCCAATCACCCCGATATTTCCAAGACAATACCGGAATGTCAGAGTATAATTTTTCCGGTTCGATAGGATATAGTTCCAAAAAATTGGGAATCGAAGGGTACTACAGCTTTTTCAATACCGAAATCGGAATTCTGAGAGATTCACATACCGGCAACCTTTCCGATCTGGTAGAAATCATAGCAAACGGAGAACCTTTCAACAAGCCTGATTTTACCTTCCAGATCAATAACCCACGACAGGTGGTTGCCCATCATTTGGCAAAAGTAAAGGCCCACTACCATCTCAGTCCAGCCTACAAGCTCAATTTCCAATACGGGTTTCAACTCAATGAGCGACAGGAGTTTGACCGCAGACGTGGGGATCTCAATGCTCGCCCTAGCCTGGATCTGCAGCTGTATACCAACACCTTGGACCTATTTCTTGACCATAGCCGAAATTCCAATTGGAGTGGTTCATTAGGGATCAATATTATCCAACAGGCGAATAGCAACGTTCCAGGCACCGGGGTAACCCCTTTGATACCCAATTATGATATGATCAACGGGGGAGTCTATCTTATTGAAAAATATCTAAAAGGACCATTGGAAATCGAGGCTGGCTTGAGGTATGATTACCGAACCGTCAGTGCGGCAAGGTTTATTG
Source organism: Algoriphagus aquaeductus (assembly GCF_003253485.1). Lineage (GTDB taxonomy): Bacteria > Bacteroidota > Bacteroidia > Cytophagales > Cyclobacteriaceae > Algoriphagus > Algoriphagus aquaeductus. The sequence goes on along the minus strand of NZ_QKTX01000001.1, from coordinate 506,405 downwards.
GAGGAGAACTTCAGGAGGCCGATTTGGACTATCAAAATTTCTCGGCTTTTATCGGTGGATTATACCAGCTAAGTCCGTATTTCTCTTTTAGCTCCAACCTTGGGACAGCTTGGAGACCTCCCAATGTGAATGAGCTTTTCAGCCAAGGCTTGCATCACGGAGCAGCTGCCGTAGAAATCGGTGATCCGGATTTGAATTCAGAAAAATCTCTCAAATGGGTCAATAGCCTGGAATATGAAGGGAAAAGGGGTGGTGTAGAACTCACCGCATATGCCAATCAGATCAGGGAATACATCTATCTGAATCCAACCGGGGAGACTTTCGTCAGCTTGCGGGGCACCTTCAACGTCTATGAATACCTGCAGGCAAACGCTCTGTTTTACGGTTTGGACCTTTCAGGAACCTACGCGTTCACAGACCAGCTCAACGGGTATTTCAAAGGTTCCATCATTCGGGCCAAAAACACCGAAACGCAAACCTATTTTCCTTTCATTCCCTCGGATCGGATGGACTGGGGACTTGCCTACTCATTTGGAAAAGAGACCCATCGAGTTACCCTGAGCAATGTCCTTGTGGCCAGACAATCCCGTGAGCCGGAGTTTGATCTGGCACCTGCCCCACCCGCTTATGCCTTATTCAACCTTGGTTATAATCTGAAAGTTAAAATAGCTGAAAATCAACTAAATGTAGGAATTCAGGCAAACAACTTATTTAATACAGAATACAAAGAATACATGAACCGATTTCGGTATTTCTCGGCCGACATGGGAAGGAATATTTTACTTAAACTCAATTACCAATTCTAACTATCAATTATTATGAAAAACCTACGAAAGCTACCCCTTTACCTTTTTGCAGTTCTAGCTATGGGATTTGCCTCTTGCGAAAGTGAAAATCCTGAGGAAGAGAATGACGGCGAGGTAATCACAGACGTAACCCTGAACTTCCAGGAAGTAGATGCTTCCAATAATCCGGTCGGTTCTCCGGTTTCATTCAAGGCAAGTGATCCCCAAGGAATCGAGGTAGGGTCTTCACCGACTATTCAGCCTGTCAATATTACCAGAGGCAAAAGATATATCATGACGATTGAGGTATTTAACTCCATCGAAAACGAGGATATCACTGAGGAGATCCTCGAAGAAGCGGACGAGCATCAATTCTTCTTCTTGGGCCCTGCATTTACCAACAATATCATGACTATTGCCTACGCTGATGCGGGTGGAATTGCATTGGGACTGAGAAATTTGGTCACTGTTTCCTCCTCTCCAGGTACCAACAATACAACGATGAGAGTAGTATTGAGACATGACTTGAATAAGAGCTTCTCTGGCGCTTCCAATCCAAACTTTGAAAACTTTGTTCAGGCAGGTGGTGAGACTGATTTGGATATCACCTTCCCAGTGGTAATCAATTAAATTTCCCCTAAATACATAAAAGGCGCGATTCTTCCAGAATTCGCGCCTTTTTTATTTCCCCTTCTTTGGATCTAAGTTTTTTCCAAATCGATATTTAGAAACCAGGCCTATGCATTTTTTGAAATGTAAAAATCCTCTTTCCTCCCTTATCAATCTAAAAAAAGGTGCGGGCTAAAGTCTACAAAAAATCGAGTTTGCCTTTTTTCCAACTCTTGAAGGTATTGGCAATTCAACCCAATTAAACACCAGAAAATAGGAATTCTGCTCTAGCCCAAGGACTCTTCAAAAAAGGACCATAAAAAATACCTCTGAACCTAGGCTCAAAGGTATTTTTGTACTTTCTCTCAATCAATTAATAATTATTCCCGCACACAGCCATTTGCTCCATCTCAAAGCCCAGGGATGACTTTGGTCCTACATTTCCTGCTACTAAAATCACTCCGTAATCAGGCCCTTCATTGGCCAAATGGATTTTGACATGTCCGTCAAAGGATCTCGCGGCTTCAAAATCCAACGTAGAACCATCAGATAAGGCTCCCAAAACAGTCACCGACTCAAGGTTTCTCGCAGCAACAGGATTGAGCAAAAAAGCAATGGGGCTGTCTTTTTGATCGTAGCTCCCAAAATGTAAGTGGGCAGGATAAGCGTAGTCAGTGTTTGATTTCAATCCGTCCATTCTCAGTGTCAACTCCAAACTTCCTCCAATCAACTCTCTTATGGTCAATTTTCCGGTAAAATCATAGGTACTGGACTGGAAAAGCGGAAACTCAACCTGGTTTCCGGTGTATTTTTCGTCTTCCCTTTCGGAGCATGACCAACATAAAAAGGCGATGATGAATACAAGAAGTAACTTTTTCATGGATTGTATGTTTTCAGCTAAAACGAACAGAACCTTAGACCTGTTTGATTTTGAATTAAAATTATCAAATTCGCTCAGATCGAAACTATCAAAGGTCTCCAAACCCCAAAAGATACGCCTCTTTTTCGATGAAACATTTTGCGGAGCTTATTACCCGTCTCGATCAGTCCAACAAAACCGGAGATAAACTGGATGCTTTGTCCTCCTTTTTTCACAATGCATCTTCCCAGGATCAAATTTGGGGGATTGCCATTTTTTCTCATCGAAGACCCAAAAGGCAAGTCAATACCCGACAGCTAAGAACTTGGTGTCAGGAGAAAGCCGGAATTCCGGACTGGTTATTTGAAGAATGCTATCAATCCGTGGGTGATCTTGCCGAGACCATCGCACTTTTGCTTCCTCCTCCACAGGCTGAACACCAAAATAGTCTTTCTCAATGGATCAGTGAATTGAAGGCACTTGAAAATCAGGAGGAGGAGGCAAAAAAGAATTTTATCCTTTCCGCATGGGACAGACTGAACAGGACTGAGCGATTTGTATTCAACAAGCTCATTACGGGTGGTTTCCGAATCGGAGTAAGTCAAAACCTGATCATCCAGGCTTTGGCCAAGCATCTGGGCAAAGATAAATCCCAAATTGCACACGCCTTGATGGGCAATTGGGATCCAGAACGGACCAAAATGGAGACACTGGCATCACCGGTTGGCATGACCAAAGACATCTCCAAACCCTACCCTTTTTTCCTCGCCCATCCATTGGAGAATCCTGTTTCCGATTTGGGCCAAATCGAAGATTGGATTGCCGAATGGAAATGGGACGGAATACGAGGTCAACTGATCCAAAGAGGAAATCAGTCGTTTATCTGGAGCCGCGGAGAAGAACTGGTCAATGAAAAATTTCCGGAAATTCTAAATTTGGTGGGAAACCTTCCCGATGGCACCGTGCTGGATGGTGAAATCATTGCCTTCAAAGATGGAATGCCACTTTCTTTTTCGCTCCTCCAAACCCGGATCGGAAGAAAAACAATCAGTAAAAAACAGCTTCAGGAAGCTCCGGTGAGCTTCATTGCCTACGACCTCTTGGAATGGGAAGGCCAAGACATTCGGGATTGGCCACTGCACCGACGAAGAGCACATTTAGAAACCCTGCATCAATCCCACCCCCATCCCCGATTTGAACTTTCCCAACGAGTGGATGCTCCATCTTGGGAAAAACTTGCACATATCCGGCAGTCATCCCGAACGAATCTTGCGGAAGGACTCATGCTGAAAAAGGCAGAATCTCCCTATGAAACAGGACGAAAGCGGGGAAGCTGGTGGAAGTGGAAAATCGAACCACTGACCATCGACGGAGTCATGATTTACGCCCAAAAGGGACATGGCCGTCGCGCTGATTTATATACGGACTACACCTTGGCAGTGTGGGACGGGGAGCAATTGGTTCCTTTTGCCAAAGCCTATTCGGGCCTGACCGACGCAGAAATTCGTGAAGTAGATGCCTTCGTAAAGAAAAATACACGAGAACGATTTGGTCCTGTACGAACCGTCAAAGCAGAATTGGTCTTTGAAATAGCCTTTGAAGGAATCCAGGACAGTCCCCGTCACAAGAGTGGGATAGCACTGAGATTTCCCCGAATTTCACGCTGGAGAAAAGACAAACCCAAGGAGGAAGCCAATACCCTGGATGACCTCAAAGCCTTGCTCAAGCAATATGGAGGATAAGCGACTGGAAATCGGACTGGAGTACTTCCGTAAGAAAGGCTGGACGCCCTTCCCTTTTCAGATTCAGGCCTGGAAAGATTTTTTGGACGGAAAATCCGGTTTGCTCAACGCCCCTACGGGTTCAGGAAAGACTTTTGCCCTTTGGTTTCCAGCACTTTTGGAATACATCCAAAATCATCCCGACACTTGGAAAAACCCTCAAACCAACGGAATTCAGCTGATTTGGGTGACTCCGCTCAGGGCTTTGGCACAGGATCTCCAAAAAGCCATGCAGGAAGTTTGCCAAGCGATTGGTCTGCCTTGGCAAGTAGTGGTAAGAAACGGAGACACTGATGCAAAAACGCGCTCAGCGATGAAGAAAAGGCCTCCGGAATGCCTGATTACTACGCCTGAGACCCTTCACATCCTGATTTCCCAAAAAGATCACCACGAACTGTTCCAATCGCTTAGCGCGGTTGTGGTGGATGAATGGCATGAGTTGGTAGGAAATAAGCGAGGCGTGCAGGTACAGTTGGCACTCGAATATATCCAAAGTCTCAATCCTCACAGATTCAAACGATGGGCAGTTTCTGCTACGATCGGTAACCTTAGCCAAGCGGCCCAAACCCTTTTGGGGAGTGAGCTTCCCATCCACATTGTCAAGGCAAAAGTGGATAAGGAGATTGTGATTCACGCTGTATTTCCGGAGGAAATCGAGAAATACCCTTGGTCAGGGCACTTGGGGATCCGCCTGATGGATCAGGTAATCGAGATCATCGAAGGCGGCCGATCGGTACTGCTTTTTACCAATACCCGCTCCCAAACCGAGATTTGGTACCAGAAAATCCTGGAAGCCCGGCCAGACTGGGCCGGTTGGATCGCCATGCATCACGGTTCACTCGATACCTCGGTAAGAACTTGGGTAGAAAATGCCCTGCATGAAGGTGTGCTGAAATTGGTCGTGTGTACCTCGAGTTTGGATTTGGGGGTAGATTTCAGGCCGGTAGATCGGGTGATTCAGGTGGGAAGTCCCAAAGGAGTTTCCCGATTTGTGCAGCGGGCAGGCCGGGCAGGACATCAACCGGGGCTGCCTTCGGAGATCTACTTTGTTCCCACCAATTCACTCGAACTCATCGAGGCAGCCGCACTTCGGAATGCGATCCAACAGGAGGAAATGGAGTCGCAATTCACCCCTGTACTCCCTTTTGATGTCCTGATCCAGTTTTTGGTGACTTTGGCGGTGGGCGATGGATTTGACCCCTCGGAGATTTTCCCAATGGTGAAAAAAACAGCTTCTTTTGGAAATCTTTCCGATGAGGAAATCCAGTGGGTAATGGATTTTATTACCAAAGGCGGAGCCTCCTTGGGCAGTTATGAGGATTTTCTCAAAGTAGTGAAGGATGAGGACGGCAAGTATCGGGTTAAAAGCAAGAAAATCGCCATGAAGCACCGCCTCAGCATGGGGACCATCGTGAGCGATGTATCGCTTAAAGTGAAGTTCAAAAACGGAACTTACCTTGGCACTGTCGAGGAATACTTCATTTCCAAACTGAAAACCGGAGACCGATTTTTCTTTGCCGGAAGAAATCTGGAGCTGCTTCAAGTCAAAGGAATGGATGTCTTTGTCAAGGTAACCGAAAAGAAAACCAGCAATGTGGTGAGTTGGATGGGCGCTAGAATGTCCCTTTCCTCTATGCTATCACACAAGATCCGGGAGATTTTCCGAGAATACAATCGGGGAATCATCCGTTCAGAAGAGGTCCGCAAAGTATTGCCGATTCTGGATTTGCAGAGTAAGCTATCCATTGTCCCGGATGAATCCACCTTCCTCATCGAATCCCTGCAAAGTCGCGATGGATATCATTTGTTTTTCTATCCTTTCGAAGGGCGTATGATGCATGAACTCATGAGCGCACTGATTTCGTATCGGATTGCTCAAAGCTACCCGGTATCACTCAATATGGCCATGAATGATTATGGTTTTGAAATCCTTTCGGATGTCCCGATTTCTGCCGAGGAGATTCTGGAAGAAGATATTTTTAGCCTGAAAAATATTGAAAATGACATCCTACACTGTGTTAATGAAAGTGAAATGTCCCGACGGAAATTCCGGGAAATTGCCAGCATTGCCGGTTTGGTCTTTCAGGGCTATCCCGGAAAACCCACTTCTTTCAAGCATATCCAGGCCAATTCCAGTTTGCTTTTCCAGGTATTTGAGCAATACGACCCGGACAATTTGTTGTTGAAGCAAGCACGGGAAGAAGCTCTGAATCAGCAGATGGAACAGGAGATGTTTATTCAGGCCATGAAAAAGCTAAATCAGCTGGAAATTGTCGTCAGACATCCCACTCAGTTCACTCCTTTCTCCTTCCCTATCATGGTGGACCGACTCAGCCGCACCAACATTTCCTCAGAAAGTGTGGAAGATAAAGTCGCTAAAATTTTGGCCCAACTGGAAATCGACTGATCAATTGGCTCTCCAAAAGAATGGAGTAAATAGGATCAAAATGGTAAACAATTCCAGTCGACCCAACAGCATCAAAAATGAAAGCATGAGCTTAGCCTCCGGAGAAAAAAAGGAAAAATTATCTACAGGACCCACATCCCCAATCGCAGGCCCGACATTCCCCAGGCAAGTGGCTACCGCTCCCAAAGAAGTGGCAAAATCGTAACCCATTAAGGAAATCACCAATGATCCTCCAACAAAAGTAATCAGGTAAATCAACAGGAAGTTCATGATATTGTTGATGATCCTTCCCGTGACTCGCTCTCCGTTGATAATCAAGGGGACAATGGCTCTTGGGTGCACGATACGCTTAAATTCCAGCCAGGTGTTTTTCAAGAAGGTTGCGTGTCGGACAAATTTGATTCCTCCCGCGGTAGAACCGGCAGACGCTCCCAAAAACAAAAGCATAAAACAAATAAACGTAACTCCCTGTCCATACTGGGTGTAATCATCTGTAACAAATCCGGTAGTAGTGATCAAGGAAACCACCTGAAAAATGGCTTTTCTAAATGAAAACTCCCAGCCATAATCTGATTGAGAAACGATAGGAATAAATAAAATCAAGGTAAGCATCCCCACGGCCAGTGCATAAGACTTAAATTCATCACTCTTCAAAATCCTATGAAACTTGCCAATCAATCCAAAGTAAATCAAGGTGAAATTGGTACCTGCCAAAAACATAAATACGACAGCTGTGTATTGGATAAATGGATAAGCGTCGTAGTAGGCCATGGAAGCATTTTTGGTTGAAAAACCTCCTGTAGCCATAGTCGTCAGTCCATGATTGACAGCATCATAGAGCGTCATCCCTCCTGCCCAGTATAAAAGGGATGCAAGCAAAGTAAGTCCAACATACACATACCAAAGACGCTTGGCTGTTTCCGATATTCTGGGATGCACTTTATCTGATGTTGGTCCCGGGGATTCTGCCACAAACAGTTCAATCCCTCCGATACCCAAAAGCGGGAAAATAGCTACCGTGAGAACGATGATTCCCAAGCCTCCAATCCACTGGGTCATACTTCTCCAGAATAATAACCCTTTGGGCATTACCTCAATGTCAGTCAGAATGGACGCACCAGTCGTGGTCAAACCGGACATGGTTTCAAAGATTGCATCCGATACACTGACAATTTCCTTGGAAAGCAAAAACGGAAGCATTCCAAATCCTGTCATAAAGATCCAACTCAAGGCTACGATGAGGTATCCTTCTCTTTTCCGGACAAATTCATCCTGCTTGGAAAATGAAAAAAACAATACCATCCCGATAAAGAGGGAGATGGCAGCAGAAATCATGATGGGATTGGAGTTTTCGCTGTACAACCATGAAATTGCCGCCGCAGGCAACATCAGCACTCCTATCAAAAAAAGGAGGGCTCCCATGATTTTTCCGATAGCCTTCAGGTGAATCATGAATCAATGAAAAAGCTTTTCCAATGAAATTTTGGCCTCCGGTAAAGCAAAAACGATAGCCTTATCCCCGATTTGGAGTCTGAAATCTCCATCGGGAATATATACTTCCTCCCCTCGAATCACTCCGGCAACCAAGGCAGTCTCCGGAAAATGTAGCTCCCGGATCGGATGCTTGGTCAGTCGGTTGGTTTTACAAACGCTGTATTGGATAAATTCTGCGTCCACACCATAGATACCTGATACAGCATCCACGGTGCCTTTTTTGAGATACCTGGAGATTTCATTGGCCGCTACCAATTTTTTATTGATCAGAGAATCGACCCCGATGCTATGGGAAATATGGATATATTCCCGGGTATCCACATGGGCAATCGTCTTGTAGACTCCATGATTTTTGGCCGAAAGACTGGTAATAATATTGGTTTCTGAAGATTCGGTCAAGGCCAAAAAAGCATCCATTTGCTCGAGTCCTTCCTCAACCAGCATCTCGATGTTTTTATAATCTCCATTGATCACCAGCGTATTGGGCAGGTGCTCGGCCAGCCATTTGCATCGCTCTTTTTCTTTGTTGACCAAGGTCACCCGGTATTTATCCTGAAGCTTTATTGCCGTGGTCACAGCCATATCATCACCTCCGATGATCATAATGTTTTTGATCTTGACCTTTTCCTGGCCCAAGGCTTCAATGATAGATTCGGAGTTTTTCTTATAGGAAATAAAATACGCATGGTCATTATTGCGCATGATCGTATTTCCTCTTGGGATAATCGTCTTTTGGTCCCTGACTATAGCAATAATCCGGATATCCTCATAAATTGGATTGGATTTGGTATCCATGATCCGTTGGTTGACCAGCGGATTGTATTGGTCCAACGTGACTCCTACGATATTGAGTTTCCCTCCCCCAAAGTCAAAAACCTCGGTAAAGTTGGAGTTTTCGATCATATTGAAGATCTCTCTGGAGCAAAGCATGGTTGGAGAGATCAGGTTGTCGATTCCTAAATTATTGAAATAGGGAACGTTTTCCTGCTTGAGATAGGTATGGTTACGAACCCTCGCCATCACCCGCTTGGCGCCTAATTGCTTGGCAAGGACTGCGGTAACCAGATTGGTCTTTTCTGAAGTGGTGACAGCCAAAACCATATGTGCCTGGTCCACATTGGCCTGTTGCAGGACATCGAGAGAGGTAGCATCCCCCTGGATCGTGAGTACATCCAGCTTGGAGGCAGCATAATCCAACACATCTCGCTCGGTATCAATCAGGGTGATATCCTTGTTATCAAAACTCAATCGCTCAGCCAGGTGATAACCCATATCCCCTGCGCCTGCGATCACAATACTCATTCCCATAGAGGTATTTGAAGTGATCTGAGAAGCGACAAAATTAAATCCTTTACCAATGGTTTTCAGGATTTAAGCCACTTTGTTTTTCAAAATGACCGAAAAGGTAAGTAAACCGTCAATGTGTTGGACTATTCCCGGTCTTTTTTTTACCGAATCTTACTCAAGTCTCTAGTCATCAAGCAAATCGCGGCTTTGTGATTCCGGGAGTTGTTGGATCTCCTTCAGCTTACGCTGGATCACCCGGGTTCGTACTCCCACCAATTTGTCTAATTCAGTGTTTGCCTCCGTGAGCTTCTTCTGAGTTTTTTCCAGCATCTCCCCAAACTTGCCAAACTCTGTTTTGATCGCCCCCAAGACTTGCCACACTTCTGCACTTCTCTTCTGAATAGCAAGTGTTCTGAAACCCATTTGGAGTGAGTTCAATATTGCGGATAAGGTAGTCGGACCTGTGACTATCACTTTGAAGTCCTGTTGAATCTGTTGCGCGAGTCCGGGTTCGCGAAGAATCTCCGCATACAGACTCTCCACCGGGAGAAAAAGAATGGCAAAATCGGTCGTCCCCGGAGGATGAATGTATTTGGACTGAATATCCAAGGCTGATTTTTTGACTGCTTTGATCAACTCTGCTCTGCAAAAATCAATCGATGACTTTTCATTGGCCTCGTATGCATCCACCAGACGCAGGTAAGATTCTTGGGGAAATTTGGAATCAATCGGCAATAGAACAGCCTCGTCTTGTCCGGGCATCTTTACAGCAAACTCCACCCGTTCCCGGGTTCCGTTGACAGAAGCGTTCACTAGGTATTGCTCCGGTGAAAGCAGGTTTTCCAAAATTGCCTGCAACTGGTATTCTCCCAACACTCCCCGGCTTTTGACATTGGTTAAGACCCGCTTGAGATCTCCTACACCATTGGCGAGGCTTTGCATTTCTCCCAATCCTTTTTGGACAGCCTGAAGTTGGTTGCTGACCAACTCAAAAGACTGCCCCAACCGGGTTTCGAGCGTTTTTTGAAGTTTTTCGTCGACCGTTTCCCGAATTTTCTCCAGCCTTTCCTCCGTATTTCTGACCAGCTCCTCCTGACGCCGGCTGAGTTCGGAGAGCTTTTCCCGCTGTAGATTGCTCAGATCCAGCATCGATTGCCTGACAGTTTCTCCAAACTGTCTGAGTGCTTCATTTTGGTCTTTAGCGCCACTGCGTTGATTTTCAAAAACAAGTTGGAATTGTCGGATCAGATTATCTGCAGACTCTTTTCGCCCATCAGTCAAAGCCTGATTGAGGTCGCGATTGATCTGCTGGAGTTGGTCCTGTATGATTTGATTGGCTTTGCCACTTTTTCTATCCAAAAAGAAACCAATGAAAAAAAGGACTTGAAAAGCCAAAAGGAGATAAATCAACCATTCAATCTGCATAAGCCACGTGTTTGGGTGGCTGAAGGTAGTTTTTTCTCACTTCTACCCCTAAAAAGCTAAGGTATTCTGCGACAGATTCCGTCGGAATTTCTTCCATAGGCACATGACCTACTCCTTCAAAGACAATCAAATTGGATCCGGAAATGGCCTTTTCCAATGCCTCACCTTGGGATAAAGGAATCCAGGTATCTTTGGCTCCCCAAAGGATCAAGGTCGGCATGGTCAGTCGATCAAAATGAATCGAAGTATTGCGGGGCTGAGTAAGTCGATCCAGGGTTGCCCTTCGATTCCCCTCCCGGAGCATCAATTCGTAATATCGGGTGACCGCCTCCTCGGATATTTTGGATTGATCGCCATACACCTCTTTCATATTCATGATAAAAAGGAATTTTGGAGTGCATTTCAAGAGAATTTTGGAAAAAAACGGATGGGAAGCCAATCGGAAAATCCAGGCACCACCTCCTCTTGCCTGGGATTGGGTGGAGTCCAGACTCCTAACTTCTCTTCTAGGTGCTCCAGAGGCGTCGATCAAGTTCAGAGAAAGCACCTTGTCCGGCCTTTGCGAAGCCATCTGCAAAGCTACTGCCCCTCCCATAGAATTGCCTGCCAGATGGAATTTTGGGAGATTTAATTTTTCAGCAAGATCAAATACCAGCTGACTGTAGTCTTCAATACTATAGCGTTTCTTTTCGTCGGGACCGGTCAATCCATGCCCCGGGAAGTCCAATGAAATGGTCATGTAATAAGGACTTAACTCCTGCTGCCAGACATCCCAAGTATGGAGAGAGCTAAAACTACCGTGCAAAAGAAAAATAGGCTCACCTTCTCCTAAAAACCGAACATGAACTTTGACTCCGTCCACCTCAATAAAGTGGGATTGGGGCGTACTGTATTTTTCAACCACCTCCTCTTCAGGAAGATCGCTACGGAACAACAGCGCCAGAAAAAACACCAAGGAAAGAACCAACAAAGCGAGTATTTTCAAAATCTTACTTATCCAGCGCATGCTTTTTTAATTTTCTAAGTAGGAAACAAAACCTACAAAAAATCTTCCCAAATCTCTATTTTCCCGAAAACTTACTTTAGTGAGCCTAAAAAAAATTCTTACTTCCCTTGGGCCCGGCCCATTGATTACTGCTGCCTTTATCGGTCCGGGCACGGTCACCGTCTGTACGCTTGCAGGGATCAGGTTTGATTTTACGCTCTTGTGGGCATTGGGACTTAGTATTGTGGCTACTGTTTTTCTTCAGGAGCTATCGGGAAGGCTGGGGATTGTCACCCAAAAGGATCTCAGCGAATTGGTCCGAAATCAATCAGGAAACCGGTTTTTTAGATTTTTGATTATGGTTTTGATCCTTCTAGCCATTGGATTGGGAAATGCGGCCTACCAAAGTGGAAATATCTCCGGGGCAAACATGGGGCTGGGGATTTTTGTAGTGTTTCCTACTTGGGAATTTGGACCTTTTAAGGTGCTATCGGGAAATCTCCTGATCGGAGTTTTTGCTTTTCTACTCCTTTGGACAGGTAATTACAAACGGCTCGAGTTGATCCTTGTGGGATTAGTCCTGTTGATGTCCTTCGCTTTTTTGACCACTTCAATACTTACCCAACCGGATTTTAGTCAATTGATTCATGGCTTTGTCCCTACCTTTTCATCCGAAAAATTCCCCACCATCGTAGCATTGATAGGCACGACGGTTGTTCCGTACAATCTTTTTCTCTATGCCAGTTTGGTGAAAAAGCAATGGAAAAATCAGACCGAACTCCCTCTGATGAAAAGGGATATTTGGGTTTCGGTAATTTTGGGAGGATTGGTGTCTATGGGGATTTTAATTGTAGGAGTGGCAAATCCTTCTGAAAATCTGGAAACGGCACAGGATATTGCCCATGGCCTGAGTGGCGTTTTTGGAAGTTTTGGCACCTACCTGATGGGATTTGGGCTGCTTTCAGCGGGCTTGACTTCCTCGCTCACCGCTCCTCTGGCTGGGGGATTGGTAATATGCGGGATTTTGGGATGGGATCAGGAGATCAAATCCTCTGCAATGAGAAGCAGCATGGGGGCGATTTTAGTCTTGGGGATTATTTTTTCCTCCTTCGGAATCAAACCCGTCACCTTAATTACGCTGGCCCAACTGGCCAATGGTGTTTTACTTCCCGTCATCAGTGGCTGGTTGATCTGGGCGGCAAGTCAGCAATCATTGCTTGGCAAAAACTCCCTGAGCAAAAAAGTAATCGCGTTTGGGATTTTGATTTGGCTGATCACGTTGGTCCTTGGTATCAAGAGTGTGGGGAGTGTTTTGGGTTGGTTTTAGCCAAAAAGACCTACTCATAAGTCCCTCGCGCTGAATGTATCTCCCTGAGCAAGATCCCCAGTCTCAAAACCTTTTTTAAACCACTTCATCCGTTGGGCTGAGGTGCCATGGGTAAACGAATCTGGAACTACCTGACCTGTTGCCTGTTTTTGGAGTCGGTCATCTCCGATGGCGTTGGCTGCATTCAGGGCCTCTTCCAGGTCACCTTCCTCCATCATCCCTGATATTTTCTGGCTATGGTGCGCCCAAACACCCGCTAAAAAATCAGCCTGAAGCTCCAACCGGACAGAATTCAGATTGTATTCTTTTTCGCTGACTTTGCCTCTCAGATTATGCACCTTGTCTGTAATACCCATGATCTTCTGTAGGTGGTGACCGACCTCATGCGCGATCACATACGCATAGGCAAAGTCCCCACCTGCCCGAAGTTTGGTCTCCATATCTTCAAAAAAACTCAAATCGATGTACAACTTTTCATCAGCCGGGCAATAAAACGGTCCCGTGGCGCTGCTTGCAGAACCACAGGCAGACGAAACGGATCCGGTAAAAAGCACCAAAGTGGGTTCTCTGTAATCTTGAAGAAGGCGGTTCCAAACGTCCTCCGTATCTGCCAAAATGGTGGCCGAAAACTCGGCCAACTCCTCCTCTTCGGCTGTTGGAGCATAATTAGACTGGGTAGCGATTCCCATCCCTCCGCCTCCAAGAAGGTTACTTAAAAGGGAAAGTGGGTTATTGCCGGTCAAAAAAGAAACGGCTAAAAACAAACCGATAATGACCAAACCGACTTTGGAAAATAAAATCTTCAACAGAGGTCCAAGGAGCATGGGATTAAATCCTCCTGCTCCCATCTTCGGACCGCCTTTGCCCCGTCTATCATCGATATTGGAGCTTTGTCTTCTACCTTGCCACTTCATCTGTTAAAAAGTTTGATTTAAGATAAAATTAGCCAAATTGAGGATGAATAAAATCGGTTTAAACCCGAATAGAAAAAATAAACCCTAAACCTATGAATCTATCCTCCCTGACCGGAGCATTGGCTCTCTGTCTTCTGACTTGCACTACAACACTGGCACAAAAAGCCGACTACCTCGGCACCAAACCTCCCAAAGGAGCCAAAGTGTATCTCGATGGCACCAAGGAATCTCTTCACAAAAACTGGAAATACTGGGAAGGCCCGCGCTTTTCTTCAGAAATGCCCATCAAATGGCCGGAAGTCACTGATCCCGTGGATGGAAAAAAAGCCATTTCAGCCAACGACCCTGCAGGAGCCGGAGGCAAATATGGAGCAGCAGATATCGTAACCAAAGATGAGTTTCGAGATTTTGAAGCCCATGTGGAATTTTTAGTTCTTAATGAAAAAGGCAACAGTGGGGTATATCTCCAAAATCGATACGAAATCCAAATTCTTGACGGTGACTATGGCCTTCACGGAATGGCCGCTGTAATCAATGAACACCTGCCTACCCAAAAAGCATACAACGGAGTGGGCAAATGGAATGCGTATGATATTCAGTTTCGAGCGGCCCGATTTGAAAACGGAAAACTGACCGAAAAAGCCCGTGTCACTGTCTTCTTCAATGGCGTAAAAATCCACGACAATGTGGAAATTCAGCAGGTTTGGGGTGGTCCCAACTCCGGAATCGACGGAGGAAATGACGGAGGAAAAGGCATTACCGACACTCCCGGCGGGCTAAAACTTCAGGCTGAAGGCCATGATGTACTGTACAGGAATATTTGGATTAAGGAGGTGAAGTGACTTTTATAACCGGTAAGTGGTTAATTGTAAGTGGTAAAAGGTTTTCCAAACCAACTTACTACTCACAACTAACCACTTACAAATCAAACCTAAAATCCCCCTCTGATCACCTCGGCTACTTCAGCCAATTCCTCTGGACTTAATTTCAATTTCGGCCTCGTAAAATTAATATCATCCATGGTTCTCAAGGGAACCAAGTGGATGTGTACATGAGGCACTTCCAGACCGATCACGGCCACTCCGATTCGGGTACATTTGATAGTCTTGTCCATGGCTTTAGCCACATTTTGAGCAAAAAGGTGGAGGGCCGCCAGTTCCTCTGGCTCCATGTCAAAAATATAATTGACCTCTCGCTTGGGCACGACCAAAACGTGACCCTTGACCAAAGGCATGATGTCCAAAAATGCAATATGCTGCTCGTCTTCCGCTATGATTTGGGCGGGAATTTCACGGTTGATAATTTTGGTGAAGATGCTGGCCATAATTGATTAGAATTAAAAAAATCCCGATCAAACTACCGGGATTCGATGAGAGAATTAATAGGTGATGTCGAGAATTTCGAATTGAAGGGTTCCGGCAGGCGCATTGATTTCAGCAATTTCGCCTACTGTTTTGCCCACCAAGCCTTTTCCAAACGGAGATGCCAAAGAAATCTTGCCGGCTTTCAGGTCGGCTTCTTCCTCAGAAACCAATTTGTAACTCACGGTCATGCCGTTTTTTACATTTTTGATTTTCACGGTACTGAGAATTCCCACTTTGGAAGTATCCATCTGAGAATTGTCCAATACGCGGGCGTTGCCGACTACAGCTTCCAATTTGGCTATTTTAAGCTCCAGAAGTCCCTGTGCATCTTTAGCTGCATCATACTCGGCATTTTCACTGAGATCGCCCTTGTCTCTCGCCTCAGCGATCTGACGGGCAATATCCGCTCTTCCTTTGGTCTTCAATTCCTGAAGTTCGTCTTTCAAACGCTTCAGCCCTTCTTCGGTGTAATACTGTACTTTTGACATAGCTAACAATTTTTCGGACAGGACCAAAAACAAAGTAACGGTCACTTGTCGGAGACCGTTACTTTGTTTTTTCCTTTATGTACTTTGCAAAGATAGGAAAGCATTCTGACAAAGCAAGCCATTAAAAAACACTTAAACAGGTCAGTTTTGGGGCTTTTGTTAATTAAAAGCCTTTTTAATTTGCTTCACGAGCACACGATTGATTTTTTCATAAGACTCAAATGTCCAACCGGCTACATGGGGAGAAAAAATCACATTTTCCCGCTGAGCCAAGCGCTCGAATTCGGCTTTTTGATCAGCGGAGAACTTCTGGAATTTCTCATTTTCCAACACATCCAACACCGCTCCACGTAGAATTCCCTGATCCAAAGCCGCATTGAGTGTCCGAAAACTAATCACCTCTCCTCTTGCTGTATTTATTAACCAAATAGGCTTGGCAAAGCTCTTCAACTCCTGCAAAGTAAAAAAATCGCGGGTTTCCGAAGTCAAAGGCACATGAATACTCAAGACATCCGCTTCAGCCTTGAGCTTTTCCCAGATCACCTCCTGCACCTTAGCGGATCCAAAATCCACCTTATATTTATCAAAGGCCAAGATCTGCACTCCGAAGCCCCTTAACCTCCGGGCAAAGGCCTTCCCCATATTTCCATACCCAAATATCCCTACGGTCTTGCCCATCAACTCATGTCCGCGGTTGCCTTCCCGATCCCAGATTCCCTTTCGTACTTCCTGATCGGCCTTTGGGATATGATTAAGCAGGGCCAAAAGACCTCCAAGTGCATGCTCAGCCACGGCATCCCTATTCCCTTTTGCTGCATGAAAAAGCTTTACTCCCCGATCAGCGAGGTAATCCAAATCAATCTGGTCCAGGCCTGCCCCTGCCCTTCCAATAAACTTCAGTCGAGTGGCTTTTTCCAATAATTCCCGGTCCATAGGGGTTTTGGAACGGATGATCAATCCCTCGTATTCGCTGACTTGATCGATGATTTCTGCCCGGGTGATTTTTGGGGAATAGGTGACTTGAAAGCCTTCTCTCTCCAACATGTCGAGGATGCTCAGGTGCATCTCGTCGATGATTAAAATCTTCATCATTATAATTTAAGCAACAGCATGGCTACGCCAAAATAAACGGCTAGTCCAAGAAGGTCATTTGTAGTAGTTATAAATGGTCCTGAGGCAATCGCCGGATTGATCCCAAAGCGATTGAGGACCAAAGGCGTGACCGTACCCATAAAAGAGGCCAACAGCACCACGCAGAATAGGGCTGCACCTACCGTAACTCCAAAAATCGGATCAAAGCCATACAGAAATACCACCACCAGAAAAACAAAGCCTCCCAAAACGAATCCGTTTAATAGCGCGACAAACAAGCCTTTCAGAAATCGCTGCCAAGGGGTATCATCAAAAGCAGATTTGGAAGCCAATGACTGGACAATCAGAGAAGATGCCTGAATCCCGACATTTCCTCCTGTGGCCGCCACCAGGGGAATGAAGGAAGCAAGAGCCAAATATTTACTCAGACCATCTTCAAAAAATCCGATGATCTTTGCCCCCATCAACCCTCCGATCACACCGATCAACAGCCAAGGCAGACGGGCCTTGGAAATTGTAAACACGGAGTCAGACTCCTCAATATCCGCAGAGACCCCAGCCATGGCTTGGATATCTTCGTCGGCCTCTTCCTGCACGACGTCCAAGATATCATCGACGGTAATTCGTCCGACCAATTTATTCTTGGCATTGATGACTGGCACCGATTCCAAGTCATACTTTCGCATAATGGAGGCGACCTCCTCCTGATCCATGTGAACCGGCACAGAAATCACATCCTCATCAAAAATATCTTCAATCTTCGTTTCAGCGGATGCAAGGATGATTTTCTTTAAAGACACCCGGCCTAATAGCTGCTGTTTATTATTGACCACATAGATGGAGTAAATTTTCTCCACGTTCTCTGCTTGTCTGCGGATCTCATTGATGGTCTGGACTACATTCCAGTTTTTGTTGGCCCGGATAAATTCCTTGGCCATAATCCCACCTGCAGAATCTTCCTCATAGCGGAGGAGTTCGAGGATTTGATCCAGCTTGACCCGGTCCTGAATTTCAGCGATGATCTCTTCCCGCTCTTTTTCCGAAAAAAAACTCAGAATATCCGCCCCGTCATCCGAGTCCATCAGCTCGATCCAAGAGGCGATTTCGGCTATCTCCAGTTCGGGTAGAACCTTAGACAGGGTATCCTCATCCAACTCGATCAGAATATCCGCTGCCAGCTGCTTTTCCAAGAGACGAAGTACATAGATGGACTCCTGCATGGACAATTCGTCCAGCAAAGCCGCAATATCCGCTACATTGACTCCGTCGAGTGACTCGAGGATAAAGTCAATATTTCCCTCTTCGATCCCCAGTTGGAGACTTTCGAGGTACTCTTTTGATAGCTCAAATTGCTTAATGGGCTCCACGACCTTTTTCGATTTGTTGGGTCAAAAACACAAATTCCGCCACATCCAATTGCTCGGCGCGCTTGTCCAAGATAGGATTGGATTTGAATTCTTCGGTAAGTTGAAAGGATTTTAGAGAGTTCCGAAGGGTTTTTCTTCGATTCCCAAATCCTGCCTTCACCACCTGCTTAAACAACTTTTCATCGCAATCCAGTTTTTGTGTTTGATTTCTAGTCAATCTGATTACTCCTGAATTTACTTTTGGAGGCGGATTAAAAACCCCCGGAGGCACGGAAAAGAGGTATTCGATATCATACCAGGCCTGAAGCAAAACGGAAAGAATGCCGTAATCTTTGTTTCCTTTAGGAGAAGCAATCCGCTGTGCCACCTCCTTTTGTAACATACAGACCACTTCGGTCACCCGGTCTTTATCCTCCAGCACTTTGAAGAAAATCTGGGAGGAAATGTTGTAAGGAAAGTTGCCGGCAATGGCGTAAGGCTCCGGAAATATTGTTGAAAAATCGAACTTCAGAAAATCTCCATCGATGATTTTATCCTCAAGCTGAGGGTATTTCTGATGCAGGTAGGCAATGCTTTCTTTATCAATATCAATCAGATAAAGGTTCAAGTTCCCTTTCAGAAGGAAGTCCGTCAAAACCCCCATCCCCGGGCCTATTTCCAGCACTTTGCTTACACCTCCATGACCTTTGACCGCCTGTGCGATTCGCTCGGCAATACTCAAATCGGTCAAAAAATGCTGCCCTAGGTGCTTTTTAGGTTTGACTTTTTCCATCCTTCGGCTCTGATAAATTTTTATAAATTGCAGGCCTAAAATTACGGGAATATTCCAAAATGCCTTGGAAAATTGTCCAATCACCCCTGAGGAAAGATAACTACCATGAACGCAAGAAAACATAAACCCATCGTCGGAATCAGTATCGGAGATATCAACGGAATTGGTGTGGAGGTCACGCTCAAGGCTTTGGCAGATGCCAGAGTGTATAAGTCATTTACCCCATTGATCTATGGTCATGGAAAAGCGTTGATTTTTTATCGGAAATTGATGAACCTGGAGGATTTCAATTTTACGCAGATCCGATCCGTCGAAGAGATTCAGCACCGAAAAATCAACGTGATCAATGTAACCGAGGAATGTCCTGAGATTATTCCGGGCGTAGAAACCCAAGAGGCCGGCAAGCTTGCATTGGAAGCACTCAGGTCCGCCGTGGAGGATCTGAAGTTCGGCAAAATCCATGGATTGGTCACCGCCCCTGTCAACAAAAACAACATCAACACAGCGGAATTGCCTTTTGTCGGCCATACGGAATTTATCACCCAAGCTGTAGGCGCAAAAGACAGCTTGATGATGATGGTAAGTGATGATCTTCGCGTAGGATTAGTCACCGGCCATATCCCCTTGGCTAAAGTTACAGAAGCGCTGACCAAAGAGCGAGTACTTCAAAAAACCAACATTTTTCTAAAGAGCCTAAAGGAGGATTTCGGCATAGATAAGCCAAAAATTGCCATTCTCGGAGTCAATCCCCATGCCGGAGAAGAAGGACTGCTGGGAAGCGAGGAAGAGGAAATTTTGAAACCAGCCATTCGGGAAATGAAAGACAAAAACCACTATGTCTTCGGGCCATATCCTGCGGACGGTTTCTTTGGAATGATGCACCAAAAACGATTCGATGGAGTTCTTGCCATATACCATGACCAAGGATTGATCCCTTTCAAATCGATGGCTTTCAGCACCGGAGTAAATTTCACAGCCGGACTGCCGATAGTCCGAACCTCTCCAGACCATGGTACGGCCTACAATATCGCAGGCAAAAACATGGCAGATGAGGGCTCCATGAGGGCTGCATTGCATTTGGCCTCAGACATCGTCAGTCAACATGAAGCAGAAGAAGTAGAAGCCTAAAAATTGAGAAAAACCAAATTTTATTTCAAAATCTGTTTCAGCTAATTTAAAATATTACCTACATTTGCGGTCTTAAATCAGGAGGAAGAATCGTGAAATTCTGGAAAACCTTTGATATTGAAGTCATTAAGTTCAAAGAAGGACAACATGAAATTGACTTCGAAATCGATGATAAGTTCTTTCAGAACTTTGAAGACAACGAAATTCTGAATAAGGGAAAGTTGACCGTACGGGTCATCATGGAAAAGGGGGCCAATGTCATAGAGCTGACCTTTTTGATCAAAGGAGAAGTAGAACTCACCTGCGACCGTAGCCTTGAAGTATTTGATCATCCGCTGGATATCACCGAAAAGATGATCTATAAATATGGTTCTGAAGAGCGGGAAATAGATGAAAATGTCTGCATGATTACAAGGGATACCCCTTCCATCAATGTGGCACAACTGATCTATGAATTCATTCTTCTTGCACTACCGGCTAAAAAAATCCATCCGGATTATAGAAATGATCTGGATGATGACGAGGATTTCGCGACAGAAGGTGGTTTTATCTATTTTGATCAGGAGGAAGATGAAAATGAAGAGAAAGAAAATCAAGAAGACGAAAACATCTCCAAACCAGTAGATCCCCGCTGGGAACAATTATTAAAACTGAAAAACAAAGAGCAATCATAAACCACGCATAAAATGGCACATCCTAAACGCAAAATTTCGAAAACCAGAAGAGATAAGAGAAGAACTCACTATAAATTGGAAGCTCCAGGAATGGCAAAATGCCCAACAACCGGTGAAATGCACCTTCCTCACAGAGCCTTCTGGCTTGATGGTAAATTGTACTACAAAGGACAAGTAATCATCGAAAAAGAAATCAGAGCTTAATTTCCAATTAAGGCTGAATTTATAGAATCCACCCTCCTAATCAGGGTGGATTTTTTTATTTCCACAAACTCAAACCAACTGAATTGCAATTACTTAATGACCGGAAGAAGGTTTGGTTTTGGTGGTCAGGGGCCATTGTACTATTTTTGACCCTCCTCAGGAAATTCCTGATCAACAAACAGCCCAGCTTGAGAAATTTATAACCAATTTCTCCCTATCAAACCTTGCAAAATGGACAAAATAAGAGCCATGATTACAGGTATCCAAGGATACGTCCCAGAATACCGATTGACCAACAAAGAACTCGAAGCATTGGTGGA
This sequence comes from Algoriphagus aquaeductus, assembly GCF_003253485.1. Lineage (GTDB taxonomy): Bacteria > Bacteroidota > Bacteroidia > Cytophagales > Cyclobacteriaceae > Algoriphagus > Algoriphagus aquaeductus. The sequence continues at coordinate 485,123 of NZ_QKTX01000001.1, read as the reverse complement.
CACCAATGACGAATGGATTACCTCCCGCACAGGAATCAAAGAAAGAAGGATCCTCAAAGGAGAAAACCAAGGAACCTCAGTCATGGGAATCGAGGCGGTAAAAGGTCTTCTGGAAAAAACAGGTACCAATCCGCTGGATATCGAATTGATCATTTGTGCTACAGTAACCCCTGACATGCCTTTTCCGGCTACAGCCAACATCATTGCAGATAAGGTGGGAGCAAAAAATTCATTTTCATTTGATGTCGGTGCTGCATGTTCAGGCTTTTTGTATGCTCTTCAGCTGGGAGCACAATTTATCCAAGCTGGCACCCATAAAAAAGTAGTGGTAGTCGGCGCAGACAAGATGTCCTCGATCGTTGACTACCAAGACCGAACCACTTGTATCTTATTCGGCGATGGTGCTGGGGCGGTGCTTCTTGAGGCTACCACCGAGGAGCTTGGCATCATGGATGCTATTCTCAAAGCGGATGGATCCGGTGAACCGTTTCTACACATGAAAGCCGGCGGCAGCCGCAAACCCGCCACAGCAGAAACCTTGGCAAATCGCGAACATTTTGCCTATCAGGAAGGTGCAACCGTATTCAAATTTGCAGTGACCAATATGGCTGACGTGAGCGCAGAGGTGATGGAACGAAATGGCCTCAAGGGCGAAGATATCGCTTGGCTTGTTCCTCATCAGGCCAATAAGCGAATCATCGATGCCACAGCTAACCGAATGGGTGTAGGTCCTGAAAAAGTCATGATGAATATCGAGCGCTATGGAAATACCACCGCAGCGACGATTCCCTTGTGCCTTTGGGAATATGAAAATCAACTAAAAAAAGGAGATAATTTAATCCTTGCTGCTTTTGGAGGTGGTTTTACATGGGGAGCGATTTATCTCAAATGGGCTTTAGATCCGAAATAATAAACAGCATATAAACTAACCTATGGCAAGTACTGCAGATTTTAAGAATGGTCTCTGTCTGGAAATGAACAACGATATTTTCTCAATCGTCGAGTTTCAGCACGTTAAACCAGGGAAAGGAGCCGCTTTTGTTCGTACCAAGCTAAAAAGTTTAAGAACAGGCAAAACCCTGGATAAAACTTTTAACGCGGGCGAAAAAGTAACTACCGCAAGAGTTGAAAAAAGACCTCATCAGTTTCTTTATGCCGATGATATGGGTTACAACTTCATGGATACGGAGACCTTCGAACAAATTTCTTTGGAGGAAAGACTTATCGAAAGACCCAAATTATTGAAGGACGGACAAAATGTGGACATCTTGGTTCATGCCGAAACAGAAACCCCACTTTCTGTCGAACTGCCTCCTTTTGTGGAATTGATGATTACCTACACCGAACCGGGAATCAAAGGGGATACGGCTACCAACGCCCTAAAGCCCGCTACGGTCGAAACCGGTGCTACGGTAATGGTACCTCTATTTGTAGAACAAGACACTCTGATCAAAGTAGATACCAGAGACGGATCGTACTCGGAAAGAGTAAAATAATTGTAATTGGCTGTGTGATTTCTGTAAATTACACAGCTTTATTGTTTTTAACCCAACCCCAAGATGTCCAAAGACATTGAACAAAAAAAGAACCCTATGAAAGCGAAAGAGATTCAGGAGTTGATTGATTACATCTCCAATTCAGGCCTGGCAGAGGTCAAAATCAAAACCGAAGAGTTCGAACTTTCCATCAAAAAATATGCGGAATCAGCCGCGGTAGCTCCTGCTCCTCAGATGATGATGCCCGCCCCTGCCCCTGCACCAGTAGCTGCGGCTCCAGCACCTGCTGCTGCCCCTGCTCCTGCAGCAGCGCCGGCTTCTACTCCGTCCAATTTGGTAGAGATCAAATCCCCAATGATCGGTACATTCTACTTGACACCCAATCCGGATTCTGCTCCATTCGTCACCGAAGGCGCTTCCATCAAAGCCGGTCAAACGGTTTGTATTATTGAGGCCATGAAGCTGTTCAACGAGATCGAATCTGAGATTTCCGGGAAAATTGTGAAAATCCTGGTTTCCAATGCCACTCCGGTGGAATATGATCAGCCTTTGTTCCTTGTTGATCCTGCCGGTTGATTTTTCCACTAAATCAAAAAGAGCGTGTTTAAAAAAATATTAATTGCCAACCGCGGTGAAATCGCCCTAAGGGTCATCCGAACCTGCAAGGAAATGGGGATCAAAACCGTGGCCGTATATTCCACGGCTGACAAAGACAGCCTCCATGTACGCTTTGCGGATGAAGCAGTCTGTATCGGTCCTGCTCCTAGCCGTGAATCATATCTGAACATCCCAAGGATCATCGCCGCAGCGGAAATTACCAATGCGGATGCGATTCACCCGGGATATGGTTTTCTTTCCGAGAATGCTGAGTTCTCGAGAATCTGTGAAGAATATGGCATCAAATTCATTGGAGCTTCTCCGGATATGATTGCCAAAATGGGAGACAAAGCTACGGCTAAAGCTACCATGAAAGCCGCAGGCGTACCGACTATTCCAGGTTCCGATGGATTGCTTGACTCCATCGAACAAGGGCTGAAAATAGCCGAAGAAATGGGCTACCCAGTCATCCTCAAGGCTACTGCCGGAGGCGGCGGACGGGGGATGCGAATCGTAAAAGAAGCCAAAGAATTCAAAAAAGCATGGGATGACGCGAAAATGGAATCCGGTGCAGCATTTGGAAACGACGGTCTTTACCTCGAAAAGTTTGTGGAAGAACCACGGCATATTGAGATTCAGGTAGTGGGTGACAAAACCGGAAAAGCCTGTCATCTATCTGAAAGAGATTGCTCTATTCAAAGAAGACATCAGAAGCTCGTCGAAGAAACTCCTTCCCCATTCATCACCGATGAACTTCGGGAGGCGATGGGTAAAGCTGCCATCAAGGGCGCTGAGGCCATTGCTTACGAAGGTGCAGGAACCATCGAGTTTTTGGTCGACAAGCACCGCAACTTCTACTTTATGGAGATGAACACCCGAATTCAGGTGGAACATCCGATTACAGAGGAAGTGACCGACTTTGACCTGATCAAAGAACAGATCAAAGTAGCTGCCGGCGAGACCATCTCAGGGAGAAACTATTTCCCAAAACTCTACGCGATGGAATGCAGAATCAACGCAGAAGATCCTGCCAACGGCTTCCGACCTAGCCCGGGAAAAATCAACAATCTCCACATTCCCGGTGGACGTGGGGTGCGGGTAGATTCCCATGTGTACGCGGGCTATGTGATTCCGCCAAATTATGACTCCATGATCGCCAAGCTGATTGTCAGCGGACAATCCAGAGAGGAAGTGATCGTGAGAATGAAACGTGCCTTGGAAGAATTTGTCATCGATGGCATCAAGACAACTATTCCTTTCCATATTGCCCTTTTGGAAAACGAGCAATTCAAAGCTGGAAACTTCACCACGAAGTTTTTGGAAACTTTTGATTTCTCGGTGATCAAAAAATAAATCTGATCTAATCCATCATGCGAAAGCCACTCGACCGAGTGGCTTTTTTGTTTTACCACCATGGATCAGATAAGGCAAAGGCTGCTATCAAGACTAAAAAACCCAATGCTACAGCTCCAACCGCAACAACTGGAACTGTAGCTCCTGCGCTAAACCTTCGCACATACAAATTTTCAATTTCATCAATCCTAATTTCCTTTACCTCTCCCTCCAAAACGTGACTTGAGTTCACTTTCCGGACAGTTCCTTTCACATGATCTCCAGTCCAATTCATGAAAGTCATGGAATAGGTGAAACCTGATACGGTCACTATTTTGATCTTATCACCGGGAACCAATTTGGTCAGCGAACTCCGGTCAAACGGACCGGCTTTTACCTCTTTGGAGGATTTAGGCTCCAAATTTTCAACATTCCGATATGCCTTGCAGGAAACCAAAGAGGAAAGCATGGCAAAAATGAAAATCAGGTGTAGGTTTTTCATAAACTGGGCTTTTATGAAAGCTATTGACTTCCTGATTGGGTTGAAAATAAACCCTTTAGTAAGATTAGAGGATTTTGCAACTCCCTTGGAATATTTTGGGAAATTCCAATTTCCCCATCATTCCAAAACAAATGGAACCGTTTCAGCACCAGTTAAGACCATTCAAAAAACGATTCTTAACCCTAATTCCTCAATGCCCGATGGAGATGTTTTTTTCAAATCGATGGAAATTTCCATTTCCAAATATCCAGCTTTCCACTCTCCAGTCGCCCGCCGTATCAAAAACCAGGGCGTTAATCCTTGCCCTACCCCTTAAAAACGCGAACCCGGGATCCAAAAATTGAAGGGGATTGGCCGTAACATTCGCAGTCAGATTTTTTCCATAATCCGGCTTTCGGGGAACTTGGACATCGGAAAGAAAATACCTGCTTTTCGGAATATTCTTCTTCAAAGCATATTCATTGTTTTTGGTGTAGATCACGATCAATCCATCTCCAACTTCCTCTCCCAAATTGGTCTTTTGAACAGTTTCCCGGTGGTAATACACTTCTACCCGATCTAAGGAAACCATATCCAAACTCCAAATCTCTGCGAGATCTTCAACCCGATAAAAATCCACCAAGACCACCGGAATTTTGTTGAATCGCACCTGTTCATTGTCCGTATTGGCCAATAGTATCTGCTTATCGGACGATCCTTTGGATTTTTTCAATTTCACCTGGGGGATAATCTGCCTGACAAAGCTTTCGAAATCCGGAAACTCATCGTAATCTTCCAGGTAATATATTTTATCAGCTACAAACGGAGATTCCAACTCCATGACCTCCTCTTCCAGTCCAAAATGCTCCTGGTACATTTTCCGGTTAACTTTAGTCTCCAAAATGGATAAGGGCAAAGAAAAAGAATAGTCCTTGGGCTGAAAGGAACCCGGGAATAGGCCTGGCCCATCAATCGAATAGGGCTTATAAGAAAACATGGGACTATAATCCTTGAGAATTGGAGTCTCAAGGACCAGATTCCGGAGTGATTCGGGCAGTTTACTCGATTTTTTCCCAGATCCCATTTCCTCCCAATTCGGATCATTTAAGGAGGCAATCCAATCCGAAATGAGTGATTGTTCCAGCGATTTTGCTAAAACAAACCCATTCTGAACGGTTACTGGAAACCCCGTAAAATCCAGCTTGAGTGGTTCTCCCACCCTAGCTTTGGAGTTGATCGACCAATTACCCTGTAAGTGGGCCGGATTATTTACTCGATAAGACCAGGAAACATTTCCTTCTGGATCAAGTGATGTGATGTCAAAATAGGAAATCCCTTGATAGCGAGTCCTGTCCAGTTCTACTCTACCGCCGACAGGTTTTAGCTCTTCTAAAATCTCCCAATCTGTATGGACTAGAACTTTATGGCCAGAGACTGATTCTTGTTGACTTTGGATACTAAAATCTGAAGGATCCCAAAGCCAGGGAGAGGGAGATGCCTGAAATACTTCATTTCTAAAAATCACTTGATAGCGCTGAGAATGGTCTACATTGATCAGAAATTTTTCAAAAGGAGGCACCCGCTCCAAAACTTCCAGAGTCTTGCCCTGCAGGTCTTGGACCTCAATCAGTTCCGGCTCAGAGGAAGTATGAAACAGGGCTACGGGAAGTTTTTCAAAGGGAGTCTTTTGCATCCAAAGCTTGGGTTGGCCTGGGGCCTGAGGAGCCCTTGAGTTGACGACCAAAAAATCCCGTCGCGCTATGGGAAAATCCCTGTAGCTTGACATCCATTTGGTGTACAAGAGCAAAGAATAAACACCTGTAGAGGCATTTTCTGGCAGAAATATATCTCCAAAAACCATGTCCTGGCCACTGAGCAGCATCTTTTCCGAATGAACCTCCTTGCCTTGGTGATCCAATAAAGTCAGATATGCCAGCTTGCTGTATCGATAGGATTCATGGTTTTTGAGCAGCTTGGCTCCAAACCATAAGCGATCGCCCGACAGATAAAAATCCTGATCGGTAAGAATTACAAAATTTTCCAATTCCCGCTCGTGTTTCGGTTCCTGAGCGACTAACTCACTACTCCAAGCTGCCATCCACAAAATCAAAAATACTTTTCTCATGGTCTGAAAGAATTGGGAATGGTAGGCAAAGCATCGGTGTAATAGGTCCGGCAGGTTCCTCCTACCATGACTAAAGGCTCGAAGTAATGATTGAGCTCTCTGGATTCATTTCGGATTTGGGTTCTGAAAAACAATTTTTCTGTTGCTGTTTTTTGAAAAAGGAAAAAGCCGCCCAGAACGGTTTCTTCAGAATCGACGGATTGGATGTTTCCTTTGATTCGAAAAGGCGCAGGATCAAAAATACTCCCGGTATTTCGCTGTTGAAGGTCGACCTGACTGAGGTATTGCTGCCCAAACTCAGTAAGGGTAATTACTTCCGTCATGGCAAGATATCTCCCCAATGAACTAAGTGGGATTTCCCCAACCTTTAAATCAATCTCTTTGCCTTCAAAGGCTTCATTGGATCGGATGTTCATTCCAGGAAAAATATTCGGGTCCGGCAAATAACAGACACATTCACAATTATCTCTTTCAGAGGTGGTAAATTGTTCTGAAATCCCTGAAGTTTTGATCAAATAGCCAATCGGACCTTTTCCCGGATCTTTGATTTTCAAATTAATATCGGCAAAAGTACCGGGCTGGAAGAATGAGGTGGTACCCGTTCGAACCAATATTTGCCGTTCAAACGCTTTCGTATTCCAATCCAACGGCTCTACTTTGGGAGGTACCTTTTCCCAACTGCTTTCAAACTTCTTCCCTTCCAAGGTGGTAAACCTCAATCGGTATTCCTCTCCCTCCATCAAATTGAATCTCCGGACAGGGGAATAGATGGTTTCATTCAGTAATTGGAAGGGGAATAAGGTCCCGTCTTTCCGCTCTACCACCAACTCTTGGAGTTTTACCTGGGGTTCGCTGCCGGAGGGAGAAAATGAGACAAAGGGTCTCGCCCGATAAACCCGGATGTAGGTATCTGAAGTAAGATTGCCCACCCAAGCATCCACCACGAGGATTTCATTGGAATTGGGCAAGTTCAAATTGATCTCATCGACACAGGAAAGCATCGACCAAGCGAAGAGGCAAAGGATCGAAAGTTGGTTTAGTCGCTTCATCTGAAAGAAAAATTATAAGTGACAGAAGGGATGGCCGTGCCAATCACTGCCAATCGGTAAGACTTGGGAATTCCGCTTTCAGGACTGGGTTGGAAAAACCAAGAAAAGGCATTTCTCCTCGCATAGACATTATAGACAGAAAAGGTCACATGGCTTTTGTACTTGCTGTTTTTCTTCTGGTAGAAATAGTAGGTCATTCCCAAATCCATGCGGTGATAATCGGGAATGCGAGCTTGATTTCGCTCTTGGTAATCAATCACCAAATTTCCTCCTACATCGTAAATACCACTTGGTAAGGTGATCGGACGTCCAGTTCTGTAATTGAATGTAGCATTGAAGGAAACTCTTCGAATAGGCTGGTAACTACTCACGATGGTCAAGTCATGCGGCTGATCCCAATTGGAAGGAAAGTAATTTCCCTGATTGATTTCTGTTCCGGATTGTGAATCCACTTTGCGATAGGATCGCGAAAATGTATAGGAAACCCACCCATTCAGCTTGCCTGTATTCTTTCTGAGTAAAAATTCAGAACCATATGCATAGCCCTCACCCATCACCAAATCAGTTTCCAAAGTAGGATTCAAAAACAACTTGGCTCCTTCCCGATATTCCACAATTCTGGGCATATCCTTGTAATACAGCTCCAAGGAGGCTTCGATTGTATTTTGCTTCAAATTGCGATAAAGCCCCATGGCATATTGCCAAGATTCCTGAGGTCCAAGGTAAGAATCGCTCAGCTTCCACAAATCCACGGGGGCGGAGGCGAAATTATTGGTCAGCAGGTGGAGGTACTGAAGGTTCCGGTTGACCGAGCCCTTGATCGAAAACTCATCCGAAAAAGCATACCTCAGCGCCAAGCGTGGTTCGAATCCTCCATATTGTCGAATCACTTCCCCGCTGGAAAACTGCAAGGTGTCCACCAGACTACCCGGTGTTCTGGGTTCTCCTTCTTCATATTGATACACGGATCTAGGCCCAATCGCTGCAAAATGAGAATATCGGAGCCCTGCCTGTCCTTGAAGTTTTTCACTGAATTTCAATGGAACCTGAAGATATGCAGCTCCTTCGATTCCTTGCTCATCGGGAATCGTCACGGGGTTGATTAGCGTTTCCTCCCTGAGGGGAATCAAATCTCCCATTCCCATGCGATAATGGTTGATCTGGTAACCCGCTTCGATTCCTTCCCATTTTTCTCCCTCCCAGCTCAATTGCTGCTGGATGCTTAGGTAATTGATGGATGACCGAAGGTCAAACTCGTTGTTTAAAGCCTCTCCCAAAATCGAGTTGCGATATCCGGAGTAGGCCATGGTCAGTTCACTGCCGATTTTTTCTCCGAAATAGCTATTCCATTTCAAACTAGCCAAGTTGGTACGCCAAGAGTAGGCGGTATCAGCTCCAAATCGGAAATAATCCGAACTGGAATACAGGCTGAGCATCACAGTATTCCGATCATTGATCCGATGATCTATTCTAAGATTGGCGTCCTGAAATTCAGTCTTACTATTTACTATCTGCGGGTTAGGAATGCGCTGCAAAATCCAGTTGGGATAAGCGGCCCGCGCAGTGAGCATCAGCTGAGTACGCTCTCCGATCGGCCCATGAGCCCCCAATCTGCTGGATAAAAAGCCAATCCCTCCGCCGAAATACCAAGTTTCGGTATCTCCGGCTCTGGTATTGATGGCCAAAACCGAACTCATCCTTCCCCCGTACTGGGCAGGAATGTCTCCTTTGAAAAGTTCTGCATCCTTGATCGCGTCCTGATTGAAGATGCTGAAGAATCCAAACATGTGGGAGGAATTGAAAACGGGAGCCCCATCCATAAGAATCAGATTTTGATCTACCCCTCCCCCACGGACATTGAAACCTGAGGCCCCTTCACCAACGGTAGAAACTCCCGGTAAAAGCATGATGCTTTTGACCACATCGACCTCACCCAATAAGGGAGGTAAAAGTTTGAGATCTTCGAGAGGCATCCGAGTAGCTCCGGGCAACGTACTCATCACATTGGCATCAATCGCCCGATCGGATACAGTCACCAAATCCAGTTCGCGAACCGATTCAAAAAGAGTGATATCCAAACTGACGTCCCCGTACACTTTTAGGATTCTCCGCTCGGTCTCTTTTCCCATCGAGCTCACATAGGCGATGTAGGTCCCTTCGGGAAGGGTCAATTCGAATCTTCCCTTATCATCAGTCTGCGTAGCCGTTTCCAATTGAGGGATTGAAAAAAGCGCTCCAGCTATCGTCGTCCTCATTTCATTGTCCCGAATGATTCCATTGATCGGATAGGATTTCTTTTCCGTATTGACCGCGGCAGATTCTTGGGCCACCAAATAATCCTCCCTCAGAGAAGAAGGATAGATGACCACATATTTTTGATTAAACTCAAAAAAAGAATAGGCAGTACCTTGGATCAATTGATCTGGCAAGGAAGTGATGGGCACCACTTGCTCCGGTTGATTGAGTAGGGAAATGTCCTTATCTAAAATCAAGATCCTTTTTCCGGTTTGACTGGTATACTGCTCGAGTTGGAGTTTTAATCGAAGAAAAGAATCCTCATTCTGAGCTAGGGACGGGGTGGCAAAACTGACCAAGAGTAAAAAAACAATCAAATATTTCATCTGGAACAGAACGAAGGCAAAATCAACACTTGCTACAAAGAAGGTTCGGAAATGTGAAAAGAAGCCGTTTCTTATGTTTTTTGGTCTTTTATTGATTTGAAAGGCAAGCCCATTTAGCCTGGAAGTTTTTGGAAAAACCTGTCTTCTGAAACGCCAGAAAAAATGATCATCTGTCTAGATCCAACTTGACCAAACAAATCCATTCCCTTTCTTTTTATCAAAAAAGTTACTTCAACTTTTTTAAATTTTTTCCATAACTTAATTCCAGCTTAAAACGTAACCCAAATGACCTTTTGCAGACTCCTTCTTTTTGGGGGACTTTTATCTTCGGCCTTTATCTTATCAAACTGCTCCACCAAGGAGACAAATCGTATTTCTTTAGCTGAGGGGGACCAAATCAGCTTCAACTTCCATATCCGGCCTATTCTTTCGGATAAATGCTTTGCCTGTCACGGCCCCGACGCCAATAAGCGGGAAGCTGATTTGAGACTAGACACGGAGGAAGGAGCTTTTGCAGCTTTGAAAGAAAGTCCGGGAAAATTCGCCTTGGTCTCAGGCAAGCCGCTGGAATCTCAAGTCTACCATCGGATCATCAGCACAGATCCAGCCGAATTGATGCCCCCTCCTGAGTCTAATCTTTCGCTTACTTCGGAAGAAATTGAATTAATTAAACGCTGGATTGAGCAAGGTGCCAAATATGAGCCGCATTGGGCTTTTATGAAAGTGGATAAGCCAAATGTGCCAAAAAGCGACTGGGGAAGCGGTGAAATCGATGCCTTTGTCTATGCCAAAATCAGATCCAAAGGCCTCAAGCCCAATCCCGAGGCAAGTTCATATGAATTGATCAAGCGGGCAAGTCTGGATCTGACAGGTCTTCCCCCCTCTCCAGAGCTATTGGACAAATACGCGGGTTTCAGCGGTTCTAATTCCTATGAAAGACTCTTGGACGAACTGATGGCCATGCCTTCCTACGGGGAAAAAATGGCAATTCTCTGGCTGGACATCTCCCGGTATTCGGACAGCTACGGCTATCAGGATGATGAAGTCCGAAGCCAATGGCCTTACCGCGACTGGGTGATTCACGCATTCAACAACAATTTACCCTACGACCAATTTCTCACTTGGCAATTGGCTGGTGACCTTTTGCCAAATGCGACCAAAGAACAGATTCTTGCCACCGCTTTCAACAGAAATCACAAATACACCGAAGAGGGAGGCGTAATTCCCGAGGAATATCGCGTGGAATATGTACTGGACAAAACCAACACCTTTAGCAAAGGTATCCTAGGCCTAACCATGGAATGTGCCCAGTGCCATGACCACAAATACGATCCGGTCTCCCAAAAAGAGTATTTTGAGCTGTATGCCTTTTTCAACAATTCCAAAGAGAAAGGTTTTGAGGGCGACATCAGTCAGACCAAGCCCGCCAAAACCCCGATTCTTTGGATAGAGCGGGAGGATTTGGATGGTATCATGAAATTTATCAACCATCAGGACACCAGCAAACTGATGGTATCGGTCATGGGTGAACTTGGTCCGGAGGAAAAGCGAACCACCTATATCCTCGACCGAGGAGTGTATGATGCACCCACCATTCCGGTAGAAGCTTCCACTCCTTCCTCGGTTTTGAAATTCCCTGAAACTTTTGAAAAAAACAGACTTGGACTGGCCAAGTGGACCACCTACCGCGACAACCCGCTTACCTCTCGGGTATTTGTCAATCTGATCTGGCAGGAATTGTTTGGAAGAGGAATAGTCAAATCAGCCGGAGACTTTGGCATGCAAGGCGATCTTCCTACCCATCCCGAGTTGCTGAATTGGCTGGCAGCCGATTTTATGGAAAGCGGTTGGGATATAAAACGCCTGCTAAAGTTGATCATGACCTCGGCCACTTATCGCCAATCTGCAGCGATTTCCAATAAACATTTAGAAATCGACCCGGATAATCTATACCTCGCCAGAGCTCCCAGGCTGAGACTACCTGCTGAAAATATCCAAGATTTGGTTTTGGCTAGTAGCGGACTTTTGGTCAATCAAATCGGTGGCCCGAGCGTGAAACCTTATCAGCCTTCAGGACTTTGGGAAGCAGCCACATCCGGACGGGGTACCTTGGCAACCTATGTTCAAGACAGCGGAGAAAAGCTGTATAGAAGGGGAATTTACAACTTTATCAAGCTGACTGTTCCTCCTCCTAAAGCCATTATTTTCGACTCCAGCAATCGGGATAGGTGTGAAATTTCCCGAAACCGGACCAATACTCCACTTCAGGCTTTGGTCATGATGAATGACCCCATGATCTTGGAAGCCTCCAGAGTTCTCTCGACCAAACTGACCGAAAAACATCCAGATCCGGAAAAGGCCATTGAAGAAGCATTCAAGCGGATTGTATGTCGGGAAATGAAATCCAAAGAGAAGAGTTTGCTGCTTGACTATTTCAAAAGCGAATTGGAACACTATCAAAACCATCCTGAGGAGGCAAAGAAAACCTTGGACGTAGGAGAATATCCCATGAACGAAGCGGCCTTAACCCCTCAAAACGCCGCCCTGATGCAAGTCATCGTGAGTTTGTACAATTTAGAAGAAACAATTACCAAGAGTTGATATGGAGAAGGAACTATTAGAGCAGGGACTAAATCATAACCGGAGAAAATTCCTTTCCCGACTGAGCTTGGGCATTGGCAGTGTAGCCTTGGGTTCGCTGCTTATCCCGGATTTATTTTCCGGAAAAAAAGAAGCGGAGGATTCTTTGATGCGGGCATTGCCTCACTTTGCTCCAAAAGCGAAACGGATTATTTACCTTTTCCAAAATGGCGCTCCTTCCCAGTTGGAAACATTCGATTACAAACCCCTCCTGAGAACCAACTTTGGCCAAGAACTTCCCGACTCTATTCGGATGGGACAGCGTCTCACAGGGATGACAGCAGGTCAAAGTTCTTTCCCATTAGTAGGTTCCTACTTTGATTTCAACCAATACGGGCAAAGCAGAGCCTGGATTTCTTCGCTTTTTCCGCATATCGCCAGTGTGGTCGACGACCTGTGCATTGTCAAGTCCATGCACACCGAAGCCATCAATCATGACCCTGCACTCACTTTTTTCCAAACTGGAGCTCAGGTCGGAAATCGGCCCAGTATGGGAGCATGGTTGAGCTATGGGTTGGGTAGTGAAAATGAAAATCTTCCTGCTTTCTGTGTCCTATTGAGCCGAGGAAAAGGCAACGGACAGGGTGTTTATTCCAAACTTTGGTCCAATGGTTTTTTGGATGCCAAACATCAAGGCGTCCAGTTTTCCAATTCAGAAGACCCCGTTCTTTACCTCTCCGATCCAAACGGGATGACCCGTGACCAGCGAAGAAAAATGCTGGATCAACTGGCTGCCATGAATGACCTCAATTACCGGGAATTCAACGATCCTCAGATCACTACCAAAGTGCAGCAATACGAAATGGCCTTCCGAATGCAAACTGCGGTGCCCGAGATCACTGATGTCACCAAGGAGCCCGATAGTGTAGTCAAGCTCTATGGACCGGATTGTCTCGTACCGGGAACCTACGCTGCCAATTGCCTTCTGGCCAGGAAACTCTCGGAAAATGGCGTTCGATTTGTCCAACTCTATCATCAAGGATGGGATGCGCATGACAACCTGCCCAATCAGATGATCGGACAGGCCAAAGACGTGGATCAAGCCTCTGCCGCCTTGATTACTGATTTGAAGCAACGAGGACTCTTGGATGAAACCTTGGTCATTTGGGGAGGAGAGTTTGGCCGAACCAATTATTGTCAGGGAAAAATCGCTCCGGAAAACTATGGCCGAGACCATCACCCAAGGGCCTTTTCCATTTTTATGGCCGGAGGCGGGGTCAAATCAGGGATGGTCTATGGCGAAACGGATGATTTTGGATACAACATTACCGAAAACCCGGTTCATGTGCACGATTTCCAAGCCACAGTCATGCACCTCATGGGCATAGATCATGAAAAACTCACCTACAAACATTTGGGTAGGCGCTATCGCCTGACCGATGTACATGGTCACGTAGTCAAAGATCTCATCGCTTAATTCCGATTTATGTCTCGATTTTCCCGGAGTATTTCCTGGCTGGAAAACCTGCTTTTCTTTTGGTGTGGCCTTACCCTGATTTTATTAATCGGAGGGGAATCTTTAGCTGTTCCTGCCTGGCTTCAGGTAGCCGGAAGATTACATCCCTTGATCTTGCACTTCCCTATCGTCCTGTTAATAATGGCCGTAGTACTGCTCTGGCTTGGGGAAGACCAATGGGAAAAAATGGGGCGGATAATCCTGCTTATAGGAGCCAATTTTGCCGGAATTACTGTCGTGGCAGGCTTGATTCTCGCTACAGAAGATTATGAGGGCGAGGCGCTTTCCTGGCACAAATGGCTGGGAGTTCTCTCTCTGGGCTTCTCCGTTTTGATTTATTTTTTTATCAAAAAGTTACAAAACTCCCTCCGACTTATCGGTTCTTTGTTGGCCATCATGCTGTTGCTGACAGGGCATTTCGGAGCCAATCTGACCCATGGGGAGGACTTCCTCCTAGCCCCACTCTTGACAAAAGAAGTGAAAACTGTGGCCTTGGAAGATGCAGAAGTCTTTCGGGATTTGGTACAGCCCATTTTCGAGACCAAATGCATTTCCTGCCACAAAGAGGGTAAAATCAAAGGTGAACTCCGTATGGACCATCTGGAAGGAATTCAAAAAGGAGGCAAATCCGGACCCTTTATTCTTGCAGGTAATCCAGACCAGTCTCTTCTTATCCAACGGATACACCTGCCTTTGGAAAACGAGGAACACATGCCTCCTAAAAACAAACTTCAGCTCACCGATGATGAATTGGATATCCTTAGGTTTTGGGTAGCGAGTGGTGCTTCTTTCGAGCAAAAAGTATTGGAGCTTTCACAGGAAGAACCTCTTTTCCAGTTGGCTTCCAATCGTTTTTCCACAGAAAAAGCCTACACCTTCGAAGCTGCAGACTCAGACCAAATCGAAAAACTGAACAATTTCTTCAGAAAAGTAAAACCGGTATTCCCCGGTTCACCGGCTCTGGAAGTCGCTTATTTTGGTTCGTCAACTTTTGATCCCAACGCTCTATCTGATCTGAAAAAAGTAAAAGACCAAGTCGTGAAAATCAACCTGAACCGAATGCCTCTGGAAGAAGTGGACCTTTCATTTCTATCTGATTTTCAAAATCTTGAGGAAATTCAGCTCAACTTCACTGGAATTACATCAGCGCATCTCAAAGGACTGAGCAAAATCAAAAGTCTAAGAAGTCTGGCGGTCTCTGGCAATCCTTTGGGAGAATCCGGCATGGAGGAATTGAAAAATCTAACCCAAGTCAAAAGACTTTACCTCTGGCAGTCCGGACTGAGTGCGGACGCCAAAAATGGCCTAAAAAAGTCTTTGCCCAACACCCAAATCGATTTTGGCTTTGATGACCAAGGCATCATTTACCCGCTTAATCCTCCAAAGATTGATTTTGAGGAAGTGATGTTTAAGGAGAAGGCGGAGGTCAAGCTCTCTCATCCTATACGAACTGTCGAAATCCGCTATACCCTCGATGGAAGCGAACCCGATAGCATCAGGTCTCCAGTATATTCCCAGCCGATCGCCTTGACCAAAACGGCTCAAATCCGAGCCAAAGCCTTTGCCCAAGGATGGATAGGCAGCGAAGAATCCAAAACCTTGCTTTTCAAGGAAGGCCTTAAACCCCTATCCTACAAGTTGGCAAATGAGCCGCATAACCGATACAAAGCGAAAGGTGCCACTAGCCTTTTTGATGGAGTCAAGGGCAAAGCCAATCATACCTCGGGAGATTGGTTGGGCTTCACTGACTCTCCCATGGAGATCGAGATATTCCTTGAAAATAATCAAAAGCCAAAATCTGTTGAATTGAGCCTGTTGCTCCATGAAGGGGCCTATATTTTTCCTCCGGAGTCGGTTGAAATTTGGACAGGATCAGCCGGAAAATGGAGTAAGGTTGAGATTCCAGCCCCTATTCCACCTACCAAAATTGAGGAGGTAAGGTTTGGTTTGCTTGCCTATAGCTTACCGGAAGGATCAATTGACCAACTAAGAGTCCGTCTCAAACCGATAGCCTCTTTACCCAAATGGCATCCGGGAGCCGGGGCAAAAGGCTGGGTGTTTGTTGATGAAATTGTCCTATATTAAGTGATCACCCAAAGATCTAAAGATGAATTCTGAACCTTACAAGCGATATCGGGAAGCCATATTTGAGAAACTTCAAAAGGCTTTTCGACAAGAAAAAGAAATCCTACTTTCTGCAAAATGGATTGCTAATGCGCTAAAAAAAGAAGGCTGGATCTACACCAGCGGCACAGGACATTCGCACATGTTTGCGGAGGAAATATTCTATCGGGCAGGAGGATTTGCAAGAGTTCAGCCCATTTTGGACCCTGCACTCATGCTGCATGAGGACGCTTCCGGCAGCACCGAAGTGGAGCGAAGAGAAGGCTATGCCCAAACACTTCTTTCCCCTTTTCCCATCGGACCAAATGATGTATTTATCATATCATCCAATTCCGGCCGAAATCCGGTAAGTATCGAAATGGCGCAAATCGCGAAGGAAAAAGGTGCAAAAGTCATTGTTCTCACCAATTATCAGCACAGCAAATCGGTGGATTCTCGACACTCCTCCGGAATGAAGCTTTTCCAGGTTTGCGATCTCTTTTTGGACAATTTTGGTGACATCGGCGATGCCGCAATAGCATTCGAAGGGCTGGAAGGAAAAGTAGGGGCCACCTCCACGGTCATCGGCGCTGCGCTACTTCAAGCCATTATGGTGCAGGCGGTGGGACTGATTTTGGAAGAAGGTATCAAACCTGAAGTTTTCATCAGTTCCAATTCGGACTCAGGTGAAGTTCACAATGAAGCACTTCTCTCCAAATACAAGCATGAGGTTAAGATTCTTTAGACTGAAGAAGTCATCTTCTTCCACCAGTCCGCTTCTGTATTTTAGCCTCTAGGATCGGATTAAGAACTTTTCCAAAGTTCCAAACTTTGGAAAAGTTACCTATACCATCGATCTAGTGCTTAATCTCTAAATCTCCTTCCTCTATTCCAATCCCGCGCTTCTTCCACTACTTCCGCCTTGAGTGAACAGCTTAAACCGAGGAGAATACCCGGAGAAATAAGGTATGGGTTCCCGGTAGATGGGAGAATTCTCATCTGGCTCAGAACCATTGTCAGTGTATCGGATCAAAAGACCAGGAAACGCCGAATTGACCAAAACTCTGCCATCTTTAATCATCACACCCGGCCTGGGTAATCTGTAATTAAATCCCCCAAAAATTGACTCCAATCGGGGCAGCTCTTTTTGCCCGACCAAATTCACAAACTGATTCCATTCGACTTCTCGTTTGGCTTTCATTTCTGACTCAGAACCTGCCTTGGACCAGTCTGGATCTCCTTGCCAAGCCCGCTCGATATAGCCCAGCATTTTGGGTAGAAGGTAATATTCCATCATTTCCGGACCCTTGACCGTTTCCGTCCAGAGCTGACCAGAAACTCCCAAAATGTTCCTTTTACCTAACTCAGTTAGTGGCGTGAATCGCTTTTCAGCTTCTGACCAATCCCAAGCGTTCCCTTCGATGGTTTTATCATGAGAGAGGTAAAGTTTTCCGGGTACTGTTTTCCAGGATTGATACATATCCACCACCCCACTCCATGTGTGTCCACGCTCATCCGGATCCCAATCATAGGCCAAGTCAAAATAAAAATTGGCACTGGAGCAGATGACCACAGGATAGCCGGCATTGGCTAATCGATAGGCCATATCCTCTCCTCCCCATCCGGCTACTGCATTCCAGGCATAGAGCCTCCAGTTTTGGTCGGCAAATTTCGGGTTGGGAATTACTTCGTTTCCGCTATGGGTTTGACCGATTTCTTCCCATCCCCCCATTGCCAGGCCATGTTTTTTCAGAATCTGATCCGCACGATACCTGAAGTAGTCATTCAAATCCTCCACCTTTAGCTCTGGATTTTCAACCAAAAAACCCTTACAAATCGGGGATTCAGTCCAAACTCCCCTAGGCACCTCATCCCCACCTGTATGCCAGTTTTTGAGTTCCATACCTGCCCCTGTGTACATTTTTTGGATTTCTACCACTAGCTTTTCATAAAAGGCATAGGTTGATTCTTGGCAGACGCAGATGGTATTTCCCTTAAAATTCTGAGCCGAGAGGTAGTTGGATTGGTCCTCCGGATCTGCCAGGCGATACTGCCGGGCCTGTTCGGTTTTGCCGGCCTTCATGAGTTCTCGGTACCTTTTTTCCATCGCCAAAATCGCTGCACGGGAATGGGCTGGAACCCCCAACTCAGGAATGACCTCGATTTGCCTTTCCTTGGCATAGGCCAAAATCTCCTGAAAATCAGCGACGCTGTAGTAACCTGTCCCGGTTTTGCTTTTCTCAGGTAAAGCCCCGGATCCATAGTATGGCCAAAGAAAATCCGATTCGTCCGTAGAAAATCCGCGCCGACTTCCATATTCTGTCAATTCGGGCAATCCCGGAATCTCTATCCTCCAACCCTCATCATTGGCCAAATTGAAGTGAAACACATTCAGTTTGTAAAAAGCCATCAGATCCAAGGTCTTCTTGACCTGCTCCTTGCTTTGGAAATTTCGGGCTACATCCAGGAAAAATCCCCGGTATCCAAAGGCAGGTTCGTCCTCGATTTCCACCTGAGGAAGTGTGATCTCACTGCTGGGTTGGTCCCAAAAATCCGGCTTCATCAAAGCCAAAAAGGATTGAACTCCATAAAAGGCTCCCTTCTGTGTGGAGGCGAGAATATCGATTCTTCGATTGGAGATTTTCAGGGAATATCCTTCTTCGGCCATGCCTTCTACCTTGGTGATTTTAATATTGATTGGAGCCTGACTTCTATCCACTTGGGGTTTATAACCTTTCCTAAGTGATAAAAGCAGGAACTTGGTAGCTTCTGAAAATTCCTCAGAGCCTACCACCGCAGCCCCGGCATTTTGTATCCTGATGGGTTCTCCGGTATACTTCCACTTCTTGGGTGATGGCAAAAAAGGAGGAATCTCAGCATCGGACAGGAAAGTTAACTTTCGGTTTTCTTCATAGCGCGCCTGAGCAGATGGGATCGGAAGAGGGCTTGCTTTGGCCATTTCGGCTAATTCAGCCTCGGAAAGTGACTGGGTTTGGTATTTGTTGATTTCCTCTATTTTCCCGTCGGCATGAACTAAAATAAGGCCTTCAGGAGCATAGGAATTTTTCAAAAAAGGACCTCGGCTTTGATACGGAATTGAAAACCTTCCTCCCGGTTTGATCTCAGCAGTCTGTCCTTCGAATACAAAAAAGTCGCCCTGCAAATGTCTGATTTGCGTATCCGAAACCTTAGAAACTGTATTTACCGAAATAAAAATAGTATTGAAATAGAGCTTCCATCCTTCTTGGATAGTAGTGGTTCCCGAATTGATCAAGGAAAGTTCGGCCTGATGAAATTCCGGATTGGAAAATCGATTTTCAAGAAGTTTCCAATCCGCATTTATTTGCGAAAACCCCGAGTGGTGCGTGATAACCAAAATCCAAATCAATACCAGTAGTTTACGTTTCGCCATAGGTGGTAAAAGGTTTAAAGAACCTAAATTAATTTTAGATGGATATACGGAACTTTGCCAGCAGCTTTCTTCTGAGGTTAACTAAATCTGAAGAAGCCAATTCCTTAATTTCTTCGGTCGCCTGTGCTGAGCACCTTACCGACGAGAGTCGGGAAGTTAGAAGCATCCCATCCAAAATCAGGGGAATATTCGTCTACCGGCAGCATAGCGTACTATCAGATAAGTTAATGAAGCTTTGATCAAGAAGTACATTATTTAGCTGAAAATACGGCTTTTTTTAGAGCCCAAAAATCCCTAGCTTGGAAAGAGGCAAAGAATATAAGTATCCACCCGATCCTATTTTTATGAGTGCAGAATTACTTCGAAAACAAGCCGTGGTTTTTTTCTCGGACATTGTGGGATATACCCGGCTGATGGGAAAAGATGAAGATGGAGCCTTTGAACTGATGAAAAACAACCTGGCGATCCATCAAAAATTTTTTGACCAATACGAAGGGAAAATTATCAAAGAACTGGGGGACGGGATCTTAGGAGTCTTCGATTTACCCCAAAACGCCATTTTGGCATCCCTAGAAATCCAAAAGGAAATCAAAGCCCTGGGTAAATTCTCCATCCGAGTCGGCATGCATTGCGGAGATATCATTTTCGATCATGGAGATGTTTTTGGTGATGCCGTCAATCAGAGTTCCCGGATCCAAAGCGTAGGTATACCCTCCAGCGTGTTGATCTCTGATCAGCTTTTTCAACAACTCCCCAAAGGAAACTCATTCACAACAACCAAGCTCGGTGGCTTTTCTCTAAAAAATGTAACGCACAAGGTTGAGCTTCATGCCATCATCAACCCGCCCCTTGCTATCCCCAAAAGATCGGATATTCTTCAAAATATCAAGTTTCAGGAAAAAGCCTCCTGGCGAACTTGGGCAGGATTAGGGGTTATTCTTTTGCTATTGCTCAGCTTGGGCTATATGTGGCTGGCTAATAATCCGGTCTGGAAAAATGAAAAATCAATTGCAGTAATCCCCTTCACCAATCTAAACCCTTCTGAAGAATTTGATTATTTCTCCGATGGATTAACAGAAAATGTCATTGGCCAACTTTCCAAAATTCAGGCGATCAAGACCATCAACTACTCGACGATGAAGAGTTTTAAAGGAATCGAATCTCCGGCAGATTCTATTTCAAGGGTACTGGGAGTAAGTGCGTTACTCAGAGGGGAATTGGAATGGCTGAGTACCGGTGTTCGGATTTCCCTGCAACTCATCGACGCGGAAAAAAACAAAAATGTCTGGTCTGTGCGCTACCTACGGGAAGGGCATGACATCACCAATCTACAAAATGAAATAGCAAGAGAAATCGCCAGAATTTTTGATGCAAATCTCAGCATTGAAGAATCTTCCCAAATCGGAAAAGGTGAAACCGAAAATCTTCAAGCCTATGAATTCAGGCTCAAAGGAAATCGATTGTATTCTTTTTTTACCGATTCAAGTTTTCAGCAGGCGGTCAATCTTTACAAAAAAGCCATTGAACTTGACCCGAATTATGCTCTGGCCTATGCGGATTTGGCAAATGCTTATTCCCAACTCGGCTATAGCTTTGGCCAAGCCTATTACGATTCAAGTTTGGAGGCAAGCGCAAAGTCCTTGGCACTACAACCCAATCTGTCCGAAGGATTCAGTGCACAAGGATCTGCCTATTACTACATGGGGAAATTGACTTTTGCCAAAAGCTCCTTCGAAAATGCCTTGGTCCAAAACCCAAACCTGTCCCAAGCCTTGGGGAATATAGGGACTGTGTATTTTATCAAAGGCGATCTTGAAAATGCACTGAAATACCAGCTACAATCCATTAAACTCGGTCCAAACAATTACCTGCCATACCAAAACCTTGGATGGATCTATTTTATACTCGGCCAACACAATTTGGCACTGGAATACCTGGACAAATCATTCTCCCTCAGCCAACAAATAGAGACACTTGAAGTGAAGTCCAGACTACTAATAGAAATGGGAAGATCTGCAGAGGTAAAGGAAGTTATGGACCAAATCCTTCAGCTTCCCGGGGGAGCGGGTTTTTGGGGACAAAAAGCGAGAGGTATTGTTCAGCTTTACTTGGGTGAGGCTGCATTGGCGGAAGAGTTATTGCAAAAATCCTTCGATACTCAGCCTGAGTTTTCAGAATATATTTCCACTCCCATCCATTTAGCTTACCTTCTTAACCGAAAAGGCCAAGTTTCAGAGGCATCATTCCTCTTGGATGGTTCATCCAATATCAGAAGGCAATCCATGGAAAGCGGAAACGAAGATTTTGTACTTCCCCTAGACCTGGCCAACTGCTACGCAATCCAGGGAAACAGGGACGCTGCCATTCGATATTTGACCGTCGCCTATGAACGGGGATGGAAAGAAAGTTTTTTAATAACCCAAAACCCCGCATTCAAAGAACTTTTGGTGGACAAGGAAATGAAAAAGCTGATTTCCATCCTGGAAAAGGACATCAATCAGATCAATTCCAAGATTCAGTCTACCTCCCTGCAAAGGAATAAGTAATCCCTTGATGGGATTCCTGGCGAAGAGAATTTGGTACTGTCCCCAAGGAATGAATCAAACCAGCCACCAAAGCAGCTGACATGGAAGTACCTGATGCAACCATGTACCGAGCTCCGGGATAAGCAGAAAAAACATTTTCACCGGGAGCGACAAAATCCACTGCAGGAGTACCAAGATTTCCAGTAGCAGAAAAGCCCGTAAATCCAGAACAGTCAAAATCATACGAGCCTACCGTGAAAATATTGGGACCTTCTATACATCCGGGTAGATTTTGAGATGATTCGCCGGAATCATTCCCCGCTGACATTACAATAAAAAGCCCTTTGGAAGCTAAATCCTGAATTGCTCCGATCAAGGCGGGATTGGAATCAGAGCATCCCTGGATTCCATATTCTCCCAAACTCATCAATACCACATCGCCGGTTCGTCCGAATTTTTCAATATGATCCAAGGCCATCAGCAGTTGGGACCAAGTACCTTCTCCATTTCTGTCCAATACTTTCACCGGGATCAGTTCGGCACCTGCCGACATGCCTCTCACACCGGGATTTCCTCTTCCCGTTCCTGCAGCCAATCCCGCACAATGGGTACCATGACCCGCCAAATCTTCAAAAGGATTGGTTTCTTCTAAGACAAATGAAGTGGCCAGGCGATTGCTTTTGGTCACATTCAGATCGGGATGCTTGGCATCAATTCCGGAATCCACGATCCAAATCACCTCTTTTTTACCGGAATTATCCTGAGGTCCTCCCATCAACCCAACGGCACAGCTGGCTTTGATGGCGGGATCGTAAAAATCTTCTCCGGTGACAGATTCACCCTGCATCCGGGGCCGGGTTTGCATTCGAGGCCGGGTTTGCATTTTGAAATCCGGGAAAACGCCCTCCACTTCAGGGGATTCCATCAAGGTCAGGGCCTCACCCTCTGTGAGCTCAGCTACAAATCCAACCATGGCATCTACAAACTGACGGCCCGGAATGGATTTTACGCCCTTTTGGTCAGCAAAGGCCTGAACTTTTTGAAGCTTTTGAGCGCGTGCCGGGCTATTGTCTTTTTCCATCCTTTCCCGATTGGAGTTCTCCATACGTCCTTTTCCCAAGGGAGACTCAAAGGATTCCTTCATCAATATGACATATTGCTTTTGCTGGGCAAATCCTAGTGAAGAAATCACAAGGAATAACGATGCGAGTAGGACTTTTTTCATTTCTAGTAAATTGTGGAATTGCGTAAAGTGTATTTTCCAAATGGATTGATATAATTGAAAAGCCCTTTTCAAAGAGTTGAAAAGGGCCGTTTTGTTAATCAATTTTTGCGATGGGATACTGAGTCTGATCCGGTGCATTTCCTCTGACGGTCTCATTTCCGGCCGGAGGACTACTTCTTAAATAGATAATGCCCGATACGATTGCAGCAGCTGCAGATGTTCCGCTTTGGAGACTGTATTGATTGCCTTTGTAGGTGGAAAACACCCTGTCTCCCGGAGCCATAAAATCTATAGAAGGCATACCGATATAAGAAAAGTCTGACACTCGAATGGATTCACCAAAAGTCAAAGATCCTACGGTGATAAAATTGTCTCCATCCATACATCCCGGAAAGTTGGTCAAAGAGGAAGGTGGAGCGGCCGGACTATCATCTAGTCCCAGGTTTCCGGCAGACATCACCACAAAAATTCCCCGTTGACGGATCTTATTTCTCAACCTTCCAAAAGAAGGATCATTAAAGAAATCACAGGCCTTTTCGTATTTGCTTCCGAGACTGATGGATAGAATGTCTCCGGCATTTGCTCTTGCAATTGCATAGGAGATTCCCGACAACACTGTCCCCCAATCACCTGTACCTTCTCCATTTAGCACCTTAATTGAAACCAAGGAGGCTCCGGGAGCGACTCCATTCATTCTGACAAACTCACTTTCGGGATCTGTGGATTTGGCCCCGATAAGTCCGGCACAAAATGTTCCATGGCCATTAAGATCAACATAAGGTTCAAGTTCATCCGGAATAAAGGATTTGGCCAGATTTCCGCTCCTGACCAAATGGGCTTGAAGGTCTTGGTGATCTCCGTCAATTCCGGTATCAAGTACCCATACTTTTTTGGAAGAAGACTCCACTGACATCGGCCCGCCAACGAACTTGACCGCATTAGAAGTCTGCAGCAAGGAATCATAGTCGGCTTGCATTCTTGGGCGGGTCGTCTGCGGAATTGGATCAGATTGCATTCTAGGCCGGGTAGTTTGGACTACAAAATCCTGAGTGTAGGATTCCACGTTTGAGAAAACTCTTCTGATCAAAGGCCAACCTTCAATCCTATCTAATTCTTCCTTGGTAATTTTACCGCTGAATCCAAAAATGCCATCAGCAAACACTCTTTCTCTATTGATTCTGACTCCCTTTCTTTCCAGAAAAGCGTAAATCTTCTCCTGATTTGAAAACTTTTCTTTTTCTTTTAGAAAGACAATAAACTGTCCTTCAATGGCTCCTTCCTCTGTGAGGTCAAATTGGGAATAATTCGGGGCCAATATCCAATCCAATCCAAAAACAGCCCCGACCAATACAATCAAACCAATAATAAGTCTTTTCATAACAAAATATTTGCAGGTTAAAAATCAATTGACATTAGAAAAGGTAAGCAATCTTTCTTTTTAGCAAATACATTATTCCGAAAAAAAATAATTAACCCGATTTATGACAATGCAATTCATCAAATAACCTGAGAAAATTTTGGAAATTCCTTTGAAAATAAGTTAACTAGAAGCTTGGACAAATAGCCATTATCACCTCATTCCATGACCATCGACCACCAATCCAAAATTCTATCCAACCGCTATTTGGCTCTGGATGTCTTGCGAGGCATGACGATTGCCTTTATGATTATTGTAAATACTCCCGGAAGCTGGAGTAATCTCTATGGCCCGCTCGCCCATGCTGATTGGCATGGATTCACTCCGACGGATTTGGTTTTCCCTACCTTTCTTTTTGTGGTTGGAAACGCCATGAGTTTCGCCCTGAAGAAGCTGAATGAAATGAAGCCCAATGACTTCTATAAGAAAGTCTTCAAGCGGGCGGCTTTGATTTTCCTGATCGGATGGCTTCTCAACTACTTCCCCTTCTTCGATTACAATGAGGCCGGTGAGATGGTGGCGGTTAAACTTTCAGAGGTTCGTCTCCTAGGCGTACTTCAGCGGATAGCCTTGGCCTATTTACTGGCCGCATTGGTGGTGTATTGGACAGGGGAGCGAGGCGCATGGATCGTGAGTATTGCTGCATTGATCGCTTACTGGCCGATCATGTATTTCTTTGGCGATGCCGGTGATCCCTACAGTCTGACCGGAAATGCACAAATCAAACTGGATCTGGCCGTCATTGGAGAAAAGCGGATGTATATCGGAGAAGGAATCCCTTTTGATCCGGAGGGAATACTAAGTACGCTTACCTCCATGGTCAATGTGCTGGCCGGATTTATCGTGGGAAAATTCATCCAGAAAAAAGGAAACACCAGCGCCACTGTGCAAACCTTGGTGATCGGAGGAGTAGCGCTTTTGGCCTTGGCCTACCTATGGGATTTGGGCTTCCCCATCAACAAAAAAATCTGGACAAGCTCTTATGTACTTCTTACGGTTGGTTGGGACTTGATTCTTTTGGGCGGATTGATATTCTTGGTAGAGCTTCAGAAACTTACCAAATGGACCTATTTCTTCCAGGCTTTTGGCAGAAATCCATTAATCCTGTATGTATGTTCAGGTGTCGTCATCACTATTTTCTCGATCATTCCTGTAGGAGAAACAACCTTTAAGGGATGGATATATTCCAATTTCTTCACGAGCTGGCTGGGTCCTAAAAATGCTTCTTTTCTTTTTTCTATCGCCTATATGCTTTTAATATGGCTGATCGGACTCTGGATGGACAAGAAAAAAATCTACATCAAAGTGTAAAAATATCCTCCTGATACTAAGGCTTTTAGTGCAATTAGGTAAATTCAAGTTACTGTTTCACTAAAAGCCTTTTTTTATGCAACTCAAGATCGGAGTTTACAACATTGCCTGGATGCGGGACCTTTTTGAATCCAATGGCACTCCAAAAACCAGTGGGAAAGAAGAAACCCGAAGTAAGCAACTTGCAGACATTATCCGGGCCATGAATCCGGATTTTCTGGGAATCGCCGAAGGACCAGACACCTTGGTCAGTGGGGCTAAGACCTCCACCCAACAACTCGAAGACTGGTCGGCCCACTACCTCCCCGATTTTACGTTCAAAGGTATTCATGGATTTCCCTCTGCGGGTCAGCAGGAACTGTGTGCGCTATACAAACCCGATAAAATAAAGGTGCTTTTCACCCCGGAAACCCGGGATGGAGAGCGATTTAATCAGCCATTCCTGATGGACACTACCAACAGGATGATCAAGGAACAATACCAACATTACCGTCCGCCTTTGGAGCTGAGTCTTCTCGGACCCGATGACCGGATGCTTACCCGAGTCATCATCGCCCACACCAAATCCAAAGGAATCTTTGACAAGGTCGATTACGCCCGATTTGAGCAACTTTCTCAGCGTGATCGATTGAGGCTATTTGGAGAATGCATGCATATCCGTGAAAGATGTGACAGCTACCTCAGCAAAGGACAAGAAGTAATCGTCATGGGTGATATCAATGACGGTTTTGAATTGGATTTCTATGAAAATAGATTTTCAAAAAGTGCCGTAGAGATCCTGCTTGGGGACCTTTGGAAGCCAGAGTGGGTACTTCGGTCTGTTCTACCTAAACCCAAACTTACCGCCCACGGATGGACTCCTTATTCCGGTAGATACAAGGATAGAATCACAGGAGACCTCTTCAACGTGCTGATCGATCACATCATGGTAAGCAGGGGAATCAAGGTCTTGAAGGGCCAGGTTTGGAATCCCTATCTGGAAAAAAATGATCCCCTTATCCAAAGCCTGAAAAATCAATTGATCCTTGTCTCAGACCACTACCCGATCTACACCGAAATCGAGGTCTAGCAAAAAAAATCCATCTGATTGTACGCTATGCTGCCAGCAGACGAATATTCCCCTGATTTTGGATTGGAAGCCCCGAACCTCCTGACTCTCGTCGGTAAGGTGCTCTGAAAAAGCGACGCTAGACGGAGGAAACCAAGGAATTTGCATTTTCTGGTTCATTAAACCTTTGAAGAAGGTTACCGGCAAAGTCTCGTAAATCCATAAAAATCAATTCTGCGAAAAAGTATTTTTTGCCCTTCATCCCAAAAAGGATCAAATCGTTGAAAAAGCGGCTTGATCCTTTTCGTTTTTACTTAACTTCCTACATACCCTTGGATTGTCCTATGAATCATTCCCGAATACTTCCTTCTCCGATATATTTTCTGTCCATTTGTTTTGCCCTCGGAATCACTTCATTTTCATTTGGCCAAATCACGGAAGCGACCTACGAAAGGGCTGCCTACTTTTTGACCGACCACATCCAAAAAGAAGTGTACCATCTGGAGGTAATTCCGACCTGGATCGAAGGAGAGCAGCTCTTCGCCCATACGGCCTTCACCGAAAAAGGAAAACGTTTTTTCATCACCCACTCCACGACTTTTGAGACAAAGGAAGCTTTCGATCCCGAATTATTATCAGACCTTTTGAAGGAAAAAACCGGAGAAAATCTGGACTCCAAAGACTTGCCGATCCAGTTTACCGGGGTGCGAAACAGCCACATTGTCACTTTCAGATGGAGGAATCAGGATTGGGTTTGGAATACTAAGGAAAATACGCTCTCCTCACTTCCAATTAACTCAAGAAATGAACTGGAATCCTTTTCTCCGGACCGAAAGTGGAAGGCATTTACCAGAAATTACAACCTCTATGTTCTAAATCTGGAAACTGGGGCAGAAATCCAACTCAGTACACAGGGCAAAAAAGGATTGGAATACGCCTCCTACTACGGCTGGAGTGATCTCATCGAAGGCGAAAATGGGGAAAGGCCGGATCGTTTTATGGTTCAATGGTCCCCGGATTCAAAAAAGATCTTTACCCAAATCGTGGACCTTCGGCTTGCCGAAAAAATGTACCTACTGGACTTCAGTAAAGAAGAAAAATTCCGACCCGATTTGCTTTCCTATTACCGAGGTTCACCGGGAGACAGTACCGTAGTGATGTACATTCCGGTGATTTTTGATCTGGAGAAAAAGGAGGAAAAACGGATTCTGGCACTGAGTGCCCCACATTTTATCGGCATTCAACTCCGCTGGTCTGAGGACAGCCAAAGCCTTTCTGGCTTTCATTTTCCCAGAGGATACAAAGAATTTCATCTCTTAGAGGTAGGGGCTGAGACGTTGGCCATTCGGAAAATCTACACTGAAACCTCTCCCACCCATATCAATCGCGAGAATATCTTCAGAAAACTCAGAAACGATCAGTTCATTTTAGGTTCAGAAAAATCAGGGTGGAATCAGCTTTATCTGATGGACTGGAAAACCGGAAAAGAAATCCAACCCATCACAACCGGGGAGTATGTGGTCAACAAATTAAGCTACTTGGATGAAGTGAATGGCATCCTCTACTTTGAAGCCTCCGGAAAAGAACCCGGCAGAAACCCTTACTTCAACCATCTGTATCGAGTCAAACTGGACGGGACGGATCTTCAACTCCTCACTCCTGAAGATGCCTTTCACGAGATATCAATCAGTCCCAACGGAAGATTTGCCGTGGATAATTTTTCCAAGGTCAATCAGCCTACCCAATCCGTTTTACTGGACCTTTCTGGCGGAAAGCAGCTTGCAAAAATTTCCCAGACTGACATTTCCAATCTGACCAGAAAAGGATACCAGTTTCCTGTACCGTTTACCGCGATAGCAAAGGATCAAAAAACAGAAATCCACGCCGTGTATTTTTTCCCCACCACTTTCGATCCCAAAAAGAAATACCCCATCATCGACTACACCTACACAGGACCCCATACGTCCACACTGCCCAAAACTTTCAAAGCCGGGCTTATGGGCCATCAGCAACCCATGGCTGAGCTGGGCTTTGTAGTGGTAACCGTGGATGGATTGGGTGGATTTGGGCGATCCAAAGCTTTTGCGGACGTATCCTATCGCAACCTCGGAGACGGCACCACGGATCATGTGTTGGCTATTACACAGCTTGCTTCCAAAAACCGCTTTCTTGACATCACGCGAGTAGGGATTTTTGGCCATTCGGCGGGTGGATATGATGCCGCAAGAGCGATGTTGCTTCACTCTGATTTCTACAAAGTGGGCGTGGCATCGGCTGGGGACCATGATTTCCGGATGGAAAAAGCCTGGTGGCCCGAAATGTACATGGGTTATCCTGTAGAGGATTACTACCACGAGCAGTCTAATATCACCAATGCCTCCAAACTGAAAGGACATCTACTTTTGGCCCATGGCGGGATCGATGAAAATGTGAATCCATCGGCAACTTTTAAATTTGCCGAAGAATTGATCAAAGCCGGAAAAGATTTTGACCTTTTTATCTGGCCAAGCCGAGCGCATAGCTTTGGAAGACCTCCCGGCGACTACTTCACCAAAAAACGATGGGATTACTTCATCGAGCATTTACTGGGGCAAAAGCCGCTTCGACACTACCAAATCCCCGGAATCAATTAGTATACCCCTTCAGCATCCGCTGGATATATTTTCCGACGATATCGAATTCCAGGTTGACGGGATCTCCGACCTGAAGCTGGTGAAAATTGGTATACTCGTAAGTGTAGGGAATAATGGCCACCGAAAATTTGCCAAGTCCGGAATTAAAACAAGTCAGACTGGTTCCATTGATCGTGATGGAGCCTTTTTCCACAGTCACATTCCCAAGATTGGGGTCATAGGAAATGTCAAAAAGCCAAGATCCATCCTGATCGGAAATGCGTTGAACAGTGCCCACTTGATCCACATGACCCTGAACGATGTGTCCGTCAAATCGTCCGTTGGCTGGCATGCATCGCTCCAAATTCACTTTTTTACCGACAGCCCAGTTGCTCAAATTGGTTTTTTTCAAGGTCTCATCAATGGCCGTCACGCGATAATGTTCCGAAGTGACCTCCACCACTGTCAAACAAACTCCGTCATGGGCTAAAGACTGGTCGATTTTCAGCTCTGAACTGATCGGTGAACTCAGGTCAAAATGTACATTGCTTCCTTCTTTGGTGATTTGTCGGATGGTGCCAAACGACTCGATAATTCCCGTAAACATGTTTGAATTTTTAAACTTCGATGAATCAACTGGATAAGCAAAAAATGCCTATTTGGGTTCAAAGTAAGGGAAATATTCATTTATCTTCGAACACCAAACCCCAACCCGAATGCTGAAACTTGAAGATACCTACC
Source organism: Algoriphagus aquaeductus (assembly GCF_003253485.1). Taxonomy (GTDB): domain Bacteria; phylum Bacteroidota; class Bacteroidia; order Cytophagales; family Cyclobacteriaceae; genus Algoriphagus; species Algoriphagus aquaeductus. The sequence goes on along the minus strand of NZ_QKTX01000001.1, from coordinate 454,932 downwards.
TCCACAAAGGCAAACGCCGTGCACTCGTAGCAGAACTGCGAAAAAAAGGTATCCAAAGTGAGCGAGTCTTGGAGGCTATCAATACCCTTCCGAGGCATTTCTTTTTTGACACGGCATTGATCTCCCATGCCTATGAAGACAAAGCCTTTCCCATTGGAGAAGGTCAGACGATATCCCAACCATACACCGTTGCTTTCCAAACAGAACTTTTGGATGTGAAGCCGGGCGATAAAATCCTGGAAATCGGTACAGGATCGGGATATCAAGCCTCAATTTTACACCTCTTGGGAGCAGAAGTATTTACCATCGAATACCAAAAAAAACTCTTCGACCATACCTCCCGCTTCCTGCAACGATTGGGAATCAAGATGCATCTTTTCTACGGAGACGGAACTGGCGGCCTCCCTGCGAATGCTCCTTATGACAAAATCATCGTCACCGCCGGTGCTCCGGTGGTACCGGATGCCCTGATCCAACAACTCAAAATCGGAGGTATTTTGGTCATCCCTGTCGGTGACCGAAGAAGGCAAGCCATGGTCAAAATCACCAAAAAATCATCCAAAGAAACCGTCAGAGAAGAATTTGATGGATTTGCTTTTGTTCCACTTTTGGGCAAGGACGGCTGGAAAGGCTAGGATATTTAACGTTTTTTCTATTTTTTCAGAATTTAATTTCTTCATTTATCTCGAAAAATCTACTGAGAGAAATTTTATTTCTATTTTTGTCCAAAATCAGTTTTTATGGCGAAGCAAAAGTTTGCAAAAGAATCTCAGACCATCATGACCGAGATGGTTTTGCCCAACGATACCAACACATTGAATAACCTTATGGGTGGACGTTTGATGCATTGGATGGACATTGTAGCTGCTATCGCTGCACAAAAACACTCCAACCGCATCGTAGTCACTGCCTCTGCAGATAGCATTTCATTCAAGCAGCCTATCAATTTGGGGAATGTGGTCACGCTTCGATCTCAGGTGACTAGAGCATTTAATTCCTCCATGGAAGTATTCATAGAAGTGACAGCAGAAGATATCCCTGCCAGCAAAAAAATCATGACTCACCGGGCATTTTTCACCTTTGTAGCGGTGGACCAAAACGGCAAGCCGATCGAAGTACCCGAGGTGATAGCAGAAACAGAAGAAGAAAAGGAATTGTATGACGGAGCGCTCAGAAGGCGTCAGCTACGATTGGTATTGGCCAAGCGGATGAAACCCGAAGATGCAGTGGAATTGAAATCCATTTTCAATCTGGATGAAAAGTAAAACCAAAAAGGAAGGCGATGAGCCTTCCTTTTTGGTTTAATGCGTCGGCATAAAGGAATGGATCACAGCTTCTGCTGCTGTTCTACCCGAAGTCATCGCCGCATTGATTGAGCCATTGAGCAAGTAGTCACCGGCCAAATACACCTGATCAACGATCTTACACTCCGTGTGTGGAATGCTATATTTCATATCATCTACATGGGGTAAAGCATACGAAATATGGTACTGCTTGACAGGCTTGAAATACTCTGCCTTTATCCCTGAAATAGATTCCAACTCTGCTTGCACTGCCTTGACCAATTCTTTTTCAGTCAGGTGTGACTCCAAAACTGTCACCGACAAAAGTGACCTCCCATTGCTGGAATAGGCCTCCGAAACATCATCCATAAACACCAGATTATTAACCAGTTGACCTGAAGGAAGTAAACCAATCATTGGTCTGGCAAGAAAAGACTTTTGAGTGGAGAAATACAGATTCACCACCGTTCTGGCAGGAGCAAACTGTCCCTGAAGTTGCTTCATAATCCGATCCGGCTGAACCGCGATGATCACCCGATCCGCCGGCAGTTGGTCTCCGTTTTCCAAGGTGATCCGGGTTCCCTCGACCGACCTGACCGGGGAGTTGAAGTAAATCTGGGTAGTGGACAATTGTCTTTTGATCATCTCAGGTATCTCTCCCATGCCTCTTGCCGGCACAGCCGCATGTCCCAAAGAAAACATCTTAAACACAAACTCAAACATTCTGGAGCTGGTATTCAGGTGCTTTTCCAGGAAAATCCCTCTGAAAAAAGGTTTGAAGAAATTGGAAATGATTTGGTCCGAAAAACCGTATTGCTTCAGGTACTGATGCGTAGGAATGGAAGGTTCGGCAAATATCTCCTCGTTTGATTTTTTCTTCAATTCTTGAGTAAGGGAAAACATCTTTACCTTATCCAAAAAGGTCCCTACTTTAGAAAAAGCCATGCCCACAATTTTGAGCGGATTTCTCAGGGGATCAGTAATCACATAAGAGTCCTTACCATCAAAAATCACTGCCCCGGGATCAAAAGTCTTCAATTGCAGGGCATGAAGATCCAGGTATTTTTTGGCTTCAGGATAGGCTGTATTCAGCACTTGAAAACCATGATCCAATCGAAAACCATCGATTTCATCGGTCTTCATCCTCCCGCCTACCCGATCCGAGGCTTCTAAAATGACAGGGGAAAGCCCGGCTTTTTCGAGCTCAAGTGCAGCCACAAGGCCAGAAAGCCCGGCTCCTATGATGTAAATCTTCTTTTCTTCCATTTGCTAAGTCTATCAGGCGAAAATAAAAAAAGCCATTTTTTTCCTGCAAAAATGAAGGAAAATAGTAGCTGGGTAGGTCGTTAACCATCTTTCTCCAAAAGAGTTTTGTTTTTGGGTAGGATAGAAAAAAGATTTGACGAATGGTCAATATTTCAATCCCCATTGTAGTAAAATCGCACCAAATGCTAAGACCATGAAAAAGTACATTTTGACCGGCCTGACTTTCTTCCTATTGATTGCGGGAATCAAAGCCCAAACCTATTTCCCCGAAAAAAATAATTGGGAAACCAAAAGTCCACAGGAATTAGGAATGAACCCATCCAAACTTCAGGAAGCGATTCTGTTTGCAGAAACTCACGAAAGCAAAGAAAATCCGAATCTAAAAATGGCTCATTACGAAAGTGCTTTTGGCAGAGAACCTTTTGGATTTCCAGTTGGGCCGATGAAGGAAAGAGGACCTGCAACCGGCCTGATCATCTACAAAGGCTATGTAGTCGGTCAATGGGGTGATCCAGCCAGAGTTGATTTGACCTTTAGCGTGGCCAAAAGCTTTCTCTCCACCACTGCCGGACTTGCTGTAGCCGAAGGTCTCATCAAGTCAGAAAAGGACCTGGTGTATCCCTACATGGCACCGATCTACCCATACGATCCATACCGATTGATGATGAACAAAGCCGATCATTTAGATCAAGAGGATGTTTTTGAACTATTCGGCACCGAGCACAACCGGAAGATCACTTGGGAACATTTGCTTAGACAAACCTCGGATTGGGAGGGAACGCTTTGGGGAAAGCCCGACTGGGGGGACCGACCTTCTGAAGGAGTGAGACAAAAACGTACCCGACCTCAAAACGAGCCCGGAACAGTTTACGAATACAATGACACCCGTGTCAATGTGCTTGCCTTGGCCCTGTTGAATGTGTGGAGAAAGCCCCTTCCGGTAGTGTTGAAAGAAAAAATCATGGATCCAATCGGGGCCAGCCCGACTTGGAGATGGACTGGCTATGAAAACTCCTACATCAACCTCGATGGACAGATCATCCAGTCTGTCAGTGGCGGTTCGCACTGGGGTGGTGGCATGATGCTCTCCGCTTGGGATCAGGCTAGGTTTGGCTACCTCACGCTGAGAAATGGCAACTGGAACGGAAAGCAATTGATCCCAAAATCCTGGATTGATCTATCCCGAACTCCAACATCGGCCAATCCGGGCTATGGGTTTATGAATTACTTCCTCAACAATGACTTGAAGGAAGTGCCTTCCGCTCCCAAAACCGCCTTTTTTCATATCGGCGCGGGCACCAACATGATCTATGTAGATCAGGAAAATGATCTCTTGATCGTGGCTCGTTGGATTCCAAACGGAGACAAAGCTGAATTAGTCCGGCTGATTTTAGAAAGCTTGCCTAGGAAATAATCAAATCTCCCGATCTGAAATCTGTGGCAGCACATGTCGCTGCTGCATCTCGGGAGAAACAATCGAATACCCCAACTCTAAAGGAGAAGGCCCGATCCATTGGGCCTTTTTTCCTTTCAGGGAAATCATCTTTTGCTCAGGATCAATCGTCAAAATTCCAAACAAAGGAGCAGAATACGGACAGGTAAACTGCAAAGAAGGAAATTGAGTATGGACCTCCTCCGGCAAGCTCAAATGAGCCAACTTCTCTCCCACCCAATAGTAAGAGGCTGAATTGATATGAAGGTAATTCACTCCACCGACCAAAACATACTGATCCACATGCGCATGACCATTGATGGCAAGTAGGATTTTACCGGAAAACTCGCTGAGCAATGCCTGAATTTGTTGCGCGTTGTCAATGGTGTAAATCCCTGCAATGGGTTGATGCGAGACAATCAAAACCGGCTTTTCTGCCTTGGCCAACTCTCCTCTCAACCAAGCCTGTTGCTCAGGACCAATATAAGAATGATACCCTGATTTGTAGTTTGGAGATCCGGATTCATTGCCATCGAGGACTAGGATCTGAATTCCATCCACCTCAGTGGAATAATATCTGCCTCGCATGCCATAAGTCTCTACCACATCCTCTCCGCTAAATCCCTCATCCATGTCGTGATTGCCAAGAACATGAAAGGTATGCTGATGAGCTTGATTGAAGGATTTGATAAAATGCAGATTTTCTGGTTTGGGGATGGCAAAATCCCCCAACTGAACGAGTGCGTCCACTTTCTCACTTTTCATTTCTTCCAAAAAAGTGGTAAGCCGAATTTCCGCATCATGAATGATATCCACATGCAGATCTGTGATTAAACCTAAAGAAACTGCCTTTTGGTTTGTTGAAAAAAGAGAAATAATGGACTCCGGCAATGCCATGGAAAAAACCGAAACTGAGGCGGTTTTTAGAAAATTCCTTCTGGAGTTGGATTCAAATGTCATCGCATGATTAGTTTTCAAATTCGCAAGAATCAAAGCTTTTGGTACATAATCAAAGCCGGCACTAAGCCCAATTGTGGATGCCGGTAAGCCTCGGGAATTTCACCAATAACCTCAAATCCCAGGGATTTCCAAAGCTTCACTGCGTTTTCATTGGTTTTGATTACAAAGTTGAACTGCATCCCCAAATAGCCCAAACGTCTGGCTTCTTCCAAAGCAAATTTCCCCATTGCTTTTCCAAGTCCTTTTCCGGAGGCTTTTTGAGAAACCATGAATCCCGCATTGCAGACATGATTTCCGAGGTCAGGCTGGTTGGGCTTGATATAAAAAGTCCCCAAAATTTCCCCATCCGATTCGGCAACAAAGGTCTTTTTATCAGAATTGAGCCAATACTCCATCATGGACTCCTCACTGATTTGTGGGTCAAAGACGTAAGTTCCTCCTTTTCGGATGATAGGTTGGATCAGTTGCCAAAGAGAATCATTATCCTCTTTTTGGGCTTTACGGAAAGATATTTCAGGATTCATAGCCTAGTGAATGGCCGAATATCCGGCTTTTTGAAAGATTGATCCATAAACTAGCCAAGTAAAACTTACTCTTGCCACATCCTATCCAAAACAAAAAAGCCATCCCAGTATTCCGGGATGGCTTTGAAAGAAAATCAATCGGTTAATTGACTATCAATCGCTGTACGGTCACAGCTCCTACTCGGTCAGTGACGACCACCAAATAGGTTCCCTTAGCCAATGAGGTGACATCAAACTGGGCAAACCCTTCAGATGTCAATTCCTCCTGAATCAGCATACCCATACTGGTCATCAATTGGACTCTGATCATACCCTCACCTCTTTTGGCGGTAATGGTCACCAAATTAGAGGCAGGATTAGGGAATACCTTTATTTCCGGACCTGCCAATTGGCTTGGGAATCGATAGGATTGGGAAGAAGACTCGCAGCCAAATTCATCCACAATGGTCACTGAGTAATTCGCTGCCCCATTGATTCGGATACTATTTTGAGAAGAAGTGGATAGTAATTGTCCATTCTTAAACCACTTGTAGGTATAATTACCTTCGATGGTGGTCAGCAATCCATTAGCAAAATAGATCACAGGAACAGGGAGTTGCGAAACAGTAACCTCAAAAGACGCTGAAGGCAAGGTACAGAGCTTGGAATCAAGAATAGCCCTAAAGAGCCCTTTGCCGGTAAGACCGGTATACTCCAAAGCAGTTTGATTGGTACTGCCATCTATCAGGGTCCAAGTCTCACCTTGATCAAGGGAAATTTCCCATCCCAAAACTTCTTCAAACTGGCCACCAATCAGTGTCAAATTGATAGTATCTTCTGCGCCACAAACCAAGCTGGTTCCTACGATTTGCGCGGACTCGATGTCGCAGAAAACTCTGAATCTCGTCTCCACAGGCAAATGGTCTGAAGTGGTCCCCTGATAAGTAGGCACCACATCAAATGGAGCAACTACACGCTCGGAATTTTTGACCCAAAGGTCTTCCATTTCATTGGAAATGATGAAATGGTCAATCACATTCTCGAAAGTGATAAATGTTCTCAAGCCGGCATTGCTCAGGTTCAAAGTCACAGGAATATACCCTTCGGCATCATTGATATACCGGATAAATGATGTTTCGGAGGTACCCACCGTAGCCGCATTTTGATCAGCAACGGTTTCATCCAAGTCATCATTGTAATCACCCAAAAGAATGAAAGGAACTTCTGCGAATTGGGCATCCAGGGTGTCCTTAAGCACACCGACATCATATCTCCTCATGGCATATCGAGGATTAGCCGCACTTTCTCCACCGCCATTTGATCGGGTATGCACATTGATCAGGTTGATCTTTTGCTCTACTCCACCGATTTTGGCTTTTGCCCTCATCAAATAAGGCAACCTTCCGCTGGCCCAGAAACGATCAGGAGAGGATGGATAGCCTACGAGCATTTCCGGTGTCACACCTTTCAACAGCACCTTCGTCTCCAAGGTATCGATGGTGGCAGTTTTGAAAAGGAAAGTCAGCTTTTGGGCTTCCTCGGTAAACTCGCCGGGAGCAGACACAGCCGGGGACACCGCCATTCCGTATTTTCCTCCCAATGCCTCTACCAATGCCGTGAATCTGGAAAGGGATGTAATCTCCTGGAAAGCATAAATATCAGCATCCAAGTCCTCGATGATGGCCTTCACGTTAGTCAATTGTCTGTTGAGATCGGATGGACCATTGGTCGGAGAACCAAACCATTCGATATTCCAGGTGACAACATCCAAGGTTTCACTTCGCTCCAAGGTAGCTCCAGTCAGGTATCCCCTTCTGAGGGAAATACTTCCTGTTTCCAATCTGATCGGACTGCTGAAAGCCCCCTCCGAACCCGGATTGAATCTCACCGAAACCGTGGAAAGCAAAGCCGCCTCTTCTGGGGAGAAAATCAGTTCCGGAAGAAAATCTGTTCCGTTTTTAGAAAACTCAAAACCATCCCCTCCTACTATTTTCAATGGATCAGTAGCATTGTCCACTTTCACGGTGAAAGTCTTGATGGTGGAAGCCACCGTTCCCACAGGAGTGATTCCAAAGTGGAAGTAATCCACATTACCGATATTGGTTCTCAGGAAAGGTGCCGGAGGAGTTTCCGAATTGATCAGACTAAAATCATCCAAGGTCCATCGTGCCGCATTGGCTTCAGGTGAAGAAGTGTAGACAAATGCAAGACGGACTCCCGATGTTTTATAAGCAGATAGATCTAGCTCTTGGGAGAAAGTCCAAACATCCGCATCTGCAAAACGATCATCCAATTCAACCCAGGTGGCTGAATTTGGATCTCCGGACACGTAATCGGTAGACAATAGGAGCTTCAATCTTGGTCCGGTAAAGGCCACTCGGCTCCAGAAAGAAAGAAGCGGGAAATCATAGTCTGTCAAATCAAATGCAGGAGTGATCAGCCAATCTTCATTGAGTTGGGCGCCTCCTGCAAATCCATTGATCTGCAAGCCACTGGCCGCACTTGCGGTTGGGCTGGTTCCTGCACGACCAAAAGTAGTACATGCCCATATCTGTGCCCCTGCCAAACTCACAGCAGACCAGCCAGTTGGCAATCCAGCCGGACAGGAGTTGTTGAAGTTTTCAACGTAGGTAAATGGATCAAACACCCGGGCGGTTACCGGTAACAAGACCGGAGATGAGCCAGAGGTCTGGTGAACGACATTTCCTGAGAAACTGCCCAAAGAAGCATTCGAAACTCCCACATAAAGGGTAATAGGAGAAGTCAATTCAACGGCAGTAACCTGAAGCTCATTGGCAAAGAGCACTCCGTCTTTGGAAATGCTGAATGGTGCAGCGACGGATATCGATACCGGAGCAGTCAGATTGGTACCCGACAATTGATAAGTCAGTACCGGATTATCCTGATTCAACCTTACATCACCAAACGCCAGCGAAGTAGGATCCAGCGTCAAGGCGGGAACTGCTATGCCAGATCCGTTTTTAATAAAGCCATTAATTGAGGCTCCTAAGTTAGCCGGGAAGAAATTGGTGATTCGGGAAGTTCCTGTTGAAGCAATCGTTCCCCCATTAACATTGGTTTGACTGGTGATAACGATTCTGAATTCCACTTCTCCGGAAAGGTTTTTCAAAGAAGACAAATCGATCACACGGTCGATTCTGGTACTTGTATTCGTCCAAGTAGCCAAATCCGAGGAGAATCCATCCTTGTTGTATCGCAGGGCAAAATTTGCCGGACCTGTTCCGGAAGAAAAGCTGCCAAATTCAAGTGTGGTCAAATCCACCAACTTACCCGAAGCAACTGTGAAACCAAATGTATAATATCTGTTTTCACCCGCATCCCAACCACTGGAATTGATAGAATTAGTTCCTGCATTTGGAGAGATTCCAGAACCTCGGGTAAATACCGAAGCAGTTAGACCTGATTCCACTACATTGGCGGAAGTAGATGCCTGACTTCCAGGCTCACCAGCAAAATTGTAATTCACCAAAACTTTGGGGACCAAAGGAGTCACGGTTCCATTGAACTGAACCGTCAGGGCTTCTCCTCCGCTCAGGTAATTTGTCACTCTCAAAGTACCTCCAGAGCCGACCGTTCCACCTCCTGCCGAAGTAGTATTGAGCATGACAATTCGGAATTCCACTTCACCGGTCAACCCGGTCAGCGTAGAGAGATCGAGAATCTGATTGTTGAAATTGGTTCCGGACTGCGTCCAAGTCGCCAGATTTCCGATGAATCCATCCAAGCTGGATCTCAAGGCCAAATTGCCCGGACCTGTACCTGAAGATCGGGTAGCAATGACCAGATTACTTAAGTCGGCTTGGAATCCATCCGCCACCGACAAACCAAAAGAAAAATAATCCTGCGTAGCATCTGTACTCCAGCTTGCACTACTGATGGAGTTGCCGGCTGCCGTGGCAGTAAGGCCGGGACCTCTTTTGAAATCCAAGGCTGAAACTTGAGTAGAGCCAGTTCCTGCCGTAGAAACCTGATCACCTGGTGCTCCTTGGAAATCCCAGAAGGCCAATGGGGCATCTGGTTCTGGTTCTGGTTCTGGATCAGTGGATCCTCCCGTCACAGTGGCCGTCAAGGCAACTCCTTCTGAATTAAAATTTAGGACACGAAATGTACCACCACCCGCGAGGGTCCCCCCATTAGCGGAGAGATTGGACGTAGAAACAATTCGAAACTCCACATTGCCGGAGATATTAGGCAAAGAAGAAAGGTCAATACTTTGAAAATTATCTGCCGTTCCGGATTGAGTCCAGGTAGCCAAATCTGTACTGAATCCATCTCCGCTATACCTCAAAGCAAGATTGGCTGGGCCAGTTCCCGAAGAACGAGTACCGATTCTTAGCGTAGCCAAATCCGCCACGAATCCCTCATCAACTGTAAAACCAAAAGAATAATACCGGTTTCCGGTACCCAACCAGCCCGAAGAATTGATGGATCCACCTGCTAATGCGGCGGTAAGATCTGAACCTCTTGTGAAATTTGAGGCAGTTACCAGAGTACTCCCTGTGCCTGCAGTAAAAGCTTGGTTGCCTGGCTCAGAGGCAAAGTTCCAAGATGCAATGGTGGTCTGACTTTGGACTTGATGAATCCCAAAGATCAGAACCCAACTCAGCATCCATAGCCTGAGTAAAGTTTGTCTCATAGAAAGTTGTTTAGCTTGTTTGTTGTTTTGCCGACTAAAATAGAACTCTTTATGAGAGAATCTTGACCTCAAATCGTTACGAAAGCTTTAAAATTTACCCCCTTTGATTCCCAAATGATAACATTTTCTTGATGTGAAATGAAAAACATGACATGAAGTGAAAAAATCAAGGTACAAACCGACGAAAGGCCACTAGAATAAAAATTAATCGCCAAGGCTATTTTTTTTCTGAAATTTTCAAATGAAAAATTTAATTATTCCAAGAGTGTGGAATAACTATAGGTTACTTCAGAATTTCAACAGAAGCCAAATTTTCGGCTCAAGGATTCGGGGATTTTCGGTTGATACCTTTTTAATTTCAGAATCAGATTGAGCTTTGTAAATCAACTTCACTTTTACCATGAGCAGACTTAAGTCACGTTGATTTTCCAGAAACCAATGCGATTTCACCTCTGGAAGCCAAACAGAAACTTACATTTTTTCCTAATCTGACAAAGCCTAAATATCTTCGGCTTCGCATCAAAGCTACATGACCTTACCTACCTCCTATCAAAAAGTACCCGGCTTGATCATGGCCATCTCTTCAGCCATATTTTGGGGAATTTCCGGGACTTGCGCCCAGTATTTATTTGAGGAAAAACAAGTAGATCCGGCATGGCTTGTCACTTGGAGGATGATATTGGCTGGAGCAATTCTGGTGATTTTCTCGATTGCCAGTGAAAAAAAAATCGCTTTTGAAATCTGGAGAAAGCCCAAAAATGCCATCAAATTAGTCCTCTTCGGGCTTCTTGGGATGGTAGCTGTCCAATTCACTTATTTCTATAGTATTTCTCTTTCCAATGCTGCCACAGCGACCATTCTTCAGTACATCGGACCAGTTTTCGTTGTTGCCTTCTATGCTTTCAAAAATAAAAAATGGCCCATACTGGCAGAATATGCTGCCTTGACCCTGGCACTGACCGGAACTTTCCTTCTTGTCACCCACGGCTCTTTGGAAGAATTGGTTATTTCAGAAAAAGCAATTTTTTGGGGGATACTTTCTGCTCTCGCTTTGGCATTCTACACGATTCAACCTGTGGGGCTGTTGAGAACGTTTTCTCCTGCTGCGGTTACCGGTTGGGGAATGCTGGTTGGAGGTGTGTTTTTTTCACTTTTCACCCAACCTTGGGAACTTTCAGGTTCTTGGGATAGCGGGACCATTTCAGCTTTCGCTTACATTGTAATCTTTGGTACTGTGATCGCCTTTTATTTTTTTCTAAAATCCGTAACGATCATTGGAGCTACGTTCGCAAGTCTGCTTTGCAGTGTCGAACCACTAGCAGCGGCTTTGACTGCCGTGTTTTGGCTCAACGTATCTTTTTTCGCGATGGATTGGATCGGTACGCTGCTGATCTTACTGACCGTAGTCGTACTTACATTGTCCAAAGAGAAAAAGTAACAGGCTCCCCTACACTAAAAAACGGAATAGATCTATACATCAATCGTATCGCAAAAGCGATCAAACACTTTGATGAAATCATCAAACTGTTCAACCTCCACAGGCTTCACGATATAGCAACTCGCTTGTTCCTGATAGCTTTTCAAAATATCATCTTGGACAGAGGAGGTGGTCAGCATAATGATCGGAATGTCCTTCGTAATCGAATTGTCCTTCACTTCCATCAAAACCTCATGTCCCGTTTTCAGGGGAAGATTGATATCAAGAAGCACCACATCCGGCTTTGTCTTATCTATAAACTCTCCTCTTGAAAACAGGTAATCCACTCCCTCCCTTCCATTATTGACCACTTCCAAATCAACCAAAAACTTACTTTCGCTCAATGCCTCGGAAGTAAGCAATACATCGCCTGGATTATCTTCAATCAACAAAACTTTTATTCTCTTCATTTGAGTGAATCTAGTTAAATTTAATTTTTGGCTCTTGCTCTTTCAGAGCAAATTGCCATAATCATACGAGCTTTCGCCCAAGTAAATAAGCTATTCTACCTGGAGCTTTTCAATCAGTTCTTTATACAATCCTCTTCGGATAGGAAGAGATACTTCTCCCAGGTTTATTTTCTTGGCATTGAATGAGCTTACGTGATTGACATTGACCAAGAATGACTTATGTACTCGAATAAACTGTTCTTCAGGCAGCTTGTCTTCAAAACCTTTCAAAATATCTCTCACCAAGTAGGATTTTACTTTGGTGAAAACTTTGGTGTACAGTCCATCCGCCTTTAAATATAAAATTTCATTAAAAGGGATGGGCACCAAAAACCCCTTATCCATCACTTTCAGAGAACCTCGGGATTTTTCAGGTCTAGCTGGCCTTTCGGAATGCCTCTTCAATCCAAAAAATACCGCGGCCTTCAAGGAATCCAAAGTGAATGGTTTCAATAAATATCCTTCGTGGATATCAGAAGAAATTCTTTCCAGAAATTCCGTTCCAGAATATGCTGTACTGAACACGATGGGCAAATCATATTTTTCCCGAATCTTATAGGCCAAATCAATCCCATCTACATCTCCTTTGATCAGGATATCCATCAAGACCAAATCCACCAAATTGCCTTCCAAATATTCTAGGGCCGAATAGGCATTGTCCACGATAGCGGCAACCTGATATTCCAGACCTGTCAATATCTCGGCAATATTGGATGCTAGTTCCTCCTCATCTTCGACGATTAGAATCTTTTTCATTATAATTTCTATTATCTCTGTTTATATGATTCCTAAGGATAACTAAAGGCAAAGCAAAAAACTCACCTGTTTTTTTCATAAAAGAATTTTACTGATTGAAATCCTTCCCGAGAAAACTGAAAACAGTCGCGAATTGAAAGCAATTCCTGCCTGAATATTCTCCTAAGTGAGTTGTTTTATTTTGAATAATGTCCTTAAATTAAAAACATTCTATGGTAATCATAAGCCCAAAAAAGGACTTCCTGTGGGGATTCTTATCAATTTGCAACTAATTGTAAATGTATAGCAGCCTCTAGTCTTGATGAGCCAGATCATTCGGCTTAATTTCGACTCTCAATTCCATTATTGCCTTGGGAGTTCATTTTTACTCTCCTTTAAGTTAAGCCTTATATGTCCCATTTAAACCAGGGTTTCATGATTAATTTCTCAAATGAAGAAATGCTTCGGTTTTTCCTGGAAAACTCCGATGATATCATGGTAATTCTGAACGAAGAAATGGAGACTGTTTTTCTCTCTCCTTCATTTGAAAAGGTTTTTCAAAAACCTCTTGAAGAGACCTTGGGACGCAAATTCAATGAGGTATTGATCAATTTTCCATCCTTGCCGCTGATGAAGCCCAATCAAAAAATGGTCATCCCGGTGGTACTCAAAGAGCTCAAAAAGAGTCTGATGCTGGAATTTCAGTTCAAACCTATCCAAGTCAAGGATAGGCCGGGAAGGTTCATTTTTGCGATCGGAAGAGATGTGACCGAGCGGGAATTGGTGCTGAAAAAATTCAAAGATATCGCTTTCAAAGAAAAAGAATTGAATCAGATGAAGTCAAGGTTCGTATCTATGGCTTCCCATGAGTTCAAAACCCCCATCGCAACCATCGTGAGCAGTGTGATGATTATGCAAATGTTGCTTGACAAAGATTTCTCGGATGAGATCAAAGTCAAGCTTCTTGGCCATATTGATAAGATCATCAATCAAAGCAACCGGCTGACGTCCATCATGAGTGACGTGCTTTTATTGGAAAAAAGCATTCAACAAGACATGAAGTTGAATCTGAAAAAAATTTCAATCGGGAAATTTTTGGAAAGCCTCATCCACGACATCAATGAAGAAAATCTGAACAGAAGAACCGTTCGTTTTTTCCAGCCACAATCAGACAAACAGATTCTCACCGACGAGTCGATGCTGGTCCATATCATCCGAAACCTTATTCAAAACGCACTGAATTACTCTCCCGAATCCTCTGATCCCGAAGTTCATTTGAGTATTATCGGAAATTTTGTGGAGATCCGGATCAAAGATTATGGAATTGGAATTCCAAGAGAGGAACATGAAAACATCTTTGGGTCATTTTATCGCGCCAAAAATGTTGGAAACATCAAGGGTACCGGGCTTGGACTTAATATTGTCCAAGAGCTTACCAAAAAACTAAAGGGAGAAATCTGGTTTAAAAGTAAAGAGGGAATGGGCTCGGAATTTTTTGTATCCTTCCCCGTCAAATGAACTCACTTTCTAACGGATGAATTCGGGTGAATATCCTCTTTTACTTCTGCAAATTTTTCGATGACCGACTCTTTGCCGATGCGAATACCCTGATTGATCCAAGCGCCCTTTTTCACGGTAATCTGCCCTTCCAAAATCGAGAAGCCCCCAAAGTTGACTTCATCCTCCACGCAGTTGTAATCCCCTATCACAGACTCATGGCCGATGGAGCATTTGGTTCCAAAAAAATTAAAGTTTCCTACCATCGTTCCAAAGTTGATCAGGCTGCCTTCCAAGATGATGTTCCCTTTTCCAAAAATACAGTCCCGGGATATCCAGGAGCCTGAGGAGAAAAGATTGGGAAATTCAAGATGGTTATTACTTGCCAATTTTCTAACCAGGCCGTTCTTTTCATAGGAAGACTGAATAGCCAACACCACCGCCACCTTTTCTTTGAGGAGAATTTCGTCAACTGTCCCCAATACAGGATATCCTGCAAATTTCTTCCCCTTCAAGTCAGGATTGTCGTCTACAAACCCCCGGATACGATGTCTCAGGCCAAATTGCGGAAAAGCATGGACAATGGTTTCACCAATTTTATTTGCACCTACTATGATCAAATCCATAACGAATTGCTAAATCAAAAAATAATTTGAATGATGATTTGGGGTAATTAAGCGGCTGTTATTTGGGCAGTCAATAAGCTGTTTAAGTTGGAAATAGGTTATATCCACTTAAGATAAAGTTAATTTTGTCAAAATCATTAATCTTTCTCAGAAAAAGAAATAGCGAAAAAGCAATTTAAATTCTTGCCTGATAGGTGTAAAGTTGGAAATACCTACCCTCTTTCAGAATCAATTCGTCGTGCTGTCCACTTTCTACAATTTTTCCCTGCTCAATCACCAGAATTTGATCCGCTTGCCGGATGGTACTCAGTCGGTGAGCAATAACAAAGGTCGTCCTTCCACGCATCAGTTCTTTTAGGCTTGCCTGAATCAGAGTCTCTGATTCCGTATCCAAATTGGAAGTAGCTTCATCCAAAATCAAAATTTTAGGATCTGCCAAAATCGCTCTTGCAATGGCAATCCGCTGCCGTTGACCTCCCGAAAGTTTGACTCCACGCTCCCCGATCAAGGTATCCAATCCCTGATCAAACCGATCGGTAAATTCTTGGACATGCGCAGCCTTCACAGCTTTCAGCAATTCATCTTCAGTGGCATTTGGCCTTGGGAATAGGATATTTTCCCTGATCGTGCCTTCAAACAAAAAATCATCCTGAAGGACCACTCCCAGATGTGATCTGAAAGACTCCAAGGTAACAGTTTGAAGGTCCTGACCATCCAAATAAATCGTCCCGGAATCAGGATTTAAAAACGTAGCCGCCAATCCGGCAATGGTTGTTTTTCCCGAACCAGAGGTTCCTACCAAGGCCGTCACCGAACCTGCTGGTGCTTCAAAACTGATTCCTTTTACCACCTCTTTCCCAGATTCATAAGCAAAGGAGACTTGATCAAATTTCATCGCACCCTGGATCGTATTCAAACGAATGGTTCTTTTCCGGTCATCAGACTCCAACGGCATATTCATAATCTCTTCCGTACGATCGAGCCCTGCAAAAGCTTCCGTCAGTTGGCTTCCGATATTGGACATTTGAACGATCGGAGCGATCATGAAACCCAAGTAGAGTGTAAAGGCCAAAAAGTCTCCAAATGTCATTTTCCCTTCCATAATCATATAGCCACCGATCCCCATGATCCCCGCAGAGGCCAGACCTAGCAGAAGAGCTCCTGCAGAAGTCACAAAACTGGTTGCTGTCAGGCTTGCTTTTACATTTTGAAAAAGATCTTCCACACCTTTTTCAAAAGTTTTGATCTCCTGAGCTTCGGCATTGAATCCTTTGATCACTCGGATTCCCCCCAAGGTCTCCGTCAACCGACCCGTCACTTGGGCATTGATCTTCCCGCGTTCTCTAAAAATGGGCCGTATTTTGCCAAAAGCTTTGAGCGATACCAATCCGAAAATAGCGACTGGCAACAATACCAGCAGCGTCATCATCGGGCTGATAGAAATCAACAAAATCAAGGAGATCACAGCCGTCAATACCCCTCCAACCATTTGGGCAAATCCTGTTCCTACCAGATTTCTCACTCCTTCTACATCGGTCATGATTCGCGACACCAATTCACCGGTCTTGGCATTGTCAAAAAATCGGATTGGCAACTTGATAATATGCTGCTGCACTTGAGACCTAAGTTTGGCAATCAGGTGCTGTGCCTCTACACTCAGGATCTGAGTCAGTGAGTAAGAAGTGATCGATTGGATTACTATGGAAAAAACGACAATTAATATCAGCCACTTGAGAAGATTCAGATCATTGCTTGGAATGACTTCGTCAATCAGGTACTTACTAGCCCCAGGAAGAACAAGCCCGGCAAGTCTACTGATGATAATTAAAAAAAGTCCAAGAAATAGATGTTTTCTTCTAGGCCAAATGATGGTTGAAAAAACCTGACGCATCGTCACGCGCCGTTCTTTGGTAGTTGCCATGGGTAGAGATTTGGATAGACAAACCTTGGAATCTTCCAATGGGTTCCACGACTTAAAATATTCCTGCCATTATTTCGGTTCAGGGTTAATTTCAGAAATGAAAACCACTTTAAATCAAAAAAGCCTGTCCGATGGAGCAGGCTTTCTTTAGGTATAGGTTAAACTCTTAGTGTGTTTTTGGAAGCACATTGGAGATCAAGGAGACCTTTTCAATAGGCTCTGTAGCGTTTGAATAAATCCGAACAATGGAATTTTGTTTTCCCATTTTTCCTGTGGAGTTAAAAGAAACCTTGATTTCACCGGATTTTCCCGGAGCGATAGGCTCTTTAGGCCAGCTCGGAACTGTACATCCGCAAGTGGCCGCTACATTGGAGATGATCAAAGGTTCTTTTCCAGTATTGGTCAACACAAAAGTGTGCTCCACTTTCTGACCTTGTACAATATCTCCAAAGTCAACAGAGGTTTCTTTGAAAGAGATCACAGCTCCTGATCCCGCCTCTTGAGCGTGAGCGTGCATGACCAATGCGAAAGCAAAGAAACTGAAGAGAATAGCTAGCTTTTTCATGTTTAAGTATGATTAATATCCAAATATTGAAATTTGATCCAATCCTTCCAAATAACTGGTTCGGATTTGAATTAATTCCAAAATTGAAAATATGGTGCCAGAATTACATTTGACAAAAGTTAAAAAGTGTGAATCTTTGATCAATCGTTGTCGACCAGACCTTTGACAAAAAAAGACGGGGTAAAGTTGACCAGGTATAATTCCTCTGTGGCCCGGGTCACGGCCGTGTATAGCCAGCGTACAAAATCCCTGTCTACCTGATCTTCCACCAGGTATCCCTGGTCCACAAATACCGCCTTCCATTGCCCCCCTTGCGCTTTATGACAAGTAAGTGCATAGGCAAACTTTACCTGAAGGGCATTGAGATACGGATCTTTGCGGATCAATTCCATCCGCTCCGTTTTATTGGCCACATCTGCATAGTCCTCGGCCACTTGCTCATAAAGGCTCCGGTATTGTTCCCTTGTCAGAGAAGGGCTGGAGGAATAAAGGGTATCTAAAATCACTTTGGCTTCGAAATGTGGCTCCTCAGGATAATCCAACAGTCTTAATTCCAACGTGGCAAATCTTAAACCATAGAGCTCCTCAAAACCTCTGATTTTCATCACCTCCGCCATATCCCCATTGGCCAGAAAATTCACCTTTTCAGATTCTGCCATATAGGTGTAGTTGTTTTTGACAATCATCAACAAATCTCCGGCGCTGATCTCATCTTCAAAAAAGTGAATCACTCTCCGGATATACAGATTGTATTGTACAGCCGCCTTGTTGGATCGAGTGACAATTGTCGTATGTTCTGTGCCGAATTTGCCATATGCATACCTTAGACCATCCTCCAACCGCTCAGAGGTCATTTTGAAAATATCTTTAAACAAATGGGTCTGAATTCTGATCGTGGGGTGTTCTGATTCCAATTCTTGTCTTAATCCGGTAGCGTTAAACAAAATTCCGGACTCAAGTTTTTGCCGCATGACCTCGGAAAGCTCAATCTGATCTGCTTCCAAGCGATAGTGCCTCTGCAGGTATCCACTTTCCAATGCCGGACTATACGTACTGCCCACAGGTGGCAACTGCGCCGTATCACCAATAAAAATCAATCGGTTACCTGATCCTGAAAACACGTAGGTAATCAGATCCCAAAGCAAATTTCCGGACATTCCTCCATCATCTGCAAGCATCGAAGATTCATCAATGATAAATAACGTGTCCTTGAAGTAGTTTTTCTGCAGAATAAATCCGCCTCCCATGGTCCCCGGATCGCCCTTGGGTTTGTAGATTATTTTATGGATGGTGAAAGCCCCACGACCGGAGTAGTTACTCATCACTTTGGCAGCACGTCCGGTAGGAGCCAGCAGCAGGGAGCGCATATCCATTCGTGGCAATACCTTGACTAAAGCTGAAATAAGAGAGGTTTTACCCGTTCCCGCATATCCCTTTAAAATAAATACGGGCTTTTCTTCGGCCTTCTTTTTGAAAAAAGCATCCATCTTGCCAAAAAACCTTGCCTGTCCTTCTGTTGGCCGAAAAGGAAAATATTTTAAGAGTAAGTCAGAAGGCTTTGGATTGGCCTGGTTATTTTTATCCATGAATAAGCGAATGTAAATGTCAACGGATAAGATCAGCAAAGAAATTGAGGCAAAATTTGGTCATCGACTCCGAACAAGGGTAAATGGGATCCTGATTGAAGACAATAAAATCCTCATGGTCAAACACCTGATGGGAGAAGGCAAATTTTTCTGGTCTACCCCCGGAGGAGGAATGAAATTTGGCGCCAATGCCATGGATAACCTGAAAAGGGAGTTTTTGGAAGAAACCGGTCTCGAAATCGAAGTCAGCGATTTTCTCTTTGTCAATGAATTTTTAAATCCTCCTTTACACGCCATAGAACATTTTTTCTTGGTAAAAAGGATCAACGGTATTGCAGTACTGGGAAAAGACCCCGAGCTTTCAGGGGAAAACCAAATCCTGAACGAAATCAAATGGATGTCATTTGAAGAGATCAGTTCACTTGAAAAGAATTCCCTTCATGGAGTATTTTGGGGAATTAAATCTCTTTCGGAGCTGGGATTGTGTAAAGGATATTTTAATTTTGGAAATATTTCTATAAAATAGCACGTTTTAAAAACCTTCAACCTTAATCCGATTTCTAAATCTTAATCAAATGAATCTTACAAAAGTTCTCTCATTAGTATTCTTTGCCGTTGCCGCATTCCTTGGCTACCTGCTATGGAAAGGCGTAAATGACGTTGTAGAGGAAGAAAAAAGAATAGCTTTATTGGAAGCTGCTGCTATCGAAAAACTGACCATGCTACGCGATGCTCAGTTGGCCTACCAAGCCTCCAATGGAAAGTATGCGAGCACCTGGGATTCTTTGAGAATGTTTATTGAAGAGGGTACCATCTGGATCGTACAAAGAACAGAAACCACCAAACTCCTTGATTATGGAGCTGAGGAAATCAATGTTTCGTATGACACCTTGGGTTCTGTGCCTGTAATGGACTCTTTATTCAACGCTCGCAAATTCCCTGATTTCAATATCGACCTTCTTCCTGTAGTACCAGGTTCCGGTGGAAAGCAATTTGAGTTTTTTGCAGACAAGGTAGAAAAGACCGGAGGCTACATGGTCAACGTATTCGAAATCCGTGACCCTTCTCCAATCAACCCAAAAAGAAGAGCAAACAACAATGAAAAAGCGTTGAGAGTAGGTTCTAGAACTGATGCTTCTACGGAAGGTAACTGGAAATAACAGCTACTGATCTTGGAAAATAATCTCAAGGTATATAAGAGTGATAAGTTTGATGTGGAGGACACAGCGGGCTTATCACTTTTTCTTTATCCCCATACCCTGTTTGTCTTTGCCAAAGACAAAAACAATTCAAACATTGCAGTCCACCATCATCTGAAATTTGAATGGAACAAAATGGAGGAAGAGTTTAATTCAGATCCTCTACTCAAGATTGACGTCCCGGCAAAAATCTATGTCCATGAAGGATTGTTCAATTTGATCCCGGGGGTTCTTTTTCAGACTGGAAAAGAAGGGGATTATCTTCAACTTACGGGGCAAGTTCCCGAAAACGCCCATTTTTTCAATTCTCCACTGGATAGCAACAATCTACAGATCGTCTCCTTTCTTTCTCAGAAAATAAAAAAGAATCTGGACGCGAGATTTTCTGAAAATCAAATTATCCATGGCGCGAGCTCATTTCTTTCTTACCTTTTCAAAGAAAGATTTAATCTTATCGGCCAGGAAATATTGGTAGACTACCAGCAAACACATATTTACCTAGCTGCCTTTACTGATCAGGATCTTTCCGTTTTCAATAGATTTGAAATCAGTTCTAAAGAAGATATGCTCAAATACATCCTCATTATGATCGAAACACTCCGGTATGACCGAAATCATGTGAGGATCAATCTCTTTGGAGTACCTGAAAAATCTGACATCAACGAAGCTTGGGGCTCTTTTTACTTCACCCATTTCAGAATTCTTAAACCCCACGCCAATCAAAATTATTCGCATGGGTTTAAACATCTGAAGTCGGAGCACATCTTTGAGACCTATTGGCAATATGACTGATCCATGAAGAAAATCGCCATTTTCCCGGGATCCTTTGATCCATACACGATGGGGCATCACGACATAGTCTTGAGAAGTCTAGAGCTTTTTGATGAGGTCATCATCGGGATCGGCTACAACTCCACCAAAAAAAACCGCTATTTCGAAATCGATGTGATGGTTGAAAAAATCCAAAGTGTGTACCTCAACACCGATCGGGTTAAAGTGGTGGTTTACAACGAGCTGACTTCTACTTTGGCCAAAAAACTGGAGGCGAAATTTTTAATTCGGGGATTGAGAAATACCACCGATTTTGAATACGAAAACACCATCAGTCAAATGAACCGATACCTCAATGAGGAATTGGAAACCGTGTTTTTGATTACATCCCCACCTTTTGCTGCCATCAGCTCCACCGTGATCAGAGAAGTGCATCGCTATGGTGGAGATGTCAGCGAATTTCTCCCTTACAAAATCTGAGATTTCAGGTGATTGAGTAAGTATTGCTTGAAGAGATATCTCATTGAGGGATAGGAATTGATCAAGGCAGTCTTGGCATCTCCTTCAGAAAGCCACAAAATCTCATCTATCCCCTCTTCTACCTGCGGCTTCATTCCCGAATCATTGATGCAGTCCATCGCATACCAATAGGTCTTTTTGAGGATGCTTCTTCTGTTTTGGGTGTAGGTGTGCCAAGTATTGCAGATATGGGAATCGATTTTCACTTTGACATTACATTCCTCTTCCACTTCCCTTTTGGCACATTCCTCCGGGGTCTCCCCTTTGTCAAATTTCCCTTTCGGAAAATCCCATTTCCCCAAGCGGTAAATCATCAGGATTTTGTCTTTTTTGGACACAATCCCTCCTGCTGCCTTGATGATCAAAAACCTGCTTTTCACAAACTCTTTTAGTGCCTTTTTATCGTGGGTCACCAAAGTTACCGAGTCCAGTTTTTTCATTTTCCGGGTCCGCATCAAGTACAGCAGACGGATCACCAAATCCTGACTGGGCTCATGAAAAATCACATCTTCATCCCATTCTACATCTTCGGGAATTTCATCCAAATTCTGGTAACTATGCTCAAACGACTTGGAAGAATCAAGCTCTTCATAGTTGAGAATCTCCAAAGGCTTGTCATTCACAAAGATCTTCATGTGGGTCTGTGTAAAAGATGGTGGTGTGGTCAAAAATGCATAAAAAAATCAGCTGTCACAATTTCATAGCTTTATATTCCCTTATTTTTGACCCCATGGAAATTCTCAACCCCATCACAGCAGCTGAAGTAGCCCAAAAACTACTCGAAATTCAAGCCATCCGACTGCAACCTGAAAAGCCCTTTACTTGGGCTTCTGGCTGGAAATCCCCGATTTATTGCGACAACAGACTTTCGCTTTCCTTTCCTGAAGTTAGAAATCTTGTCCGGGATGAATTGGTAAAATCAGTCCGGCATTTTTTCCCGGAAACAGAAGCTATCGCCGGAGTGGCGACTGCAGGTATTCCTCAAGGAGCACTCATTGCCAATGAACTGAACCTGCCCTTTGTCTATGTCAGGTCCAAGCCCAAAGGCCATGGCATGGAAAATATGATCGAAGGAAAAGTAACCCCCGGTCAAAAAGTAGTCGTTGTGGAAGACTTGGTTTCTACTGGAGGAAGTTCGCTGAAGGCTGTAGAAGACTTGCGCCACGCAGGATTTGAGGTATTGGGGATGGTCGCCATTTTCAGTTATGGATTTGAGGTAGCAGACCAGAATTTCTCAAATGCCGGAGTAAAATTAGTCTGTTTGAGTCATTACGATGCACTGCTTCCTCAGGCGGTAGCGAGCCACTACATCAATGAATCCACCTTAAAATCCCTCTCCGAATGGAGAGTCAATCCCAGTAAATGGATGCAAGAATAGAAAAAAGCCGGTTTCCTACCGGCTTTCATTTTTCAAACAGACCTATTGATCCCCCTACCCAATCTTTGTCCTTATTGAATTTGACGCCGATCATCTCGCCCCGGCTCAACCGAACGAGGTTCCCCACGAGAGTCGGGCTTTCATCTTTTTCAGGCCAAAGGCACAAAATCCTCACCTCCACTTTGACTCCTCCATCCGGTGATTGAACCACAGGCAGGTAGTGGACTTTTTTCTGAAGGATATACAGGTCTCGTTCCTTCACGGATTCAATATCTTCCTTTTTGACATGAAAAATCACCCCCGAACCTGAAAAAGAAAACAAGGGTTTTAAGACGTAATTTTCCAAATCTTCCGGAATAACCTCCAAGTCACTCAGCAATTGGGTCTCAATGAAGTAGGGACCTTTCAAATACGGTAGAATGAATTTTGAAATTCGGGTGTACCAATTGGGATGACCTGCCCACTCCACATCCAAATCCTCTTCAAAGCTAAAAGTCAACTTTAAGTCTTTTCGGAGATTGAGTTCATCAAAGATCACCCGGTTGTAAATTCTCCGAATTCTGATTTTTTCTCCCGAAGCCTTGGTGTAAAACAGCTGACGACCCTCTTTGATCACCTCCGTCACACAGATCACAGGGATACCCAAATCCCGATTGGCATAATAAAAATCAATTTTGGTGTTTTGCTTCTCCGGCTCGATTTCCAATAATACCACTTCTTCCTGAGTCCACCCGCCAAAAATCACCTGCTTCAATAAGCTTAAGTATTGCTCCTCATCGATTCCATTGGGGTATGGGCTAAGTTGAGCAAGAAAAGGGTACAGCTTCCTGAATTTTTGAAACAGGTTCAATTGAAAATTAAAGATGGAGGGAAATCCCTGAACCTCTATCAATTTAGGAACTATGGCCCCGTTTTCTTCGCAGACTCCAAAGTCAATCGCCAGAAACTGCGTATGGGCATCTTCATTGGGCACAGCCGTGTTTAGCTCGATGGACCGCTGAGTCAATTGTTTGAAATCAGGCCTTTTGATAAAGTCTATGACTTGGCTACAAGCTTCAAAGATCTGCTTTTCGAGGGTTTTGGGGATAAAAAAGGGAGTTTCCGCAATCCGAAAGGTGGGCGCATAGCCAAAATCCGAAGCAATATCCCGAAGAAGTTCCTTATACTTATCCTCCGAAAATTCTTGATTAAACTGCTCTCGAAGCTTTTGGATCATATCAGATTAAGGTTGGGGACTGGGATAACTTGATTTTCTGAAGGGCTTGGGAAAGAAAATTGGGAATGAAAGTTTCATTGGTTCGATAGATTTTATCCTCATCCACCAAATTCTCCAACATGGTTCGATACTTTGCTTTTCCTTTTAGCTCGATGATTTTTTCTTTCACCATAGGTTTTTTCAGATGTTCCAAAAAACTGATGGGATCTGCTTCGGGATGAAACTGTGTCCCGACGATTTCATCAGAAAAACGGACTCCCATGATCGCCCTTTCATATTCGACGTGGTTACGGATTTTTTCTAGGGCAATGATTTTTGCTCCGAGCGTTTTAAACTTTCTATGATCAGGCTGGACCACTTGATAGTCTCGGGAATCCACCGCCCAAAAAGGATTACTCAGGTTTTGGAATATAGGATCAAAGAGTCCTTCCGGGGTTTTGTGTACGGTCATGACACCAAAAGACTGGGATTTGCGCGGGGTGATGTCCCCCAACCCAAAATGCTTGCAGGCCATCTGAAACGAATGACAAATCAACAGCAGGTGTTTTTTTCGACTGTGATTTTGATTCCAAATCCAAACCTGATCCAAGAAATCGTAGTATTTCAAATCCCAATTCCCGTCTCCCTCTAAAGGATTACCGGGACCTCCGGTAGAAATAAACAGATCAAATTCCCGAATATCAGGAAGCTCTCCTTTACCCCTTACGTCAAATTCCCTGAAGCTGATCTGATCCGAAAACCTCTCCAAAATATCATGGATACAACGCATCCCCTGATTGGGCTCGCCGTTGTACATGTCCAAAATGGCAAGATTTGTTTTTTTCCTAGGCACAGTTCCTTCCGTTAAGTCTTGGGACCAAAGGTAAGCAATAGGTTAAATCCCTTCGGTAAACTTTCCTGTAATAAAATCAACCACAGCTTCCAGACTGCCAGTCTTCTCAAAAACCTCCAGCTGCTGATCGGCTCCAGTTCCTCTTTCCATGATTTTGTGTACATAATTGATTTCCTCTCTGCTTCCCAGATCATCCACCACGTCATCTATAAACTCAAGCAGTTCCATGATCAATTCTTTGGTAGGCACTTCGACCTTTTTCCCAAAGTCAATCAGCAATCCCTCAATCCCATTTCTGGCAGCTCTGAATTTATTCTCCCGGATCAAGGCAATCCGGTAAATATTGAAACTGGTGTTGCTCATCTGCAACTTGTAAAGTTTGGCCACCACGGCTTGAATGATTGCCACAATACAAATGGTCTCATCCACGGTCAGACACATATCGCAGATTCGAAACTCGATGGTACTGAAAAAGGGGTGCATCCGGAGATCCCACCAGATTTTTTTGGGATTGTCGATGCAATTGGTTTTGACCAGAATTTCCAGAAAATTGTCATAAGACTGGACCGAATCAAAGTATTCCGGCAAACCGGTTCTTGGAAACTTGGCAAAAACCTTGGCTCTAAAGGCTTTAAAACCCGTATTTCTACCTTCCCAAAACGGGGAATTTGTGGTAAGTGCGTATATATGAGGCAGAAAATAACAGGCCTGATTCATCAGCTGGAGCGCGACATCCCTGCTTTCGATCCCCACATGGACATGCAGCCCAAAAATGAGATTGGATCGGGCGATATCTTTAAGCTCATTGACGATGTTGTGATACCGTGGATCATCTGTGATTTCCTGATCTTGCCACTTGGCGAAAGGATGGGTGCTGGAAGCCCCGACGGTTAAGCCTTGGGCCGTGGCCAATTCTGAAATTTTCTTCCGGAGATAGGAAACTTCTTTTCTGGCTTCTGCAACATTTTGGCAAATATTGGTTCCAACCTCCACCACCGATTGGTGCATTTCGGCCTTGACTTGCTCCCGGAGTTGAATCTTGCCTCCTTCCACTATTTTGGACATGTGCGATCGAAGATCCCTGGTTTTGGGATCGATGATCATGTACTCTTCTTCCACTCCCAGGGTAAACTTGGGAAGTTTTTTCAATGCAATAGACATCGTGATGAGGATTAAAATCTCTTGGCCATTTCTACTGAATTCTTTACAAAGGTTCCCCAAGTCAAATTCATTTTACCTGGCTTATGGGCTTTGGCATAGGCGATGGCCATTTTTGCGGCTTCCTCGACAACCCATTCAAAATTCTCCTGTCCGACCGAATTGACATCCGCATCCGGAGCCGGATTGCCAAAATCAATGGCATAAGGAATCCCGTCACGGACTGCAAATTCAACCGTATTGAAGTCATAGCCCAATCCCGTGCACAGGCGCGTGGTGTAGTCTTTGACTGTGGCGAGAAGTTTTTTGGAGGAAGGTGCCCGATCCACCACGTATCGAAGATGGTGGGGATTTCGAGGCTCATATTCCATGATCCTTACCGCCTTGCCACCCAAGCAATAAACTCTGAAGTATTCATCGAACACGATCTCCTCCTGTAGCAACATGACCAACTGACCTGTTTCTGGATGTTTTTGAAAAAACTCTTCTTTATTCTCCAGTCGATAGACATTTTTCCATCCACCCCCTGCATAAGGCTTCATGTACGCGGGGAAGCCGACGTAATTAAAAATCCCCTCCCAATCCAATGGAGCTACCAGGTTTCGGAATGACTTGGAAGTGGTATCATCCGGATGTTTGGCTGAAGGTAAAATCACCGTTTTTGGTAGCGGAACACCAAGGGTATCTGCAAGACAGTTGTTGAAAAACTTGTCATCAGCACTCCACCAAAAGGGATTATTGATCACAGCGGTACCGGTCAGGGCAGCGTTTTTCAGGTACGCCCGATAAAACGGAACATCCTGAGAAATCCGATCGATGATTACCGCATACTCGGTCAGCTCATTTTGAATGACTTTATCGATTTTGACCGCCTCTGCTACTATTCCTTTTTCTGCTTTTTGATTTACGCGTTCTACAAATGCATGAGGAAAGGTGTCCTCCATCCCGAAAAGTATCCCGATTTTTTTCATAATTCTTAGGTAAATAATTTAGGTTGCTAGTGGATTCTATTAATCAAATTTGATAGTGGACAGGTAGTGTGGAAACATTTCCTTCCAGAGTGGCCAATCATGCTGACGATCCTGCCGCACATCAAACCAATGCTGAATATTTTTGCTTTTCAATATCTGATGCAGCTTGATATTGGAATCAAAGCAAATGTCCCAATTGGAGGTACCGAGGACAATCCCCATTTTCCACAATTCCCCATCTTGAAGCCCTGGTAGATATTCAAGCGGACAATTGTAATAAATGTCGTCATGCTGGTATTCATCCATAAAATTCCGGATGTCAAACGCTCCGCTCATACTGAAAAGATGGCTTACGTACCCCGGATGCCTGAAAGCAAAATTGCTGGCATGGTAGCCCCCAAAGCTACATCCTGCTACGACCACCTTTGCCGCAGAGGTGTTGAGTCGGATTCTTTCCACTAGCTCATGACAGATCATTTTGTCATAGGCCACATGATTTTGGATTCGCTCATGAGGATGAATAGACTTATTGTAAAAGCTTTGCCTGTCATTGCTCTCCGGACAAAAAATCTGAATCAATCCTTGCTCCACATACCACTGGGCTGAGGCGATCAATCCCATGTCCTTATTCTCATGAAATGAGCCCATGGATGTGGGAAATATCACCACCGGATAGCCTGCATGTCCGAAAACCAGCATTTCTACATCACGATTGAGGTGCGGGGAGTACCACTTAAAATATTCTTCTTTCATTCCTTCCATTTTAAATTAGATGGTTTGACTAACCATTCTCAAATACTAGTCAAAATTCAGGGAAAAGAAAAAAAGAAAATCGGGAGCCTAACAGAAAGGGTCAGAGCCTTGCCTCTGTAGAATTGGCTTGGGAGTATCCTCTTTGGACTAACCAATATCCCAACCCAACAACGCCAAAGACCAAGAGCACTCCGACAAGGAGCCATTTGGAAGTTGAAAAAAATGAGGCAAACCGTACCAAAGTCACATCTTGGCTTGGGTAGATTTTAAGGATTCTGAGAATCAAAATATTTTCAAAAAAATCCATCAATGAAATGGCAATAGGTAACCAGGAATATTTCCAGCTGTTCCAAATTCGAGACAAAACACCCATGAAAAAAAGGGTATATACCAGCATATAGGGCATGTCCAAAGACCAAACCCCCAAGCGATAAAGATCACGCTGGCCTTGATCCAAATGCCCCAAAGACAAATAGGCTTCCTCAACGGTATAGGCAAATTTCAAATCCAAAGCGTATTCCTTGGGCATGAAATGGGTCAGCAAAAGATTAAAACCGATGAAAATAAGGGCCAATAGGAAAAGATTTTTTCCCTTGCTGAGGAATTCAAAAAGTGTGTTCATAGTCAAAAATTTGCTTGAAAATACAAAACCCACCATTTCCAATCCAAAAATGGTGATGCAAAAAATTGAGATTTACTAAAATTTTTCCTGAAACCACCCCGCATACATGGGGTAATTTCGTGCGGTACGCTCTATCACCTCTCGCATCTCAGGACCGATTTCCTTCACCTTTTTTGCCGGTATGCCTGCATAGATCGTACCGGATTCCACTACTGTCCCGGCCAAAACCACCGCTCCGGCCGCAATCACAGAATCAGAATGAACGATGGCACCATCCATCACGATGGCACCCATACCGATCAATACCCGGTCATGAATTGTACAGCCATGCACCACGGCATTGTGGGCAATAGAAACCTGATTTCCAATGTAGGTTGGAGCTTTTTGATAGGTGCAATGAATCACCACTCCATCCTGAATATTGGTATCATCTCCAATCCGAATCTCATGGACATCTCCTCTGACAACTGCATTAAACCACACCGTGCAATTTTTCCCCATTTTGACATCTCCGACTACAGTAGCATTGGGGGCCAACCAACATCCCTCTCCAAACTCAGGAGATTTGCCCTTTACATCCATCAGTATTGCCATTTTATCTTGTTTTGATCTCTAATGAATCTTTTTCTGGGTGGAAAATTAAAAATTTTGAATCAGTCCTGAACTTTTTTTCCTGAATAGAGTTTACGTGTCTATACATTAAATGTAGAAACCAATCCAACAAAACAATTAACTATGAAAATTACAAAGCAAATTGGCCTCTTCTTAGCCGCTACCATGATCGCGTTCGCTTGTGGCAAACCTGGTGATACGGTAGAAACTACAGACGCCCAGGAAGTAGCTGCAGGCGAAGGTCAAACTCTCAACCTTGATTTGGCATCTACTACCATTTCTTGGACAGGGTATAAGCCAGCAGGAAAGCATTTTGGTAAAATCCCTTCTACAGGAGGAACCTTGACTGTGGCAGGTGATCAAATCACCGGTGGTTCGTTCACCTTTGACATTCCGGGTTTGACGATCGAAGACATGGAGGCAGGTTCTGAATTCCATGGCAAACTTTATGGTCACCTACAATCAGCAGACTTCTTTGATGCTGCCAACTTCCCTACTGCAACATTCGAAATCACTGGTGTAGCGCCTTTCTCTTCTTCAGATGTGATTGCTGACAAGCAAGAATTCTCTTCTGAATTCACTCCTTCCTCTGACAGCTCTCTATCACCCTCCAATCCAACGCATTGGATCAGCGGTAACCTGACCATGAGAGGTACTACCAAAAACATTAAGTTTCCTGCAGCAGTTAGCATTGCAAACGGAACTGTTGCTGCAAAGGCAGGTTTCAACATCGACAGAACCCAGTGGGGATTGATGTATGGTGATGAAGCTGCCGCCACTGACAAAGCTAAAGATCAGTTCATCTACAATACCGTTTCTTTGGTATTGGATGTGACTGCAAAGTAATAACACAACTACCACAATGATTAAAAAGGGGGAATTCAATAGAATTCCTCTTTTTTTGTGTCAAAATGGAAGCGAACAAGACCTTTTACCGGCTCGATATTGCGGATTGGAAGAAAAAACTACTCTATTGGGCAAATGAAAAATTTCCGTTCCTTGCCTGGACGACCGGCAATGGCCACCCCTACCTTAATGGGCCTTTTGGGAATTTCCTTTTTTTGGGCCACAGCGAACTTTCCGAACCTTCGGTCTGGGATTTGCCCGGTTGGAAAGTAGGCATTATCGGATATGACCTTAAAAACCGCATAGAAAATCTCCAAAGTAAAAACCCGGCTTTTTTTGACCTTCCTGATGTGTGCTTTTTTGAACCCGAGTGGAATCTGAAAATTGAAAATGACGGATTCAGTAGCACTCATCCATTTCCTGAACATTGGCTTATCGAAATCAAAAACTTTAAGCTTCCCCACTATTTCCATACTGCCTGTGAGGTTTTTCCCCAAATCTCAAAAGAGGAATACCTTCAACATATTGCGACCATCCAGCAGGAGATTTTGGAAGGAAATACCTATGAGGCAAACTTCTGTCAGGCCTATTTCGGAACATATGAAAATTGGGATCCGATTGCTTCTTTTTTTCACCTCAACCAGTTATCCAACATGCCTTTTGCGGCTCTTTTCAAAGCAAGTAACAAGTGGCTGGTATCGGCATCTCCAGAGCGATTTTTGAAAAAAGAAGGAAAAACATTGATCGCACAGCCCATCAAAGGAACCATCCAAAGATCGAGTGACCCCATTCAGGATAAAATTAACGCGGAATCGCTTAGAAATTCAGAAAAAGAACAAGCCGAAAATCTGATGATTACCGACTTGATGCGAAATGACCTGGCAAGAGTATCAGAGACCGGAAGTGTTCAAGTCAAGGAACTTTTTGGCATCTATCCTCTTCCGCGAGTCTTTCAGATGATCAGTACCATTCACTCAAGGCTGCAACCGAAAGTTTCCTTTCGACAAATCATAGAAGCGACATTCCCTATGGGAAGTATGACCGGGGCACCAAAAATCAGTACGATAAACATCATTGACCGAGAGGAAAGCTTCAAAAGAGGATGGTTTTCAGGTGCTTTTGGATGGATCGACGATGAAGGAGATTTCGACTTTTCGGTGATCATTCGATCTGTAATTGCTGATATGGAGGCAAAAAAACTCTATTTTGGTGTGGGCAGTGCCATCACAGTTGATGCTTCTGTAGAACAGGAATATGAAGAATGTGCACTGAAAGCCCAAGCCATCTTTGAACTACTCCGTGGAAATTAAACCGGTCAACTCCTCTCCTACCCGTAAAATCATTCATGTGGACATGGATGCTTTTTATGCATCGGTGGAGCAGCTTGACCATCCGGAATGGAGGGGAAAACCCTTGGTAGTAGGCGGAAACGAAGCTCGAGGAGTGGTCGCGGCTGCAAGCTATGAAGCAAGAAAATTCGGGATCCACTCTGCTATGTCTTCGGCTTTGGCAGCTAAAAAATGCCCACACTTGATTTTTGCTCGGCCGAGATTTGAGCGATACAAAGAGATTTCGCTTCAAATCCGGGATATTTTCTATGAATACACGGATTTGGTGGAGCCACTTTCCCTGGATGAGGCATTTCTGGATGTGACTGAAAACAAGGTGGGGTTGAAATCCGCTATCCTGATCGCCCGTCAAATCCGGGCAAAAATCAAGGAAAAAACCGGACTCAATGCCTCAGCCGGGGTGAGCTACAACAAGTTTTTGGCGAAAACAGCCTCAGACTTGAACAAGCCCAATGGGCAAGCCGTGATTTTACCGGAGGAGGCTGAAGCGTTTTTGGAAAAGTTGCCGATCGGGAAATTTTTCGGCATCGGAAAAGTCACTGCAGAAAAGATGCAAAAACTGGGCATCCACAATGGCAAAGACCTCAAGGAATATTCCCTTCAGTTTTTGACCAAGAAATTTGGGAAATCGGGATTGCATTATTACAACATCGTGAGAGGCATTCATCTATCAGAAGTTCAACCTCATCGGGTAAGAAAAAGTCTCAGTGCGGAAAACACCTTCGAAAAGGACCTCATTTCCTTGCAAGAAATGGAAGCGCATTTCTATCCCATCTTTGAAGAAGTAGTCCGTCGTATCGAAAAAAGCGGAATCAAAGGACGTACGGTGACGGTTAAAATCAAGTTCTCTGATTTTTCTCAACAAACCCGAAGCAAAACACTGGAGCAATATCCCAACGCGGACCAACTCTGGGAAGTCGGTTTGGAACTACTCCGGCAAGAAGAGATTCCGAAACCTGTCCGACTTTTGGGTCTTGGAATTTCCAACCTGAACCTCACGGAAGAGCAAGTGTATTTTGGGGAGCAACTTAAAATCCCATTTCACATTTCCAACGGAAAAGGCTGAATTAAAAGCTAGCAGATTCTGCCATTTTGTCCGCATTTTCCTAATTTTGCAACCCTATGGATTCTTTATAAGTTTTAGATGAATTCCAGCTCAAACCGAGGATTCCGTTTACCCGAATTAAACCCAACTTCCATTCAATGGACTTGATCAAAGATATCGATATCATCTCTGCCGAAGAGGCACAGGCTTGTGACTATAAGACTACCCCGGACGAAAACACCGGTAAGACCAAAAAACTCTATATCGAAAGCTATGGCTGTCAGATGAATTTCTCTGACTCGGAGATCGTCGCCTCGATCATGAAAGAAAACGGCTACGACACCACTTCTGACTTTGAAAAGGCTGATGTAATCTTCTTGAACACCTGCTCCATCCGGGAAAAAGCAGAGCAAACTGTCCGTAAGCGGCTCAGTCAATTCAACCAGATCAAAAAAGAAAATCCGGACCTGACCATCGGGGTATTGGGATGCATGGCTGAACGCCTGAAAGAAAATCTCCTCAGCGAAGAAAAAATCGTTGATGTGGTCGTCGGACCTGATGCCTATCGTGACCTTCCCAATCTGGTAGCGGTGGCAGAAGAGGGACAAAAGGCGGTAAATACATTTCTGTCCCGTGAGGAGACCTACGCCGACATCGCTCCGGTTCGTCTGAATTCCAACGGAGTTACTGC
Source organism: Algoriphagus aquaeductus (assembly GCF_003253485.1). GTDB lineage: Bacteria > Bacteroidota > Bacteroidia > Cytophagales > Cyclobacteriaceae > Algoriphagus > Algoriphagus aquaeductus. The sequence goes on along the minus strand of NZ_QKTX01000001.1, from coordinate 422,013 downwards.
TTTCATCTCCATCATGCGCGGCTGTGACAACATGTGTTCCTTCTGTGTGGTGCCTTTTACCCGAGGTCGTGAGCGAAGTCGGGATCCGCACTCTATTGTGGCCGAAGCCAAAGATTTGTTTGAAAAAGGCTACAGAGAAGTGACGCTTTTGGGTCAAAACGTGGACTCTTACAAGTGGTCACCTGAAGAAAACAACAAGGCGCGATTGAACAAGAAAGAGGAAGAAGTAAGCCAAGTGGTCAGTTTTGCCCATCTATTGGAAATGGTGGCACAGGTAAGCCCCTACCTTCGGGTTCGTTTTTCCACCTCCCATCCCAAAGACATCACTGACGAAGTACTTCATACCATGAAGAAGTACGACAACATCTGCAAGTACATCCACCTTCCGGTCCAATCCGGAAACAGCCGGGTTTTGGAACTGATGAACCGTACCTATGACCGGGAATGGTACTTGGATAGAGTCCGAGCTATTCGCGAGATCTTGGGTGAGGAATGCGGGATTTCATCCGATATGATTGCAGGATTCTGCACCGAAACTGAGGAAGAACATCAAGACACGCTTTCACTGATGGATATCGTGCAATATGATTTTTCTTACATGTTTTACTATTCGGAAAGACCCGGCACCTTGGCCGCGAAGAAATTTGAAGATGATATTCCTTTAGAGATAAAGAAAAGAAGATTGGCCGAAATCATCGAAAAGCAAAGTCTGCTTTCCAATGAACGAAACAAACTCGATTTGGGCAAAGAACAGCTGATCCTGATCGAAGGAACTGCCAAAAAATCGGATCAACAGCTCAAAGGAAGAAATTCCGCAAACAAAGTGGTCATTATCCCTGCCGGAAAAGCCAAGAAAGGCGATTATGTCAAGGTGAAAATCACAGACTGTTCCCCTGCCACCTTGTTCGGTGAAATATTGGAAATAAATCCAGCCTTAGCATGATCACTCCACAGGAAATTCAAAGTGTCAAACAGCGCTTTGGGATCATCGGCAACAGCCCTCTGCTCAATCATGCCATTCAGGTGGCGATGCAGGCCTCACCTACAGATATGACGGTGCTGATCACCGGAGAAAGTGGTAGCGGAAAGGAAAGTTTTTCCAAAATAATCCATTCACTCTCGCTTCGAAAGCATGGTAAATTCATCGCGATCAACTGTGGGGCGATTCCTGAGGGCACTATAGATTCAGAACTCTTTGGACATGAAAAAGGCTCTTTCACAGGGGCACACGAAGCCCGAAAAGGCTATTTCGAAGTCACGGACGGGGGATCAATTTTTCTGGATGAAATCGGTGAGATGCCTCTTGGCACTCAAGCAAGGCTTCTGCGCGTGCTAGAAAACGGAGAATTCATCAAAGTAGGTTCTTCCAAAGTCCAAAAGACCAATGTACGTGTCATCACAGCCACCAATGTCAATCTGATCAAAGCCGTCGAAAAAGGAAAGTTTCGGGAAGACCTTTATTACCGGCTCAATACGGTACCGATTTTTGTTCCTCCTCTAAGAGAGCGAGGTGAAGATGTGGTACTGCTTTTCCGGAAATTCACCGGAGACTTTTCCGAAAAATACCACGTGAGGCCAATCAGTCTGGACCATGAAGCACAACAGCTGCTCATGAGATACGCTTTTCCGGGAAATATCAGACAGCTTAAAAATATTGCCGAGCAAATTTCCCTTTTGGAAGAAACCCGAGAGGTCAATGCCCAAATCCTATCCAGGTATTTGCCACAAGAAAGTTCCCGTCTTCCCATGGCCATTGGCGCAGGAAGCAGTGAAAGCATTGATTTTTCTGAAAGAGATATTCTTTACAAAGTCCTTTTTGACATGAAAAAGGACATGAATGATCTCAAAAAGCTAGTATTGGAATCTTATCAAAACGGGGGAATCAACTCCTCCATCATGCAAAAGCATCAAGGCCTTTTCGAAGACATCGACTCTGGAATCATTTCCAAAGAGGCGGCAGAGACACCCTCGCCTTATGCCATGCCATTGGTGATAGATTCCAAGAAATCTACCGCATCGGCTGAAGAAGATTATGAGGAGGATGTCATTGAGGACATTGTGCATGAAGAAGATGACAGCTCGCTTTCTCTGGAGCGAAAGGAAAAAGAAATGATCCTCAAAGCGCTGCGAAAACACAACAATAAAAGAAAGTATGCAGCGGGAGATTTGGGGATTTCTGAACGCACCCTATACCGTAAAATCAAGCAGTATGAAATTGAGTAAAAGAATTGTCTTGATGGCGAGCATATTATTGTCCATCCTTTCCGGTTGTTCGATCAAATACAGCTTTACCGGCACCAATATCAATTACGAGTTGGTCAAGACTTTCTCGGTGGAGAATTTTTTCAATGATTCCGGTGGTGGTCCGGCCAACATGGAACAACTCTTTACAGAATCCCTAAAAGAATATTACCAGAGAAACACCCAACTCGAGCTGGTCCGAACCAACGGCGATCTGCAGTTTGCCGGAGCCATTTCCAGGTATTCCCTTTCCCCTCAAGCTGTCGTGTCCAGCGGTGACCCCAATCTCCCGGATCGGGCTGGACAAATGAGATTGACCATCACCGTCGATGTGGAATACGTCAATCTTACCAATGAGGAAGAAAATAAAAAGCAATCTTTTTCCTTTTTCAAAGACTATGATCCACGAAGTGTGACCTTGTTGGATGTGGAAAGTCAGCTGGTGGAAGAAATATTTGAAACGATCATCCAGGATATTTTCACTGCTACTGTAGCCAACTGGTAAAATCCCTATATTGGAATCAAAACCCAAAAGTGTGAACTCGATTCAATTTCTGGAACTCCTCAAAAAATCGGATCAGCTGGATAAAGCTGACTTCCTCCATCTGAAAAAGGTTCAGGAAAACTTTCCCTATTTCCATTTGGCTCACAGTCTTGCTGCCCGCTATGAATTTTTGAGAAATGAAGGCAAAGCAGGCCCTTCTTTAGCTTTGGCAGCATTGACCAGCCCAGATCGTATCTGGCTAAAACAATGGATTGAAAAACCAGTAGCAGAGGTCCAACCCTTGCCTGCCAAAGAAGATTTGTTACCAGAGGATAACCAATCAGACACTAACCCTCAAAAAAGAACCGCCTCGCTCAAAAAGCTAGGAGAACAACTGAAAGGGGGAACTGTGGAGGAAGAGGAAAAAACAGCCCCTAAATCCAAAAGAAGAAAGCCTCCCAAGGATGACCTGATCGAGACTATCAAGCGGAAAGAAAAGCGGGAAATTCTGGACTCGAAAAAAAAGGAACAGATTGATCTGATCAAGGCTTTTAGCAAAAAAGACATCAAATTAGCCACGATCAAAGAAATTGAAGCCAATCAAAATACCGAAAATCTCGCTGACAGCAGCACCAAATTAAATGAACATCTGATATCCGAGACCTTTGCGAAAATTTTGACAAAGCAGGGTAAAAAAGAAATGGCTAGGGAAATTTATGAGAAACTCTCTTTGAAGTTTCCCGATAAAAGGACTTACTTTGCGGACTTAATTCAAAAATTGAAAGATTAACCTTACTTATATGTTTACCTTATTAATCAGTATTATTTTGGTTTTGGCAGTATTGCTTATCCTGGTGATCCTTGGCCAAAATTCAAAAGGTGGAGCCGGAGCGGCTTTCGGAGGCAGTGCCTCTCAAATCATGGGTGTGACCCGAACCGGAAATGTTCTTGAAAAAGCGACTTGGGTTTTAGCCATTGCGATCCTGGTTCTTTCCCTGGCTTCTTCCGCCTTCTACACGACCAGTCAGCCCAACCAGTTTTCTTCTCCAAATATCGAAAGTGCAAAGCAGCAAGTGGTAACACCGGCATTTGGTGATACCCAAAACGCACTACCGGCAGTGGAAACACCCGCAGATTCTACTTCCAATCAATAATAGATTCTCTATCCCAAAGGAGCCCGTTTGAGCAATCAAACGGGCTCTTTTTTTTCCCTAGGAAGCAAGGATTCCACTTTCAACAAATGTTGGAATAAATGCCGTGATCCCGGAATAATCGAAGTTCCAGCCAAATCATTCATTGACTTGCTGAAGCAACAGCCGCTTTCCTACCGGGATCAACGTCTCCTCAATCGGAAACTGATGGGGACTGTGCATTCGCCAAGTGGCAGGATTGGGCAATTCTTTGATTTCTTGGATCAGATGAAGTTTTAGCTTTTCTAAAGTAAGGACAATTGACCGCTGAAAGATCCCAACCAGCCAAAAGGCGACACTTCGGAATTTTTCACCTGCCAATTGGATGAAATTACTCTTGTATCGAAATGCATGGACTTCAGATTGCCTCTCCCGAGTCAGAAAAATATATCCTTCCCGATTGTAGATGGGAAGCAGACCTACCGGCTCAAACTCCACCTGATCCTCTACAAAATCATAAATCACTTTGCCTTCGGCTATTTGATGTTGGATCTTGGGGAGGGCAAATGCCGTGATTTGCGCGATCTCCTCCATGACACATCCATCTTGAACCTTTGGCTCATAGTGTAGCTGTGCCTGCTGTAAGTCGATCCCGTTCAGAGATTTTGGAAAAAGGTTTTTCAGTTCGGTTTTACCTGATTCCAACTCCTCGAGTGTTCGGTGATGTTCGATCAGATCGCTGAGGGTCGGGTAAAGTTTTACTGCTTTAAATTCCTTCTCAGCGGATTGCAGATAAGCCAGAAGCTGATACTTTTTGTATTCAAAATCGATCAGACCTTCAGTAATCCAATTTTTTGGCAATGTTCTCATAGTGAAATAGGTCATCAATGGTATGTCATAAATTACGGAATTCTGACATTTTTTGCTGACATCGGAGAAATTTTGACAGTGCCACATGTCAAAAAAAGAAGGATCGCTAACGGAAAAACCTCACTTTTACAGCCGATTTGTCAGCATTGGCACTTCTCAATCCATTGGCACAGGAAGTGCTAACTGGGGAATAGCATTTTAATCTAACCTTAAACAATACATATCTATGTCAAACGTGAACATCAAACCTCTTGCAGACCGAGTTTTGGTACAGCCTGCAGCTGCTGAAGAGAAAACTGCTTCCGGTCTTTACATCCCGGACACCGCCAAAGAAAAACCTCAAAGAGGAACGGTAGTGGCAGTGGGAAACGGCAAAAAAGATGAGCCATTGACTGTAAAAGTGGGTGACACTGTTTTGTACGGAAAGTATTCCGGCACAGAGCTCAGCGTAGATGGTAGCGACTATCTCATCATGAGAGAATCAGACATTTTCGCAATCCTTTAATCATTCAACAACTAACTGAAAATTTAAAAAAACATGGCTAAACAACTGTTTTTCGATACTAACGCCCGTGATCAATTGAAAAAAGGCGTAGATGCATTGGCAGATGCAGTAAAAGTAACTTTGGGTCCTAAGGGCCGTAATGTCATCATCGACAAAAAATTCGGTGCTCCTACCATCACCAAAGACGGTGTTTCTGTAGCTAAGGAAATCGAATTGAAAGAGCCAATCGAAAACATGGGCGCTCAGCTTGTGAAAGAAGTAGCTTCCAAAACTGCAGACAATGCAGGTGATGGTACTACCACTGCAACGGTATTGGCACAGTCAATTTTCGCAGTAGGTATCAAGAACGTAGCTGCTGGAGCTAACCCTATGGACCTAAAAAGAGGGATTGACAAAGCAGTAGCTGCGGTAGTTAATCAACTGAAAGAAAACTCCAAGCAAATCTCTACTTCCAAGGAAATCGCTCAAGTTGCGACCGTTTCCGCAAATAACGACGAGGAAATCGGTAACATGATTGCTGATGCGATGGACAAAGTAGGCAAAGACGGCGTCATCACGGTAGAAGAAGCAAAAGGTACCGAAACTGAAGTGAAAACTGTGGAAGGTATGCAGTTTGACAGAGGTTACCTTTCTCCCTACTTCGTGACCAACACCGAGAAAATGGAAGCCGAACTGGATCATCCTTTCATTTTGATCTACGACAAGAAGATTTCTTCGATGAAAGAATTGCTTCCTGTTCTTGAGCCAGTGGCTCAGTCTGGCAAGCCGTTGTTGATCATCGCTGAGGATGTAGACGGTGAAGCGTTGGCTACTTTGGTAGTGAACAAAATCAGAGGTGCTTTGAAAGTGGCCGCTGTCAAAGCTCCGGGATTTGGTGACAGAAGAAAAGCAATGTTGGAAGACATCGCTATCCTGACCGGAGGTACCGTAATCTCTGAAGAAAGAGGCTTCAAACTGGAGAATGCTACTCCTGACATGCTCGGTAGAGCCGAAAAGATCAACATCGACAAGGACAATACCACCATCGTAAACGGTGCAGGTGATGCTGCTGCCATCAAAGGCCGAATCGCAGAGATCAAAGCGCAAATCGAAAAAACTACTTCGGACTACGACAGAGAGAAATTGCAGGAAAGACTTGCGAAGCTTTCTGGTGGTGTAGCAATCCTTTACATCGGTGCTGCTACTGAAGTGGAAATGAAAGAAAAGAAAGACCGCGTGGATGATGCTTTGCACGCTACCAGAGCTGCCGTACAAGAAGGTGTGGTAGTAGGCGGTGGTGTTGCTCTTGTAAGAGCTGCCTCAGCCCTTGACAGCCTGAAAGGATCAAACGAAGATCAGGATACAGGTATCAATATCATCAGAACTGCGATCGAATCTCCATTGAGAACTATCGTAAGCAATGCAGGTGGCGAACCTTCTGTCGTGATCAACAAGATCAGAGAAAACAAAGGCAACTTCGGATACAATGCCAGAACTGACGAGTACATGGATCTTTTCGAAGCAGGTGTCATCGACCCAACTAAAGTAACCCGTCTTGCCTTGGAAAACGCTGCTTCTATTGCTGCGTTGTTGTTGACTACCGAATGTGTAGTGGCAGATGTTAAAGAAGACGCTCCGGCTATGCCTCCAATGGGTGGCGGAGGAATGGGTGGCATGATGTAATATCACGCTCAGAATACACTTTATAAAAGGAGGTCTTATCGACCTCCTTTTCTTTTATCTGTTTGATAGTAAGACTTTGCATCCTATCTGAAATAAAAAGGTGATCAAACTTTTTTCTTGCAAATGGAATAATTGTATTTTGGCATACCAACCCATCCCATGTTTGATTTGCTACCTGAATGATCCAATTTGACGCCATTTTTTTAGTGGATGACGATCCAATCAATAATCTAATCAATAAACGACTATTGGGTAAGACTGGTATCAGTGAACAAATACGGGAATTTCTGGGAGGAGAAGAGGCACTTGATGTTTTAAAGGAAGTTTCCTCAGACCACACCCTCCTCATTTTCTTAGACATCAACATGCCGGTCTTAAATGGGTGGGAATTTCTCAACAAATACTTGGAATACTTTCCAAACCGGACAGACAAAATCGTTATACTTTCCAGTTCGATCGATTTTCAAGACCGACAGCGAGCCAGCGAATATCAAATCGTGTCAGGATTTTTAGAGAAACCACTTACCCTCGACAAGATTAAAAATCAAATGGATACTTTTTAATATGGTTGCCCGCTATTGCACCACCTGCCAAATTCTCTTTGTTTAATGGGTCGGAAGAACGATGACCGTAGACCGAAGGATTCTTGATTTCTGCCTTTTTGAGAAATTTCTTAAGCTAGCTAAGCCTACTGGTATGAAAGCGGATATACAGACTTTTTAATTCCCCTGTAACACTTCCGACATCCTATCCCAAAATTGCCGCATCAATAAGTACGGAACCGGCAAATCCCCCGGAGCCCCTCCCATTCTTACAATGACCAACTGTTTGGAAGGAATCACCATTAAAAATTGTCCATTTTTCCCCACAGCAAAAAACATGTCCTCGGGTCCGGAAGGAATCACCGAACCATTCATTGGCTGCTGCATTCCGGGAAGGAGATAGGATTCCTGACCATTTAGCCAAGTAAAAAAACCATAACTTTTGTTTAGTTTTTGGGAGGTTTGGGTGATGGATTTGAAGTACTTTCCTGACCAAATCGAATTTCCTGCCCAATTCCCTTCAGCTAACATCAATAAACCAAACCTTGCAAAAGATCTGGTATCGGAATATAGCATGGTAGGTTGTCCGGATTTTTGCCAAAGTCCTTTCATACCTATTTTATCGCCTATCTTTTCCTTCCAGTAGGATTCATAGCTCTTTCCTGTAGCATTTTCCAGAACTCTCTCCACCAGGAAATGAGATGCAGGATAATAACTCCACCGACTACCGGGTTTTGCAAGAAAGGTTAAGTTCGAAGTAGAAGTATCCCCAAGATTTGATACCTTATCGTTGATCCCAGTGGTGAAAGTTAAATGGTGAATCAGTTGGATGTTTTTTTCCTGTGCATCCGGCATAGCCGACCATCCTATGCCTAGGTACTTCTGAGTTCGGTCTTTAAGGCTCAAAAAACCCTCCTGCTGGGCAATTCCGGTAAGTGCAGCAGTAAGAGTAAAACTTGCCGCATCCCAATACCAGAGCGACTGCTGATCCATTTCTCCTAACCCGGTCAATTTAGAACCCCAGTATTCTTCCAACACGATCCTCCCTCCTTTTAACACAATGAATCCCCTGGTATCTTGGGTAGGAAGCCAAGCCAACAATTCAGCCAATGCTGCCTGATTCCATCCAAGTTCTTGCAATGGAGTCTTTTCCCATTCTGAAGACCCCACCGGAGGAAAATAGAGTCCTTGGACAGATGAAGTACTGCTTTTTTGGGCTATGGCACCTTGGAAAATCAGGAAGGCCCAACTTCCCCAGAGAAACTTGGTCCAGTTGAAAAAGAAAAAAGATTGAAATTGGGCCCTCATAAGTTATTTTCTCAAGGTGTCTTGGATGAATTTTTTTAAATCTGCTCTAAACAGCTTAGCGGACGGTAGATGGGTATACATCATATGCCCCGCTTCATAATAGGTCATGATGATTCGATCGGTAGCAGATTTGGGCAATTCGATATGAGAAATCGAATGTTCTACGCCATGAAACACTGTCGCTAAGTCATAATATCCATTCATAATCAACACCTTAACGTGTGGATCTTTACTTAAAGCTTCAGTCATATCAGGTAAGGTAGTCACTGCGGCATCAGCCCCCCAAAAGTTATTTCCCTGATGCTTCCAGTCCCATCTAAATCCTTCCTTGGAATAAGCTGACGTGGCATACAGCAGATCCTTGCTCACCCCTAGACTGCCGTGGTAGTAATCCAAAAATCCCATGGTGTAGGCAGGAGAAATCGCATCACTCTGAGGGTCCGTAAAAGCTGACATGGACATGGGGTCGATATTGATTCCTTTATAGCGGGAATCCAATCTGCCCACGGTCATTCTTTCGTCACGGAGCAATTCTTGATAGTATTCATTGGCAGTCAATTTCAGATCCGATCTCTCCCAAACCTCTGCCGCAATTCCGGTAAATCCTTCCAATTTTTTGGCAATGGCAGTTTTTTCAGACGCGGATATTCTGTTTCCCTTGAATAAGGCTGGAGCGTATTCATTCTCGGTAAACTCCCTCACCTGCTGGACAAAAGTTGGTAAATCGGGTCCCCGATCCGCCACTTTCTGGTGATACCAACTCGTCGCTGCAATGGTAGGCAAGTACACCACATAGGGAAGATCCTCATTGGGTGCGAAAAACAAGGTCCGTAGGTCAAAAACTGCTGACACCATAATGACTCCATTCAGCGCATAACCTTTTTCCAATAGATAATTCATCACACCGGCATTTCTGAACGTCCCATAGCTTTCTCCCAAAATATATTTTGGGGAATTGAGACGATTATGCTGCTTCAAAAACTGCATGATAAAGAGACTGGTACTCCGAATATCCTGATCCACGCCCCAAAAGTCTGCCCCTTTGGATTCTCCGATCGGGACACTCAATCCAGTTCCGACTGGATCCATCATCACCACATCAGCTATATCGAGAATTGAAAATTCATTGTTGGCCAGTTCATAAGGTGCAGCCTGATTGTAATTGGGATCATTCACCACGATCCTTTTCGGACCCATAATACCCATATGCAACCAATAAGAAGAGGATCCGGGACCACCATTATAGGCAAAAACAATCGGCCTGTTTTTCTCCGGATTCTCTTTAAAATAGGCTGTAAATCCATAGAGAGCGATGGGACGGTTATTCTCATCCCGCAATTCCATCGTTCCTGCCTTTGCGTTGAGGTTAATGACCTTTCCATCAATGGTCACCGATTGCTTGGATTCAAAGACCTGGGCTTTAGGAAGTTGATCCTGATGGCTTTTCTCTTGTGCTATGGTAAATCCATAGAGAAAAAACAATATGAATACTAGTCTTATTTTCATTGATTTATTTAAAGTTATTTAATCTATAAGTTTAAAATGAATATACGGAATCTTGCCAGTAGCATTTCTAAAGGTCAGAAGACCAAGTTAACACCATGTTTTTGGGAATCTTCGGTCTTCGGTCATCGGTCTTCCAGCCCAAAATCAGGGGAATATTCGTCAACTGGCAGAACGGCGTATAATCAGTAAGTTTAATTATATTTCACCTACTGCTTGAATACTTTTCCATCCTTCATGACGAATATTACTTCTTTCATTGCCAATATATCTTGATCAGGGTTTCCGTTGACAGCGATGATATCAGCAATTTTTCCTGCTTCCAAAGTACCTAGTTTATCCTCAATCCCCATCAAAATTGCGGCATTGAGCGTAGCTGATTGAATTGCCTCCAAATTGGGCATTCCTACCTCTGTCATATAAACAAACTCCCGGTAATTTTCTCCATGTGGAAAGACACCTGCATCGGTGCCAAAGGCAATTTTGACTCCCTTTTTATAGGCCTTGGCAAAGGTCTGCTGAATCTGAGCTCCGATCTGCATGGCTTTGTCCCTGACCACTGGCGGATAATAGCCGGGAATCTTGGCATACTCGGCAGCGGACATCCCCGCAGTCACCGTAGGCACCAACCAAGTACCCGACTTCACCATCATATCCATCGTTTCTTCTGTCATCAGGGTTCCGTGCTCGATGGAGTGAATTCCTGCTTTGACTGCTCTTTTCATACCCTCATCTCCATGTGCATGAGCCGCTACATGGATTCCAAAATCGCGGGCTGTTTCTACGACTGCCTCGAGCTCATCTTGTTGGAATTGGGGTGCAGAGCCATCCCGGGCCACGGACAACACACCTCCTGTAGCAGTCACTTTGATCACGTCTGAGCCGTACTTTACTGCCTGCCTCACAGCTTTGCGTGCGTCGTAAGGACCATTAATCACTCCTTGGTCAGGTCCGGGATCACCCATCAATTCTCGTTTGACCCCGTTGGTAGGGTCGGCATGTCCTCCTGTTGGAGCGATGGATTTGCCCGCGGTATAGATTCTCGGACCGACCACAAGTCCATTATTAATGGCATTTCTGAGCGCAATATTGACACCTGACCCACCCATATCACGAACGGTCGTAAAGCCAGACATCAAGGTGATTTGTGCATAAGGGAGCGCTTTGAAGGCGACATCAGCCTCATTGTCCCGAAATCCATCCACGTAGCGGGTTGGGCTGGTTTGACTTTCAATATGTACATGCATATCCATCAAACCTGGCATTACGGTGGAGTTTTTTAAATCGACAATTTGATCTCCTTCGGCAGGAGAACTGTAACCTGAACTTACAGAAATAATTTTGTCTCCCTCAACCAGGATGGTTTGCTCGGTTAAAACCTTTTTGGCCTTGACGTCGATCAGTCTGCCGGCATGGATATACGTTTTTTGAGCATGGACTCCCAGTGAAACCAGAAGGGCCAAGCCCGTGAGGCAAATTTTGTTCATAAAAGATCAGGTATTGGTGGTTTTAAGAAGAAAGATAAAAGAATATTCATAAAAGCTGTTGTTCCGGCTTCAACTGATAGCATCGCTCATGTAATTGAAAACCCAACTTTTGATAAAATCCTTCAGCATCCTCAGCAGAAAAAAGAAAAATACGGGCATTGGGAGCTAGGTCTTTGGCGAAATGAATCAAATTTCTCCCAATTCCCATCCTTTGAAAACCCATAGACACTGCCAAATCGGCAACAAAACTTCGGTAGCAAAAATCTGACAAACCACGAAGGAGTCCGATAAGTTGTTGATCCTGTCGAGCAGTAACCAACAAGTTTGAACCATCGATCATCTTTTGTAAAAGCACCAGGTCTTCCATAGGCCTGCGAACCCCAAGACCTGATTCAGTCAAAATGATGCTATATTCTTCCAGCGAAATTTGAGTTTCAAGTTGGTAAACTATCATTATATTGATTTGGAAAAAGTTAAAAAACAATTGCTATGACAGGTGGTGCAGGATTCAGCAAGCAAGCTTCTCAGACTTTTAAGGATAATCATTCTCTAGGTCAAATCAGGCCAAAAGGGAAACTTCCAAAATCAGCTTTGAGCAGAGAAAATGCCAATCCGGAAGATTTATCCGATTCCATCCAGCATAGAATCCAACAATCTAGACGAATACAAACCGGCAGCATAGTCCTTGGAGCTTTACTGATTGTTTTAGTTCTGTTTTTGATCTTTTTATTCTTAGAATAAGATCAAACTCTATATTAGCTCACTGTCCTGGCCACTACAATTTGGTCATAAACAGAATCATTGGGCTCCCAAAGCTCTATACTATGTCCATCCGGATCGAGAATATGGACAAATTTCCCATATTCAAATGTCTCGATTTCATCGAGAATCTGAACCCCCTCCTTTTTCAGTTCTTCTACGAGTACTTCCAAATTTTCAACTCGGAAATTGACCATAAAGTCTTTTTTGGAGGGGTTGAAATAGGAAGTATCGTCCTTCATTGGCGACCATTGAGAAAAGCCTTTCTTGGAAGGATCATTGCTACTCCTCCATTCGAATGCAGTCCCATAGTTATCTACCTGAAGTCCTAAATGCTTTGCATACCATTGTTTGGTTTGATCGGGATTTTCCACTTTGAAAAATATACCTCCGATACCGGTGACCCTTTTTTTCATTTTCATTGATTTGATCCATGAATATTGAAAAAAAAGTGGAATATCAATTCATTTGAAATCAAGCAATTGACCTAAAAAGGCCATGTCAACACCTAAAATCAAGGAATATTTATTCCCTTTCACGCTTGAAATTCTGAATTTTCCCTAAGTTTGCACCACTTAATCCGAAAGGGAGAAAAAGAATTGAGGGAATTGGTGTAGCTCGGAACAGTGTCCCGATTGGTATCGGGAAGGTCTTGGTCCGAATCCCTCAAACTGCAAATGGCAGTTGAATAAATTTCTTGATTATAAGTTTCGGGGTGTAGCGT
>NZ_QKTX01000001.1:0-408774 GCF_003253485.1 Algoriphagus aquaeductus | reverse complement strand
TATCGGGAAGGTCTTGGTCCGAATTCCGCAAACTGCAAATGGCAGTTGAATAAATTTCTTGATTATAAGTTTCGGGGTGTAGCGTAGCCCGGTATCGCGCCACATTTGGGATGTGGAGGTCGTAGGTTCGAATCCTGCCACCCCGACTTTATTTACCGCCTTAAATAAGGCAATCACTTCTACTTTGCGGACGTGGCGAAATTGGTAGACGCACTGTCTTCAGGCGGCAGCGCCTTCACGGGCATGAAAGTTCGAATCTTTTCGTCCGCACGTTCAATCTAAAAGCAGATCTTCCTGGTCTGCTTTTTTCATTTGCACAATCTTCAATCTATTCTGCTAAAAATTTCGAGGGGTGTAGCGTAGCCCGGTATCTCGTCCCGATTGGTATCGGGAAGGTCGTAGGTTCGAATCCTGCCACCCCGACTTTATTTACCGCCTTAAATAAGGCAACCACTTCTACTTTGCGGACGTGGCGAAATTGGTAGACGCACTGTCTTCAGGCGGCAGCGCCTTCACGGGCATGAAAGTTCGAATCTTTTCGTCCGCACAGAAAAGCCTCTCAGATCATCTGAGAGGCTTTTTTTATGCCTTCTTGTGCCTTTTTTCGGCTATTCAATTTTCCTCTGCGTCACTGGGAAAATTTCCTTTCCGGAAAATTAAACTTTCGATTTTAGCAGGGATTCGTCACTTTCGATTTTTTCCAGAGGCCATCCTTCTTTTCAAAACCTTCCAAAAATTTTCAGAGGCTTCCGTTACCGGAACATCATCTCCCAATAAGTAACCAAATGGACTCAATTGGTTGCTCCTATCTAATGTGATTTTCAATATACCTGTCAAGGGAATAAACAAAACCATTCCTGAGATCCCCCAAAGCCAACCTCCGGCCAAGATTGCCAAAATAACTGCCAATGCATTTACCTTGACCTTGGAACCGACCACTATGGGTGTGATGATATTGTTCTCAAAAAGTTGGATTCCCCATAGCGTCAAAAAGGTGATAAATGGATAAAAGAATGAGTCGGTAGTCAGAAATACATAGAGGATCGCAAATACGGAAGAAATAAACACCCCTACATAAGGAATCAGATTCATGATCGCAATAAATGCCGCAAAAAGAATAAAATACTCTACCCCGATTAGATAGAAAAAAATACCTGCCAAAACAGACACAATACCTGTTACTCTAATCATTCCGGCTAAGTATGATTGAATTACTTTTCCAGAATCTCCAACCCAGTGAATAACCTCTTCCTGATTTTTTGAGGAAATTCTTACTAAAAACTCTGAAAAAAAATCCTTGTAGTACAGCATCAAAAATGTGTACAACGGAATTATTCCAATCAAGGTCAGGGATTTTCCTGTAGTGAAAAGCGTCTGGTTGATATCCTCTGGGTAGAAAAAAGAAAAAACGTCCGCTTTGTGATCGGGATCAAATACATCCTCTCCCAGCAGCAAACTCATTTCATCAAAATATCGACCCAATTTCTCATTTACATTTTCACCAATCTCGGGAATCTCCTTGATCAGCCCCATCATCTGATTTAATAGAATGTAAAAAACTGCGGACGCAATTAAGGTGACTAACAGAATCGATGCAAAAATTGCCAATCCTCTGGGGAATGATTTCTGTTCAAACCAGTGGGCCAAAGGATACAAGGCAAAGGCAAAAAAAATCCCCCAAACCAATGGAATAAAAATAAAAGAGCCCTCCTTCAAAACCAGGGCTCCCAAAACTAATACTATCAGAAAATAGGCTGTCTGTTGAATCCGTTTCATGAATAGATAAGGGAATTTTCACTGGAATATACAAAATACCGAATATCCCAAAGAGTGATCGATATTGGAGAAATTCTGGGATCGTGAAATAGATTGTTTACTTTGGTCCATCTACTCTGAGCCACACCCCAGAGCACTCCCATCACCTTTACACCCAAATTCAAACCCAACCTATGAAAAATCTTCTTTGGCTAATCTTCACCTTTTCCAACACCCTCCTTTTTGCCCAGACCCGGGTGGATACAATAGAAGTATACAGTACCTCAATGAAGAAAAATCTGAAAGCAGCTGTCACCACTCCTGCAAGCTATTCGAAAGGTTCGGAAAAGTTTCCGGTACTCTATCTTCTTCATGGTGGCTCTGGCTCCTACAGCGATTGGCATCAAAAAGTAACTGAAAAAGACCTCGTGCCACGATTGGCAGAAGAATACAACCTAATTATTGTTACGCCCGGAGTGGGTCCGGCAAGTTATTATTACGACAGTCCATTGATGGATTCTGTGCGGTATGAGACCTACCTCATTTCGGAGCTGATCCCATTTGTGGATAAAAATTACCGAACCTTGGCCAAGAAAGAATCCAGAGCGATCACCGGTTTATCCATGGGAGGACATGGCGCTGTCACCCTTTCTGCCAAACATCCCGAGTTATTTATTGCTGCAGGCAGTATGAGTGGTGTAATGAATATTGACACCCGACTTTGGAAGGTCCAAGAAGACTTTAGAGCACTGAGGGTCCAAAGTCAAAAAGCCATGCTGGGCGAAATCAATTATGACGGACCTTCATTCAATCCCTATACCGCCGTTGGATTGGTTTCCCAAATGAAATCCAACGGAATAGCCTTGATCATAGACTGCGGGGTGGATGATTTTCTTATAGAAACCAACCGACAAATTCACCAACTGCTGGTAGAAAACAAAACACCCCATGAGTACATCGAGCGGCCCGGAGCCCATACTTGGGACTATTGGACTGAGGCTTTACCGGTTCATTTATTCTTCTTTTCTAAGTATCTGGAAAGACAGTAACTAAAGCCACCAGGCAGCAAAGGCAAAAACTTTATCTTCTTATTTTCCCTTAATTTTTGCTTTTTGCAGGCACATTATCACCCGACTATGTCAAAATTTGACCCAATCAGACCCTTCTATGATGCGGAAGTGAATGCAGCCATCCGGCAGATCATTGATGACCCCATGCTAGAGGCCATGATGAACTTTGCATTCCCAAACGATTCGGTTGCACATTGGAAAGACCTGATGCTTCATACGCATTCACTTCGGGACTTCCAGATCAACTTTATCTATCCTGCACTGATGAAAGTATTGGAAAAAAGTTCGGATGGACTGAGTAAAGGTGGATTTGATCTCCTGGAACCCAATACTGCATACCTGTTTATTTCCAACCACCGGGACATCATCCTGGATACTTCCCTACTCAATGCCTGCCTATACGAAAATGGCTTGGTGATGACTACTTCAGCGATCGGTGACAATCTGATCAAGAAACCCTTCCTGCATACCTTATCCAAGCTCAATCGGAATTTTGCCATTCGAAGAGGACTGAGTGGACGTGCTCTTTTTGAAAGTTCTATGATGGCTTCAGAATACATCCACAAGTCACTCCTTCGGGAAAATCGATCGGTATGGACAGCCCAAAGAGAAGGAAGAACCAAGGATGGAAATGATATCACTCACAAAGGGGTGCTGAAAATGCTGACTTTGGCAGAAGATGGGGATAATCCCTTTGGCTTTTTCGAAAAAATCAGATTGGTGCCAGTATCCATTTCGTACGAATATGATCCTACCGATATACTAAAGATGCCAGAACTGCTGGCCAAATCTAGGGATGAAAAGTATGTCAAAAGCGAAAACGAGGACTTTGTCAATTTGCTCCGGGGAATCATGGGTACCAAAAAACGGATTCACATTCAAGTAAATGGCGTTCTTGATCAGGAGATTCAGGAAATCTCCTCCAAAAAAAGCTCCCAAAGTGAAAAACTTGCCGAGCTAGCTTCCCTGATTGATTTTCATATTTGGAAAGGCTATAAACTTTGGCCAAGCAACTACATCTCCCACGACTTACTTCATGGGAGCAATCAATTTGCTGATTTTTACAGCCTGGAAGAGAAAGAAAGTTTTGAAAAAAGGCTGAAGGGAAAGGTAGATACTACCAATCCCGTCTTATTGAAAAACTTCCTCTCTATGTATGCCTACCCGGTGGATAATGCTAGAACATCGCAATCCTAAACCCTGAACGGTTAACTATTGTCCAATGGAATGATGAGTTCGAACTGTACCCCCTGACCTTGGGCAGAAGATACAGACATGGTCCCATTTAAGCTTTTTATCAGGTGGTGTACCAGGTTCAAGCCAAATCCAAAGCCTTTTTCACCAGAGGTGCCTTGACTGGAAGCGGTTCCTCCTTCCATAATTTCCAGGATTTTTTCAGGAGCAATACCAACGCCGCTGTCCTTTACCAGAAACCGGAGGTGATTGGACTGATCTGTAATTTCCATATCGAGATCGACCAAAACTTCACCTCCAGCAGGAGTGAATTTGATAGAATTGGAAATAAGATTACCCAAAATTTGTAGGATTTTGTTTTTGGGAAAAGGGATTCCCTGCTGTGGTGGATTGGCCTTTACCTCGAAGCTGACATTTTTGGTTACTGCCTGAGGAGTAAACATGTCCTCCAGTTTGGACTGTAATGTCAGCAAGGTAAACTCATGATTCATTGGCCCTCTTTTCACCAAATCCTTTTCAGCAATAGAGTGAGTCAAAATTTCATCTGCCAATTCCAAAACTGATTTTCCACTTTTGCGAATCAAGGCTATAAAATCCAGTACTTCCTCCAGTTTGTTTTGATTGCCCTGCATTTGAATGATCTCAGCCAAGCCTATGATTCCTCCGATAGGACCTCTGATATCATGGGCAACCCGGTTTTTTACAGCCGTAGTTTCCTGTACTTTCTTTTTCAGTCCAGCTACTGCATAATTAATCTTGATCCGATTGACGACTTCCCCTGCGATGATCTCAAGCATTTCCTTTTTCTCAGCGCTGAGATTTTTGTAATCGTCACTCAACACACACAGGGCTCCCAAGGCCCTATTCCCATCTAAAAGCAAGGGGATGCCATAGTAGTATTTCAGATTAGGCTCTCCGGCTACATAGAATTTATCCTTGAACCGCTCATCCTGTGACAAATCCTTCACCTCAAACCCTTCAGCGTTTTCTTCCAGTAGGGTGTATTGGCAGACAGATTCTTCCCTAGGCATTTGCTTGATCTCAATACCATAAGCAGACACGCTCCATTGGGTAAAAGAGTCAATCAGGTTGATCAGGGATATCGGAGTCCCTGCTACTTTGGCGGCCAATTTGGTCAAATCTGAAAATGATTTCTCGAGATCTAAATAATCCAAATCAAGTTCGCTCAAAGCCATAATGCGCTCCATTTCATTTTGGGGAAGTGGAGAAACCTGATCTAAACCTGGGTTATTCAGCAAGGATTCTTGAGTCATGTGTTTAATTTTTATCAAATCAACGGCAAAAATGAATAGCTAGCCTATCCAAACTTTTGAAATAGCATGAAATCTAAATAAGTCTCGGTTTTATGTAAATTAACAACCTCCAACCCAGTTTCTGAATTTTCGTCCTATGAAGCTCTTCTTTCTCCTAGTCGCCCTTACTCATCTATTCATCACGGACCCAACCCTTCCAGTCGGGAAAATTACCACCCCATTGGGAGAAATTTGGATCAGCTTGGACGACAGAACTCCCAACCACAAACAAAGCTTTATCCAGCTTGCAGAATCAGGATATTGGGACTCGCTTTCTTTCAACCGGGTCATCCCCAATTTTGTTGCTCAGGGAGGTTGTCCGGATACCCCTGAAGGGTTCAATGACCCAGATTATTTGCTAAAACCCGAGTTTCATCCAGAACTGACGCATGTTTATGGAGCGGTCGGAGCAGGAAGAGATGATAATCCAGACAAACTTTCTGCCCGTTGCCAATTTTATATTGTCCAAAATCGGGACGGCTTGCATCGCCTGGATGGCAACTACACGGTTTTTGGCAAAGTCCTGAAAGGCATGGAAATTATTGATCGGATAGTTCAGGTGGAAAGAAATCAACTTGACGAACCTCTTTCCCCGATTAGTCTCCAAATAGAAATTGTTTATCTTAGTTCATCAGAATACACTCACCTTCTCAATTCCCCGACCCAATGAATTTGATTAAAATCCTTGTAGTCGGCTGTGGCAATATGGGAGCTTCCCATGCCACTGCCTATCACCACATGCCGGAATTTGAAATATGCGGTCTTGTCGCCAGAGGAGACAGCAAAACAAAATTGAATCAGCAACTGGGAGCAGCCTATCCTCTATTCGAAAATTTCGAGGAAGCCCTGGAGCAGACTCGGCCTGATGCTGTTTGTATCTCCACCTACCCTGACACGCATGAAACTTTTGCCTTAAAAGCCCTGGAAGCCGGATGTCATATTTTTATTGAAAAGCCCCTGGCAGATTCCATTTTAGGATGTGAGCGAATCATTTCAAAAGCTAAAGAAGTTCAAAAAAAAGTTGTAGTAGGCTATATCCTGAGACATCATCCCTCTTGGATGAGATTCATTGAAGAAGCTCAGAAAATGGGAAAACCCCTGGTCATGCGAATGAATCTCAACCAACAAAGTCACGGCTATATGTGGGATGTGCACCGCAACCTGATGAAATCCCTCAGTCCAATCGTAGACTGTGGCGTCCATTACATCGATGTCATGTGTCAGATGACACGGTCCAAACCGGTTTGGGTATCAGCCATTGGGGCAAGGCTCACCGATGACATCGCAAAAGACAACTACAATTATGGACAGCTTCAAATCCGGTTTGAGGACGGTTCGGTGGGATGGTATGAAGCTGGCTGGGGACCGATGGTGTCAGAGACTGCCTTTTTTGTGAAAGATGTATTCGGCCCCAAAGGTGCTGTATCGATTGTCGCCAAAGATGCAGGGGCAGTGGGAAAATCAGATCATGTGGATAGCCATACCAAAACAGAATCGATTCGGGTTCATCATGCCGCGATTGACAGCAAAAATAATTTTCTGAAAAAAGACGAGTGGATTGATATGACTGACGAACCTGATCATCTGGAACTTTGCAATCGAGAGCAACGGTATTTTTTAAAGGCTATTCAAGAAGATCATGACCTGACTGATCATCTTGCAGATGCACTTAATAGTCTGAAAATTGCTTTTGCATGCGACGAATCTGTCAAATCTGGAGAAGTAATCCGGTTGTAGGTTTACAGAATGTGACACTTGGTTGGTATTCCTGCCTACTTCCAATATCTTTTATGACTCCATTGAGTTTTGCTATAAATGTCTGACTTCCCGCAAGAATCCCTTCCTACCCAGGCCTCTGTGAATTTGCCAATTACGGCCGTTCAATCCCTTCTTGGGAAACTGGAGGCTATGGGTAATTTGGGGTATTGGTCGCAAGAATCTGGAGATAAGCCCATGTATTGGTCAGACCAACTAGTTGGTCTCCTGAGCCAAAAAAAAGATACCCAGCCAAGTGTAGCAGGGCTGATCGAGGCAGTTCACCCGGAAGATTATTCTAAAATCCAACAGCTCCATGAGTCACTTTTTGAGAATTTTTCTCCTTTCAAATCCGAGTTTAGATTGCTGCTGGCAGATGGCACTGTCCGACACATATTAGCCGAATGTTGGATCGAAAAGGCAAATGCGACGGAGCCACAGTTTTTTTATGGACTTTGGAAGGATATTACCCAGGACAAGCAATTGGTCTATCAGGACTGGAGAAAACTTTCCTTGGTCCTAAATACGGCACCGGAGACGATCTGGTGTCTCGATCCTCAATACCGGTTAATTTTCGGAAATGATAAGTTTTTCGAAAGTATTCATCGGCTTCAGGGGAAGTCCATCCAAATCGGAGAACATCTTCTCGATGAAAAATTCGCTCATTTGGAAGATTTTGAATTTTGGAAAACACACTATGATCTTGGTTTGAAAGGGGAAAAGACCACTTTCATCCAAAAAAGAAAAATAGAACAGAAAAACTTTTACCATCAGGTGCAGATTGTTCCAATTTGGGAAGGTGGAAAAGTCCATGCCATTGCCTGTTATTCCGAAAATGTAACCCAGCGGGTCGAGGAAGAAAACAAAAACAAAGAGCTCCTTGAAAAACTTAACCAATCTCAAAGAATCGGAAAACTTGGGTATTGGGAGTTTGATCTGGAGTCGGAGAAAATCTTCTGGTCAGATGAAGTCTTCCATATCTGGGGTCTGGATAAAGAAAAGGTTCTCCCGGATTTTGATTTGTTTACCAAATCTTTCGTGGAAGAAGATCTTGAGGGATTTTTAATCGAGCACTTTGCGGCTGTCCAGGGATACAGACCACTCGATGCCGTTCACCGGATCAGATGTTCGAACCACACCATCAAATATGTCCATGAAAAAGGACAGCTTGAAGTGGATCCGGAGACCGGCCAAACCAAGTTTAAAGGAACCGTTCAGGACATCACCTATCAGCGGGAGATCGAAAATAAACTTCGCGAACGCAATTCATTCATCGAAGCTACCCTGAAGAATCTTCCGATGGGGATAGCCGTCAACAATATGGAAACCGGAGAAACCACCTATATCAATCCGGCCTTTTCAAAGGTATATGGCTGGCCGGAGGAGGTATTGAAAGACGTTTCTACTTTTTTTGAGAAAGTCTACCCTGATCCGGAATTCAGGGCTCAGATCACTGAAAAAATCATGTCGGATATCCAATCCGGGAATCCTGAACGAATGACTTGGAGTGAAATCCCCATTACCAATCAGAATGGAGAAACCCGTTTTGTGACCGCCAAAAACATCCCACTCCCTGAGCAAAATTTGATGATTTCTACTGTTTTGGACGAAACAGACCGATTTCGGGCCGAGCAATCCATCCGAAAAAGCAACGAACGGTTCCATTTAGCAACTCAGGCGGTGTCTGATGCCATTTGGGATTGGGACATGAAATCTGACCAGATTTTCTGGGGTAAAGGATACCATAGACTATTTGGCTATCCAGCTCATGTGGAATATGTCTCCCCTGATTTTTGGAATTCCAAAGTCCATCCGGAAGATTTGCAGCGCATATTGGATTCCATTTTTTCAGCAAGAAAAAACACTGCCCAAATTCGATGGACTGGAGAATACCGTTTCCAAAAATTTGATGGTTCCTACGCTTTCGTCAAGGAAAACACGGTGATTATCAGGGATTCTTCCGGCCAACCTGTGCGGATGGTAGGCGCACTTCAGGACATTACGGAAGAGAAAAAGAACCAACTCCTACTGGCGAAAAAGACCAAATTTATTGAGGCTACTGCCCAAGTCATTGAGCTGTTTTTGGAAAATGAAGATTGGGAAAGTCAGATTTCTCCTATGCTGCAGGTGATGGGAGAAGCGGCAGAGGCAGATCGCTCCTATTTCATCCAGATCTACCGCCGTGACGGCGCCACGTATGGCAATTTAAGCCATGAATGGGCCAACCAAAACATCATTTCCTACATAGACAACCCGGAATACCGGGCTATACCGGTAGAAAACTATCCTGAATTTTGGCAAAAAGCCTTTCAGCGAAAACCCTACGCAGTACTGACCAGAGAAACGGATAAAGAAACCCGAAAAATCCTGGAAGAACAGGAAATCAAATCCATTCTCCACATTCCGGTTTTTTTGGAAAATGAAATGTTGGGATACCTGGGTTTTGATGACTGCCATGAGGAGCACATTTGGACGGAAGATGAAAAAAACTTCATGCAGTCGATTGCTACCAACCTTTCATTTGCGATAGGAAGAAAGCAGTATTTAGATCAGTTACAGGAAGCTTTTGAAACCCATGATACCCTTTTGGAGAGTATCGGAGATTCCTTCTATGCATTTGACAAGAATTACACGGTTACTTATTGGAACAATACGGTAGAACAGCTAACCGGGGTAAAAAAAGAAGCCATCCTTGGGAAAAATCTTTGGGATTTTATCCTGATTCAAAACGAAGACTTCAAACACGGATATAAAAGGGCCTTTGAAGAAAATAAACGGGTCAACTTCGAGACCTTTGATCAATGGACCCAAACTTGGCAGGAAGTCACCATCTATCCAACCAAAGAAGGGCTTTCGGTCATTCTTCGGAATATTTCTACCCGAAAAGAATCAGAGAAGCAGATTCAAGAGTTCAACGAAAGACTTTCCCTGATTTCCAAGGCTTCCCATGATGCGATTTGGGATTGGAATATTGTCACCGGAGAGCACTATTGGGGAGAAGGCTTTAACCTACTTTTTGATGAAGAAGTAGCGGGAATTCATCATAATAATGAACGGTGGGAAAAAAGCATCCATCCTGAGGATAAAGATCAGGTCATCAAAAATTTGATCGAACTTCTCAATGATCCTTCCAAAACCTCCTTTGAATCTGAATACAGGTTTTACAGAAAAAATAAGGGACTTCTTTATTTATTGGATAAAGGCACGATAATCCGAGACCAAGAGGGGAAACCAACTCGCCTAGTCGGGGCCATTCAGGATATTTCCAGGAGAAAAGCTTACGAAGAATCTTTGAAAATCCTCAACTCTGAGCTGGCAAAATCGAACCGGGAACTTGAAATTTCCAATAAAGAACTGGAGCAGTTCGCCTACGTGGCTTCCCATGACCTTCAAGAACCCTTGAGGATGATCTCGAGTTTTCTGACGCTGATCGAGAAAAAATATCGGGAAACCTTGGATGAAAAGGGAAAGCAATACATCCGGTTTGCAGTAGATGGCGCCAAACGGATGAGAGAAATCATCTTGGATCTGTTGGAATTCTCCAGAGTGGGAAATATCAATGAATCGAAAAAATTGGTCAACTTGACAGAGTTGGCTCAAGAGGCGATCACTTTAAACAAGAAATCTATTCAAGAGCGACAAGCCCAAATTCACCTATCCCCTCTTCCTGAGGCCCCATGCCATCCCAATTCCTTAATTCAGGTTTTTCACAACCTGATCTCCAATGCGATCAAATATCAAATACCAGGCAATCGTCCGGAGATATCGATTGATTTTATGGACAAAGGTGAATTCTGGCAATTGAGCATCAAAGACAATGGGATTGGTATTGGCAAAGAATACTTAGACAAAATCTTTATGATTTTCCAGAGACTTCACCAAAAAGAGCAATATTCCGGGTCAGGAATAGGACTTTCGATCTGCAAAAAGATCGTAGAATTTCATGGAGGCACTATATGGGCAGAATCAGATGGAGAGCATGGTACCACCTTCTTTTTTACACTGAAAAAACAATGATTCAATATTTAGAAAGAGTCAAAACCGCAACCTTAAATTTTTTATCTACCCATCCCAGGATTACCGGATGGAGTGTCTTTTTGGGCATATTCTTCCTAACTTCCTATCTCTCCTACACAGAATATCAAATCCGTCTCTCCAACGAGCGTGAAGCGGTCAAAGCCAAACTTTATGAGCTGGAAAATTCCGTTTTATTCTCCATCAGAAATGGCATTTCCGCTGCTAAAACTCTGGCCTTTTTTGCACAGAATTTTGATGTCACTCAAAATTTTGATTCGATAGGAAGACAAATTCTTGAAAGTAACCCCAACGTGGATGTCATCCAGTATTTAGACTCCGGGACGATTGTGTCCGTCTATCCGCTGAAGGGAAATGAATCGGTCATTGGCTATAAAGTGGCCGAAGATCCTACAAGAAAAGAAGAAGTCTTGGAGGCGTTTCTTCGAAGAGACATCTATTTCTCGGGACCATTCACCCTGAGACAGGGTGGAGTCGGTATCGTAGGGAGGTATCCCATTTTCGAAAAATCAGGTGAACTAAAAGGATTTTCCGCAGTCATCATTTACCTCCAAACCTTGATCAAAAACACCGGATTAGCCGGTCAGGACAATGGCTTGATGGCCATTCGGTTTTCCAAACAGGATAAAGCTACCGGCCAATGGATCAATTTTCTTCCGGAAGAGCCTGGAGACAAACCCTACACCGGGTTCAGTGATTTTGTCATGATCCCTGAGGGAAATTGGCAATTGACCGTACAACTCAAAGAAAGTCGCGCCCTTTCAGGATTGGTGCCCTCTCTTTTGCTAAGGTATCTTACCGCGGTTATATTCGGTTTGATCACCTGGAACTTCTCCAGAATCCCCAACCTGCTCAAAAAGAAAGTAGAAGAACAATCCAGGGATCTAAAACTCATTAATGAACGATTTGAATTGGCTTCAAAAGCCACTTCAGACTTTATTTGGGATTGGGATATGGAAAAAAACAAAACGTTCCGATCACCCTCTTTCTATGAAAATTTTGGTTACGGTACACACGATTCCCAAGACAACAACGATTTCTGGGAAAGCATCATCCACCCCGAAGATCTGGCAGAGGTGAGAGCGAATCTCAACCAGGCACTTTCAGGAATGGACAGTTACTGGGAAAAAGAATTCCGGGTACGGAAAAAAAATGGAACCTATAACTTCATTCAGGACAAGGGATTTATCATTCGAAATTCAAATGGGAAAGCCATCCGGATGATCGGAGCCTCCCAGGACGTCACGGCACGAAAAATGTCGGAATTGGAAATCATTCAAACCAATGCAAAACTCTCCTCTGCCAATCAAGAACTGAAAGCGTTTGCCGCTTTGGCCTCTCATGATATGCGCGAACCTTTGAGAATGATCAGTTCTTTTATGGACCTTCTCCAGAAAAGATATGGGGATAAGTTGGATGAAAAAGCCCTACAGTATATTCATTTTGCAACAGACGGAGCCAAAAGGCTCACTCAGATGATCAATGACCTTTTGGAATATTCTAAGGCAGGTTTTGACTTGGAAAAGCTGGAGGAGATCGAAGTGGGAGAAATTATCCAAGAGGTCTTGGAATTAAAATCAGACATCGTCAGAAACACCGGTGCCCAACTTACCTTTCAGGGCCTTCCCAAGATCAAAGCCCTGAGAATCCCACTGAAAATCCTTTTTCAAAACCTCATCGGCAATTCCTTGAAGTATGTCCACCCCAACCTTCCTCCTGAGATAAAAGTATATGGTGAAGAATTCGGGGAATTTTGGAAATTTACAGTACAGGATAATGGGATAGGAATTGAAGCCGATTATCTTGAGGAGATATTCGGAATTTTAAAAAGACTTCACCCCAAAGAAAAATATCCGGGTACAGGAATGGGCCTGGCTACCTGTCGCAAAATTGTCACCCAATTTGGAGGCGAAATCTGGGCAGAATCTGAATTAGGAATAGGAACACAGTTGATCTTCACCATCAAAAAACTATGAGTCACAAGGAAATCAACATTTTATTGGTTGAAGACAACGAGGGAGATATCTTGCTGACCAAGGAAGCCTTGCAGGATTTCAGATTCCCGATAAATCTCACGGTGAAAAAGGACGGTAACGAGGCCATTTTGTATTTGATGAATCTAAGCAAAAAGGACTCCAGCCTCCCGGATCTTATTTTATTGGATATCAACCTTCCCAAAAAAAATGGGCATGAGGTGCTGCAGAGTGTAAAAAACCATCCCGACCTCAAGCACATCCCCATTATCATACTGACCACTTCCTCTTCCGACAAAGATATTTTCTCTGCCTATCAAGAGCATTGCAACAGCTATATCATCAAACCTGTAGATGTCAATGATTTTTTTAAAGTTGCCGCTGCATTGGAAGAATTTTGGATCAACACGGTTAAGCTTCCTTCCAAAATTTAACAGCAATTGAATACAAGCTAAAAAAAATCCTCACCATAGAATGAAGACAAAGTATCCAGAAAATGGACTATAAATCAAGAATAATCAAATGAAATGCCCATGAGTAAATGCTTCTCACACAGGGGAATGATTGGCTTGGGCATTCTCCCGATGAAAGATCGGGACAAGCTATGTGGCAAATGAAAATCAAATTATAACAAATGAAAAAAGATTCATTTCCATACAAGGCACTTGTCATTGAAGACAATTTTGGAGATTACTTCTTGATCGAGGAATACCTCAGCGAGCACATTCAATCTCCTGATTTGGTGCATGCCTCTACTTTTTTAGCGGCAAAGGAGTTTCTTTCTACGGAAGAGGGCAATTTTGATGTCATTCTTTTGGACCTTTCTCTTCCGGATCATTCTGGAGAAAAACTGATCATCGACATCATCAAATTAGCCAAGCGAATTCCGGTGATTGCGCTTACAGGTTTCACAGACTTGGATTTTAGTATCAAATCTTTGGCTTTGGGAGTTTCGGATTATCTGCTGAAAGATGACCTGACACCGGCCATGTTGTATAAGACCATCATCTATTCCATTGAGCGGAAGAAATTTGTAGATGAGCTCCAAAAATCTGAACGAAAATACAGCAACCTCTTTCATTTAAGCCCGCTTCCCATGTGCGTCTGCGATAGCGAATCGCTCCAGATTCTAGACGTCAATGATTCGGCAGTAAAGCACTATGGCTTCACCGAAGAAGAGTTTTTGAACAAAAACTTCAAAGATCTTTTCAGTGATTTTTCCTATTCAGAAAATCAGCAACTGTTTCATAATTCAAATCTTCACCAAAAACCAACCAAAGGCTCACATACCAAGAAAAATGGAGAATTGATTGAAGTCGAAATGGAATCCTCGCAGATTGTTTTCAATGAGATCGATGCCAGTTTGATTTTGATCAATGACGTCACTGAAAAAAACCTGCATTTGGCTACGATTGAAAAACAAAACGCCGCGTTCAGAGAAATCGCTTGGATTCAATCTCATGTGGTTCGTGCACCATTAGCCAGACTTATGGGTCTGGTCAACTTGTTGGGGAATGATGCTAAAACGGAGGATGAAGATGCCCAAACCATTCTCCAATATATCAAGACATCGGCCGAGGAGTTGGACCAAATCATCCGGGACATCAGTAAAAAATCTGAAGAGATCACCCGTCCCAGCGATTAAGTTCAAGAGGAAGGGGGAAAGAATTTTAAGCCAATCCAACAAAATATTGCGATGGCATTAAGGGATTTTGTATTTTGAAATCCAAGTACTCAAACCCCTAATAACCTACCTATGAATGAAAATAACGTCCTCATCACCGGAGGCGCTAGCGGCATTGGACTCGCCATGGTCCGAAAATTTGCCTCAGCAGGCAGTCGGGTCTTTTTCATAGATCGAAATGCAATTGAGGGAACCAAACTTCAGCTTGAAGAGCATGAGAAAGGGTTTCAAGTCAAATTTTTCGAAGCAGACATCACTGATTTGGCTCAGGTCGAAAGAGTCATCCATTCCATTCCGGGCAAATTGAATACCCTGATCAACAACGCTGGAATTTCTCATATTGGCACTGCGGAAAGTACTTCGGAAGAGGATTTTGACCGGGTTTATTCGGTCAATGTCAAAGGAATGTTTCTCTGCATCAAAGCAGCCTTGCCCAGGCTGAAAGAGCACGGCGGCGGTTCCATTCTCAACATGTGTTCGGTAGCTGCGACGATTGGCTTGCCGGATCGCTTCGCCTATTCCATGACCAAGGGGGCAGCACTTTCTATGACGCTGAGTGTGGCACGGGATTACGTGGCTGATGGTATTCGTTGCAATTGCCTTTCCCCGGGAAGAGTTCATACCCCATTCGTGGACGGTTTTTTGGCGAAAAATTATCCCGGGAAAGAGAAAGAAATGTACGACAAGCTTGCCGCCACCCAACCCATCGGGCGAATGGGCACGCCTGAAGAAATCGCCGAATTGGCTTACTTCATCAGTTCCGACGCAGGAAGCTTTATCACCGGTGCCAACTTCAATATTGACGGGGGATTTATGGGATTGAAGATGTGATATGAATTGTAAGATTGGAAAATTGAAAGATTCAATGCGAGTTACAATCAGAAACTAAATCTCTTATCTCTTATCTCTTATCTCTTATCTCTTATCTCTTATCTCTTATCTCTTATCTCTTATCTTTTTATCTCAAAAACATTTTAAACCTAAAGACCTAACCCTATGAAACTTATACGATTCGGTGAAGCCGGAAAAGAAAAGCCGGGAATCCAGGACAATCTGGGACGAAACCTGGATTGCTCCGGTTTTGGAGAAGATTGGAATGAAGAATTTTTCAGCCAAAACGGCCTGGCCAGACTGGAAGAATGGCTTCATGCCAACCAAGAAAACCTTCATGAAATCCCCGCTACTGCCCGGATTGGATCACCCATTGCTCGCCCTTCCAAAATCATCTGCATCGGGCTAAACTACCGAAAACACGCAGAAGAAGCCGGCATGGCAGTACCTGAAGTCCCAATTATCTTCATGAAGGCAACTTCTTCACTATCTGGCCCTTATGACCCGATCTATATTCCTCGAAATTCCAAACAAACCGACTGGGAAGTAGAGCTTGCGGTGGTGATTGGAAAGCGAGCGAAGTATGTGAAAAAAGAAAAAGCCTACGAATACATCGCCGGCTACTGCCTTCACAATGACGTCAGCGAGCGTGATTTCCAGCTTCGTCACGGAGGCCAATGGGTCAAAGGAAAAAGTGCCGATCATTTTGCTCCATTGGGACCAACTTTGGTCACCAAAGAAGAAATTCCCGATCCGCACAACCTTCGACTTTGGCTGAAGTTGAATGGAAAAATGCTGCAAGACAGCAGCACATCCGACCTGATTTTTGACATCCCCACCATCATTGAGCACCTCAGCCAATACATGACCTTGCTGCCGGGAGATGTCATCTCTACAGGGACTCCCGCGGGGGTTGGCATGGGATTGAAGCCCGAACCCAGATTTTTGGAACAGGGAGATATTGTCGAACTCGGCATTGAAGGACTTGGAATTTCCCGTCAGGTAGCTATGAACGATCCTGAGGCATGAGAATCGACTCCCATCAGCACTTCTGGGAATATAATCCCAAGCGGCAGGATTGGATCACTCCCGATATGAGCCGGATTCGGAGAAATTTTCTGCCCGGTGATCTTTATCCTCTCCTCCAAGATGCCAAAATCGACGGATGCATCGCCGTGCAGGCAGATGAAAGTCTGAGAGAAACTGATTTTCTTCTGGATTTGGCGGCCCAGCATGAGTGGATTTTGGGCGTCGTGGGTTGGGCAGACTTGGGAAAAGATGATCTGGATGAGATTTTGGATCAATATTCCAGTCAGGAAAAGTTGGTAGGATTCCGAGAAGTCCTGCAGTCCAAAGATCCCCGATACATGCTTCGGGAAGAGTTTGTCCGGGGAATCCACAAACTCAAAGAGCGGGGCTATGCCTATGATTTGCTCCTTTTTCCGCAGCACCTGGATGCCGCTTTGGAATTAGTCAAAAAATGTCCCGAGCAACGCATGGTCATCGACCACCTTGCCAAGCCCCTGATCAAAGATGGAGAATGGAAGGATTGGAAAAAGAAAATGGCCCTGTTGGCTGAACGAGAACTGATTTATTGCAAAGTCTCTGGGATGGTCACCGAGGCAGATTGGAAGAAATGGACACCGGAAGATTTATTTCCCTATCTGGAAATCGCCCTGGAACTATTCGATCCTGATCGGTTGATGTACGGAAGCGACTGGCCGGTTTGCCTGGTGGCAGCGGAATTCGAACAGGTGTACCGAGTGGTGGATGATTTCACCAGTCAACTTTCCTCCTCCGAAAAAGACCGAATCATGGGCGAAACCGCAGCCGAGTTTTATAAGATGTAAGGGATGAGAAATCAGCAATCCCTCCAAGGGTTTGAAACCCTTGGAGGGTTAATCATCTGATCGTCAACTATAAACTAAAATCGAAATCCTTTAAACTGACACTGACCACTGAAATGAACCTCCACCTACAAGACAAAGTCATTCTGATCTCCGGCGGTGCCAAAGGCATCGGAGGAGCCATTTCCAAAGGTTTGATTGAGGAAGGAGCGATTCCGGTGATCATTGATCCTTCGGAAAAGGAAGGAAAAGAGTTGGTCGAACTTGCCGTGGGAAAAGCACTTCATCTGCCTTGGAGGCTTTTTTCAGCCGAAGATTGTGAAAAAGCGGTTCTGGAAGCAGTTAGGGCTTTTGGTCGAATCGATGGAGTCGTCAACAATGCCGGAGCAAACGACGGAGTAGGTTTGGAAAAAGGCAGCCCGGAGGCTTTTGCCCAATCCATTGCCAATAATCTCCACCACTATTATTCCCTCGTTCATTTTGCCCTGCCGGAATTAAAGAAAAGCCAAGGGGCGATTGTCAATATTTCCTCCAAAACTGCCGTCACCGGCCAAGGAGGCACTTCAGGCTATGTCGCCGCCAAAGGTGCCCAACTCGCCCTCACCCGGGAATGGTCGGTGGAGCTTCTCCCCTATCACATTCGCGTCAACGCCATTCTCCCGGCCGAGGTGTACACCCCGATGTATGAAAGTTGGATTCAAACCTTTCCCAATCCCGAAGAAAAACTGGCAGAAATCAACCATCAAATCCCATTGGGAAAACGAATGACCACGCCCGAGGAAATCGCATCGATGGCTATTTTTTTACTCTCAAACCGAGCCTCACATATCACCGGACAGCATCTCTATGTAGACGGTGGCTACACCCATCTTGACCGAGCCTTATGACCCAAAAACCCGCACTCGTTCCCAAAAACCTATTGGTCCCTTTTATCCTGATCACTTCCCTGTTTGCACTTTGGGGATTTGCCAATGACATCACCAATCCCATGGTGGCGGCTTTCAAGCGGGTGCTGGAACTGAACAATACGCAGGCTTCTTGGGTCCAATTGGCCTTTTATGGAGGCTATTTCACCATGGCCCTGCCCGCTGCGTTTTTCATCAAAAAGTACTCCTACAAAACCGGAGTCTTACTCGGCTTGGGGCTCTATGCCTTTGGTGCGGTCTTATTTTATCCTGCCGCGGCCTGGGAAAGCTATGGGTTCTTCCTTGCGGCCTTGTATATCCTGACTTTCGGTTTGGCCTTTTTGGAAACCACCGCCAATCCCTATATCCTCTCTATGGGCCCTGAGGCCACAGCTACCCAGCGTCTCAATTTGGCACAGGCCTTCAATCCCATGGGAGCTTTAGCGGGGCTTTTCGTGGCAAAAACCTTTATTCTGAATTCCCTCCAAAGCAACAATACAGACGAAAACGGCAAACTGATCTACGACACCCTTGATGCCGCTGCGAAAGCTGCAGTCAAGAGCAATGACCTGATGGTCATCCGAAATCCCTATGTGATTTTGGGTTTGGTAGTCTTGGCTATTTTGGTTCTCATCGCTTTGGTCAAAATGCCGGAAAGTAAGGATTCCGATGGGAAAATCGATTTTGGAGGCACGATGAAGCGACTTTTGGCCAATCGGAATTTTGTGGAAGGCACCCTGGCACAGATGTTTTATGTCGGCGCTCAGATTATGGTTTGGACCTATATCTACCAATATGCCGAGTCGATCGGGATTTCCAATTACGATGCAGTAAACTATGCTTACGCCTCGCTAGGAGTCTTTCTGGTAGGCAGATGGGTATGTACGGCTTTGCTTCGGATTATGCCCGCTGCCAATCTATTGGCAGGATTTGCAGTTCTGGCGATGGGTTTTACCCTGGGAGCTATTTTTCTGGAAGGAATGATCGGACTGTATAGTCTGGTGGGGATCAGCTTTGCCATGTCACTGATGTTTCCGACGATTTACGGGATTGCCTTGGAAGGATTGGGTGAAGACAGCAAGTTTGCCGCAGCCTATCTGGTCATGGCGATCGTCGGAGGGGCGATTATGCCTACACTTCAGGGGATGATTTTGGATATCGGAGGTACAGGCTACACGGATGTGAAAATCCTCGGCGTACCCGAGGTCAATTTCTCCTTTGTGCTACCGCTGATTTGCTTCTTTCTGGTGTGGTTGTTTGCGGCGAGGGTGAGGAAAGTGGGAAGTTAGGGAGCCTGGAGGTTGGGAGGTCAGGAAGTAAAAAGGTCTGAAAGTCTAAAGGAACAGATTTAACCTTTCTTATTTCAGATTGATTATAATCTCAAGTTTCCTACTTCTGAGATGAGCTTTTAGGCTCCAAAATGCGTCGTAAATCAAAAATCGTAATTCAATGCAAACCTTCCTTCTCATCTGCGACCTGAAAGACGAACCGGAGGCCATCCAAGCTTATGTGGATTGTCACCAAGCCGTTGCCCCGGAAATATTGGAAAGTATCCGAGTGGCAGGGATAGTACAGATGAGTATTTACCGCTGGCAAAACCGACTGAGCATGATCCTTATGGCGGATGATGACTTTAGCTTTGAGAAAAAAGCCGCGCTGGACAGTGCAAACCCAAAAGTGCAGGAATGGGAAGCCTTTCTCGGACAATATCAAACCAACCTTCCGGGTACTCCTCCCAATTGGAGATGGGCGATCTGTGAGAAGATTTTTGAGTTTAAGGCAGAGTAGAAATTGATTTGGAGAGATTAAGCTATTTCTCCCTATCGATTAGGTTTGACTACCTGAAACAGTCGAGGTGAATATCCTTGATTCAGACGATAAAACAAATTATCGTACATTTAAACGATAATATAAAAAATCGTATATTTAAACGATATTTTGAAATATCATCAAAACACACGATATTCAAGACAATGATCGCTGTAATCAAAGGAGACATCATCCATTCCCGCAAACTTTCCAATCCGGAACCTTGGCTTATTCCACTTCAGGGGCTTTTTGGACAATGGGGAAATACCCCTAAAACTTGGGAATTGGTTTGGGGAGACTTTTTTCAAATCGAGATAAACCAGCCTGAAGATGCACTTAAAAGGGCCCTTCAAATCAAAACACTCATCAAAAAAATCCAAAGCGAAAATTCTGAAAAAACCTCCAGTCCGGTAGATGTCCGGATGGCCATTGGGATTGGAGAGAAAACGTATACTGGGGCTAAAATTTCAGAAAGTAGCGGTTCGGCATTTGTATTTGCTTCCGAACGGTTTGACCGATTGAAAAAGGACCGACTCAATCTAGCTATTCAAAGTCCTTGGAAGGAATTTGACCTAGAAATGAACCTGTTTTTTGATTTTGCGGGAATCATCATGGATCATTGGTCGATTTCCTCCGCCGAATTGATGGACATCGTCCTGAATCAACCATCTATCACTCAAACCGAAATCGGTGAGAAACTGGGAATTAAGCAAAACTCGGTCAGTGGCCGTTGGAATCGAACACACGGAGCTAAATTATTGGAGATGGAGGCACTGTTTCGACAAAAAATTCTAAATCTGACTAAATGATTCCTCTTTTTCAACTGATTTTAGCACACCTGCTTGGTGATTTTTTACTTCAGCCCACCGCTTGGGTAATGCATAAGGAGAAGAAGAAAGCCAAATCGCCTGCCCTTTATCTCCACTTGCTGGTTCATGGAGTTTTGATTCTTATACTCTTGGGATTTGGGTTTTGGATACTGGCCATCGTACTGACTATCCTTCATGGGTTAGTCGATCTCACTAAACTTTACTTCCAAAAATCAGCAACCAAGACCGCTTGGTTTTTTATAGACCAATTGGCTCATTTTATCAGTATTCTGGGTATTTGGTGGTTGTTTTTCAGACCTGAAATATCCTTGGAGTGGAGTCCGTCCAGTTGGATTTATGCCACTGCATTGCTCTTGATTACGCAAGTGGCCGGTATTGCGATTCAAGTTGGGTTAAGCAACTGGTCAAAGGACTTGGATCTTTCTCAAGAATCTTCCCTAAAAAATGCAGGAAAATACATAGGAATATTGGAGCGCTTGTTTGTGTTTGCCTTTGTGATACTGGGAAAATGGGAAGCAATTGGATTTCTTTTGGCTGCCAAGTCTGTTTTCCGATTTGGAGACCTCAGGAAAGCAAAGGACAGAAAGCTGACCGAATATATTTTAATTGGAACCTTGCTCAGTTTTGGAATTTCTATTGGGATCGGAATACTTACACGCTGGCTCCTCACTTTACTATAACCTAGCTTCTTCTATGAAAAAACCCATTCTAACCCTTCTAATTGGCCTTTTTACCACTATGGTTTTTGCACAAAATCACGTCATTCCACTTTGGGAACGCACTCCTCCCCTACAGAATCCTTCTGATCTCCAAGAAGAGGCCACGCAGCAAGGCATCCTGAGAATTGCCAATGTGCAAAACCCGACCATCGAGGTGTATTTGCCTACCAAGCAGATTGCGACCGGAGAAGCAGTGGTGATTTTTCCGGGAGGAGGCTATGGAATTTTAGCTTACGACTGGGAAGGAACCGACTTTGCCAAGTGGCTCAATGCACAGGGCATCGCAGGCATCGTAGTCAAATACCGATTGCCCATTTCCAAATCCCTGACCGACCCGAAGGAAGTTCCCCTAATGGATGCACAGCGTGCCATCCGATTGGTCAGACAACATGCAGAAGCCTGGATCATCAACCCCGCCAAAGTAGGCGTAATGGGATTCTCTGCAGGCGGACACTTGGCCTCCACGCTCAGCACGCAATACAATCATGAAGTGAACCGTCCCAAAGACACAATCGATGCGCTTTCTGCCCGACCGGATTTCTCCGTTTTGGTTTATCCGGTGATTTCCTTCCGGGATGCGGCAGTTCATTCGGGTTCGAGAAAAAACCTGATCGGAGAAAATACTTCTCAGGAATTAATTGATCGTTTTTCGGGAGAATTGAATGTGAATGCTGAAACGCCGCCCACCTTCCTGGTTCATGCCCAAGATGACAAAGGAGTGCCAATCGAAAACTCCCTGTTGTATTACCAAGCGCTACATAAACATGGCGTGAAAGCATCCCTGCATATCTATCCGACAGGAGGACATGGATTCGCATTTGGATTGGGCAAAGGAGCGGTGGAAGGCTGGAGAGAGGTACTGTTGGCTTGGATAAAGGAGACGGTGAAGTAGTATTTTGTCACCCCTAGTCTTAAATATTGCATGAACATACAAAATGGAGATGACAGGTTATTGCCAACCCCCAACTGTCAAAGTGTAAAACAATGTTTGAAATTTTCCTGCCTAGCACGAAACATCCTTCGGATAGGCGCGATGGGAGGATTTGCCAGCGGGCCAGCGTTCGGCCTTGTGCGGTGGGAGCTTTGGCAAATCTTGGCCTTTTGGTTCTTTTGGGCTAAGCCAAAAGAACAAAATAGAGGTGTTGACCCAACGAATTTAGGAGCTGAGAATAATCGGGTAAAGTCAAAAAATAATATGGCTACAGTTCAGAATTATATTTCGAAAGTCAAGTGTTTTCGAAACAATATACAATCTGTCATTGGTTGTACCTGAGAGACGAGAGTCTCGAACTTGATGGTGGCTTCGAACTTTCCGACTCCCGTCGGTCAGGTGCTCCTCCTGACCAAAATGAATGTTACAAAACACTAATAAAATGCCTATCAAAGTAATCGCCTTCGACGCAGATGACACCCTTTGGGTGAATGAGCCGTTTTTTCGCGAAGCGGAAGAAAAATTCGCCAGTTTGCTGGAGGATTTTATGCCTCAGCATGCCATCATGAAAGAGCTTTATCGCACGGAGATCGAAAATCTCAAGCTTTATGGTTACGGGATCAAAGGATTTATGCTTTCTATGATAGAGACAGCCCTGCGCATCTCGGATCACAAAATGCCCATCACCGTCATTGACAAGATCATCCGAATCGGTCAGGAAATGCTGGAAAAACCGGTTGAACTCCTGCCTGGTGTCGAAGAGGTACTGAAAGATTTGAACGGAGACTATCGCATCGTGATGGCCACCAAAGGAGACTTGGTCGATCAGGAGCGCAAACTCAAAAAGTCAGGCTTGGAAAAGCACTTCCACCACATCGAGATCATGAGCGAAAAGCGGGTCAGCGACTACGAAAAACTCATCCGCCACTTGGATATCCAACCATCCGAATTTCTGATGCTGGGTAATAGCCTGAAATCTGATATTTTACCTGTCCTCGAACTGGGTGGCTTTGGCATCCACATCCCTTTTCATATCACTTGGGTTCATGAACAAGTGGAGCATGAGGTGGAACATGAGCGGTTTTTTAAAGTGGAGCATATTGGGGAGGCGGGAGAATTGATCAGGAGGATTGGGACTAATTCGTAGGATTTCCCTCTTCCAACCACAGCCAAATCCGAAATCCCAAATAGGAATCCACATTCTCTCCTGCCCGAGTACCCGGAATGAAGTTTAAAGAGGGAAATATTTTTTCCGAGGCATTAGTCACAGACTCATTGTCCGAGTATGATAAATCGTAACCTGAAATTGCACCCTTGGAGTCGATATGTAGCAAATAATTTGCTGTTATTACAGTCTCGTCTGGATACTCCTCAAAGACTTCAAGGGGGACGACGATTTGATCCTTCACTTCATTCCAATTTACCAAGACAGGATAAACCTCCGGCTCCTCTAATTCGAGTGATTTTATCCATGACCCGGATTCATAAGTTCGAATATTTATTCGGAGAACTGGATTTTCAAATCGTTTTTGACTCCGATGAGAGACCACTTTATTTGCTTTCATCAAATACTCCTCTTTTAATCTCCCATTAGGATAATATTCCCGATGGTAGCCATCATATTGGCCGTAATTCATTTCGGTGTATTTGACTAAAACTCCATTTCGGGTCTCTCTTTGGATTCCGTGTTTCTTGTAGTCCACAAACTGATATTCGTAAAGAATTGAATCACCGCCATAGGCATATATATAGCTGTATTCACCTGTTCCGTTCTTGAGTAGCTGAATCCCATTTTCATCCCAGTAATTGATGTACTTAGGTTCCTCTCCCCGACGATCTACTTCAAGCTTTTTTGAGCCGTCGGGATAGAATTGAAAGTAAGGAGCGGTATGATTTCCATATTCATCCAAATGGTAGGTAAAAGCGAGTGATCCATTTTCATGGTACCGTGAATAATCACCGATCATTGTGCCGTCTAAATTCTGCCTAAGACTGATCTTAACTTGCCCGTTTGGATAGAAATAGCGGATATCCTTGTAGTCAGCACTTGGATAAAGGATTTCTTCCCTTTCCAATCGACCTGACTCATCAAAATATTTCTGGGAACCCAATTGCCGTCCATACTCAAAATTTAATTCTTCTATCGGTGTTCCATCTAGCGTGAAAAGTTTTACCGGACCAACTACAAGGTTGTCTTTTACTTCAACCTCCTTTTTTTCCTTGCGAACAGGATCAATTGAAACCAATTTACCGGAGTAGTTTTGAGGAAAAAGATCTCCATTTTCATCCCGCACATACAAATGAGAATTGGCTCTGACATAGGCCTCTATTTTTCTTTCAGAATAATCGTCATTTGCAAAAAATTCCTGGTCAAGGTGCTGTAAAGTGAAATCCATCCAAACTTCTTCCTTGGGACGATTCTGATACCATGTTTCCGACTTTCCCAAGATTTCCAACCCTTTCTCGTCTCCTACTCGCTGGTAAAACTTCTTGATTTCCGGAATCATGTAGGCAAAGCCATTGCTGTAAAACTGCTCAAAACCACCGTTCGAAACTTGGCCATCCAAGTAAAGCCAGAAATACAGTTCCTTGATTTCAGGCCTGAGCTTTTGGATCAATTGAGCACGCTGACTTTCATTATACCATTGAGGAAGTCCATCTTCGATCTTAGAGATTAAATAGACTTTCTGCAATGAGTAATAATCTGCTTTTTGAATTCTGGGAAAATCTAAATCTTCAAAATCTTTGAGTAAGGGCTTTTCCAGCTTGACCTGCTGGGCAGCAAGTGGTTGGGTAAAAAGAAAAATTCCCAGAAAACTGGTCACCTGAAATATAATTCTCAAGGATTGGCTCATTCGAAATTACTTGAACCGAAATTAACTAAAACCACTTATTACAAACAATTTAAAGTCTCAAAATGAAGGGAGAAATTAATTGTAACATTTCCCCGATCTCTGCATCACCTTCTTATGAACGCAATTAAAAATCACTTTTGGGCTCAGGTCTTTGTCATTTACACGCGCTTTATGCTGGGCGGAGGTTTTGTCTTCGCCAGTATGATTAAGATCAAAGGAAGGCGGTTTACTACGCTTCCTCAGGAAGATGCAAATTTCGGAACGGCCATGCATTTTTTTGAGACCATGTACCAGACAGGCCTGTATTGGCAGTTTCTGGGTTGGGGTCAGTTGATCGCTGGCTTTTTGCTGATGACTCAGCGCTACGCTAAACTGGGTGCCTTGGTCAATTTTCCCATTATTCTCAATGTGTTTATCATCACGATCTCCATGGATTTCAACCTGACACCTGTGATTACTGGGATGATGTTGCTTGCCAATTTGGGTTTATTGGCTTGGCATTGGGGTGAGTTGCGCACCTTGGTCAACTTACCCTTGATTCCTGATCTGCCTAATCGGGAGGAAAATCAAAGAATCTGGGAAATCACCGGATTGGTCCTTTTTGCTTTCACTGCAGGATACCGGATCCTTCGGGATGGTTATGATCCGATTTTTTGGTTTGGGGTATGTTTGTTGATTGGTTTGGGAGCTTTGGTTTTTAAAATCGTTTGGATGAGAAGAAAAACCTCATGGATCGGAAGGTAACCTCAATTCTCCAAAACCTGCTTCTCCTCCAAAAGCACCTTTCTCAGCTTTTTGTAGGATAAATCCTGAACAGCGATACCTTCATCAATTGCCAAAGCTGCAGCCGCCGCCGCACTTTGACCCAAAATCATAAATACCGGTTCCATCCGTATCGAGCCAAAAGCGGTATGAGAACTCGACACGCAAACAGGCACCAAAAGATTGTTGCATTCTTCTTTTTTAGGAGTCAGAGTACCATAAGTGATGGAATAAGGCCGCTTGGGGTGTACACCGATATCCCCCTCATTTTGCACAAATCCACCGGGAGTAACAAATCGCTGAGTGTTGTGCGAGTCTAATGAATAAGAACCCATCCCCACCGACTGAGGAACTTCTTTGGATCCAAGCACATCGTGCTCTGTCATCACATAATCGCCAATCATCCGCCTGGCCTCACGCACGTAAATCTGATGCGGCCAATTACCGTTATCGGTAAACTCATCCTTTGCCAGACCGTAATGGGAAAGTTCTTTCCTGACTTTTTCAGGCACTCTCGGATCATTTGCCAGAAAGTACATCAGGCCTTTTTGGTAGTCCTCGTGTTCTTGGATGATTTCCTTTCTTCGCTCATAAGTGGCCTCCGGATAATCATAATTTTTCCCGATGTAATCCGTGCTGAAGGGCCCATGGTTGTTGGTATCCGTCTTCAAGTTGGGAATCGGATCATATTTCCAAAAAGTCTCATCCCATCCCGCCGCATAGACCCGCGCCAAAAGCTCATATCGGGAAGAATCGTAGTTGTCCGGCTTGGGAAAGGGAACGCTGTTTTCCGGATTCCGACTCAAGGCCATTCTGAAATTGTAAGCCTGCAGCCGCTGATCTCCTTCTCCGTTGCGACCAGGTGGCTCGGATGAAATCTCAGGCAAAAGCCCACTGCTCGGATCGCCGGGAACCCGAAAAGCTGAAATGGAATCATAGAAATAATGATTATGCTGAAATACACCGACTTGCACCCCGTTCCATTTTTCCC
Source organism: Algoriphagus aquaeductus (assembly GCF_003253485.1). Taxonomy (GTDB): domain Bacteria; phylum Bacteroidota; class Bacteroidia; order Cytophagales; family Cyclobacteriaceae; genus Algoriphagus; species Algoriphagus aquaeductus. The sequence goes on along the minus strand of NZ_QKTX01000001.1, from coordinate 381,515 downwards.
CATAAACCGAATTGGCCTCACGCCCTACGTGGTAACTCACGCCAGCAGCGGCCATTAAATCTCCCTCGTAAGTCGCATCGATAAAAACCTTTCCTCTATAGATTTTACCGGAAAGAACTCGGATTTCAGTGATTTTTCCCCGCTCTTTTGTAACTCCCGACTCCCGGTCGAGCCATTCGTTCCGATGAACTTCCAGTTGATTCTCTTTTACCAAGTCCTCAAAAACCCGTTCCGCAGCATGAGGCTCAAAAATCCACATCGTGCGGTTTTCCCCGTCGATCGCTGGTGTTCCCTGACCTTTATTGCCGTACGCTTCCCTTTTTTGCCATTTCCAAGCCGAGTCCTGTTGGTAGTGGAGATAAATGCGATGGTAAAATTCCCTCGCCAAACCTCCGATCACCGCTTTGTTTCCTGTATCTGTAAAACCCAATCCTCCTGAAGAGAGTCCTCCCAAATGAATGTCCGGAGAAACAACAAGAACCGATTTGCCCATCTTTTTGGCCTGAACCGCAGCCGTAATGGCAGCGGAGGTTCCACCATAGACAATCAGATCGGCTTGAAATGTCTGAGCAAAAAGGCATGTGGAGGTCAGAAAAAGGAGAAACGCGAAGAGAACTCGGTGGAAAGTGGGCATGATCTTTTGGGTTGTGGGGAAGATTTGAGATAAAATAGGAATTGATTTCCAAACTTCTAAAATCCTCTTCGTAATAGTTGAGTGTAAGAAAATGAAAAAGACCTGGCTGGTATTGAAAACCTAACAGGTCCGAAACCAGCCAAATCTCTTCTAATTATCTTTAATGTATATCCGCAATCACACCATTCGCAGAATTTAAACCTTGCACTTGGAAAGGAAATATATTTTAGTTTGATCAAGATCCGAAGGATTGAAACAATTAATGACCCCCGGTGTAGCCGGGGGTTGAAGTAAAAAACTGTAAAGGAAAGCCCTGAAGGGGTGGACCTTTGATGTTTCACCCTTTCAGGGCTCAAGGACAATCAAGGCCTTATTTTCCCTGCACTTCGTACAAGGTCATGAATTGTTTGGCTCCTTCAGAGCCATTTCCCGGGAAATACAAATTTTATACTGCTTTCAACTTAGGACAGGCGGGAAAGCGAATAATCGTATATGTGTATCCGGAACAATGCACGTAAGTCTCGAATAGCGAATTTTCCTTTATGAAAAATCCCCCTAGCCCCCTTAGAAAGGGGGAATCCGCCTATTTGGAACCACAAAACCTAATTTAAATCGGTAACGTGCAAGCATGTGGATACACATATAATCATATATCCTTTTTCTAATCCGCGAAAATCTGCGCTTTTTTCTGCGCAAACTTGCCTGACGGCAGTCAGGTCTGCGGGAAATCAAAACTCAGCGAAATCAAAACTCACTTCTTCGAAAATGCCCCAAACTCCATATGCAGCAACTCATCGGTAAAACTCGTCCCCGAATGGATCAAAATCTTATACCGAAACGTCACCGACTCCCCTGCTTTCAGCCCAAAATTCAACTCATCCTTTCCCCCGCTCAAAGCCTTTTGGCCTAACGAATTTGCCGCAAACAAACCGTAGCCTCTCGCATGCCAATAGGTCGGATAGCCGGGATTGGAAGGGTGGTCAAGGATGGCGATAGCTACTTTTTCTCCTTTGATTTCCCCGGATAGATTGACCCAAGTGCCTCGGGTTCCCCAGACGTCGTCCCCTATTTTTCCAGCGCTGCTTAGGTACTTTCCTGTCACGCCTTCATTATTCAGGGATGGAACCAAAGTGGCGATCCCGTTGGCATCGGTAAAGAGTTCGGGCTTGTCGGATGGATGCTCAAGCTCTCTTGCCACCCGAATGGCAAACATGCCTTCTTTATTGTCTTTCAGGGAAACCGGTTGGTTTTGCGCGGAAAGAGTGGTCATACGTTCGATACTTCGCTTTTTACCCTCGGAAATAAATACAAACCGGGTGGTTTCTTTCAGCAAAATTTCCCCGTTGGGAGCCAGCCAATCCGTTTCCACTTCAAGTTCGGCCCGATTGCCTTTTTCGATCATCGACTTCACCCCCCTATGCCGAATGGTACCATACCCGCTTTTTTTCTCAGCAGGTATCGCATCCGAATTATTCCAAAAGTCCAGCCCATTCACATCGCCATAGTTGAACCAATGTCCCACATGGTGTGGATGATCAATGCGCTCACCCGGACGCGGATCGAGTGGAAAGCCGCGGGTAAGATCATTTCCTGCCACAGATTTGATAGGATAAAGCACGGGTTTGGCTAAATCGCCGGGAAAGTAATAGGCCGTAAACAGCTCCCCATTTACCCGAATCTCCACTTTTTGCTCAGCATCTTTTCGGATAAGCCTGACCTGATCCGTGGAAGAAGTCTGCGCATTGATCGCTGAAAAAAGGGACAGCAGCACTGCTGCCATCCCCCATTTGATTTTTTGGAAAGAAACCATCGCTCAGTATTGAAACACTTTTCCACCTGCCAATACTTCTTGCTTTTCCTCATCAAAGGTCACAAACTGACCGGTGCGAAGCGCCGCTGTGGTCATGATATTAGCGATAGAATGATTATATCCCGCCATCACGTCAGCATTGGGCTTTTTGCGAGAGCGCACACACTCCATCCAGTTGCGCATGTGAGACGAAGTCATCGGATCAGCACCGGTATTCGCGCCAGTTTCTACTTGCACCGCCTCGCCAAGTGCCATGTCGGGAAGTAGATTTTCCTTCAAACCCATGCCCCTTGCTTGATTTTCTCGAAGTCCACCATTCGGGGAAATCCGGTTAGTATCCAGATTCAGTTCCCCTGCGTTGGAAAAATAAATCTCCTTGGTACCACCCGCCGAATTGGTAAATCGGGAGGAGTAAATCACTTGGAATCCTTTGCTCGGATCGTTGAGTGGCCCATAGTCAAAGACTGCCGTCATGGTATCAAAATTTTGGCGACCGTCTTTCCATAGGTAAATCCCTCCATTGGCGGCAACACTTCTTGGGTGGGGCAAGTCGGTAAACCAATGCACGGTGTCAATCTGATGCGCCATCCACTGTCCCGGAATCCCGGAGGAGTATGGCCAAAACAGTCGGAATTCCAGGTATTTCCGTGGGTCCCATTCCGTCTTGGGACGGTTCATTTGGTAGCGGTCCCAGTCGGTGTCTTCTTTTCGGATTTGGTTGACGAGATCGGCACGTCTCCATCGGCCCGGCTGATTGACATTCCAGGTCATCTCCACCGCGACGATATCTCCGAATTTTCCGGCTTTGATAAAGTCATGCGCTTGATGATAGTTGAGTCCACTGCGACGCTGCGAACCCACCTGCACGATTTTTCCGGTACGGAGTACGGCTTCTTTGGCAGCACGGTTGTCGGCCATGGTTTCGGCAAAGGGCTTTTCCACGTAGGCATCTCTTCCTGCTTCTACGGCTTCCTTGCAGTGCAGCGCATGCTGGAAGTCAGCGGTGCTGATGATCACCACATCTACATCCTTTCGGTCATAGAGTTCGTCATTGTTGCGGCAGGCAGCGATGTCTACTCCGGCGCGTTCCTTGACAAAAGCCTGTGCCTCGTCCCGTCTGCGGCTCCAGATGTCCGAAACGGCAGTAAACTGGAAATTCATCTCCTTGGCGTGAATCTGCATGGCAGGAACCAGGGCGCCCCGGCATCGGTCGGAGAAACCGACAATGCCCACATTCACCCGGTCGTTGGCACCAAGGATGCGGCCGTAACTTTTTGGGGAAAAAGCCATCGCACCGAAGCCAATTCCGGCAGTGGTGAGGGCTGATTTTTTCAGAAAATCTCTTCTGGATTGATCGTTGGTCATAGGGTTATGGATTTATTGATTTCGGAATTTTGATTTCGGATTTCGGATTTGTCAGGCTGAGTGTCGTCGAAGGGTCCGAAATTGCTCATTGATCATTGATCATTGTTAATTGGTCATTGCTCATTGGTCATTGCTCATTGGTCATTGGTCATTGCTCATTCCCCTTCACTAACCCCTTAAACAACTCCAACTGCTCCTTCAGTGCGGCGACGCGGTCAGTGGGCTGGGTGCGGGCTTCCATCAGGATCCAGCCTTGGTAGTTCATCTTGGCAAAGAGGCGAAACAGCTCGGGATAGGGATAATCGCCCACATTAAACTCGCGGACGTGCACTGTATCCCCAAACCATTTTTTCACCAAGTCGAAGTTGTGTTCCAGGCCCGGAGGCAGCAGGTCCTCTGCATTGCAGTTCCAGCAGACTTTCACATTCGGTTCGGTGACCTGATCAAAGATCTGCTTCATTACGGGAAGCTCCTGAGTCGTAGTCCCATGCACTTCCACCCGGATCAGCTGCCCGTAGTCTTGGGCAAACTTCCCCACCTCATTGAAGGAGCGGGCGATCTGTGCGATGGTCTTTTCAGGGGCCACTTCCTTGGGCATGGCATTGGGCTTGACCTTGATGCCGGTAGCCCCGATGTCATGGCAGAGCTGAATATAGGCCTTGGTGCCTTCGATATTTTCCTTCAGCTTGGCGGGATCGGGACTGTGATACTCGTAATTGCTGCCGTAGCCGAGACAGGTGACGGGACTGTCGGCAAATCGTTTCTTGACATCGAGTCGCTGGGCCTTGCTGAGGCCCACTTCCACGGCATGGGCATGCTGGGTGCGGAGCTCTACGCCGAGGACGCCCGTCTTCTCACAGTTGGCGATCAGGGTAGGCAGGTCCCAATCCTTGGCCCACTCGTAGGTAACGAGGCCAAAGCGGAGGTCAGCGGCAGGAGCCGCACTCCAAGCGAGGTGAGGAAGCAGCGCAGCACCGAGTCCGGCGATAGCCGACTGCTGCAAGAAGCCCCTTCGGGAAAGGTCTTTTGGGTTCATTCTTTAAAGTAAGAAATCTTACCCGTCTGACCTTCCTGAGTGGACTGGAAATTGCGGAAACGATTGAGGAAAGGAGAAAGAAAAAAGCCCTTTCAAAAGTGGATTGGAAGGGTTGGATGAATTTAAAGAATCTGGATTTAACGTTTTGTGGCTTGGCGTAGTGGCGGATTTTCAGCACAAAAATTTAATCGAAGAACTGCACTTGAACCTACCACAAAACTGTCATACGAAGCACTGAACCCGCCATTACGCCAAACCGCTGTTATAGCCAGTGCTTCTTGTCATGTTGTCTCGGTTTTTACTGTCTGGTTAAGTAGCATTTTCAATTTGCTCATAGCGTCTTTTACTATTTTGCTTTGTGTTTCAATGTTTTCAATTACTTCTATGGTTGTCCGTGTGTCTACCTTTACAACTGCATTGGGATTTACGGCTTTCAAGTCAAACACTTTAGCATCAATGTCGGCAATGATGGCTTCCTGTTCTTTGATTTCTTTTTCAATGGCACTGATTTTTTCTACCAGTGCTTCAATTTCTTCTTTGTCTTTTTTATCCTTTTTGAAAACTTTTAATTGTTCCTTTAGCGGAATGTTTTCTTCTCGTAGTTCTGCTACTCGTTCTTTGAAAGGCTGCATCTTTTCCCATGCTTCGGCTCTGCGGGCTGCAAAGTCCACTGTCCATGAGTAGCGGCTTTCACCTTTGGTAGCCAACATTTTTGCATAAGTCGGGAATGGCTCGTCTTTTACATTTTCATCTTCTAACCATTCGCTTGTAAGTGTTGCAGGGAGTTTGCTGTCGTTAATAATGTTTCCGTCTTTGTCATAGCCGAAATGGGCAAGTGTCATTGGCGTTTTCTTGCCGACTTTTACTTGTGTAAGGTCGTAGTACCAAATCTTTTCTGTCTTTTTGCCTTTGGTGAAAAACACCAAATTGGTTTTTACGCCTGCACCTGCTGTGGAGAACACGCCACCGGGCATACTGATGATTGCCCAAACATTGCACTCGTCAACCAGTTTGCGTTTAGTTTCAACGAATGAACTTTCATTAGTGCGGAATAACAAACCTTCATCCAATACGATTGCACAAGTACCGTCTTTTGATAATTGAGCAATGATATCTTGCATGAAAAGCACTTGCGTTGAGCTTGTCTCAAACGCATATCTTTTTTGTGCGTCTTTGCCTTCTTTGCCGCCAAATGGTGGATTTGTAAAAATGTAGTCAAACGTTGATGGTGCATTTTCAAACAATGCCCCGTAAGTAGCCCGATTGGTTAAAGTGTTGCCGTGCCAAATGTTAGGTTGGTCAATGCCATGCAGCACAAGGTTTGCCAAGGCAATAGGGAATACCAAATTCTCTTTTTCTTTGCCAAAAAATGTATCGTGTTTAAGCGTGTCTATGTCGGTACTTGAAATCTGCTTTCCGAATTTCTGATTGAGAAATTCATAAGCCACTGCCAAAAATCCGCCAGTTCCGCAACAGGGGTCAAAAATGGTTTTGCCCGCTTCGGGGTTTACTGTGAGCACCATTGCTCGGATAACTTCACGGGGTGTAAAAAACTGTCCGCCATCGCTGTTCTTTTCGCCCATTTTCAGGAGCAAATCTTCATACACTTGCGATAGGGTGAAAAAGTGCGTGTCGTCCACATTGTCTGTATGTAGTTGATGCACCTTATCCAAAATATCCCGTAGGTTGGTTTCGCTATCCACACGAACCCTTTCTACAGCTGTCATGATGCGACCGATAATGCGTTGTTTGGGTGTGGCGTGTGGGTTGGGTTGCTCCGTTGTTTTGTCAATATCCAAGCCGTGCAGGTGGGGCAATAATTCATTGTTGATGAAATCAAACAATTTCTTGTCGCCTTTGGCGAAAAGTTCCTGCCGTTTCCATCCTTGCGGTTTGCCATCTGATGTTTTAGGGTGGTCGGGTTTGTCGCTATAAGGTGCTGCCCAATCCTGCCAACGGAACGGACTTACCAATGCAGGTGTATAACTATTGCCCAATGCCTCGGCTTCTTCTCTTTCTTTTTGTTCTTGTGCATCCAATATGCGTAAAAACAAAATCCAGGTGAGTTCGGGTACATATTGCAAGGCACTGGCACAGTTGCTCCTACGCATTACATCACAGATTGCCTTTACATACGATGACAATGACTGTGTAGAGCCGATGGCTTTCTGCTGTTTTTTCGCTTTCGGGGTTTTCTTTATTTTCTCTTTTGTCTTAGTCATTTTTAATTTCGTTAAATGCTTGAGCCAGCAAGCGATTAGGCAAGGTTTTGATTTCTTCGGCTGTGTTCTGCCAGCTTGCTTTCATTGTTTCCAATTCTGTAAGTGCAGCGTTGATATTTTTAACCACTTCACGCTGAACTTCAATGGGTGGTGCTGGTACTTCAAATGAGTTGAGTAAATCACCATTCAGATTGGCTTGATTACCGCCTCGATTTTCGGACATGTTTCTCATATCCTGATAAGAATACATGAGCCATAATTGTAAAAATTCAGCATCCCAAGTTTCGTTCGGAAGAATGGCAAAACAAGCCTGATTGATAGTTGCAGGAACTTTCAGTATTGCGGATTGCCCTCTTGTTTTGCCTTGTCCATACATGGCAATTAAAACCGTGTTTACTGGAAGCAATTTCAGTGAACATTCTTTCAATGCTTTTGCTGAAACATATTCCTCTGATTTGGTGATTGGGGCAAATGCAATTTCACCTGTTTTTATCCAAGGAATTTCTGCGGGTTGCCAATAGTCTTTTTGTCCTCTTGATGGTGTACTGCCACTTGTGGTTACAGCTTTTGCACCCAATTTGAATTTTTCTGCTTTATTAAATTCGGAAAGAAAATCATGTAGTGCTAAATGTTTAAGCCGTTTTATATCCTGATTGATTATTTCTGTCGCTTCTCTGGCTTTTTCAATTTCAGAAAGTTGATTGACAAGCTCTTTCCCAATGCTCTGTTGTATTTCTAAATCAGGAGCAAAAACTTCTAAGTCATATAAAACATCAGAACCTATTGCCTCAAATGTTGAACCCGTACCTTTTTTTATTAACGCCTTTTCAAGATGCTTTAATTGAAGCAACAAAAAATCCCTATCCATTTTTTCGGGATTTACTCTTATTGCTGCCAATCCTCTGCCAATACAACATTCCTGATTTGCAATATTTGTTGCACCAACTGGTGCTCGTACTGACATTAAAATATCCCCATCCTTCGCAATTTTCTTCGGTGAACTGCACCATTTTACAGGAACAGGATAATGCTTTCCAAACTCTGTTTTTCCTTGAAAAAATGGCAACCCTATTCCAAAAGAATTATAGGAACTGCTTTCAGGAGATTGACCCATTACAATATCCTCACAAACTTCAATCAATTTCTTAGTTATTGCACTCATGCTCTAAATAATCTTCCTTTTGCGTCCATAATTACATCATTTGGTGTTCCCAAAATTCTTAGTGCATTGATACCGCCAGCAGCTTTTATTTCAGGCACTTGCCACAGGGCAGGTGTTTCCAAAGCATCAGTGCCGTCTAACGAAAATTGGTAGCCAAAGGCTTTCAGTACGGTGGCTGCATTTTTATCAATGCCATCAAACCAAGTTTGGTTTTCGGCTATGTAATGCGAACCTCTTTCTGTTCGTTTAAGTGCTTTTGCTTTATAGCCTAAGTGCCCGAAGAAGTCAAACATATCGTACTCGTTCATCTTGTCTATTTCCTTAATCACTTCGGGTGAGAAGTTGGCTTCCAGAATATGATTGATGAGAGATTTCCGTTTTTGTGTTTCAATCCAAAGCTGTCGGAACTCGTCCAGGTTGTGTGCTTCGCTTAATACCCGCTGTATTATTTCCTTTCTGTATTCATCAACAGGTATGGCAATTTCTTTTCCGTCACGGCTGCCCAAAATAAACCGCCCTTGCGGGGTAATTTTTACGGCATGTCCACGCACTTCGCCAATGGCAGGTGCCTCGCCACCGCCTCCGCCTGTATCACCTCCATCATCACCGCCTCCGCCATTGCCGCCACCATCCTTCGGTTTGCGTGGTTTGGAAATGAACTCCGTTCCAAACAGGTCGGTAACGCCAGTGTAATCGTACAGCCAAAATTTATATTTTTCGGTTTCTTCGTGTATGCGTGTGCCACGCCCCACCATTTGGTAAAACTTGATGGCAGATTTCAGATAACGGAAAAACACAACGGCATTCAGTCGTTCAATGTCCACACCTGCTTCCAGCAAATCAACTGTGCAAGCAATAAAAGCTCTTTGTCCTGAACCCCGCATTGGTTCTATTTTGTCAGCACCGTTGTTTGTGCCGCCCATGCACTTAAAGGCGTAATCGTCTTTAATAACCTGATTGTTTTCCTTGCACCATTTTGAATACAGGTTATTCATGTACATCACCACACGGTCGGCATGAATTTCACGGTTACAAAAGATGATGACTTTCTGCTCGGGTCCACCGTTTTCAATCAACTGCTGAAACAAGTCGGCACACATGGCAGGGGTTCGCATTTCAATGAAAACTTCATCATCAAAATCCTTTCCTGTGTAAGTGTCTTTGGTCAGGTCGGCTTCTGTTAGCGGCTGCCCTGTTTTGATGTTGGTGACTTTTGCCGCCAGTATTTCCTGTTTGGTGAAAACACGCTTGTCTATGTCAGGTTTGCGTTTTACAATTTCGCAGGCAGCTAAATAGCCATCTTCTTGTGCCTGTGCCAACGTGTATTCGTAAACAGGCTCGCCAAAGTAGTTGAAGTTGTTGGCGGAAATTTCCATTTCTTCCGGTGGCAGTTCTTTTCTTGTTACCAGCTTGCGTGGTGTGGCAGTCAATCCTAAATGAATGGCTTTGGGATTGCGTTTCAATACTTCACTCCACTTGCCCCATGCAGAACGGTGGCACTCGTCAATGATGATAATGCTAAAAGAATTTTCAGGATAATGTTCGGATAAGAAACTGGCTATTTTATCATCGGGTGTTTCATCATCCAAACCCAATGTTTGGTACGTGGCAATGTGAATGCGGGCATTCTTTGCAGCGTTTTCGCCTTTCTCGGTTTTTACTATGCGAACATTGTCGCCAAAGGCAGCACTTAGTTTTTCATAGGCCTGTGTTCTCAATTCGTCTCTGTCGCAAAGGAACAAGGCAGGTTTTGGAAGTTGTCCTGCTTCGTTCAGTCGCCAAAGCAGGTTTGTTGCAATGATGGTTTTACCTGCACCCGTTGCCAATGAAAGCAACACTCTTGGGTCTTCGCCTTTTTGTATTTGAAGAATTATTTTTTCAAAAGCTGCACGAATGGCAGCATCCTGATAATAGCGGTATCTGTTCCATGGCGGACTGTCGGGCATGAATAAAATCTGTGCTTCGGGTGTACCAAGGTCAATGCCTGTGTCTTTTGCATAACGGGCTGTCAGGTCGTCATGAGTTATAAAGTCTTTCAGCGGAAACGTACCCGCTTGCATTTTGGTAAAGTGGTCGTACTCGCCATAAAGATGTCCATTGCTGGCAAAAACATATTTTACTTCAAACCTTTCACATTCGGAATATTTCTTTGCTTGTTGCATACCCTTCAACGGGTCTTCGTCCTCTTTCTTTGCTTCCAATACAGCCACAGGCAAAGGTTTAGGCATTGTTCCGGCCTTCACACAAAGCAAATAGTCTGTCCGCCCTGAACCTTTCTTTCTGCGTCCTTTCGGGCCAGTCGGCTCAACAGGAGCAGGTGTCTCGCATTTAAGTTTTGTTATATCGTCATACCCTTTAGCTCTTAATACTGGGTCTATTAAGTGATAACGGGTCTCCTGTTCGTTCATTGGCATATTTCAGTCTTTATTACTTTGTCTATTGTCATGGTACGGTGTCTTTTTAGCATTGGCTATAACGTTTGTGCTTACGCAATTACTGCGTAAGGCAAGCCCATTTGTACGCCTTACGCAATAGTTGCGGGTATTTCCGATTTACTCTCTCCCACCAAAAATCCTGGCATTCCTGCCCTCTTGCGAGGTAAGCGCCTACTTGACTGTTGTGTTTCATGGCTGTGAAAAGTAAGTTTTAAAAACCTTAAACTATTCAGTTAAAAACAAGAACGCAACACTTGATATCAGTTTTTCACATTTTATTTTGTATTTGGGGATTTTTGAAGTTGGGAATTTGGAATTCGGGTCGAAATGCTTGCTTTTTCTTCCACAAAAATGCCCTTCCAATAGATCACTCTGAAGGGGAAAACTTGAGAAAATGGAAATCAAAAAATTTCCTCATTCCTATCCCAGCTACTAAACAGGCCTTCAATTTTAAAATTTGGCCTTTTTCCCGACTGCAACCGACTACAATCGGATACAAATGTTTCTTTACCGACTCCTCTGATCCTCATCCCCCAACTTTGGATCATCAGTTTTCCTCTGGCGAAAACGTAAAACAAATCTTTCACATCTAAATTTTAAAACCATGAATGCGCTAAGAAACAAAGTTCAGCTGATCGGTCGCCTTGGCGACAAAATCGAAATCAAAACCCTCGAATCAGGCAAAGTGGTCGGACGGGTAAACATTGCTACCAACGAGGTGTATCGCAATGCCAAAGGTGAAAAAGTTACTGAAACCACCTGGACCAACCTGGTCATCTGGGGGAAAAATGCGGAAATCCTGGATAAGTACACTGACAAGGGTTCGGAAATCGCGGTCGAAGGCAAGCTCTCCAATCGGTCCTATACCGACAAAAACGGGGAGAAAAAATACATCACGGAAGTAGTGGTCAACGAAATTTTGTTGTTGGGTGGCGGGTCTAAAGTTGAAAAAGCACAAATGGAAGCCGCCACCTCCGACCTTCCGTTCTAACGCCAAATCCCCATTGCCCCTGGAAATCGGTGGTATGCAGGTCTAGAGACAAGAAAACTTCTACTTTCGGGCCGTTTGCTACCTCAGGATAATTCCGTAACCAAAAAGTCCCTAAAACAAAACCCCCGCTCAGTAAGCAGGGGTTTTGTTCTTTATTAAACCAAAATTTAACCAAGAACTTTGAAGTTCTTAATTGGCTTAACAAACGGTCATTTATTTAAAGAGGATTCATAGATACACTAAAAGATATTTTTAACTATCCTAAAATCCTGAAATCCAAGCCGAAAAATTTTCATTTTAAGGTTTACCCGGATGATATTTGGAAGTAGCGCGCTGCTCCACGTCCTCTCTGTAAAATGCCACCTCCTTGAAATCCACGTCTGCATAGCGCTGCGCCTGATCAAAGAAATGAGGAGAATTAGGATCAGCACTTTGGCCGCCGGCAAGAATGGTTTTGGCTTTCACCTTTTCGCCAAACTCCACCACAGCGACAAAACTATTCCCTCGATATCCATACAGCCTCTTGGTATTCTCTGTTGATCTCGCCCCATATGCTGCCAAGGCTCCCCAATTTCCGGAAGCCAATCCCACCGGAATGTAGGGTTTGCTGTCATCAAAAGCGGCATTGATATCTCCATTCAATCTCTGGAATCGGTTGATCTCACCCCAAGGGGTATTCCAGGTGCCAAAGTCAGCCTTCATCTGCTCCAAGGTCTGAGCAAATACCTCCTTGATCTCTGCCGAAGTAGGAATTTTCGCATTAGGATTTGGCTGGGCAAAACGGTTCAGGCTGCGGAAGGCACGTTGGTAATTCTCTCCATAAAAATGAGCGACCGACATCGCCACAGACTCCTTGGAAGTTCGGAAATCCCAGGTTTTGAGCAAGTCAATCACTTGTTTATGCTCCGGATTTGCACCACTGCCCACTGCCTTGAGCAACTCCGGGATCAGAAATTCAAACGCCGGCAGGTAAGGATCATAGGCCAAACTCAGGAAACTGTCCAAGTTGAGCTTGCCCTGAAGATCCTGCAAGACTTTGACTGCATGCAGCCCACGGAAATTTTCCGAATCGGGAGCCATGTAGGCAGGATAGTCTTCTTTTTTGGGGCTAAATTCAGCTGCGGCAGTAAACGGCGTGGAGTTACAGTTTTGGATCCAACCCGTACCCGGATTGAGGATCACGATGCTTTCGTCCACGGTATGCAGCCCTTGCCAATCCGTGGCGGGATTGGTTCCATCCACCGGTTTGGAAAAGTCGAACGCTGGATTTCGCTTCGGGATAAAGTTGCCATGGAAATACCCAATATTTCCTTCAGCATCGGCAAAAACCGTATTGTTGGAGCTATTGGTCCGGATATTCATCATGTCCTTAAACTCCGCAAAATTATGGAGCTTGGTTCGGGTATAGCTTTGCTCCAACGCATGGACCGGATCCCAATTGATTCGGGTTGCCACCCACTTTCCGTCTTGCTGATGGGTAATCGGACCATGATGGGTACGATAGATGGTAAAGGTTTTCTCTTTCAGCTGACCCCCTTCTTTGTATTTCAGAGTGACTTCTCGGGTTTCCACCGGACGCTTTTCTTCACCGAATCGATAGAAATAATTTCCATTTTCCTCCCCCACTTCCTCCACAAACTCATCGATAAAGTCCACAAAAGTGGACGTATGAATCCACCCTGTCTTTTCATTGAAACCCTGATAGACAAAAAACTGCCCCCAAGTCACCGCACCGTAAGCATTCAGTCCTTCCTCACTGATCACATGCACTTCGGGTCTGAAGTAAAAGGAAGTATGCGGATTGATCAGGAGCATGGCATTGCCCGACTCAGAGAGACTTGGTGCGATGGCAATCCCATTGGAGCCTTGGGGCTCGTCCAGAAGCTGCTGCTCAATGGCTTTGGAATCAACCAATGCCAAGGCCGAATCTTGCTCATAAAAAGCCTGCAAGGCGGAAGTAGAAATCCGCTCAATATCTCCACCGATTGAGCCTTCGAAGAAAAACATGGGCATCCAAGGTTCATACTTGGTGATCACCTGAGGCTTGACTTCCGGGTGGGTATGCAAATAGTAATTGACTCCATCTGCAAATGCTACGCAAAGCTCTTTCAGCCAAACCGGAGCTTTCTCATACGTTTGCCTAGCTTCCTCCTCCGTCATGTAAAGGTTGGCTCTAAGATCGGAATACAACTCTTTCTCCCCTTCCAATTCGGCCAATCTTCCGGTAGCCCATAGGTAATTCCGCTCTACTCTTCGGAAATCATCCTCACACTGGGCATACAGCAAACCAAAAACCGCATCTGCATCGCTCTTCCCATAGATATGAGGCACTCCGAAATCATCCCGAATGATCTCCACCCGTTCCGCTTGGGCTTCCCAGCGGCTAAGTTCATCGTTTGGATTGGGAATTTGGCAGGCCAATAAAAGGCCGATGGTAATTACTGGTAAGAATCTCTTCAGCATAAGATTTGGGCTAGGGTGTGAAATCCGAAAGTACCATTTTTTTAAAAGTCCAACCAACAAGAATCCTCAACGATAGGGAAATCGCTTTTGAAAATTACTATTTATGATTTTCCGCTATTGCACCACCAGCCAAATTCACTTTGTTTAATGGGTCGAAAGACCGATACTTCGACAAGCTCAGTACAAGTGACCGAAGGATCCTCGATTTCTGCCTTTTTGAGAAATTTCATAAGCTAGCTAAGCCTCCTGGTATGAAAGCGGATAAATAGATTACAATTAAATCTTACTATGAAGAATAGAATGCAGGCTCAAAAAATTTAACCATGAAGAGAGTTAAGGAAATCAAGAGCTGCATTCAAAGCTAATCAATAGGTAATCTTCCCCTACAGCGCTTTGCTGAAGTTTTTAATTTGCTAAATGGCCTCATTGGTTTAAATCCATTTGATTTCAAAAGAAAGTTTCACGAAGCCTCAGTTCCAGGTGTTGAATAACCCAATTTTAAAAGCGATTTTCCTGCCTCAGCGATGCTCTTCATATCGATTAGCGGGAAAATCCGCTTTCAATCGGTGGATTAATTCCGTAGGGACCTGTGCGCTTTGCCTATATCCTTCCATGATTTTTTCGATCTGAGGCACCGAACTGGCCCCGATAATCAGGCTTCCCACTGACTTTTGCTCCAAGCCAAATCGGATCAGTACTGCTTCCGGCATGAAGCCTGAATCGACAATTGTCTGCCTTATTTCCCTTACCTGGTCTTTTTTTAGGTCCAGAAAATCAGTCTCAGGCTTATTGATCAATAATCCCTTGGCAAATGATCCACGAACCAGGACTTTGGTTTCTGACTTTTCGAGAAAAGGAAAAACTTCTTCCTCAGGCCTTCGATCCAGAGGACTGTATTGCATCATGATGGTTTTTGGCGGATTCATGGCCATCACTTTTCGGATCACGTTGGGACGGATGGAAGAAATACCGAAGAACTTGATTTTACCCTGCTGCCGGAGCATTTCAAATGCTTCCAACGTCTCTTCCCAAGGATCTTCTAGAGTACCTCCGTGGAGTTGGTAAAGGTCAAGATAGTCGGTTTGAAGACGTTTCAGGCTCGCCTCCACGGCCTGAAGAATGTAGGCTTTGGTCGGATTCCAAGACCAAGAGGTTCCCTCCGCATTCCATTGATTTCCAACTTTAGAAGCGAGTATTACCCGGTCACGTTTGCCAAGCAGTGCCTTTCCGAGATTACACTCATTTTCTCCCCGCTGATACAAATCCGCCGTGTCAAAAAAAGTAATACCAAGATCCAGAGCTTTTTCGATCAGAAATTGTGAACTCTTAAAATCATCCGGCAAAGACATACATCCCAGGCCAATTTGTGGAAGTTTCCCTTCCTCTTTCTTTATGTCATCCATATTCCAGCTCTCCCGTTTCAAAACATTCCAATGTAAAAAATACTCCTCTTTTGAACTCCAAAATTCCTTGCTCATTTTTTATTGTATCTACATTTATTCCTGTTAGAATGTCTATTTTTGGGCGCTTAAACCTATGCTCAAAGATCAGTTCATGGGAAGGATGATCCCCCACCATGGAAGGTCTCAAGACCTGATTGTAACCCGAAAAATATCGCATGAAGAAAATCGCTGTTTTTACCTCTGGAGGAGATTCACCCGGGATGAATGCCTGCATCCGGGCAGTAGTTCGTACCGGAATTTTCCATGGATTGGAGGTTTATGGAATATACCACGGATATGAAGGGATGATCGAAGGAGATATCAAAAGAATGTACTCCCACTCGGTATCCAATATCGTACAGCGGGGAGGGACTATTCTCAAATCCGCCAGATCGGCAGAATTTCGGACTCCGGAAGGAAGGAAAAAAGCCTATGAAAACCTAAAAGCTCTCGGAATAGAGGGATTGGTTGCCATTGGCGGAGACGGAACCTTCACCGGCGCCAAAGTTTTCTACGAAGAATACGGCATTCCGACCGTCGGCTGTCCAGGAACAATTGACAATGATATTTACGGAACGGACTATACGATCGGGTTTGACACAGCCGTAAATACCGCATTGGAAGCAATTGACAAAATCCGCGACACCGCAGCTGCCCATGACCGAATCTTTTTTGTAGAGGTGATGGGAAGAGATGCCGGATTTATCGCCGTAGAATCAGGGATCGGTGGCGGTGCCGAGTTTGTGATGGTGCCTGAAACCAAAACTGACCTGGATCAAGTAGTCAAGTCCCTAAAAAATCTAAGAAAAACCAAAACCTCCAGTATCATCGTGGTGGCTGAAGGTGATGACCTGGGTAGCGCTGAAGAGATCATGAAAATGGTCAAAGAAAAAATCAAAGACCCCAATAAAGAGTTTAAAGTAACGACTCTGGGACATATCCAACGGGGAGGAAAACCAACAGCAAGAGATCGGGTATTGGCGAGCCGCTGCGGAATGGCTGCGGTAGAAGGTCTGATTCAAGGAAAAACCAACTGTATGGCTGGAGTCATGAAAATGGAAGTGGTCTATACACCATTTGGTGACTGTATAGGACAACCCAAACCGCTCATCCCAGATCACCTCAAACTGATAGATATCTTAAGTATTTGATATGGGATACATACCATTATTTCTGACCATGGGAGGTGCTTGCCTGCTCTTTTTCCTGACCGTAAAAAACACACTCCAAAAGAAACTGATTCTTCAGCGGGAGTTATTTGCACAGCTTGGAAATGCCCACCCCGCACTAGGACTAAAATCAGGTGAACTGGCCGATCCTGACAAAATCATGGATTCCTGGAAAACTGCGCCTGAAAAAAAATCTGTCCCTCAGAAAAGCCTGGATTTGATCCGTGAGCTAAAAGTCAATCGCCATCAATACAACGCCCTCATCAAAAAAGCACCTTACAATTGGGTGGCAGCGATCGGCGGGTTTCATGCCATTTGAGAAGAAATCCAGGCAAAGATTTCATTTTCCTGATCAGGATGAAACCATTGAATCTCAGGATCTCTTCTAAACCAGGTCAGTTGCCGCTTGGCATACCGTCTTGAGTTTCGCTTGAGCAATCGAATAGCTTCCTCCCGATCGTACTTCCCTTCCCTGTAGCCAAAAATCTCAGTATAACCGACGGTTTGAAGGGCATTCAGGGATCGTTTGCCAAAAAGTGCATCCGCCTCATCAAAAAGCCCTCTTCCGATCATTTCATCCATCCTCAGGTCGATTCGGCGATACAATTCCTCCCGATCACGATTCAGGCCTACTTTGATGGTTTTGAAGGATCGTTCCACTTTTTTCCTGACCCGAAAGCTACTGAACTTTAGTCCTGTTCCTCGATAGACTTCCAATGCCCTCATCAAGCGTTGCGGATTGAACCGATCGGCCTGACTATAGAATTCCGGATCTGATTTTTCCACTTCAGCTTGAAGCCATTCCAATCCCCGGGATTCAAACTCCCGAATAATCTCCTCCCTCACCTCAGGATTTACATCCGGGATTTCATCCAATCCTTTGACCACGGCATCTGCAAACAGCCCGCTTCCTCCTGTCATGATGACCACATTTCGCGTCCTGAACAGCTTTGCTAAAATCCTGAGCGCATCCTGCTCAAATTTTCTCACATCGTACTCCTCCTCAATCGACAAGGAATCAATCAGGTGATGCGGAACTTGGGCAAGTTCCTCTGGGCTGGGTTTGGCAGTACCCAGGTTCAATTCCTTATAAAATTGTCGACTGTCACAAGAGATGATCTCGGTTTTAAATTTTTTGGCTAGTTTTAAGCATAGATCTGTTTTGCCGACTGCCGTCGGACCTACGACCAGGATTAAAAATTTTTGATCAGTCAAATTTGGAAATGTTTAAGGATAGTCAAAAATCAATAGGATTGCGATGAAAAGCAAAAATGTCTTGATCGTGGACGACAACGACCTCAACAGAAAACTTTTTGAAAATCTGGTGGGGCAGCTTTATGAATTTCAGTCTGCTCAAAATGGATTGGAGGCAGTAGAGAAAGCTTCCCAATTCCCGTTTGACTTGATCTTGATGGATATTCAAATGCCACAAATGGACGGAATCACCGCCATGAAAAAAATAAGACAAAGTTCGCATGGCTCATGTCCCATTTTGGCGGTCACTGCCTTTGCGGATGAAGGAGATCGGCAGACCTTCTTGGACCAGGGGTTTGATGATTTTATCACCAAGCCCATCAGGCCCCGAGACTTCATTGTGACGATTCAATCTCATTTCAAAAAAGGTTCCCAAGCGGACACTTTGGTGGTATCCACTCCCTCGGAGCCGGTAATTCTGAATAAGACAACACTTGCACAGCTTTTGAAATACAACTCCAAAGAAGGGATTAAGAAAGTATACCAAGATCTGATTTTGGAATGTGAAGAGCTTCTAGAAATGATGGAAGCCGACCCTTTAAAAGAAAAATTCCCTGAACTATTGGAGAAACTCCATACCTTAAAAGGCAATGCGGGTACCCTGGGCGCGGAAAAAATCTACCAATCCTCCCATGCCTGTGAATCCATTGGAAGACAGGGCAGGATTGCTGATTTTGCGGAAAATTTGAAAAATTTGAAAAATGATATTCTTGAATTCAGCGGTTTTTTCAACCGAGAAACTATTTTTGAACCATGAGTGAACCAAAAAAAATCCTTGTTGGAGAAGACAGCTCCATTATCATCAATCTGACCAAAAACGTCCTCGCATTTGAAAATTATCAAATGAAGGCCGCAAGAAATGGCAAGCAGGTGCTGGACCTTCTGGCCAATGAAGATTTTGATCTGATCCTGATGGATATTACCATGCCTGTCATGGACGGGGTGCAATGTACCAAAGAAATAAGAAGCCTTGCCGACCCAAAAAAGAGCAAACTTCCCATCATTGCCATTTCCGGAAATGCCCCAAATTATACTCCCGAAGAATTTCGAAAATTCGGGTTCAATGACTTTATCCAAAAACCCTTGGACTACGACGTAGTGCTGGCCACAGTCAAAAAATTCCTCAGCTAACCCGATGGCAGTCAAGTACACCAAGCATTTTTTGGATAAACTGGAAAACCTTTTTTCAGCTTCGAGCTACATTCTTCGCTACGAAAAAGGGAATTTCAAATCCGGCTACTGTGTACTCAAAGACACCAAGATCGTCATCGTCAACAAATACTTTCCTTTGGAAGGAAAGATCAACGCCTTGATTGACATCCTTTCTGAACTGAATCTTGAACCGTCCGAGTTTAAAGAGAAAACCAATCAAGACTTCCTCAACGAGTTAAGACAAACCACCCTCAAGTTTTGAAAGTTAATTTTCTAGGTACAGGCACTTCTCAAGGCGTTCCCGTCATCGGTTGTGAATGTCAGGTTTGCCAATCCCTGGATTTTCGTGACAAACGTTTTCGGACCTCGGTCTTTGTCGAAACGGATCAAACTTCTCTGGTGATTGACACCGGACCTGATTTCAGGATGCAAATGCTCAGAGCGGGGATCAAAAAACTGGATGCAGTCTTGTTTACCCACGAGCACAAGGATCACACGGCCGGTTTGGATGATATCCGTCCGTTTAATTTTTCCCAGCAAATGGACATGCCGGTATTTGGAAGAAAGCCGGTTTTGGAGCAACTGCAACGTGAATACGCTTACATTTTCAACGACAAAAAATACCCGGGGGTACCTCAGGTCAATTGTATTGAAATTGATGAACATGCCTTTCATATCAATGGAATCGGCATCACCCCCATTCCTGTTCTTCATTACAAACTTCCTGTTTTGGGATTCAGAATAGGCGACTTCAGCTACATCACGGATGCCAACTTTATCCCCGAGGATTCTTACAAACTTTTGGAGGGAACAGAGATCTTGGTAATCAATGCCCTGCAGAAGGAGTCCCATATTTCTCATTTCACCTTGGATCAAGCCATCGATCAGGCCATCAAAATAGGTGCGAAAAAGACCTTTTTCACACACATCTCCCATCGACTGGGAAAACATCAGGATATCGAACAGGAACTTCCCGAAGGAATTTTTCTGGCATACGATGGCTTAGAGCTAATTTTGCCCTGATGCATCTCAATTATCATTTTCTACGATATTTAGCCCCTGCCCTTTCAGAAGAATTTGCCGGCTGTTCGATCCTGAGCTGTTTTTCCCAGAGTAAAGACGAACTGATTATTGAAACGCAGGGAAACCAAGGCACACGATATATCCGGGCGCATTTGCTACCCCCTCAAGTGTACCTGAGCTTTCCTGATCATTTTCACCGGGCCAAAAGAAACAGCATCGACCTTTTTGCAGAACTCGTAGGAGATCAGATTCTTTCCTGTCATGTCTTTTCTTTTGAAAGAGCCATGAGATTTGAGCTTGCATCCGGCAAAAAACTGATTTTTAAACTCCATGGTAACCGTAGCAATATCCTGCTCTACCACGCCGACGAGACTTCTCCAACCGCCCTCTTTCGAAACGAAATCAAAGAAGACAAGACACTCGATTGGAAATCGCTGGAAAGACCTCTTGATTTGACTTGGGAAAGATTTGAAGAACTCCAAGGAAATGCGGCACAGTTTCTTCCCACCTTAGGACAAATCCCCAGAAACTGGCTCAAGGAGAGAGGATACCCGGATGCTGATTTGAGCACCAAATGGAATCTGATGCAGGACTTGCTGGACCTGCTGGATGCTCCGCTTTTTTCAATGGTGGAAAAAGAAGGGGAAATCACCCTCAGTCTGCTGCCTGAATCCGATTCCTTTGGGAGTTTCTCAGACCCTGTCCAAGCCTGCAATGAATTGTTTTATCGGGCACTGGTCATCGGAAATTTTGAAAAAGAAAAAACCAAACTCCTTAAATCCTATCAAGAACAACTCAAAAAGACACTTTCCTATCTGAAAAAGTCATCCGAAAAATTAGACGAACTCAAATCCTCACCTCCGCCTGCCCAATTTGCCGATGTAATCATGGCCAATTTGCATGTCTTCTCCGAAGGCGTCCAAGAAGCGGAGATTCATCAATTTTACACGGGGGAGATGATTTTGGTCAAATTAAAACCCAATCAGAAGCCTCAGGATTTGGCCGCTTCCTTGTATCGAAAATCCAAAAACAGACAACTTGAACTGAATCAGATCGAGAAGACCCTGGCTGCCAAAAGAAGCTTGGCGATGGAACTGGAGAAAAAAATCGTCCTAGTGGAGTCGATCAAAGAGTTTCGCGGATTAAAAGCCTTTTTGAAAGTAAATCCAGAGGATAAAATCAATCAAAAAGAGGCCGGAAGTCTCCCTTTCAAGGTATTTGAATTCGAAGGATTTACCATTTGGGTAGGCAAATCAGCCAAGGACAATGATGAAATGCTCCGCGGATTTGTTCATAAAAATGACCTTTGGCTACACGCCCGGCAGGTACCTGGTTCCCATGTGGTCATCCGCACGAAAGGAATGAATGGGATACCTCCACAAGTGATCGAAAGAGCGGCAGGTTTGGCCGCATTTTATTCCAAATTGAAAACGGACTCACTTGCTCCGGTGATTCTGACTGAGGTGAAATTTGTCAGAAAAGTAAAAGGAAGTGCACCGGGATCAGTGATGGTCGACAGGGAAAAAGTCATCATGGTGCGCCCATTGGGCCCAGATGAAGAAACTTCCTCCAAAAAAGACAGCTAACTCCTCCTGGGAAGTGGTGGCCCAAGGCTGATTTTTTTAAAACCTCTGAACAGAATCACCGTGCCCACCAGTCCTGTGGCACCACCTACGTAAAGCAATGTTTCCCCCACTTTGGGACGCGTCCCCAGTAGTTGGCCTCCAATGATCGTCACGGTGTACCCCAAAGTGGCCACTACGATTCCTTGTCGCAATTGCGACTGGGATTGATGCAAATGGAGCTGAACCTGATACAAGTCTTGATCCAATTGGGTCACAGCGCGTTTGAGCGAATCAAGGGAGGTACTCTGGGCCGACAAATTGGCCGCAGAAAAGATCAACAAAACCAGCGTGAAAATGACTTTCATATCCCGATTATTGATTGATCCATGACTTAAACTCACTTACTTTTTCCCTGGCCACAATCAGCGACTCCTCAGATTTGACATTGAGCGAAACGACCAATCTCCCATTGATGTAAGGCCTCATTTCAACCAGATTATCCAGATTGATGATCACCGACCGATTGATTCGGTAAAATTTATTGGGATCCAACAACTCCTTCTCCAATTCGTTGAGCGAATGATCTACGATATGCTTGTGAGACGAACCTGACTCAATCAAAAAAGTCACCCCTTCTTCTGCATAGAAATACGCGACGGATTCTGATGGAATGAAACAAAGACGGTTTCCCGACCGGCTTAAGAATCGTTTTTTATAATTTTTCTGCGTGTATCGACTTAAAAATTCATTGAAAAACTCTTTTGGAAAAGGAATCGAACGCTTGGATGATGAAAACTTCTCAACCTTTTCAAAAGCCTTGACCAAACGGTCTTCCTGAATGGGCTTGAGCAGGTAATCGATGCAATTATGTTCGAATGACTGTAAAGCATATTGGTCGTAGGCGGTTATAAATATGACCGGAACATGAATTTCTTTGCCTTGAAATCCCGAAAAACTAAGTCCATCAGCCAGATGAACATCACAAAGAATCAGATCAAATTCCTCCTGCTTTTCCAGCGCCTCGTTCAATTCCCTAACACTTTGAATGGGCTCAGCCAGATTCCATTCCGGAAAATGCTTGAGGACTATAGATTTGATCCTGGCTTGAGCTAAAGGCTCATCTTCAACTAAAAGTAAGTTCTTTGTCATCAATCAAAGGAAGTTCGACCTGAAAATAATCTTTGGCATTTTCAATAGTGATTGCCAGATTTAGAAACCTATATCTGTCAGATATGTTTTGAAGCCCAATGCCCGAGGAATAATCCACCACCTCCTTGGGCTGTTTTTTGTTCCAGATCGAAAGCCTTTTGCCCTTGGAACTGATCTTCACTTCCAATGGCTCTTTTTGGGTAAAATAATTGTGTTTGACGACATTCTCCACCAACAACTGCAACACTGCCGGAGGAATCAAAAAGTGGCTTGAATACGACTCAATACTTACTTTGAATTTTAAGGATTGCTCAAATCTGATAGACAACAAGTCTAGGTAGTTATTCAAAAAATCAAGTTCCTGATTTAATCGAACCAGTTCATTGCCTCTGTTATTCAAAATATACCGATAAATCTCGCTGAGCTTTTGAAGATACTTATCAGCCAGCTGGACATCTTCATGAATCAATACAGACAGCGTACTGAGATTATTGAAAAAAAAATGAGGATTGAGGTGTGAATTAAGCGAAACAAGCTTGGCCTCAGAAGTCAATGATTTCAGTTTCTCGGCTTCCACTGCCTTTTGTTTTAGCTTTTCACTGAAAAAATAAATTGCATTAACCGAGTTGAGAAACAGATTGATTCGGGAGGTAAAAGCGGCGGTCAACAGGAAATTTTGCAAAGAAAATCGAAAAGGACCTCCCAGTAAGCTTCCGGAAATCTCAGAGGACAAAAAAGACAGCACCAGCACTCCTAGTGCTCCCAATCCAAACTGAACCAATAATGGGTGAAAATTGGAAACGTTTTCCAGGATAAATTTTTGAATAAAAAGATTGATTGCCCAAACTGATAAGCACAAAATCAAAATCAGCATAAAAAGCGGAATGGCTGCCAAGTTTACGGCAAACAACCGGTCACCATCCAAAAAATAGATGTTCAAGAAAGAATAAATGCCCAATCCTGAAGCAAACAGCACATTGTATTTGTGATCAAACATCTCGCTCCTCCTCTGCTAGTCAATCTTTTAACATCCCTATGAGAAAAGCAAGGGACAGAAAATCTGTCCCTCGCATCATTGTGGTAGTACTTATTTATTTACTTATAGGGTAGGCAACAACACGCCGTCAATGACATGGACCACGCCATTTTCGATCGCAACATCTGCCGCTACTACATTAAATGTGTTTCCGGCTTTGTCGGTCACAGTCACATTATTGCCTGTTCTGGTAACAGTCAACATTTCACCTGCCAAAGTAGGCACTTCCTGAGCACCTGCCGCCAAATTGAAAGAGAATGCCGTAGCTGGCACGACATGGAAACCAAGTACTTTGGTCACGGCATCCACTCCCAAGGCATTGATCAGCTCTTGAAGGGAATTAAGGTTAAGAGCCTGCAACAAATTGGTAAATGCTTGATTGGTCGGTGCAAATACCGTCATTGATTCTTGGCTCAAGAGGGCATTCCCCAATCCGGCAGCGGTTACGGCCTGAAGAAGAACTGTAAGATTTGCGGCTTGAGCAGCTTCAACTACATTCGGAAGGTCGATGGTCGGTAGCAACACCCTGTCGATTACATGGACAACACCATTAGAAATGGCCACATCAGGAGTGACCACGTTTGCCGTGTTTCCAAGAGCATCTCGGACCGTCACACCAGAGGCAGTTCGGGTTACAGTCAATTGCTGTCCTGCCAAGGTAGTAAAGGTATTGGTCGGAGAAAGTTCGAAAGAGAATGCAGCTGCAGGCACCACATGGAACCCAAGTACAGTTTGAAGATTGCTGATTCCACCGATCTTGGCTACAAGTTGGTTAAGGTTGGCTGCACCATAAGCCTGCAAGGCCGCAGTAAAGGCCGCATTAGTCGGAGCAAATACGGTCATTTGTGGCGTATTGAGTAGGGCATTGCCCAAACCTGCCGCAGTCACTGCATCAAGAAGGGTAGTCAAACCAGCAGATTGAGCAGCCTCGACAACAGTTGGCAGACCAAGATTAGGAAGCATCACTCCATTGATGACATGGACCACGCCATTGGCAATTTCTCGGTCAGCGGCTACGACCTGAGCGGTTCTGCCCAATTGATCTCTCACTGTCACGGTAGAGCCTGATCTTTCTACCGTGATGGTTTGTCCCGATAGCGTCTGGAAGGAATTGGTCGCAGCCAAATCAGTGGAAAGGGCCTTGGCCGGAACAACATGGAATCCCAGCACTTTTTCCAAATTGGCAGGACCACCGATTTTGGTCACCAATTCATTAAGATCGCGGGCTCCAAAAACCTGCAAGGCTGCCGCAAAGGCTTCATTGGTAGGAGCAAACACGGTAATAGCCGGTGCGGACAGCAGCGCATTAGGAAGACCGGGAACAGCTGTCACTGCGGTGAGCAGAGTCGTTAACCCGATCTCGGTAGCAGCTTCCACCAAGGTAGGTTTCGGCAGTTCGATCGAAGGAAGCAGCACACGATCAATTACGTGGACGACTCCGTTCTCGATTTGAACATCAGCTTGAAGCACCCGAGACACATTGCCTGCTGCATCAGTCACAGTCACCACGCCGGGGGAGGAATTTACTCTCAATTGTTGTCCGGAAAGCGTAGTAAAGATGTTGGTTTCATTTAGATTTCTTGAAAAAGCGACTGCTGGAACCACATGGAAACCCAGCACCGTCTGAAGATTTTGAGGACCGCCGATTTTGGTGACCAAATCATTGAGGTCGGTCGCTCTGAATGCAGTAAGCGCATTGGCAAATGCGTCATTGGTTGGGGCAAAAACGGTGATTGCAGGCTGGTCCTGAAGAGTAGCTTCAAGTCCCGGAATCGCTCTAACAGCAGAGACTAGCGTGGTCAAGCCAGCTTCATTCGCGGCCTCTATCAGGGTAGGAAAAGGAATTGGTCCCTGATAATCATCACTGCAGGAAAGGATCGTAAAAAACATCGATCCCGCGAGCAAGAATTTTAACAGTTTTGTCATAGTTAAATTGGATTAGTATACCGGATTAACCAGAGGAGCTGTTGCTGGATTTTGGCACCGCCGTCAAGTGTCAAAAAAAAAGGATGAACCGCAAGATTCATCCCTTCAATTGTCTTTTGGATCAAGACATTAGCTCACCACATGAATTTTCAGCATGTTGGTTTTTCCTTTTTCCTTCAATGGCATACTGGCGGTATTGATAATGACATCCCCTACCGACACATGACCATCATTTTTAAGCGTATTCTCGATATCCTCAAAAGTCCCGTCAGTTGACACATGGCTCTCGTAATAATACGCCCTCACTCCCCATACCAAAGACATTTGAGTAAGCAATTTTTGATTTCTGGTAAAGACAAAAATATTGGCCAAGGGTCGGTGAGACGCCAATCTGAATCCCGTAAAACCTGAAGAAGTAATTCCCACAATGGCTTTGGCCTTTACATTTCTGGAAAGTCTGGAAGCCATCAGGATGAGATTGTTGCTTAAAAATGTCACATCATCCTCCGGGATTTTGTAGAGGTTATGATAGATCTCGGCATTCTGCTCCAGGTAGGTAATAATGCTGGTCATGGCTTTGACCGCATTTACAGGATATTTCCCGGAAGCAGTTTCGGCAGAAAGCATCACGGCATCGGCACCGTCTAAGACTGCATTGGCCACATCGTTGGTCTCAGCGCGGGTTGGTCTTGGATTTTGGATCATGCTTTCCATCATTTGGGTGGCAATGATTACGGGCTTACAGGCCAGTTTGCATTTTTCCACCATTTTCTTTTGCCAAAGGGGAACGATTTCCATGGGAACCTCCACTCCCAAATCACCACGCGCCACCATGATGGCATCCGTCGCTTCAATAATGGAGTCTATATTCTCCAAGGCCTCAGGTTTTTCGATTTTGGCTACAATCTTACAATGCTTTCCTGCTGCTTTGATTCTGTTTCTCAAGTCATAAATATCTTCTGCTGACCGTACAAACGACAGGGCAATCCAGTCTACATCCTGTCCCAATCCAAAATGAAGATCTTCGATGTCTTTCTCGGTCAGGGAAGGAGCGGAAACCTTGGTATTGGGTAAATTAATCCCTTTTCTGGATTTCAAAATCCCGCCATGAATTACCGTACAGTTGACATTTTTACCATCTGTGCTGTTCACGACGACCTCAAGATTACCATCATCAATCAGAATACGATCGCCGGGAACGACGTCTTGAGGGAGATTCTGGTACACTGTACTTACCAAAGAGGAAGTCCCCACTACCGGATCATTGGTGATGGTGATGGGCTCTCCCGGTTTGATCTCTACACCGTTATTTTCTACCTCACCAACCCGGATTTTCGGGCCTTGCAAGTCCTGTAAAATACCAAGATGGCAATTGAGGTCTTTATTGACTTGGCGGATGATTTCAATGACAGATTGGTGTACTTCATGACTTCCATGAGAAAAATTCAATCGAAAAACGTTAGCTCCGGCCAGGGCCAGGCTTTTGATCATTTCGTAGTTATTGGAAGCTGGGCCTATGGTTGCAAGAATCTTTGTTTTCTTAAAGGGTAAATGGCTCATCGGGTTTTAATAAGTTAATAGGTTTTCTTTTGATTTTAATTTTGAAACGTCGATACGAACGACACTTTGAATAAGTGGATTTTTGGACAGGTGATCTACAAATGTATGAATACTTACTTGTTCTGTTTGGTCTTGGACAAGAAGGAAATAATCCATTGTCCTCAATTCGGGAATCAAATATGCCAATTGCTGAGAAGAATTAAGGGCTTTATTTTTTAAAAGTTGAATAAAACCGTGGGGTAAAGAAAGGAAATATTGTGAAATTTCCAGCCTTGAGTTGGTCACAAACTCCAGCTCCAGATCATCCACCTTGACCAAGTCCAAATCCAGGTCACGATTGATAAGCCAAGCCATTTTATAGTCTTTCACGGGGGAAACTAGCCCTAAAAGCTCAAAATCGAAGGTAGGTTCTACAAATAATTTAGCCTTCTTCATAGGGGAAGAAAAGTGATCCAGACAAAGTTAGAAATTAAAATGGAGTGGGACGAATCGGCAATTTGCTCAAAAATTTACTTCTGTCTTTTCTTTGCCAATTAGGCATTAAATATATTTCTTTGCGGAGTGTTATTAACTAAACTGATCACAAAATGTCTGAAATTGCACAAAAAGTAAAGGCCATCATTGTAGACAAACTTGGCGTAGAAGAGTCTGAAGTGACTATGGAAGCAAGCTTCACCAACGATCTTGGTGCCGACTCTCTTGATACTGTGGAATTGATCATGGAATTCGAAAAAGAATTCAACATCTCTATCCCAGACGACCAAGCCGAGCAAATCGGTACAGTAGGTCAAGCCATCACTTACCTTGAGGCTAACGTAAAATAAAACCATCTAAATTCATTATATGAATTTAAAAAGAGTTGTTGTAACGGGTATAGGTGCCCTCACACCAATAGGAAACACCAAAGATGAATTCTGGAAAGGATTAGCTGCTGGTGTGAGTGGCGCTGCGCCTATTACTCGTTTTGACGCTTCACTTTTCAAAACCCAATTCGCTTGCGAAGTCAAAAATTTTGACGTTGAACAATTCATCGACAAGAAAGAAGCAAGGAAAATGGATGCATTCACCCAGTATGCAATGGTCACAGCAGATGAGGCGATTGTGGATGCTGGGTTAGATTTGGAAACTATCGACAAATCCCGCGCAGGCGTGATTTGGGGCTCCGGAATTGGAGGTCTCCGAACCTTCCAAGAAGAGGTGACCGAATTTGCAAAAGGTGACGGAACCCCGAGATTCAACCCATTCTTCATCCCCAAAATGATCGCAGATATCTCTGCTGGATTTATTTCCATCAAGTACGGATTCCGCGGTCCAAATTTCGTCACAGTCTCTGCCTGTGCCTCTGCCACCAATGCCTTGATTGACGCGTTCAACTATATCCGACTGGGTAAAGCTGACTTGTTTATCAGCGGTGGATCAGAAGCAGCGGTAACTGAGGCTGGAATCGGGGGATTTAATGCGATGAAAGCCTTGTCGCAGCGTAATGAATCACCTGAGACTGCCTCTAGGCCATTTGACAAGGACCGTGACGGTTTTGTATTGGGCGAAGGCGCGGGAGCTTTGATACTTGAAGAATTGGAACACGCGAAGGCAAGGGGTGCCAAAATCTACGCGGAATTGGTAGGTGGCGGAATGACAGCTGATGCCAATCACATCACAGCACCTCACCCTGAAGGTCTTGGTGCAAGTAGTGTGATGCAGATCGCATTGGAAGATGCCGGGCTCAAGCCGGAAGACATCGATTACATTAACGTACACGGTACCTCCACTCCTCTTGGAGACGTCAGTGAAACCAAGGCTATCCAAAAGATTTTTGGAGAGCATGCCTACAAACTGAACATCAGCAGTACCAAATCTATGACTGGTCACCTCCTGGGTGCAGCTGGAGCCATTGAAGCCATCGCCTGTATTTTGGCAATGAACAACAGCTTGGTGCCACCCACGATCAACCATTTCACAGATGATGAATCGTTTGATCCCGGACTCAATCTGACATTCAATCAAGCGCAAGCCAGAGAAATCAACTATGCGCTGAGTAATACCTTCGGATTTGGCGGACACAACTGTTCTGTCATTTTCAAAAAATACAACTGATCAGAGTGAAACTCTTTCAGAGACTAGGACTCCACACTCTATTCTTTAATACAAAGGACAAAAGGCTTGCAACCTCGATCAAAATGATCACGGGTCGCAAGCCTTTAAATTTATCCCTATACCGACTTGCGCTGACTCCCGCAGGATTGGGTGAAGAAACCCACAAGGGTTTCAGAATTTCCAATGAGCGATTGGAGTTTTTGGGAGATGCAGTATTGGGGACAGTCATTGCAGAGTATCTTTTCAAAAAATTCCCATATCGGGATGAAGGCTTTCTGACAGAAACACGCTCCAAGCTGGTGAATCGAGAGACACTCAACGAAGTGGGAATCAAAATCGGACTCAAAAAAACGCTTGAACAAGTCATCGATAGCCGACAGTTTATCGGAAACAAATCCCTATATGGGGATATCCTGGAGGCTTTTTTGGGGGCTGTCTATCTGGATCGTGGCTATCATTTTACCAAAAAACTAATTTCCCAACGCATCCTGATCCACATGGATTTGGAAGAGATGATTTCGACGGTTTCCAATTACAAAAGCAAAATCATCGAATGGTCTCAAAAAGAAAGTAAACAAATTGAGTACAAAGTCCTTCAGATCAACGGTAACCAAAGGTATAAAGAGTTTGTTGTAGAACTGACGGTCAATGGAGATTCGGTAGCTCAAGGAAAAGGTCCTACCAAGAAAAAGGCCGAGCAGGAAGCATCCAAAAATGCCTGCGAAACGCTCCATATCACCATTTAATTCTTCATATTCCTGCAATCCTATCATCATGGCCTCCATCAAAATCGCCGGAGCAACACTTAACCAGACTCCCTTGGACTGGACTGGGAATCTGGATCGGATCAAAAAAGCCATTGAACAATCAAAAGCAGATGAAGTCGAACTCCTCTGTTTTCCTGAGCTTGCCATCACGGGATATGGTGCGGAAGATCTTTTTCTCAGTTACTGGTTTCCGCAAAGAGCCCTGGCCCAACTCGAAAACCTCGTTCCCTTTTGCACTGGAATCACGGTGGCAGTGGGACTTCCGATAAGGATTGAGGACAAAGTCTACAACACCATGGCATTGATCGAAAATGCCGAACTCAAAGGTATTGTTGCCAAGCAGTTTATGGCCATTGATGGGGTTCATTATGAATTCCGGTGGTTTACACCCTGGCTAGCCCATGAAATCATTTCATTTGCTTTCATGGGTCAGGAAGTCCCCTTTGGCGATTTGACTTTTCATCACAAAGGAATCCACTATGGATTTGAAATCTGCGAAGATGCCTGGAGAGGTAAATCCAGACCGGGTTATCGCCTTTGCCAGCGAAAAGTAGATTTGATTTTCAATCCCAGCGCTTCTCATTTCGCAATGAAAAAGACACTGGAGCGAAAAGACTTGATCGAACAAAGCTCCCTCCTGTTCGACTGTTTTTATTGCTATGTCAATTTGCTTGGAAATGAAGCGGGAAGAATGATTTTTGACGGGGAAATTCTACTTGCCAAAAACGGGGAACTTTTGGCAAGAAATCAATTGCTCTCCTTTGAGGACTTTCAGGTACGCTCCTTCTACCTGGAAAATAAAAAGCAAGAAATCGCTCCTATTCAACCCAAGGAATGGGAATTTGCCCAGGCATCTGCTCTTGGTCTCTTTGATTACCTGAGAAAAAGCAAAAGCAGAGGATTTGTCCTTTCACTTTCAGGTGGAGCGGATTCTTCCACCATCGCCATCTTGGTTGCAGAAATGGTCAAAAGAGGAATCGATGAATTGGGATTGGATGGATTTATATCAAAATCCGGAATCCCACTGACTGTCCAGTCCAATCAACCGGAGAAAGAATTGGTCGGTCAATTATTAGTCACCGCCTACCAAGGCACCCGCAACTCTTCCTTTGATACGCTGCATTCGGCACAAACGCTTGCAAAAAGTCTAGGGGCCAAATTTTATTCATGGTCCATCGATGAGGAAGTAGACTCCTACACGGAAAAAATTGAAAAAGCCATCGGACGAAAACTGACTTGGGAACAGGATGACCTTACCCTGCAGAACATTCAGGCCCGATCAAGATCTCCTATCATCTGGATGCTGGCCAATCTGAATAATGCCTTGCTGCTATCCACCTCCAACCGAAGTGAAGGTGATGTAGGCTATGCCACCATGGATGGGGATACCAGTGGCAGCATCTCCCCCATTGCAGCAGTAGATAAGCATTTCATTTTGAATTGGCTCCTTTGGGCGGAAAAAAACCTGGATAGACCTGGACTCGCTGCGGTCAATGCACTCACTCCAACCGCTGAGTTGAGACCAATTGAGCGAACCCAGACCGATGAAAAAGACCTTATGCCGTATCCGGTAATTGTAGAAATAGAGCGTCTTGCCATCCGTGACAGGCGCTCGCCATTGGATGTTTTTTATCTCTTAAGAGAAGAGCTGCCCATTGATGAAGAAATTTTGAAGGGGTATATCAAAAAATTCTTCCGACTTTGGTCGAGGAATCAATGGAAAAGAGAGCGTTTTGCTCCTTCTTTCCATTTGGATGAATTCAACATTGATCCAAAAACCTGGTACCGATTCCCGATCCTTTCGGGGGGATACCAGGAGGAACTTGAACAATTAGATCAAATCTAACGCTTATGCTTTCATTCTTTCTTACCTACATCGTCTGGGATCCCAATCCTGCTGTTTTCAGCGGATTTGACCGATTGAGATGGTATAGTCTTCTTTTTGCTTTGGGATTTATCATTTCCCAGCAGGTGATGGTTTACTTTTTCAAAAAAGAAGGACAAGACGAGCGCTTGGTGGATAAGTTGACCATTTACATGGTCCTGGCGACCATTCTGGGAGCAAGGCTGGGACATGTGCTCTTTTATGAGCCTGAAAAATACCTGAGCAATCCCATCGATATCCTGAAAGTTTGGGAGGGCGGACTGGCATCCCATGGAGCGGCCATTGCCATTTTATTTGCTCTTTGGCTCTATGCTAAACGTACGCCCGGACAAAGTTACCTCTGGGTGGTGGACCGAATCGTGATTGTCACCGCGATGACCGGAGCTTTGATTCGTGTCGGAAATCTCATGAATTCTGAAATCGGAGGAAAAGACACCGGCACAGATTCCGGCATTGTCTATGCCCGAGATGCTGAGGAAATCTTAGAATCACTCAAAGTCCCCATAGCATCGATTGAAGCCTACAAACCAAGTGACAGGGATGCTGAACTTCAGGGAAATGGTATTGTTCCGGTCAATTTTGAACTGGTGATCTCAAAAGGAAATTTCTCCAAAGAAGATCTAGAGGGTATCCTTGCCCAGGATATCAAGTACGCCTTTACTCGCTTTAATTCTTCCAAAGAATACCTCGCAGAACCTGTAGAAACTCCCTTGAATTTCGAGATCCTGGAAAGACCCGGGGATTATTTGGTCACCGTTAAAACATTCGGCAGAGCCAAGTATCCGACGCAAATCTATGAGGCTGCGTCTTACTTTGTCATTTTCCTTATCCTTCTTGGACTTTGGGTGAAATTCAAATCCAGACTGCCAGACGGCTTGCTTCTGGGAATGTTCTTAATCTCGGTGTTCGGGATGCGCTTTGTGTGGGAGTTTTTCAAAGAAGTTCAAGTGGACTTTGAGCAAACCATGCAATTCAACATGGGACAACTTTTGAGTATCCCATTAGTTGCTATTGGGATAGTCTTGGTGGTCAAGGCCATGACGAAGGGTTTTAAGGAAGAAAAAAACTAGGGAACGGGATCGTGTCCGTGGCCTCCCCAAGGGTGGCACCGACCGATTCTTTTAAAACCCAATAAACCTCCCTTGATTACGCCATGTTTGATAATCGCCTCTTTCATATACTGACTACAAGTCGGAGTAAATCGGCAACTGGCAGGAAATAATGGGGAAATAACGTATTGATAGACCAACACGGGAAATATGGCTATCTTTCTTAAATAGGTCTTAAACATTTTCAGTACCTTTTAGTCAGGCATGCTTGGATTGAACCAAATATATGTAAAGAGAATTCCCTTGGATTCAATATTACCGGCTCTCCGAATTTTTCTTTTTGGCCTTTTTTATTTGCTGCAATTCACCGCAAACGGTCAAGACACATCCTATGCACCAATTACACCGGTATCTCCGGAAAGAGTAAAAGTCAACAATATCTATATTATTGGAAATCAAAAAACGCAAAAGAACATCATTCTCAGAGAGTTGGATTTCACCACTGACTACTATTACGATTTGGAAACATTTCTGGGAATTCTCAAAGCAGATGAACAAAAAATCTACAACCTCAGGCTCTTTAATCAGGTAGAAATTACACCGCTCTTTACTGGTCCAGAAGAGGTCGAAATCCTTATTTCTGTCAAAGAACGCCTCTATATTCTTCCTGCCGTCATTTTCCAATTGGCAGATCGAAATTTTGCCGAATGGTGGACCAATCAAAACAGAGATTGGTCTCGCGTCAATTATGGACTAAGGCTCAACCATAGTAATGTGGGAGGCCGTAATGAGAAATTCAGATTTTCAGGTCAATTGGGTTTTACCAAAAGCTTTGACATCCTATATTCCAAGCCCTACATTGACCGCAAGCAAAAGCACGGATTATCCTTTCAGCTCACCTATTCAGATCAAAAAACCATCCCCATCAAGTCTGAATTCAACCGTCAGGTTTTCTTCACCAATGAACGTGAAGATGTATTGAGGAAGAATTTTGTCTCCGCTATCCGATATACTTTTCGCAGGACATTTTATAATTTTCATTTTGCCACACTCGGATTTCAGCGAACTTGGATCAACCCTGAAGTGCTTCAAGTGAACCCGAATTATTTTCAGCACGAAGAAAACAATCTACGCTATCTCTACTTCCAATATTCCTTTCGACATGATAAAAGGGATAATGTAGCCTATGCCACCAGCGGTGAACTGCTCCAACTGACAGCCACGAAGTATGGCTTGTTTTCCAACGAGGACCTGAATGAAGTGGAATTGAGTTTGACCGCCAATCGGTACATTCCCATCAATGATCGGTTTCATTTTGCGGCGGGATTGACTGGAAGCTGGTTTTTGAGTCAAAGGCAACCCTACACTCTGGTGAGAGGAATCGGCTATAACCCCAATTTTATCCGTGGATATGAATTGAATGTCATTGAAGGTCAGCATTTGTATGTGCAAAAAAACAGCCTTAGAATGAAGTTGGTAGATGTCACCTTTGATATTTCCAGCTTCCTTCAAGCCGACCAATTCAATGAACTACCACTAAAAATTTATCTCAGTGGAAATTTCGATCACGGAAGAGTCACAGACCGGAACAACATTCCAGAAAATGCGAAACTGACCAATAAATTTCTTTTCGGGTATGGTCCCGGGATTGATATTGTCAGCTCTTACGATACCGTTTTGAGATTCGAATATTCGATAAATAATCAAGGTGCCGGTAATTTCTTTTTCAACCTACGCGCGCCTTTTTAATCCCAATTACAGAGCAACTATCTGATTTTTAGTTAAATTAGATCAGACTTTTTCTGAATCTAATGAAGCGAGCTCTTTTTTCATGCTTCTGGGTTTTGGTCACTATTCCAGTTTTTGCACAGACCGACCCACAATCTCAGGCCCATGGGGCCCGCAGTCAAGGCATGGGCAATGTGAAGCTCTTCTCGGATGACTCTTGGGCCTATTTCAACAATATCGGTGCTCTGGACCGCTGGAGTGATACCCAAATCAGTGTTGCCGTAGACCAACGCTTTGGACTCAAAGAGTTAAGTACACTCGGAATAAGCGGCGCTTTGCGAAAAGAATATGGAACTTACGGATTTGGGATTAGCCGATTTGGAGGAGATCTGTTCAATCAGCAGATCGTGGGAATGGGCTTTTCCAACACGCTGGGAATTGTAAGTCTGGGTACCAAACTTGAATGGTTTCAGACGCAGATAGAGGGATTTGGCTCTGGCCATGGTTTGGTCTTTTGCTTGGGAGGCGTTGCTGAACTTGGCCCTAAAATTTTTCTGGGTGCACACTTTTCCAATCTCACGCAATCAAAAATCAGCAAGTACTCCGATCAAAAGCTGCCTGCATTAATCCAAATGGGCTTGGGATATTTCCCCACAGAATTACTGAAGATTTTGGTGGAATTGGAAAAAGATGTCGATTTAACCCCATCAGTAAAGGCAGGAATTGAATACCAGCTTGGTGAATGGATTCTTTTACGGACAGGAATCAACAGTCACCCTTCACGGTTAAGTTTTGGTTTGGGAATCCGAAAAGACCGATTCGGATTGGACTATGGTTACGGGCAACAATCGGCCTTGGGCAGAACTCACCATTTCTCAGCATTTTTAAAATGGTAAGGGATGAGAAAAGTAATCTTTTGGCTCGTATGCTGCTGTAGCTTTACCACCGCTTGGCCCCAATCTTCTCCCAAAACACCCATTCCATTGGATGAGTTTATCGAACGGCTTTTTCCCGTACAGGAAGAAGACCTGGACTATGAATCACTCTATGAGGTGCTGTTCCAACTTTACCAAAATCCGATTGAACTCAATAAAGCCACAGCTGAAGCACTCCTTTCTTCCTACCTGCTCTCAGCTCAGCAGATCTCGAATTTTATGGAATACCGCACTAATAATGGAGAACTTCTTTCCCTGTATGAGCTTCAGGCAATTCCCGAATTTGATCTGTACACGATCGAGTCCCTCCTGCCCTTTGTAACCATCGGGGAAACATCCCTTCGTGCGAAACCTTTTCTTCAAAGATTGCGGGAAGAAGAAAACGCCTATCTATTAGTCAGACACCGCAGAACCTGGGAAACGAGAAGGGGGTTCACCCCTCCTGATACGAGTAGAACCGGTGCTTTGAGCACCCGATATCTTGGAGATCCCAATGACCTCTATATACGGTTTAGAGTCCAACATCCCAAAGACTTCAGCATTGGGATGACACTAGAAAAAGATCCCGGAGAACAATTTGTTTGGGATAGAAAAACTGCGCGATATGGGTTCAACTTTATTTCCTATCATTTCATCAGATACCAGGTAGGCAAGTGGAGGACCATTGCTTTGGGAGATTTTCAGGCGAGCTTCGGCCAAGGATTGGTATTTGGGGCAGGATACACCTTGGGCAAAGGTGCTGAAACCGTCCCTACCGTAAGGAGAAGTAGTCTTGGTATTCTACCTTACACTGCGGCATTGGAATTTGGCTTTTTTAGAGGAACAGGCCTTACCCGACAATGGCGAAATTGGCAAAGCACATGGATCGTTTCTTCCAAATCGAGAGACGGAAGGATTTCCGAAGGTCTTGATTCCTTGGAGTTAACCCCAGAAACTGTTTCCAGTCTACCCCAAACGGGCTTTCATCGGACGCCAAGTGAACTCTCTACAAGAAATCAAGTCAGAGAAACTAATCTGGGCGGAAATATTCACTATGTTCATCCTTCCAGTAGATGGCTTGGCGGGGCCAACTTTTTACATACCAAATTCAGTATACCCTGGATGAGAGATCCCAGGGTGTACAATCAATTTGAATTTACCGGACAAACCAATCAGGTAGGAAGCCTGTATATCAACTACCATTGGAGAAATTTCTTTCTCTTTGGAGAGTCTGCCATTTCCAAAAGCGGGGGCACAGGCACCGTAGCCGGACTGATCAGCAGTCTCTCAAAAACCGTTGATTTCTCATTGCTTTGGCGGAATTATGACCGGAATTTTCACAGTTTTTATTCCTCAGGTTTTGCAGAAAACACTCGTCCCATCAATGAAAGAGGGCTCTATATGGGCATTCAAGTCAGACCAAACAAAATCTGGAAACTCAATGCCTATTATGATTTTTTCAGATTTCCATGGATCAAATATCGGGTATATGCACCTTCAGAAGGCTTTGAATGGCTCCTGAGACTTAATTACCAGCCTCAAAAAAACCTCATCGCTTTTTTTCAATTGAGACAAGAAAACAAAGACCGCAACCTCGCCAACACCGGTGAACCAAGGCTTCCCTACTTGATAGAACCCATCAAAAAACTAAATGCCATGATCAGCCTCGAGTATCAGGTCAACCGTGAGTTGTTTCTAAGGTCACGAATTCTCTGGAGCCAGGTGGAAATCCAAAAGCATTCTACCTTTGGAATTATGATCTTTCAGGATGCTCAGTTTGGAAAAAAGAACTGGAGACTCACCGGAAGGATGGCCCTTTTTGATACTGAAACGTATGACAACAGACTCTATGCTTTTGAAAACAATGTTCTTTGGACTTTTTCAATTCCTGCTTTTTCGGGCAGAGGGATTCGAAACTACCTTTTAGCACAATACCAATTTACCTCCAAACTGACCTCCTACTTCAGAATTTCACGCACAACCTACACCGATAGGTCAGTGATCAGTTCTGGACTTCAGACGATCAATGGACCGCGACAGACCGACACCGCACTGATGATCCGATATTCTCTTCGTTGATTTTTCCATTAATGGTGCCTATCCCGTTTGGCTTTTTGATAATTTGGAGGAAAAAGAAAACCACCCCATGAAATCGAGCCTGCATGAGGCAGACAGGCATGACTAAAAAGTCAGACACTGGAATGATTAGAAGACTTGCGAAATTCCATCTGACCATTAAAAATCAAATTATTAACAGATGAAAAACACACTACTCATCCTTGTTTTCTTGAGTTTTTGGCTGCCATGCGGTCTCATTCAAGCCCAGGATTTTTCGAAAATGACCAAAAAAGAAGGTTTTATTCCGTTTTACCTCGATGAGGAAAAGGGAAAAATCTACTTGGAAATATCTCAATTGGATCAGGAATTCCTCTATGTCAATTCTCTGACAGCCGGGGTTGGCTCCAATGATATTGGTCTAGATCGCGGACAGCTCGGGGATACCCGTGTTGTAGAATTCCGAAGAACAGGAAATAAAATCCTGATGGTTCACAAAAACTACGGATATAGAGCCTACACAGACAATGAATACGAAGCCCGATCCATTCGGGATGCTTTTGCAGAATCTGCTTTGTGGGGGTTTGAGATCATCAAATCAGAAGAGGGCAAACACTTCGTTGAAGCAACCAATTTTGTTCTTCAAGACGCACATGGTGTGGGCGAAACGCTCAGCAGGTCTCGGCAAGGCAGCTTTAGGGTAGATGCGAGCAGGTCCGGACTCTACCTGCCTACTACTAAAAACTTCCCTAAAAACACAGAAGTGGAAGCCACCATCACCCTGACCGGAACTGGCGCAGGAGGTTATCTTCGCTCAGTCACTCCCACACCGGAAGCAGTCACGGTCAGGATGAGACATTCTTTCATAGAGCTCCCCGAACTCTATGCCAAACGGGTATTTGATCCAAGAGCGGGATATTTCTTCATCAGTTACCAAGACTACACCACACCGATTGATGAGCCGCTGGTCAAAAGGTTTATTTCCAGACACCGTTTGGAGAAAAAAGATCCTAATGCAGCTGTTTCGGAAGTAGTAGAGCCGATCGTATACTATTTGGATCGAGGAACTCCCGAGCCGGTAGCTTCTGCTTTGATAGAAGGCGGAAACTGGTGGGCACAGGCCTTTGAAGCCGCAGGTTTTAAAAATGCATTTCGAGTGGAGCTAGCACCGGAAGGATTGGACCTTATGGACGTCCGATACAATGTGATTCAATGGGTCCATCGCTCCACAAGAGGCTGGTCCTACGGCTCCAGCGTCAGAGACCCCCGGACGGGAGAAATCCTCAAAGGACATGTTTCCCTAGGTTCCTTACGGGTACGCCAAGACTACCTGATCGCCCAAGGACTGCTCCAGCCCTTCGAAGAGGGAAAGCCTGCTGACTCCAGAATGATGGAGATGGCACTTAATCGCCTGAAGCAACTGTCTGCGCATGAGATTGGTCATACCATAGGTTTGGCTCATAGTTATGCTACTTCGGCTAATGAACGCTCTTCTGTGATGGATTATCCTCATCCGGTGATAACACAAGATGAAAAGGGAAATTTGGATTTTAGCAATGCCTATGATCTGAAAATCGGTGAATGGGATAAATGGGCGATCACCTATGGATACGGGACTCCGGCTCCGGGTCAAAGTGAAGAAGCATTTTTGGAAAAAACACTTCAGGATACCTACCAAGCCGGATTCGAATTTATTACCGATTCAGATTCAAGAAATCCGAGTGGTGCTCATCCCCGATCACATCTTTGGGACAATGGCCCCTCAGCTTCAGAAGAACTGCTACGATTACTCAAACTTCGGGAAAACCGCATGAAGTCTTTTGGCCTCAATGCCATCAAAACCGGAGAACCTCAGGCTATTTTGGAGGAAGTATTCGTACCGCTTTACCTCATGCACCGCTATCAACTTGAGGCCACCAGCAAGCTCATCGGTGGGGTCGATTATACCTATAAAGTAAAGGGGGACAACCAGCCTCAACAAAAGTGGGTTCCTGCAAAAGACCAAAATGACGCACTGAATGCCTTATTAATGACTATTTCTCCTTCACAATTGGAGGTTCCTAATTCTATTTTAGCCTTGATTCCACCACGCCCTTACGGATATGGAAGAAACCGTGAAACCTTCCCTTCTCGAACAGGTCCGGTATTTGATCCCATAGCACCCGCAGAAAATGTAGTGGATGCATGCTTTTCCTTTCTTTTTGAATCGGGAAGAGTAAACCGGATATACCTTCAAAACCTCCAGGACAATTCACTTCCCAGCTTGGAAAATGTGCTTTCCAAAATCAGCGCACAGGTATATTCCAACACTATTCCAAGCGGTTTGCAAAGTGAAATCAAGCTGATGACTGAGGCAAAATACGTGGATTACCTGATCGGACTTTCCAAAAACGCCAATGCCTCTCAAACAGTAAGGGCCATCGTCCGAAAGCACCTCAATCAACTTTCAAAAAGCCCTGTCGGAACCAATGCTGTGGTTCAAGCCCATCGGGAATACCTCAATCAAAAAATCACTGCATACCTACAGCTTCCTGAAGAACTCACTCCACAGCAAACCTTGAGCATTCCGGATGGGGCGCCGATCGGAATGGAAGAGATGAGTTGTGATTTTGATCATTGATAAAGAACACCAAATAGATTGCAGCTAAATAAAAGAGGCTGTCTCCTGATTCTCCTTTTGGTTTCCTGACACTTAGAGTTCAAGTGCTGAGAAGGACCGGAGGGATAGTTAGAGGCAGCCTCTTTCTTGTTTAATCTGGAGTGACTGAATTTCTCATTAGGATCGCTCTTTGATTTATGTAAGGATAATGTCCTCGGAGATTTTCCGGATTAGCTAGGATTTCAAACGTATTTCCCACTGCGGTAGAAGCCAAAAGACCTGCGGCAGAACCAATAAAACCTCCAAGCATGGGGGTAAATCCAGAGGAATATTTTTGAAGAGTACCGACTATAGACCCTCCAATAATACCTGTGGAAAATCCAGTGAGATAAGACTTTGCCAAGTTATAGTTTCTTTTCAAATGGATCTTGTCAATCTGTTCGGCTGAAAATCCTCTTACTTCCGAAGGAAATTGCGGGTCTCTCCAAAACTTATGGCCTGCCAATTTGATATAAACCGAGTCTGCGGTGACTTTAAACAGAAGTCCATTAATCGTTATGCCATTGATAAAGTAAACCTTCGCTTCGGATGGTTTTGGATTATAGATGAATTGGGGATTTTCCTGAGCATTTACAGATATAGAAAACCCAATGATCAATAGCACCATGCAAATACTCCTGCGGATAGAGTGGAGATAAGTAAGGTTCATTCGTTTCATTTTTCCGTTATGGGTTTGGTGAAATCACTTCGTAAAACCTGGGCTTGACACTGGAATACCGAGTCACTTCTTGGAGCTTTCGATGATGCAGGATCAGATTTTCCTTTTTTCCGTTGATTGGAATTTTGTCCCATTCGGCTGATCCAACCCCTGCTCCGATCATCACTCCAAATACAACCGGGATAGCCACTACTGACAATACGCCGCCTATGGTTGCTCCACCTCCCACCAAAATCATGGAGGCTAGAGAACTTCCCCAAACTGACCCTACAATCAAGCCCGACTTTGCGCCATGACTAGCTCTTCCTTCCTTTTGGACTTTTATCAATTGGATGGATTCTGCTTCAATCCTCCTTAGGCTCGACTTTTTTGAAGAAGAGGTGTCCTCTATCCAAACCGAGTCTTGGGTAACTCGGTGCAGAACTCCTTTTACAAAAGATCCATTCATTAGATAAACGGAGGATTTGAATGTGAGAGGGTTAAGATACTCTTCCGGGTAATTACCCTGGGCTCTCACAAGGGTAACTGTCATCCATACCCACAGAATCAGAAAGACAAGTCGCGTTTTTTTCATTGGATTATAGTTTTATGTTTTGTGATTGTCCGCAATTGCACCACCAGCCAAATTCTCTTTGTTTAATGGGTCGGAAGACCGATGGCCAAAGACCGAAGGATTCTTGATTTCCACCTTTTTGAGAAATTTCTTAAGCTAGCTAAGTTTACTGGTATGAAAGCGGATATACAGATTACAGTTAAAGTGATTTTTTCTCTTCAAGACCTTCTTAATGAAAAAACCATTCTCTTTTTTTTGCCTGCTCAAATCAGGTGGAAATTCTCTTTCTGATTCGCCAAGTCCAGAATGATGTTTTTTAGAATCTTTTCGACCACTTGGTCATTTTGGTTTGGGTTCGGCTGATATCAAGCTCCAATAAGCTTGTTTCTCCAATTCCGGAACCAGGGCAAGGTATTTTTCCCTGGAGCCTTCGATTTTTTCCTCAATGGAATTTTTGTCTCCCATAATACCTCCTATCAAAGCTCCCAATCCAGTCATTACCAGTGTTTTTACCATGACCACTCCAGCATCTCTGGGCTCATCTATTACCATGTCATAAGTCGAACCAGGTATACAAAGAATAAAGCAAAGCCCATTGGATGTCCT
The DNA here is from genome assembly GCF_003253485.1 of Algoriphagus aquaeductus. Classification (GTDB taxonomy): domain Bacteria; phylum Bacteroidota; class Bacteroidia; order Cytophagales; family Cyclobacteriaceae; genus Algoriphagus; species Algoriphagus aquaeductus. The sequence continues at coordinate 339,153 of NZ_QKTX01000001.1, read as the reverse complement.
CTGAACTGTATAAGGATCTGGATTTTCCGTAGTCGCAAATCCAACAGCCAATCCCGAAACCAATCCGATAGCTGCCCCGGAAATCAGTCCCTTTTTAATTGCTCCTCTTGGAGTCGTTTTCAATTCTAAAATTTCTGAATAATGCAGCTTAAGTGTCGGTATAGTGGGGAGATAATGGCTTCTGTTTTTGTATTCCAGATTGACAAACTCCAAAGAATCCTCCGAAACCTTCCATAACAGGCCTTTTCCCAAAACCGCTCCATTCATCAATGAAATCCAAACCAAGGATCCGTTTTTTTCATAACGATAGCGTTTCTCGGACTCTTGAGCCAAGCCGAAAAAGGATATGCCGAGAAAGAATAGCAGAAACACCAGGTTCTTTTTCATAGGAAATTGAGAATAAAGAAGACAATCATCAATTAAGTCATTTAGGTACTTTTTGGAATGGATGAACAATGAAGAAGAAAGACTGGTGGACTAAGTGTATTCAATCTTCCATCAAGACTACTTCTTTGAGAAAGCTACACAGGATTGGAGTCAATCACTTGCCAAGAATTCCTTTAGAGAAAATTGAAATTTGCAGGAAATACTATTCCAGCATCTTTCTCAAGAAAAAAATGCACAGTTGGCCACCGCCTCGGAATCTGTCGAAACAAAAATGGTAAATTCGCCTTTGATTCAAATTTGACCTTTTCACTGAAAATGACCAACCCACTTCTTTCTGATTTCACTACCCCATTTGATACCGCTCCTTTTCACCTGATCAAACCAGAACATTTCCTACCCGCAGTCAAAGGTGCTATCACCGAAGCCAAACAGGAAATTGAAAATATCAAATCTCAACCCTTACCCTCTTTTGAAAATACCATCGAAGCTTTGGACAGAGGGGGAAAACGTTTGGGCATCATCTCGGCGATTTTTTTTAATCTAAATTCGGCAGAAACGAATGATGAAATTCAAAAGCTAGCGAGAGAGATTTCTCCTCTCCTAACGGAGCATTCCAATGATATTCTGCTCGACCAAGAGCTTTTCAAGCGGGTGGCACAGGTATTCGCTGCAAAAAACAGCCTCCATCTCACTCCCGAACAAAGCACCTTACTGGAAAAAACCTATAAGTCGTTTGTCAGAAATGGAGCCAAATTGGATCCCAAGGAAGCCGAAACCCTGAGGAAAATCGATCAGGAATTGGCTCAATTGAGTCTGAAGTTTGGTGAACATGTGTTGGCTGAAACCAATCGGTTTGTTCATTTTGTATCCAAAGAAGAGGACATCGTAGGCCTTCCGGAGGGAATCAAAGAAGCAGCAGCACAAACAGCAGAAGAAAAAGGCCAGCCCGGTCAGTGGGCTTTCACGCTGGATTACCCCTCCTATATCCCTGCAATGACCTATGCTCAGAACAGGGAACTGAGAAAGACTCTTTTTTTGGCATTCAACACTAAAGCGGCCAAGGGAGATGAATTGGATAACCAGGAAATCATTCTACAAATCCTAAAACTTCGAGATCAACGGGCCAAACTTTTGGGATTCGAAAGTCACTCTGCTTTTGTCTTGGAAGAGCGGATGGCCAAAGATCCCAAAACAGTGATGGAGTTTTTGGAATCGCTTTTAGAAAAAGCCAAACCCAAAGCCTTGGAGGATGTTCGTGAGGTAGCTGAGTTTGCCAAAAAAACAGATGGTTTGGTAGATCTGGAAAAATGGGATTTCGCCTATTATTCAGAGCTTTTGAAAAAAGAAAAGTATGCCTTGGATGACGAGCTACTCCGTCCTTATTTCCAACTGGAGCATGTGATTGAGGGGGTATTCACCACGGCATCCAAACTTTTTGGCCTAAATTTTCAACCCAGTTCCGACATTCCGGTCTACCATCCGGATGTCACTGCCTATGAAGTGTACCATCAGTCCGGTGAATTTGTCGCAGTATTTTATGCTGACTTTTTCCCGAGATCCGGGAAAAGAAATGGCGCCTGGATGACTTCCTACAAGGGTCAATTTAGGGAAGGAAAAATCGATCATAGGCCTCATATCTCCATCGTCTGCAACTTCACCAAACCCACGAAGACCAAACCAAGCCTATTGACCTTCAATGAGGTCACGACACTTTTTCATGAATTTGGACACGCTTTGCATGGTATGCTGGCTAAAGGAAATTATGAAAGCCTATCAGGAACAAGCGTCTTCTGGGATTTTGTGGAGCTCCCATCCCAGATATTTGAGAACTGGTGCTATGAAAAAGAATGCCTGGACCTGTTTGCCAAACATTATCAAACAGGAGAACCCATTCCTGCTGAATTGATCGAAAAAATAAAAAATGCGGCAAACTTTCAGCAAGGCTATATGACCGTCAGGCAAATCAGCTTTGGACTGTTGGATATGGCTTATCACAGCAGCAATCCGGATCAGATCACTGGGATCAAAGAATTTGAATCGGAAATATTAAAAAAGACTGATCTCCTTCCAAGAGTAAAAGGTACGATGGTCAGTACAAGTTTCTCCCATATTTTCCAGGGGGGATATTCTTCGGGTTATTATAGTTACAAATGGGCAGAGGTACTGGATGCCGATGCTTTTGAGCTGTTTCTAGAAAAGGGGGTGTTCGACCCAGAGACCGCCAAGTCCTTTGAAAAGAACATCCTTTCTGCTGGAGGAAGTGAACATCCGTCCATTTTGTACCGAAGATTTAGAGGGAGAGATCCCAAGCCGGAGGCCTTATTGAAGCGAAGTGGCCTGCTGAAGTAATTTGATTTTGGATTTTGAAAGTTTAACTTTTAAAATCTTTTGATGGAGATCCCAAAAGATATCGGCAGGAAAAAATCGCACTAGAGTTAGTGATAAATGACCGAAACCAGATGGTTTCGGTCATCAAAAATACCTCTGAAAACAGGTCTTCAATTCCCCTGTCAAGGAGAATTTGGCTTGGATAGAATTGGAAATCATCCTCAACTTTTAATTAGCTCTTATGGAAAATAGATTGTTCAAAATCCCTTCCTACCTAAAAGCACTGACCGTGATGGTCTTTATCATCGTCTTGGTCTTTTTTCTGATAGTGGGAAAAGGCTTGTTGGTACCCCTGTTTATGGGAGGATTCTTTGCCATTCTGTTCACTCCATTGAGCAATTTTTTGGAAAAGTATCGAATTCCCAGAACTGTGACCTGTGTCCTATCTTTACTCCTGATGATCACGATGGTAGCAGGTCTGATCAGTTTCATTGTCGGCAACATGGTCAGCTTTACCAAGGATTTCACCAATGTGTCCGACCGCCTGATCGCAGTTGCCAACGAGTTGGACCTGTGGATGTCAGAAAATCTGGGCATCAATGAAAATCTCGCTGAAAAGATCGACTCTGATGTTTTTCTAAACCTGGTCAATCAAAACAGCAGCAGTATTTCCACCTTTGCTCTCAATGCTATTGGATCCATGTCGGGGTTGGTGTTGATTCCGATTTTTATGTTTTTTTTCCTGCTTTACAGGGATCACCTAACCCAGATGATGGTTGAGATCTATCGGGACAAAGATCCCGCACTTGTCAAAATAAGAATTGGCAGTTTGAGGAAGTTAATTCAAAACTACATCACCGGAGTGGGCAAAGTGATGGTCATTTTAGCCATTCTGAATATCATTGCCTATTTGATCATCGGGGTGAAACATGCTGTATTTTTCGGAGTATTGGGTGCGGTGCTCAACATCATCCCTTATATCGGTCCATTGATTGGGGTTACCTTGCCTGTGATTTATTCTTTTCTGACGATGGATAGCCTGATTTATCCGGTTTTGATCTTGGGTGCCTATCAGGTCATTCAACTCCTGGAAAGTAATTTTCTGACTCCAAAAATCGTGGGCGGCAATGTAAATCTAAATGCCTTCATCACCTTTTTGGGTTTATTGATCGGAGGATCGATCTGGGGTGTGGCCGGAATGATTTTGGTCATCCCAACCTTGGCAATTTTGAGGGAAATATTTGATTTGTCCGAAACCACCAAACCTTTTGCCTTACTTTTGGGTGAAGAGAAGGAAGAGGAAAAAGAACCCGAGATTAAAACTGAAGATGAACCTACGAATTAGTATTCTCCTGATAGCCCTTTGGATAGTTGGCTGTGACAGTCTGGAAGATAAAAAGGGCAGATTTTTATTAAAAGGAAATGAAAAGCTGGAGGAAAATGATCCCAAGTCTGCCATCGGTTTTTACCAAGAAGCAATCCGGATTGACTCCCTGTATGCGGATGCTTATTTCAACAAGGCCATGGCTCATCTGCGCCTCAATCAGCTGGAGGAAGCCATTCTCGATCTGAGCAAATCCATCCAAATCCGACCTGATTATTTTGAGGCGATTTTTCAGCGGGGAATTACCTATCTGGACAATGGGGAGTTTTACAAAGCCAGAGAAGATGCCAACCGATTAGTGGGTTTGAATGCAGAGGACTGGAAATCACACTTCTTAAGCGGACTTGTTTTTGAAAAGCTAAGGAATTTCCCCGAAGCCTTGGCTGCATTTGAGAAGGCGTCAAACCTAGCGCCTCAAAACTCTGACCTACTAGTCAATACCGCAACAATTCTATTCTATCAAAAGCAATTTGACCAGGCAAAAATCAAACTGGAAGAAGCAGAAAAAATAAATCCCTCCGAACCCAATCTTCACAACCTTCGGTCCATGATTCTTTTTGAAGAAAAAGAATACCAAGAAGCATTGAATTCGGTAGAAAAAGCGCTTAGTCTTGATAATCGGCAACCTTATTTCTATAACAATAAAGGGCTTTATCTTTTATTTCTAGACCAGACCGAAGAGGCTCTGAATTGGATCAATCAAAGTATCCAAATGGATTCCAAGAATCCTTTTGCCTTACGAAACAAGGGAATTTACTATGTCATGACCGGGGACAAAGTGTCCGCCTTATCTTACCTTTCGGATTTAGCGAAAAATTATCCGGATATGGAGTTGGTTCAGGAGTATTATCAAAAAGCTCAGGCTTTGTAATTCTTTTCGGAAATCACTTCCTTGATTTTCTTCAAAAGTTCTGCTGCATCGATAGGTTTGGCGACAAATCCCTCAAAACCACATTCATCAATTTTCTCCATGATTTCCAGTTTGGCCGCAGCTGTCAAGGCGATTATCGGAGTGTCTGAGAATTGTTTGATCGCTAAAGTAGCTTCAAATCCATCCATCTCGGGCATTTGAATATCCATTAAAACACAATCATAAGTCCCTGTCTTCATGGCTTCGACTGCCTCGAGTCCATTTTCGACTCTTTCATAGGTATAGCCCCATTTCTTGATGATTTTACCCAAAACCAAGGCATTCACTTCATTGTCTTCAGCCATCAATAAGTGGAGCTTGTCAAATGCAAGCGGTTTTCTCTTGTTGTCCTGAGTTGGAACAAGTTCTTCTTCGGCTCGCTCAAACTCCAAATCAAAATAGAATCGACTTCCAGTGCCCACAGCAGATTCAAGGGCGATTTTTCCTCCCATCAAATTCAACAACTTGCGGGTAATGGAAAGCCCCAAGCCAGTACCACCATATTTGGTACTAAACGTAGGTCTCACTTGATCGAAATCATTGAAGATTTTCTCCTGATTTTCCGGAGCGATTCCGATGCCGGTATCTTTCACTTCAAAGTAGACCCTAACCTTGTTTCTTATTTGTCCCTGCAGCTCCACTTTCACATCCACATTTCCTTCATGGGTAAACTTCAAAGCATTGGTAATCAGATTATTCAATACCTGAGAAAGGCGGGTTTTATCTCCCTTGACCGCAATATCCAATCCTTCGGATAAATGAAGGTTAAGCTTGTTTTTGCTGTCTGCTGCATGAAAAGAAAGTCCTTTGATGATCTGATCAAGTAGTCCTTTAAGCTGAAACGGATTGTTTTCGATGGTCAGTTTTCCCGCTTCGATTTTCTGGAAATCCAACAGATCATTGATCATAATGATCAGATTATCCACCGCAAAGTTGATGGTATTCAAAGCAGACTTCTGAGAATCTGTCGGGTTTTCATGGAATAGGGAATACACTGATCCTGAAATCGCATTTAAAGGCGTCCTCAATTCATGACTGATCATGGAAAGGAATTCAGACTTGATTTGATTGGCTTTTTCAGCGGCTAGTCGCGCTTCGTCGAGTTTGGATTCAAACTCCTTCTGCTTGGTGATATCGGTCAGATAACCATACCAAACCATGTCGCCGTTTTCGAGAGACTGTGGTCGGGCTGCTCCCAATACCCAACGATAAGGTGCGTCTTTCTCGCCCGACTTCACCCGGAATTGGCATTGCCAAGGTTCCATTTTTTTAGCTGAAGCGACTGAAGACATGATCACAGTCGGCAAATCCTGCGGATGGACTTTAGCTATGGCCGCAGAAATATCGGTGAATTGATGGATTTCTTCCTGGCTGATTCCTAGTACTCCATTGATTCCTTTGGAAAGGAAAGAGAAATTCATCTGGCCCTCGGAGTTCAATACCAATTGATAAAGCCCCCCGGGAACCTGCTCGGTGAGATTCATCAAAAAATCACTGCTTTCCTCTATTGTTTTTTCGAGGCTGATCTGATCAGTAATATTTCTAAAAGAAAGCAACACATATTCTACTCCATCAATTTTCATCCTTTTAGCGGCCACCTCTAAGGTGAGCGAAGGCTTTTCTTCCCCGATCAACGAAGTAGAAAATCTTGAAGTATGGGTAGTTCCTTTGGAACTGGATATCCAGTCTGACCAAAGATTTTCTTCCTCAAAAAAGATATTCAGGTCACTGAGGTGATTGATTCTGGAGTCAGATTCGATACCAAATAAGTGATAGGCTTCTTTGTTCATCGAACTAATAGCCCCTTGCTCATCCACGACCATTAATGCTTCAGGACTTTCGTTCCAAATACCTTTCTGGATCAAAACTTCCCTTTCTAGAAGTTCCTTGGCTGAATTATCCCAAAATACACCCCATAGAGCAGATGGATTGGACTTTGGGAAAAAGACTATTACCTCTATTCTTTTACCTGAAATCAACTGGAAATCGCCCCGGTAAATACCCTTGGTAACCGAATTAGAATCCAAACTATTCAGGTAACCTACCAGTTGATTTTTCACTTGACCCCGTTGAGGTTCACTCACCAGGAACTTTTGGTAAAAAAGCTCTTCGGCCTGGATTGAGTCAAACTCTTGTGATGTTTTTGAAAACTTCCACGAAAGCGAATTTGCCAAGGCAGGAAGTTGATCAAGTAAGGAGAAAAACTCCTGCTCATCCTCCTGAGCTTTTATTTTACCGGATACATCTCTTCCGATTACAAAGAATGATTCTTGAGTAAACTGAATCGAGCATTCCAAATACCGGTATTTTTCATCCTTTCCTTTGAACCGAAAGGTATGAAATGCGGGGTCCTGGGATTTGAGATGGGTTTTCCACAAGTTCTGAAGTGCATCAAGGTCCTCTTCATGGACAAATGGACATAGGCTTGTATGGAGAAGTTCGGAAGGCTCGAAGCCTAACACCGGCAAAACCATTGAATTCAAATACGTCAAATGGTCATGCTTGCCGATGGCAATTAAATCTAATTTGGAGGTAAAAAACTGATAGGCCTCTTTTTTACTCGGGAGCCCATGCGTTTTCACTTCTTTCCCTTTATAAAAAAGGAAATAATTGGAGCCACTATCCTGAGGCAATTCCAATCTGAAAGAATAATCTTTTTGATTGTGTGTAAGTACCAGTTCTTCTTTGAAGATGTAGGCGTTGATATCCAGGCCTAATCCTACCAGGTTTCTTTCCTGAAGATTTTCACCCAATTGCTCTTCGAAAGATTCATTCGCATAAAAAATGGAATAAGGATAGGTGTCATCAGCCAAAAAAACCATTTCCGATGACTCGTAAATGATTTTCTTAAACGTACTGTTTATACCCTTGTCCTGCATTGATGTGCTGTGTCTAGTGCTTAGTTACAAAAAGACTCTACGTCATTCGTAACGGCAGTAAACATACAGCAATTTGTATTTCATAGCAAGTTTTTTAATTTATAAATACATTTTTTTGCATAAAATTAGATTCCAAACTCTACTTGAAATACTCCAAACCAAAAATTCGAAGTATTTCGGAGTATCCATTCATTGTTTGCCCATCCGTAACCGAAATTTCCCTGGATCTTAATCCTATGCCCGTTTAAGTATCTTGAATAGCCCAAAGTGGCTTCTTCTCCCTGATTTTCAAAACCTCTGATTTCTTCACTGGGAATTACTTCTGCATATCTTATGGCCACTTCCGATCTCTTAGAAATCATTTTACTAAGTTGAACATTATGCCCCCTGCCTACCCAAACCACCCGCGTAGCACCAAGAGCATTCTGTGTGATCGGATCGGAAGAGGTACGATTGAAATATTCGCCCAGCATCCCCCACCCTCTGTATTTAAACATCGCATCCAGGATGAATACCTTTTGGTCTCTTTGCTGGAACAGATCAGATCCTAATTGCCCTCTTGATCTCACTGCTTTTTTATTGACATTCAAAGAAAAACCAATAGAAAGCTTGGGATTTGGCTCAAACTCAAGATCACCTTCAGAATAATCCCCGGCATTTTGAAACCCGCCAAAAGGCAGATACTCAAATCGTCCGGTGTAGCTCAACCCATTGTCTCCGGGAGATGGGTTTCTCCCTTCCCCGGTATTGATTGCACCTTTCAATTGATATTGAGCAATTCCTTTTGTAGGCAAAGTGTAATAAGCAAAAAAACCAAAATCACGATCCAATGTGAAAATCCCGTTCGCAATCGATCGATCTACAAACTGTAAGTTTCCCGAACTGACCACACGCTCCCTATTTCCTGGAAGCTTGGATTGCCCAAAACCCACATAAAAATTACGATTGAAATGATAATATATGATGGCATCCCGAATAGGTTGAGCAAAGGTCCCTCCATCCAGATCCATATCGGATTTGGAAAATCCCAGCTGGATGTAATATTGAATTTTGGGATTGAGTACATATCCGTCAAATCTCAATCGCATTCTTCTGACCCGAAAATCTGTCTGCTCAATAGAAAAATCTTCTCCGCTTTCTGTCCTTACTCCGAAACGATTCTGCATCCGAAACCTCAAATTCAATTTGAATAGAGAGTCTTTGGAAATGCTTATTCCGTTTTCCACATTAAGCAGTGAGCGCTCGTCCGATTCATTTTGTGCAATTGTGGGTAAGGCAAAAAAAACTGAGAACAAGCAGATGATTACAAAGAGAGCCGATTTTTGCATAGGAATAGGATGTAAAAAAAGCCGTAGTGAATTTCTCACCACGGCTTTCTAATATACTCAATAAAAGTTAGGCATTTGCTTTGATCAAGTTCAATGCACTGCCTGCTTTAAACCACTCGATTTGACCTTCGTTATAGGTATGATTAGCCTGAATGGAATGAGAGCTGCCATCTTGATGGTTCAACACAATCTGCAGAGGCTTACCCGGTGCAAAGGAAGTCAATCCCACGATGTCAATTGAATCATTCTCCTGAATCAAATCATAATCAGAAGGGTTGGCAAAAGTCAAAGCCAACATCCCTTGCTTTTTAAGATTTGTCTCGTGAATTCGGGCAAAAGATTTTACCAAAATCGCCCTGACACCAAGGAATCTAGGTTCCATGGCTGCATGCTCTCTTGAAGACCCTTCACCATAGTTTTCATCACCAACTACGATGGATCCAATTCCTGCGGCCTTGTATTGCCGCTGAGTGGCAGGCACTTCTCCATATTCGCCTGTCAATTGATTTTTGACACTATTGGTTGCGTCATTGAATGCATTGACTGCGCCGATGAGCATGTTGTTGGAAATATTATCCAAGTGCCCTCTGTATTTCAACCATGGACCGGCCATAGAGATATGGTCTGTGGTACATTTCCCTTTGGCTTTGATCAGCAGCTTCAGGCCAGTGAGATCTGTTCCTTCCCAAGCAGGGAATGAATCCAACAGCTGAAGTCGGTCAGAAGTAGGGCTTACCAATACCTGAACAGAAGAACCATCTTCTGCCGGCGCCTGATATCCTGCATCTTCCACTGCAAATCCTTTGGTGGGCAACTCAAGACCTCTTGGCTCATCCAATTTCACCTGCTGTCCTTCTGCGTTGGTCAGCGTATCTGTCAATGGATTGAAGGTCAAATCACCCGCAATCGCCAAAGCAGTCACAATCTCAGGAGAAGCTACAAAGGCATGGGTATTTGGGTTGCCATCTGCACGCTTAGCAAAGTTTCTGTTGAAGGAGGTAATGATGGAGTTCTTTTCTTGCTTTTCAGCGCCATGACGAGCCCACTGTCCAATACATGGTCCGCAGGCATTTGCCAAAACAACACCCCCCATTTTCCCGAAGGTGTCCAAGAAACCGTCACGCTCCACCGTGAATCGAACTTGCTCAGAACCCGGAGTAATGGTATACTCAGATTTTGCATTCAGTTTTTTATCCACTGCTTGTTGAGCAAGAGAAGCTGCTCTTGAAATGTCCTCGTAGGAAGAGTTGGTACAAGAACCGATCAATCCCACGTCCAACTTAGCCGGCCAGCCATTTTCTTTGACAGCTGCTGCAAACTTGGAGATTGGCCAAGCCAAATCCGGAGTGAAAGGTCCATTGACATGCGGCTCCAATTCAGAAAGGTTGATTTCGATCAATTGATCAAAATACTGCTCTGGATTGGCATACACTTCTTCGTCACCAGTGAGGTGTTCTGCAATTGCATCTGCCATAGCAGCAATATCAGCACGACCGGTTCCCTGAAGGTAAGCGGCAGATTTTTCATCGTAGCCGAAAATTGAAGTCGTAGCTCCTATTTCAGCTCCCATATTACAGATTGTGCCTTTTCCGGTCGCGGAAAGTGAGCGGGCGCCTTCTCCGAAATATTCGACAATAGCTCCGGTACCACCTTTCACAGTCAATATACCCGCAACTTTCAAGATCACATCCTTAGCAGAAGTCCATCCGGACATCTTACCGGTCAATTTCACGCCAATCAGTTTTGGAAATTTCAACTCCCAAGGAAGTCCTGCCATCACATCACAGGCATCTGCACCACCCACACCGATCGCGATCATTCCAAGACCACCGGCATTTGGGGTATGGGAATCTGTCCCGATCATCATGCCGCCTGGGAAAGCATAATTCTCTAAAACCACCTGGTGGATAATACCTGCACCGGGCTTCCAAAATCCGATACCATATTTATTGGAGACAGAGGCAAGAAAATCATACACTTCTCTGTTTTTGTCTTTTGCCTTGTTCAAATCCTTTTCCGCCCCAACTTCTGCTTGGATCAAGTGATCACAATGTACTGTGGAAGGAACCGCTACTTTTTCACGGCCAGCTTGCATAAACTGCAACAATGCCATTTGCGCAGTGGCATCTTGCATCGCCACTCGGTCGGGCTGAAAGTCCACATAGGATTTTCCTCGTCCATAAGCTTGGCTAGCAGGCCCTTCTGTCAGGTGAGCATAAAGAATTTTCTCTGTCAAAGTAAGTGGTTTTCCAACTGCCTTGCGGGCAGCGGAAATACGCTCCGGAAACCGGGCGTACACCTCTTTGATCATCTCGATATCAAAAGCCATCGTTTTTGAATATTTAGGTGGATAAAAGGTTCAATTTTTCGCTTGCGAATATAGGAAAAAGCGACTAAAAAGGTAACTCGCAATCCATTCTTAAGGTTCCTAAACCAAATTTTAAACCGAAGGATCTTCTTGAAAAAATCAAAATAAGAGCCAAATACCAAGAGTCAAGAAAAGAAATCCAACAAGAAATAATACAAAACAATAGGGGAACAGTTTCCTCACCGAAACACCCGTAATAGACAACAGCGGCAAGGCCCAAAATGGCTGAAGCAAATTGCTCACTTGGTCACCATAAGAAAAAACCATAACCAACTTGCCATAATCCAAATTCCACTTGCTGGCTGTCTCCATTAATATCGGCCCCTGAATAGCCCATTGACCTCCGCCTGAAGGAATTAGCAGATTGACAAAGGCAGAGGAAAAAAAGGAAAGAAAAGGAAATAATTCCGGACCAGTCTGGGATTGAATATACAAAGAGAGCTTTAAGATCACTCCGGAGGCACTCAATAAGCCTAAAATACCGGCATAAAATGGAAACTGAACCAGGATATCTGTCGAAGCTTTCAGCCCTTCTCCAACGGAAAAAATAAATCTATCCCAACTGCCAAATGCGACCAGGGTAAGGGAAAACAAAAGAAAATTGACCCAATTGAGCGAAATCATACTCAGCCCCTCTTCAACCCCCCAAACTATTCCCACTAAGATCACAAGCAACATAAAAGCCCCAACAACCCTCGCCAAATGAGGACCATCACCTGCAGCAATAGGATTCATTGGAATGGCTAAGGGACGCTCGGTGGCGGATTTGGCCCTATTTGACATCAACCAAGCAGAAACCAGATACACCAGAAACAATCCACCGGTGATCTGAATATTGAAAGAAGAAAACAGGGTGTCTGAAACGGGAATTATACCGGTTTTTTCCAATAAAAAATGATCGGAACCGGAGACAGTCAAGGGAGCAGACCCTGAAAAACCACCATGCCAGATTCCCATTCCGAGGTATCCTGTGGCCGCCAACAATGCAGGATTGGAAAACTTCCCTTTCTCACTTAACGACTCTTGGACAAACCTGGCCAAAAGGGCCCCTATGATCAGTCCAAACCCCCAATTCAAAAGACCTGCCACCATGGTCAGGGTAGCGACCAAGGCCACACCTGAACTGAGATCATTCGGTATTTTTGCAAGCCCTTTCAGCATGCTGTTGATCGGTTTATAAACTGCCAGCGAAAAGCCAAAAACCAAAATCATAATCATTTGCAGGGTAAATCCGACCAGACTAAAAAATCCCTGATGCCAAAAACCCAAGATGGCCACGGCCTTTTGACCTATTCCCTGACCTGGGTCATCCATTTGAAAAAAAACACCGACAAATACCACCAATGTCAACAAAACCACCAAACCAAATGGGTTGGCAAATGAATTCAGAAAGTTTCTTGATAGACTCTTACTCAAAGCTTTCACAGTTGAGAATTTTCGTTTAGTATAGAGTAAATTATATATTCTGACTGACTAATCAGCCAGAGTAATTTTCAGAAGATGGATTTTGTCATTAATGCCTACGCTCTTACCCTGGTAATTTCCAGCACCCTAGTTCTTGTTCTATCTTTATTTATAGGACTCAAACTGGAGGAATCAGTAAGGTGGATTGCATTTACCATGATATCCCTATCCGTTTGGGGCTTTTTCTACGGGATTGAACTCACTCAGTCTGAGGTCGAAAATATGCTGATTTTCACAAAACTTCAGTATACGGGATTGGTCATGGCTCCAGCGTGTTGGGTAATGTTTGCGCTGAAGTACACCGGTTTTGAAGAAAAGGCCAAAAAATGGGTTTTTCCTTCACTTTTTATTTTGCCCGCTATCATTTTCCTCATCGTGATTACCAATCCATTGCACCACCTTCACTATCGGGACAACTGGCTGATTACCTCTGGACCTTTTCCTTTACTTGGAATAGAAAAAGGCCCCTTATATTTTCTGCAGGTGGTTTACTCTTATGTATTTTATCTCCTGGGGACTTTGATAATCTGGAGAAGATTTGAGTTTGCAAACAACCATTTTAAGCTACAAACCAGACTGTTAATCCTGGCCGGATTTTTCCCGCTTTTCATCAATATCCTTTATCAATTGTCCTGGCTCAAGCCTTATGAGGGCTTGGACATGACGCCCTATGCTTTCCTTTTCACCTATATATTCTTGGCCATTGCCATTTTACGGTTCAATCTACTGGACCTCAAGCCCGTAGCAAGAGATAAAATTCTTGAGGCAATGACAAGGGGTGTTTTGGTCTTTGACCATCGAAAAAAAATCGCTGATTTTAATGGTGCCGCAAAAAAATTCAGCTCCAATCCGGAGAAAATTTTTCTCGGTCAACATGCATCGGTGATTTTTGAAGAGCGTCCGGAGATTTTGAAATTATTGGATCAATCGGAGCCCAAAACGATAGAAAGTCACCTTACCGGAACCTCAGAAGATACCTTTATCAAAATCGAATCCCTTCCCCTGAGGGACCGAGGTCCACTGATTTCAGGTACACTGCTTTTGTTTGAGGACATCACCAGTGAAATTCAAATTAATGAGAAACTGAAGAAGCAGACCGCTGAATTACAGCAGCTTAATGATTTAAAAGACAAATTTTTCAGTATCATTTCCCATGACTTGAAAGGCCCCATTTTTGGAGTCAAAGAATTGATTCATTTGACTCAAAGTGGGTTAGTATCAGAGGCAGAGTTTTTGTCTATGCTGCCTGAGGTCTCCAAAAACATGGAACACGTAGCCATATTATTGGAAAATCTTTTGGCATGGACGAGTTCGCAGCTGCGGGGAGAATATGTTCAGCCCCAAAAAATCGACCTGCACAAACTGGTCAGCAGCCAAAAAAATCTTTTGGACCGCATTGCAAAAGACAAATCCATAGAGATCGCAATACAGGGATTTGAAAATACCTGGGTAATGGCCGATAAAAATATGTTGGAATTGATTTTCCGGAATTTGATCTCCAATGCAATTAAATTTTCCAATCCTTCCAGTACCATAGAAGTCACCTGCCAGGAAAAAGGCGACCGTCTGAAAATTTGTATCAAAGATTATGGTCTGGGAATCACAGAAGAAAACCTCAAGAAGTTGAAAGAGGGCATCTCATTTACCACCCGGGGCCAAAGTAATGAAAGCGGTACAGGGTTGGGCATGATCTTGGTCAAAGAATATTTGGACAAAAACAACGGCACACTTCAGGTGAATTCCAAAGAAGGAGAAGGCACCATCTTCTGCATGGAATTGCCTGCTTGGAATGAAAGCTTAATCAAGTCCTAACAAAAATTGAAGCGTATCCACACCGTCTGCATAGTCCCATGGCGCGGGCATCTGAGCCTGTCCAAAGGATATTACACCTGGAATCTTTAATTCATCCCTTCCGATCACACACTGAATCCTTGGGCTGGAAGCCGTCAGTTTTAATTTCAAATCTTCAAGTGTGGTGAATTTTTCAAAATAAAGTACTCCGACCGGTGAAACTAACTCTTGGCTTTCTTTGAGAATCAAAAAACCATTGTCCAAATGCTTGTCCCCGTTGACCAGGTAGATTGATTTATTGTACTCATAATTATTGTGGTACTTGTGGTGGGAAGCAACTTCAGCCCTTGATTCAAGCGCCTGCAACAGCCGGATCAATATCTCTTCATTTTGCACAAAAAGCTTGGAAACATTTCTGCACCCCAACCCAAAATATTGAAAAATATCATCTCCAAGATTAGACAACTCTTCTTCGGTTTCCTTCCCTGTCAAAACGGCAACAGAGGTCCGGTTTGCACGGATAATGTGCGGGTATTTGCCAAAGTAGTATTCAAAATATCTGGCAGAATTGTCACTCCCTGTGGCGATGTAAGCGTCTTTGTTTTTCAGCATCTCTTCAACGCTGATCAACTGTTCCAATTTTGGGTTGATCGATATAAGCTGATCGATTATCCATTTCATCAGGACCGAATCGGATGAACTCAACTTGATGCATGCCACATGACCGGAGATCAACACGGACATTAAATCATGAAATCCCACTCCAGGAATATTTCCAGCCATCAGGATTCCGACCTTCTTGGGGTTGGTGTTTTTCGAAAAAGAATACGCAGAAAGCCACCTTTCCAAATTTTCTTCCTTGATTAGAAATGAAATCCCATCCAATGCAGACTGAAGAGATAAGAAGGTAAACCAAGTATTTTGGTTTTCGGCTTTTCTGAAAAGTGAGAATTTCTCTTCTGAATCCAACTCGGAAATCCTCTTCCCAAGCTGAATAAATGCAGAAACTCTCTCCTGAAAAGTTGGAATTAAATTCATGTTGCAAAGGTATCCAAAAAGCCCCTTAGCTTGGAATAAATTTAAATTAATTAGTATGACAACTTTTTTATTGCCTCAAAGTTGAGGAGATTGTACTTTTGAAGCATCAAAACTGAAGACCTATGGCAATAATGATTACAGACGAATGCATCAATTGCGGTGCATGCGAACCTGAATGCCCAAATACAGCAATTTATGAAGGTGGTGTAGAGTGGACTTGGGGTGGAGGTACAAATCTGAAGGAGGTTACGCTCGAAGATGGTACCGTGGTAAGTGCCACAGAAAAACAAGCGCCTGTATCTGACGAGTTTTACTACATCGTGACTGCAAAATGCACCGAATGCAATGGCTTTCATGAGGAACCTCAATGTGCGGCAGTCTGCCCAGTAGACTGTTGCGTGGATGATCCGGATCACCGCGAATCCGAAGAGGAACTGCTCGCCAAAAAAGCGTTCTTGCATGGCGAATAATACGACAGGCGGCTTACGAGTCGCCTTTTTTTTGCCCCTTCCCTTTCGAATTTGTATTGACAGCAAGGGTTATTTGGGTTAGAAAAATTGTTTAACATCACTGTATTTATTTCTGATTTTTAACTTTTTATCCCTGTTTTTCAACAAGTCTTCAAAAAAAAGTAGAAACAGCCTTTGAATTCTAGTTAGCTTTTGTTTTATCTTAGACCGTTATTTAATCCATCAACCCCAAAACAGAAAGCGCTGTGGAAGATCATCGAGGCTATGATAGAGATGAAATATTCTCTAAGAAAGTGAAGGCAGGAAAAAGAACTTACTTTTTTGACATAAAGTCTACCAGAGGAAACGATTATTACTTGACCATTACAGAAAGTAAGCGACGGGTAAATGGAGACAACTTCAGCTACGAAAAGCACAAAATCTTTTTATACAAGGAGGATTTCTTCAAGTTTGTGAACGCGCTCAACGAAGCTGTAGACCATATCAAAACTGACTTAATGCCTGAGTTTGATTTCGAACAATTCGAAAATGAAGATTCGGAAAACGAAATAAATGATGAGCTTCGGTGGGAGTAATTAAAGTCCTATTTGAAAAATTAGCTAGACAACAATTAGCAAGTATATTTGAGGAGGCTTAGGCCTCCTTTTCATTTTCCTAAATCGATGCAGCGGTTTTTTGTCTATTTGTTCTTATTTCTGATCGCCTTCCTGATTTTCGGATGGTACTTTTCTAACATTACCCTTTACCTAATCATTTCTCTCATTCTTGCAGCACTTTTGAGGCCACTGACCAACAGGATCAATGATTTTCATTTGATAGGACAGCATATCCCTCGTTGGCTTTCCATTCTGATTTCCTACACGGCCATTGTTTTTCTGGTTTTTTTACTGAGTCTGGTATTCTTCCCTCTGATCAATCAGCAGGTAATTATTCTTAGTGAATTGGATTTGGAAGGCATTTACTTTCAAATTCAGGAGCCAATCGGAAAACTCGAGCGTTTTTTGATCCGATATCAATTACTGGAAAACAATCCCGGGCTATTGATCGAGGAAATCAAGCAATCTATCCTTGAAACCGTCAAAAAATTTGATTTTGGGGGATTTATCAGTGGACTGATTTCCATCACCAGTAGCTTACTGATAGGCACCTTGGCCGTAGCCTTCATCACGTTCTTTCTCCTATTGGAAAATGGACTGCTTAGAAGAAACTTTCTAAATCTTATTCCAAACGCCTATTTTGAACTGTCCGTAGCCACCTTTACAAAAGTTGAAAAACTGTTGTCCAATTACCTTTTCGGACTGTTGCTTCAAATCTTGGCCATTTTCTCGTTATCAGGATTTGGACTTACATTAGTGGGAGTAGAATACGCCCTTACCATAGCCCTATTTGCGGCGATTGCCAATTTGATTCCCTATGCCGGACCGATTTTGGGAACAGTTTTTGGCATCGTCGTGGGGATCTCCACCGGAACTTTCTCTACTGATACCGAATACACTTATTTTTTAATCAAAATTATTTCAGTGTTTGCGGCTGTACAAATCACGGATAATGTACTCTTGCAGCCTATGATTTTTTCCAAATCCGTAAAAGCTCATCCCCTTGAGATATTTGTTATTATCTTTGCCGGAGCAAAAATAGCCGGCATAGTGGGGATGATTTTTGCAATCCCTGTCTATACCATTTTCAGAGTCTCTGTGATGGAATTTTACAAGGGATATAAATCCTACCGAATCTTTAAAATTAAAGCAACGAATTAATGGCATTACAATGTGGCATTGTGGGTCTTCCAAACGTTGGAAAATCCACATTGTTTAATGCGCTTTCAAGCGCAAAAGCAGAAGCAGCAAACTTTCCTTTCTGTACCATCGAACCCAACGTGGGTGTAGTCTCTGTCCCGGATAAAAGACTTCAAATCCTTGAAGAACTGGTCAATCCACAGCGGGTAGTTCCGACGATTATCGAATTTGTGGACATTGCAGGACTTGTGAAAGGGGCATCAAAGGGAGAAGGTCTTGGCAATAAGTTTCTAGCCAACATCAGAGAAGTAGATGCGATCATCCATGTGATCCGGTGCTTTGAGGACAACAACATCGTCCATGTGGCAGGGGGAGTTGATCCGATCTTTGACAAGGAAGTGATCGACACTGAACTCCAATTGAAAGATTTGGAATCTGTCGAAAAGAAAATTCAGCGGATAGAAAAAATCGCCAAATCCGGTGATGCCAAGGCAAAAAGAGAACTTGAAGTGCTAAATCAATTCAAAGAAGGGTTGACTTCAGGATTGAATGCAAGAGCCATCGAGGTGGACAAAGAAGAATTAGAGGCAGTAAGAGATCTTCACCTGTTGACAATCAAGCCTGTACTTTATGTGGCCAATGTGGATGAAGGAAGCATTTTGACCGGTAATAAATTCGTGGACCAGCTACGCGAAAAAGTGAAAGAAGAAAATGCAGAAGTCATTGTCCTGTGTGCCGCAATCGAATCTCAAATTGCCGAGTTTGAAGATGCCGAGGAAAAGGCGATGTTCCTTTCTGAATATGGATTGGAAGAAAGCGGATTGAATAAATTGATATCCGGAGCTTATTCCCTCTTGAATCTCATCACTTATTTCACAGCAGGTGTTCAGGAGGTTAGAGCATGGACAATACGCAAAGGCTGGAAAGCCCCTCAGGCAGCAGGTGTGATTCACACCGACTTTGAAAGAGGTTTCATCAAGGCAGAAGTAATCAAGTTGAGCGACTATCAGCAATTTAGAACCGAAGCTGGATGCCGCGAAAACGGTAAAATCTCCATTGAGGGAAAAGAATATGTCGTTCAGGACGGGGATATCATGCATTTTAGATTTAATGTTTGACAATTGCTAAAAAATATTTGTAGTTTTACGGTGCTTATCCACCCAAAAAGTATTAAAGTATTTTAATTCAACAATTGTCTCATTTTATTTTTAATCACCGTGAGAGTTAGACTAATATTTTCACTAAAAAACAAAGGCTCTTATCTGCCTTTTCACCATCAGTACATCCTTGCACAATTCCTTAAAGGGTTAATTGTAAAAGGTGGCCGTGAAGAATTCTTCAACTACAATTACTTCAACTTTTCTGGCCTGAAAGGTCAGACCAAGGTGAGTAGAAGTGGCTTGCATTACTATTCCAGCCTGGTCACATTGGTGCTTTCTTCACAAAGTGAAGAATTCATGGATTATCTTCTAGAGCAGGTTTTTGCCACCCCAAAAATCGAACTGGGTAATCTCATCCTTTCACCTGAATACACCGAGTTGGAAGTAGAACCTACTTTGGAAACTTCAAACAAGTTCGTGTGTATTTCTCCATTGGTGCTCATCACTCCGGCATTCAATGAGGAAGCAGGAAAAAGATTCATCAATCCTGACAGCGATGAATTTTCCGATTTGCTTTATGAATCTACCTTGACCCGAATGGAAAAGTCGGGCTGGTATACTCCCGAGCAAATGGAATCTTTCTACAAGTTTCAGGTGGTACCCGACATGGTTTATGTCAACAAGCTGAAAGAGCAGCAGAAGAAATTCGCCAGGATCTATGCAGTGTATGACATGGATGTCAAATATGAAGTGAGAGGATATACCCTTCCATTTACTTTGTATGCAGCCCCTGAGGTTCAGGATTTTGTATTCAAATGTGGCTTGGGAGCATTTACCCACAAAGGATTTGGAATGTTGGACCTGGCCAATCACCCTTCGGGCAACAGAACAACCACCTACAAATTCAAGAGAGAAGGTTTTGTACCCTACAAACCAACCGATCGGGTAAGACAAAATGTCGCTCCGACCTCAGAGGAGGAAGGAGAAGATACTTCATTCGACGAAAATTCAACTGAAATTTAAAATCAGAAGCCCTCGGAGAAATCTGAGGGCTTTTTTTTGGAATAATAAGGTTTACCTGAAGACACTTGAAAGCCTGCAATTGATTATTTGCCATTATCAAGATCCAGACGAGAAAAACCTCATAATTTCAACCTTTCCGAAACTCCTAAAAATCTTGATCAAGAACCAAAGGAGTATCTGACTATTGTGACCATCCTTTTTTCGCTTCAAAACCGGCGTCTATTGGGTTGGACATACGCATACCCTGCAAGCTGATCGTATCTTGAACCCAGATTTCGGAAATAGACAAATACCTCATATTCGTTTTCGGTCTGAAAATGGCTTCCCTCAATAGCATAAGAGTCCAGCCCATTCTGTGATTTTTCAGCAAACTGAAAATCATACCATCCTTGTTTGAGCAATAACTCGGTGAAATAAACATTCTTTCGAGCATCCCATTTCATCTTTCCCTCAGGCGAACTTCCCCATGAAGTGAGGGCCCCAACGAGGTAAATATCTTTACCCGGAGAATCCCTGTAATAAATGTTGGTCAGAATGTATTCACTTTCCACTTCGGGATTTCCTCCAGGCCGGTCATTGGTTAGAATCACATATTGACCATTTAGATCCAAGTATTGGCTATATGGCTCTGTGGGACGTGGAGTACTAATATTTGATTCGGCATAAATAGCCGCTTCCTCCACTTTGATCGAGGCAATATTTACTCCAGTGGCTCTAATGAATCGAAGATCAATGAATCTAAATTCATTCCCGGCCCGAAAAGTATTCTCTCCATCGAAGGATTCATAGCGAATCAATTTAGAATTTTGATTCAGAAAAGTCGGCTTAACCAATCGCTTGGCTGTATCCCAACGCTGATTTTGACGGATTACTACCTGGATCTGAGTTGAGGGGTCGATTACTTCTGTTTGAGAATAGTTTACGGCCACATTAAGTTGTTGAAGAGTAGATCGCTCTTCTGATTGTGTGGGAGGCACCAATCCCGCACCAACATTTAGCAGGCTTTCATACACCATAAACCGTTTGGTCATCAATACCTGACTCTCATCTCTATTCTTATATACTTTCAGAATGTAATTTCCAGACTTGGTGACTTGAGGAACGACAAAGCGATAGTGGATGTAAGGAACCCGCGTATTGACCGAATAGTTGTAGTCTTCTACATTGAACTGATTAAAAGTCCCTAAAAAATCATTGTCCCGAAGACCGGATTTTTGCCAGTCAGCATTGCAATGGATCAACTTGGCGGTGTACAACTCAGGATCGTATGCTAAATCATCAAATAGCAACACCAATCGCTTGGAATCCTGAAGACTGACAACGGGCGCATCAATAGTGGAAGAAATTTGGCCATCTTCCGGAAAAACCCGGGCAGAAAACACATGATCCGCAAAAACCCTATCTTCCAAAACCTGAGCTTGGGCAGAAATAGAACAAGCCAAAAACCAAATCCCAATTCCTAAAATCAACTTTTTCATAACCTCAAGATAAGTCCTGCATAGGTCAAAAACTAAGCCGCAGTGATTTCCTGAAGTCTGGAAATCTCCTCAACGAGGTTTTCCCATTTGGCATTCGCCTCGTACAGGCTGTTTTGGATATCCTGATAGCTTTCCTGGATTTTTTGAGCCTTGGATTCATCAGCATAGATTTCCGGATCGGCCATTTTCTCTTCCGTTTCCCTTTTCAGCAGCTCAAGAGACTCAATCTCTTTCTCAATCTTTGAAAGTTGCTCTTCCAGTTTTCTGAGATCACGCTTGGCTTGTTGGATTTCGGGCGTATTTCTGGGAGTTTCTATTGGCTTTTTCTCCACTTTTTGAACCACCTGAGCAACTGCCTTTACCTCTGTCTGTTGACTTCTCCAGAATTCATATTCTTCGTAAGTACCCGGATACTCTTTGATCTCGTGATTCTCGATGTACCAGATTTTGTTAGCCACACCTTTGATAAAATGACGATCGTGAGACACGGTAATAAAAGTACCTTCATACTGCTGCAAAGCCTGAATCAGGATATTCACAGACTGAAAATCCAAGTGGTTGGTCGGTTCATCAAGCAGAAGAAAATTGGCTTCTGAAATCAGGGTTTTTGCCAATGCCACGCGAGATTTTTCTCCTCCTGAGAGGACTTTGATCTTTTTGTAGACTTCCTCATTGGAAAAAAGAAAGCAGCCCAAAACGCCACGAAGCTCCATTTCGGTTTTTCCGCTCCCCGCTTGCGACATTTCCTGAATGATCTCATTGTCCAAAGTCAAGGCTTCCAACTGATGCTGCGCAAAAAAGGATTTGATCACGTTGTGACCTTCAGTTCTGCTGCCTTGAATTTGCTCGGTTCCGGCAATAATTCGCAGTAAAGTAGATTTCCCTTTCCCGTTAGCTCCTATTAGTGCGATTTTGTCTCCACGTTCGATTCGGGCAGTGGTATTTTTCAGAATTACCAAATCTCCATAGGCCTTGGACACATGATCCAACACGACCACATCCCGCCCTGATTTCTGGGAAAATTTAAACTTGAAATTGACAAACGCTTCATCATTGACGACCTCATGGACCCGTTCCATTCGGTCCAAAGCTTTGATTCGGGACTGGACCTGATTGGACTTGGTGGCTTTGGCACGGAATCGCTCAATGAACCGCTCGGTCTGCTTGATCATCTGCTGTTGATTCTCATAGGCATTTTGCTGAAGCTCCATGCGCAGCTTTTTCTCCTCTTTGTAGAAAGAATAATTCCCCGGATAGGAAGTCAGTGTCTGATTGGCTACTTCGACTGTAGTGCTGATACAGTTATCGAGAAAAGTCTGATCGTGAGATACGACTACTACCGCGCCTTCGTAGTTTTTCAGGTAATTCTCCACCCACTGGATCGAAGGTAAGTCCAAGTGGTTGGTCGGTTCGTCAAGCATCAAAAGTGATGGTTTTTCCAAGAGTAGTTTGGCAAGCATGACCCGCATTCTCCAACCTCCTGAAAATTGACGAAGTGGCTTTTGGAGATCAGCCGTTTGAAAACCGATCCCTTCCAGCACCTCTTCCGCTTTGGCTTTGATCGTATAGCCTTCATTGGATTCAAATCGATCCTGTAAATACGCTAGCCTATTGATTACTTCCTCCGAATAGTCGGTTTCCATTTGCTTGAGTACCTTATCGATTTCATCCTGAAGGGCCAAGGTCTCTTTAAAAGCTGCCAAGGCCACATTCAAGATGCTTTCATCCGACTGATAGGAAAGCAAATCCTGATTCAAAAAACCGATCGTGCAATCTTTCGCTTTTTGTACCTCTCCTGTGGTGGCTTGGTAATCTCCGTTGATGATTTTAAGCAAGGTGGATTTGCCGGTACCATTTTGACCAACCAGACCGATTTTGTCTTTGGGCTTGATATGAAGGTTGGCATTTTCGTACAGAGCTCGTCCGCCGATGAAATAGGAAAGGTTGCTAATGGATAACATGGCGCAAAAATAACCATTGCCCCGCTTATCCACTTGCTCTGGCAAAACAATCTCTGAAGTATTAGCTTATTTTTACAAAAAACCCAAACCCATGAATTACCTCAAACCTCTTGCTTTCTCCCTTGCACTGGGATTTCTCTCTTTAAATGCCAGCTGCCAGGGAAAGCTCTCACCCGTGTCAACTTCCAACGGGAATAACAAAAAGGACATCCGAAGTGCCAAAGCCGATGTCAAACTCAATCAGATCAAACTTCCTGCAGGCTTCAAAATCGATGTTTGGGCGGCAGATGTACCCAATGCCCGCTCGATGGCCATCTCGGACAATGGGATTGTCTTTGTCGGCAACCGGCAGGAGAAAAATGTCTATGCCCTAGTCGATGAAAATGCCGATGGAAAAGCGGATTATAAGTTCATTTTGGCTGAAGGACTTCGAATGCCCAATGGTGTGGCTTACAAAAATGGAGATCTCTATGTGGCCGAAGTCAACCGAATCCTTCGGTTCAAAGACATCAAAAACAACCTGACTGCTCCGAAATTTGAGGTCGTTTACGATGGCTACCCGACTGACGGGCATCACGGCTGGAAATTCATCGCCTTTGGGCCTGATGGAATGCTTTATGTGCCTGTAGGTGCCCCTTGCAATATCTGCGAAAAGGAAAATCCGATTTACGCGAGCATCACCCGATTGGATGTAAGCAAGCCCGGATCAAAACCCGAAGTATATGCAAGTGGTGTAAGAAATACAGTTGGGTTTGCGTGGCATCCGCAAAGCAAAGAGCTGTGGTTTACAGACAATGGTCGCGACATGATGGGTGATGATGTGCCTGACTGCGAACTCAATCGAGCTACTGCCAAAGGCCAACACTTCGGCTATCCGTACTGGCATGCCGGTACGGTAAAAGATCCGGAATTTGGCAGCAAAGGAAAAGAGGCTTCTGCTTATGTGGCTCCTGCGGCAAAAATGGGAGCCCACACCGCCCCGCTTGGCATGCGCTTTTACCAAGGCGGAATGTTCCCAACAACCTTTAAAAACAACGCAATCATCGCCAAACACGGCAGTTGGAACCGCAGCAAAAAGTCGGGCTATGAAGTCGTTTTGGCAAAAATCGATGCCAGTGGAAAAGTGACCGGACAGGAAGTATTTGCCTCAGGCTGGCTCAACCCGGCTACTCAAGATGTTTGGGGCCGACCTGTGGACGTTCAGGAATTGCCTGACGGCAGCTTGCTGATCTCCGACGATATGGCTAACTGCATCTATCGGGTGACCTATTCCAAATAAACTAAAGGGGCCTAACGGCCTCTTTTTTTTTTAACCTTTAAGAAATTGATAAAATTAAGAGGAGGGAAATCTTGAATTTTAAGTTAATCTAATTTTCTCCCTTTGAGAAAAGAAATTCTTAATTTTCTTCACTTGCTTAATGGTTAAAATCTACTTGGGGCAACGGTGGCAATCCATTTTAAAAACCCATCTTTCACTTAATGAGGAGCTGAACTGGAATTCCAAACTGCCGATTCAAATTTTTAATCTGTTTCAGGCTTAAAGGCCGCTTTTTGTTCATGATTTCAGACACTCTACTGGATGGACCTAAGGCCGGAATTAAGTCTTTTTGCTGAAGACCATTTTCTTCAAGAAAATATTTCAACCAATCTATGGGATCTGACTTATCAAAGTCCAGTTTAAATCCTTTTTCCTCCTCATATTTTTCAACCAAAACTGACATGACCTCAAGATAATTTTCCTCTTCAGTTCCTGGCTGAACTGGTCCCTCATCAATCAAACTCTTGAGGTATTCTAATGCTTGATAATATTCAGCATCGTTTTCCAGAATTTTCAATTTTGGTTTATCTAAAGTTTCCATGTCTATTCAAATGTTAATTGCGTCGATTTTGTCATATTCTGCATGAGTACCTATCCAAATAGTAAACACCACATCCTGTTTGCCAGGTTTTGCTATATGAATACCAGTAATCAGCCTATAATTATTTCCTCCAATGTTGAATACAACTCGATTCTTTGGAAGTATATCAGCCGATCTAAAAATCCCCTTCAATTGATTAAGATTTTCCAACTTTAAAATCTTTATCGTCTCTACCCACTTTTCAAGGGAAGCCCTAGAATCCGGATGTTTTTTAATAAAATCAACGAGGACTTTTTCGGATATGATTCTCACTAAAGAAAGTTACACTTTTTGGAAACAAATATCAATTTTCTTTAACCAACTGACTAAACCAAAAAAAATCCCCGATAAAATCGAGGACTTTCCTTATTCTCTAAACTGATCATTTCAACCAATCGGGCTTGGTCGTATCCACTTCAGCCTGAAGCTGATTGAGCAGATTATAGAGCCCAAAGTAGGTTCTATTGATATACAAGCCATGTCTTGAACCGCGTGCCTGTCGGGATTTTTTAAACATCTTATCGTTGGAGATTCGGTCACCCAACAAGAAAATCTGCTCAAAATAACTGTCATCCGCAAAGTCGAACCGATCTACATGGAAAGGCTTGCCCAACAGGGAGATCATTTCCTTGAATACTCCTTTGAAGTAAGTTTTCTCCTCTTCGGTATCTTTATCCGAAATGAAGTCCAAAGAATAGAACACCTGATTGAGTTCCTCTTCTTTCATCACTAGCTCCTTTTTGATCAGGGCAAAGTAACCTTGATAAAAGTCCTCAGGAATGACCTTCACACATCCAAAGTCAATGATTCCCAACGTGCCATCCGGCTCGATAATGAAATTCCCCGGATGCGGATCAGCATGAACCTGCTTCAGGTTATGCACTTGGTGATGGTAAAAATCCCAAAGTGCCTGACCTACCTGATTTTTAATGGTTTGATTGGGATTGGTTTCCATCCACTCTTTGATGTGCTTACCGGAAATCCAGTCCATCGTGATGATTCGTTCTGAGCTCCACACGTCGTAATACTTTGGAAATCGAAGATTTGGAATATGTGAACAGGCTTCAGAAATCTCCCGAGACCGTTCCACTTCCAAATGATAATCCGTCTCCTCGACGAGCCTCTCCTCCACTTCTTCCATGTAGTGATCAAGTTCCTTTTCATTCATATTCAGAAGTCTGAGCGCAAAAGGACGAACCAATTTGAGGTCTGAGCTTACCGAATCAGCCACACCGGGGTATTGGATTTTCACCGCGAGGGTTTGGCCGTTTTTGGTTGCTTGGTGCACCTGACCGATCGAAGCCGCATTGACTGCGGATCGGGTAAAGGTGTCAAAAAGCTGCTCGGGAGTCTTGCTGAAATACTTTTGAAAAGTCTTCACTACGAGCGGATAGGACAAGGGCGGAGCAGAATACTGCGCCATCGTAAACTTATCCTGATAAGCTCTTGGAAGCAGATTTTTATCCATGGACATCATTTGAGCCACTTTCAAGGCAGAACCTTTGAGTTCACTCAAAGAATTGTAGATATCCGAAGCGTTGTTTTGGTGCAGTTCCTCCTTGTCCAAAGAAGGATTGACAATCTTTTTTGCGTAATGCTTGACGTAGTTCCCTCCTACTTTTGCTCCAGTGGAAATGAATTTGGCAGCCCGCTGCACTTTGGAAACCGGGATGGCTTCCTGTTCTTTTACTTTGCCAGACATGGATTATTTGTTTTGGTAGAGGAACTTGGCGAAATCCAAGAAGGTATCCAATGCGCTTTTTCCCATCAGGTCAAAAGCCAAATTGACGGATTTTTCGATGGCAGCATCTGTCTTTTCAAATCTTGGGCTACGATCATCAAGCCAGTATCTGAAAACAAATGCAACTTGAAGCCAAAGGGCTTCATCGTATTTTTCGGTGATAAAAGGTCTTGTTGCAATTTCCTGCGTCTCTTTTCCTTCCAAAATGATCTCACCGGCAAAGTCTTTAAACTTCTCCTTGAATTCTTTGGTGTCTGCAGGAAGAGTCTTGAACGACTGGGTTTTATCGGAATACAAACTCAGGAGGTAAGATCGGTTTTTCTTCAATTCCTCAATCCAGGTAAAAAGGAAGCTGAGAAACTTCTCCCGAGCACTGTATTCTTTGAATACTTCCTGAGATTCAATTGCCTCAAGGGTAGTATCATAAATGGATACCCAAATGGCCGATTTGATCGCTTCAAAAGAGGTGAAGTAAGTATAAAACTCCTCCTCTTTCATTTTCAACTCTTTGGCAAACTTGAATACAGAGGACGGCTGAGCGCCATGTTCCAAAACATGGTTGGCAAACCCTTCCAAAATCAGCTTGCGGTAATCTTTTTTGCTTGTCTTTTTGACAGTAGGTGTTTCCATTGGAATCTGATAAATCACCTAAATAACACCCAATCACAGGTTCAGGTTTTGCTAAAAGCAAAAAAAGCCGGAATTCTTTTCCGGCTTTGATTAGGATTTTGATTATCAGCTTAAGCTTTTACTTTTTCGATCACCAGATTATGATTGGTGTAGATGCAGACATCGGCAGCGATGTGGAGGCTTTCACGCACCATTTCTTCAGCAGTCAGATTAGGCGCAAACTTCTTCATCGCTCTGGCAGCAGACTGAGCAAACATGCTTCCAGAACCTATGGTAGCGATCTCCATATCCGGTTCGATCACATCTCCGGTACCGGAAATAATCAGGATATCATCCTTGTCCGCCACGATCATCATCGCTTCCAAACGGCTCAGCATGCGGTCCATTCGCCATTCTTTGGCCAATTCGACCGCTGCCCGCTTCATGTTATTTCCGAAGGAATTGAGTTTTTCTTCAAACTTTTCCAGCAGGGTAAATGCATCCGCTGTAGACCCTGCAAATCCGGTTACAATCTTTCCACCTTGCAAAACACGTATTTTTTTGACGGTACTTTTGGCGACTGTATTTCCCAAAGTCGCCTGCCCATCTGCTCCGATGACTACTTCTCCATTGTGCCGGATTGCGACGACGGTAGTTGATTTGATTTTTTCCATTTTTGGATAGCTATTAGTTTTTTGTTCAAAAAGTTCCTGGTTCAGAGTTCAAGGTTAAACCAAAACAACCTGGAACTTCGAACTCCGAACATTTTTTGATTTTTAAATTTGAACTGCTCTGTTGAAAAAGTACACAAGAACCATACAAAAGCAAAAAGTCCTGTCCCGAAGCTATCGGGACAGGACTTTTTGACAGGTATTTTTTAGATCAGAATTCTAACCGGATCTTCCAGCAAGCCTTTCAGCGTCTGAAGGAAGGCCGAACCCACTGCTCCATCCACTACTCTGTGGTCACAGCTGAGGGTAACTTTCATGATATTTCCGATTCTCATCTGACCGTCTTTTACGATCACCGTTTCTTTAATGCCACCTACGGCCAAGATACAGGCATCCGGCGGATTGATGATAGCGGTAAACTCTTCAATGCCAAACATGCCCAAGTTGGAAATGGTAAAGGTATTTCCTTCCCAATCTTTAGGTTGAAGTTCTTTGTTTTTCGCTTTTCCTCCTAGAGTCTTTGCCTGATTGGAAATCTGAGAAAGAGACAAGCTATCTGCAAATCGGATCACAGGTACCAGCAATCCTTCCTCTACAGCCACAGCCATTCCGATGTGGATGTGGTCATTGTAACGGATTTTGTCACCCAACCAGCTGGAATTTACTTTTGGATGCTGTCGCAAAGCAGCCGCAGCGGCTTTGATCACCATATCGTTGAATGAAATTTTCACAGGAGAAAACTCATTCATGCTCTTTCTTGCTTCGATGGCCTTGTCCATGTTGATTTCCATGGTCAGATAGAAGTGAGGAGCAGAGTACTTACTTTCTGCCAATCGCTTCGCAATGGTTTTTCTCATTTGAGATACCTTTTCCTCTCGGAAGCTTTCCTGACCGATCATCGGTGCAGGGGCAGCGGCAGAACTAACCGGCGCTGCAGCAGCCATAGGGGATACGGCAGGAACAAATGTTTCTACATCTTTCTTAACAATCCTTCCACCCTCTCCTGAGCCTGGAACTTGTCGGATATCCAATCCTTTTTCAGCAGCAATTTTCTTTGCGAGAGGGGAAGCTTTCACTCGTTCTCCAGAAGTGGCTGGAACAGCCGTAGTGGCTGGAGCAGCGGTCTGAGGGGCTGGAGCAGCAGGTGCTTCGGTCTTCTCAGCAGCCGGAGGGGTTGTTGGAGTCTCGGCAGGAGCGGAAGACTTACTCCCACTTTGATGTGCTTTAAGCAGGGTCTCATAATCTGCCCCCTTCTCTCCAATCACAGCAATCACACCGTCAACAGCTACACTGTTTCCAGCCTCGACACCAATATAGAGCAGAACGCCGTCTTCGTAAGATTCCAATTCCATGGTAGCCTTGTCGGTTTCCACTTCGGCGATGATTTCTCCAGATTTGACCGTATCCCCAACTTTTTTCAACCAAGCAGCGATCGTACCCTCCTGCATGGTATCACTCATTTTGGGCATAGTGATCAATGTCGCGTTGATATTGGAAGTGTCAATCTTTTCTGCAACCACCTCCTTGGGTTTGGTAGGCTCCTCTGACTTAGGTGCAGCAGGCTCTTCTTGTTTTTTGGCTGGTGCTTCAGCAGAACCGTTTAACAAATGTTGAAACTCTTCTCCCTTCTCACCGATTATGGCGATGATACCATTGACAGGTACCGAATCTTTCTCTTTCACTCCAATATATAATAGGACACCCTCTTCATAGGATTCGAGCTCCATGGTTGCTTTGTCGGTTTCGACCTCAGCAAGGATATCTCCAGGCTTGACCGTGTCACCTACTTTTTTCAACCATGACGCGATCACACCTTCTTCCATGGTGTCACTCATTTTTGGCATTCTAATAATTTCGGCCATAGGTATTTTAGAGCTTGTTCGTTTTTAAAGTGTCCAAAAATAGTTTTTAAAAACGCTTTATTCAAATTTATATCTTGTATTTTCCATGCTGTTTTCGGCCATTTCATCTCATGCCACTCCTCTCTCAAAGCTCTTATCAAAGGCCTAAATGGCTCTTTAACGGGCACTTAGAAACGATTTATCCGGCACTTTTTAGACAGGTTTACGTGCCGATTCCTACTCGAGAACGGGTCGAAACAACTGATGAAGATTTCTTGGATATCGATTGGTATCGGTCAGGAAGCTCCCGTTTGGTGATCATAAGTCATGGATTAGAGGGCAATAGCAGCCGACCTTATATCTTGGGAATGGTCAAAGAATTTTTGAAATACGGCTTTGATGTATTGGCTTGGAATTACAGAGGGTGTGGTGAAGAGCTGAACCGGAAACCGATTTTTTATCATAGCGGGGCCACCTATGACCTGGATCAGGTAGTTAAGCATGCTGCACCTGCCTATGAAGAGATTTTTTTGGTGGGTTTCAGCCTAGGCGGCAATTTGACTTTGAAATACTTGGGAGAAATCAAAAATACCCTTCCCAAAATCAAAAAGGCAGTGGCCATTTCAGTCCCTTTGGATCTGGGCAAATCCTGTGAGAAAATTTCTTCAGGACAAAACCTGATCTATTCCAAACGGTTTCTTCAGACACTTGTCAAAAAGGTGGAAAGAAAAGCAGATTTATTTCCCGATGAATTTTCTTTGGAAAAGCTTAAAAAAGTAAAGACTCTTCGGGATTTCGATGATGTTTTTACCGGCCCCTTGCATGGGTTTTCCGATGCAGAAGAATATTATCAGGTCAACTCTTCTCTGCAATTTTTGGATAAGATAGAAGTACCCTCCTTCATTCTAAATGCCCAAAATGACCCCTTTCTCAGTGAAACTTGCTTTCCGGAAAAACTTGCCCAAAAACTGGATCTCGTCCATTTTGAATTCCCCAAGCACGGCGGACATGTAGGATTTACCTCTCCTTCAAAAGAAAAAAGCTATTACTCTGAAGCTCGGGCAGTTGAATTTATAACCCATGATCTCTAACTTCCGCCCAAATCCTTTATCCCTCCTATCATGTGTGGAAGATATTCTCTGAGCAAAAGTAAAATTGAACTCGAAGAAAGATATCAGGCAGAAATGCTGGCTGACTTCAAACCTCGATACAATATTGCACCTACTCAACTCGTGCCGGTGATTACCTCAGAAAGTCCCAAAGGATTTTCATTTTTCTATTGGGGCATTACCCCAGATTTTGGACAAAATAAACCTGTTTCCCAAAAGCTGATCAATGCCAAAGCGGAAACCATTCATGAGAAAATATCCTTTAAAAGTTCATTTCAGAAAAGACGCTGTCTCATTCCGGCTGATGGTTTTTTTGAATGGAAAAAACTGGGAAAAAAAACAAAAATCCCCTACCGTTTTACCCTTAGAAACGAGGAGACTTTTTCATTTGCAGGTATTTGGGAAGAATACGAAACTGTTTCAGGAGAATCTCAACACACCTTTTTGATCTTAACCACCAAACCCAACGAACTGGTCGAAGAAGTGCATGACCGCATGCCGGTAATTTTATCAAGAGAGCAAGAGAAAAAGTGGTTGGACAGCTACACTTCAGAGACGGAATTACAATCCATGCTCCAACCGTTTCCTGTCGAATTGATGGTCAGCTACACCGTTTCACCCTTAGTCAATTCCGTTCAAAATGACAGTCCCGGAATCTTGAGAAGGACTTCACCGATGGACCAATTCGGAAATTATACCCTTTTTGGTTGATTGAGAATTGCAGAAATTAAGTATAAACCCAAGAAGCAAATCACCCTTTTTGTAGGTATGGCCCCTAGTACCGATATTGGTGGGCCAATTTGATTTTATTCAATAAACCCAAATTAAGATGTTCAAATCTCGAATTCTCGGAGCAGGGCATTATGTGCCTGAGCGAATTGTGACCAATGAGGAGCTTTCTCAAATGATGGACACAAATAATGAATGGATAGTGGAGCGAACCGGAATTCAGGAAAGGAGGTGGTATACTCCCGGTGTGGACACCGTCACGAACATGTCCGCCAAAGCAAGCCGTATGGCGATGGAACGGGCCAAAATTTCTCCAGAAGAGATCGATTTCATTGTCTTCGCCACGATTACCTCAGATTACTTCTTGCCTGGTGCAGGAGTCTTGCTCCAACGGGAACTCGGGTTGACTTCTATTGGTGCCTTGGATATCCGCAATGCCTGTTCAGGCTTTATTTATGCCCTGTCGGTAGCCGATCAGTTTATCAAAACCGGGATGTATAAAAAAATCCTCGTCGTAGGAGCCGAAATCCAATCTTCAGCCTTAGACAAAAGTGATGAAGGAAGATCAAGCGCTGTCATTTTTGCCGATGGGGCTGGTGCAGTCATCTTGGGCCAGTCTCACTCAGACCAACATGGAATCATGAGCACCCATTTACATGCCGATGGGTCACACGCTGAAGAATTATATTGTATTGCCCCCAGCTCCAGCGGAAAGGTGAGAATTTCTCAAGAAATGATCGATCGGGGTGATTTTTTCCTGAAAATGAATGGAAATGCGGTATTCAAACACGCCGTGGTGAGATTTATGGAAGTCATCAAAGAGGCATTGGATCACAATGGAGTCACCAAAGAAGAAATCGATTTGTTGGTTCCTCATCAGGCCAATTTAAGAATCAGCCAATACATCCAGCAAAAACTCCAACTGCCCGATGAAAAAGTATTTAACAACATCATGTACCTAGGCAATACCACTGCTGGAACCATTCCGATTGCTCTGTCCCAAGCTTGGGAACAAGGGCGACTCAAGGAAGGAGATTTGGTGTGTTTGGCTGCTTTCGGTTCGGGCTTTGCTTGGGCCTCGGCATTGCTTCGTTGGTAAAATGTCTGATTCAAGCACCCAACTTGACCTCAAACTTTGGCTTGATCTTTCGCTGATTGACCGTCAAAACCAGCTAAAACGCCAATTCATTGAGGTTTTTGAAGAGGTAGGCAATTCGATTTCGGACCTGGAACTGAAAAATTTTTTCCCTGAATCCAAGGGAAAAAAAATTTCAAAAGGTAATGACCTCTTGGGTTCACCTTACTTTGTTCTGGATTTGGTGAGGAACTTTAATCCAGAAACCGGAATGAACATCCGATTATTAAATTGGTTCGGATATGGCATCTATATGACGATATTTCTGGGTAACTCAATTCCTACATTCAATAATGACCTATTGCAACTCGGCTATGAATTAGGATTGACCCAAAAACCTTGGGATTACCCGGAAATGATTTTGGAGAAAAAAACGACCACGAGTCCTCAGGAAATCGAAAATAGAAACGGGCTTTTTCAGACTTGGATTAAAAAACTTCCCAGCCCCCCTTATAAAGAGCAGTTGGAATCTGAACTTATCTCTGAAATTAAGAAAATCCTTTTGCTACGTTCTAAGATAGAATAGACGATTTCGATTAAATTTAAACAGGAACTAGATTTCATACGTAGTAAAAGCGAAATCCATTCTCTTGTACGTATATATTAGTCTTACTTAGTCGATCCCCGAAACAATCACTCTATGAAATATTGGCTGCTCGCAGTATTTTCTCTCCTACACTTTTCGCTTTTAGCTCAGGAAACTAAGCTGACCGTTCAGTACTCACCCGACTCCACCATCATGGCAACCGGAGTGGTCGATAATAATTACAGAACCGGCCTTTGGAAGTTTTACAACCCTAAGACGAATGCATTACTCATGGAAGGGACCTTCAAAATGAGTCAAAAAGATGGGACTTGGACCCTCTATCATTCGAACGGTAAGCGTAAAGAGGTGGCAGATTTCAGGAATGGAAAATTGTCAGGACCTGCAAAATACTATGATGAAGACGGTGCCTTGAAGCGGGAAATGATTTTTCAGGACAGTGTTTTGGTAGGTAAATACATTGAATACAATGGAAAAACCGGAAGCCCTTCTTATGTAGATCCAAAAGCTATCATTGTGGAAGGTCAATATGAAAATGGCCTCAAAACCGGCCAGTGGGTGACTTTTTATGATTTTGGCGCCATTGCCGTACGCGAATTTTTTGTCAATGGATTGCGTGAAGGCCCCTATATCGAATACGATCCTGAAGGAAATGTCATCACTGAAGCCATGGCTACCAAAGGCCAATTTGAGGGATCTTTCAAAAGATTCTCCATGCCCAATGTGATTATGGAATCTGGAACCTACAGAAACGGAAAAAAGGTAGGCGAGTGGAAACGCTATTTCCCAGGCACCAAAATTTTGGAAGCCGAAGAGCAATTTGATGAATTTGGAAACCGAACTGGAGAGTGGAAATATTATTACCAAACCGGTAGAATAGCCCGGATTGAAAAATATGAAAATGACATCGCGGTAGGCATGTGGGAAGAATATTTTCCAAATAAGGCAATTTCAAAACGAAAACAGTACGAGTTGGGGGTACCTGTGGGAGAATACATTGAGTATCACAGTTCCGGTGAATTATCTGTAAAGGGACAATATGAAGGAGGCGCAAAGAGTGGCATTTGGAGAAGCTTTTACCCTGATGGGCAGCTTTATTCGGTCGGAGAATACCGGAATGACCTCAAAACAGGACTTTGGAAATACTTTAACAAAATCGGAATTCTGATTGCTGAAGGTGAATACCTCCTAGGAATGGAAAATGGTCAATGGTTTTATTATTATGACGCAGGCCAGTTGAAGTCAGTGGGTTCTTATAATCTTGGATTCGAAAATGGGATTTGGGGTCTGTTTTACGACAATAAGCAACTGACTCAAGAAGAGTTTTGGGACAATGGTAGATTGATGAATGTCGGCGAATACGCTTCCTATGACGGTAAAAAAACCATGGATAAAGGAACCCTGAAAAATGGGGACGGAACCCGAATCACCTACTATGTCAATGGGCAAAAAGAATCTGAGGGAAATTATAAATCAGGAAAAGCGGAAGGACTTTGGATTTACTACCATGAAAATGGCAGAAAAGCCTCCGAGGGAGCCATGAAGGAAGGAAAAAAGCAAGGACCTTGGCGGTTTTACAATTCTGCTGGAAGATTGGAGGATCTGGTAAACTTCAAGGACGATGAGGTGGTGGAAGTGCAACAACGAACCAGTCCATTTTTGCCCTGAACAAAGAAATCCTGACAGAGTTATCCTTAAAAAACAGGAAAACATATGTTTGGATTATTCAAAAAGAAAACTGAAAAAGAAAAGCTTCAGGAAACCTACGCCAAAATGCTGGCAGACGCCCACAAGCTTTCCCATTCTAATAGAACTGCCGCGGACAAACTCATGGCTGAGGCAGAAGAAATAGCAAAAAAAATAGAAAAGCTCTAAACAATCAAAAATGCATTTTGCATTTAACCCCAAACATTTCACATGTAATTATTTGGATTTTAACTGTTTATAGTTATATTCAATTCCATTTTCAACTAGTCCGCAGAGTTTTTTAATCTTTAACTAGTTTATTTTAAGGGTGATTGAGCTACGGACAAAAAAAATAAACTTTTTAGAGCCTGGCGTGATGAACCAGGCTTTTTTTTTAGATCCCATGATTTATTCCATGTACTCCACCAATCCATCTGATGGAAGGACAAACCTGGACTACCGATTATCAAAGATTGAGAGAAGGCTTAGGTTCTTGAATAATCATCCTGAAGCCTGACAATGTCGGATTCATCGGAGGGATACGCTGAGTCGGTGTGCATCCAAATCTCTGCTACAACTCCCCAAGAATCTGTACCGATGAGCCGATGTCGCTCCCCCTGTCTAAGGGAAACCACCTTTCCCTGTTCCATTTCAACTACGGGACCCTCCTGGTCATTTTCACTTCTGGAAATAGAACTCTTTCCCGCCAATAGATTCCACAACTCAGCCCGGCGATGATGGTATTGCCAAGAAAGCCTAGCTTCAGGCGCCACTACCAAAAATTTTGGACTTAGTTTTTGGACAAATTGCTCTTCGGACAAGGTTATTTCAGGAAAAAACTTTCGTTGAAATTCCCGAATTTGACTCTCATCGATGACAAAAAAACCTCCCCAGGGTCGCTCAAAATCCTGAGCAGCTATCCGAAAGCCTTCCGCTTGGAGATACTTTCCAACCTCTTCAAAAACGTTTGCCTTACTACGAGTCGAATCAACAGATAAAACAGCCATACAAATAATTTAGGCGACAAACTTAATTCATTTATGCCAAGGACAAAAGCTTCGTGTTTTATTAAATCTTTTGAAAAAAATCTCTGGAAAAGAAAAATTAATCGACTTTCAATTCAAAAACCCAGGAACATTACTTGATTTTTTTCAAGAAGTATTTTTTGATATCTAAAATTTACCTTATTTCAGGTATTACTAAAAGCGCATGAACCTAATCAATCCCCAGGAAGTCATTTCCAAAATGGAGGGCGTAGTAGAGATAAAAAGCTACCTCAATAAAATCAAGATCATCAAAAACCTTTACCTCAAAGGAGCCAACACCGCGAGTGAAATCTGTACAGAAGTAGGGATATCACTTCCTACCGTAAACTCCCTATTGGGTGATCTGATGAGTTCGGGAGAAGTGATCAAGCAGGGAAGAGCAGAATCCCAGGGAGGCAGAAAACCTGACCTGTACCGGCTGGCTGCTGATGCCTTTTACGTCTTGTCAGTTGATCTCTCCAAGTATACCATGAGTCTGGCTTTATATAATTGCAACCATGAGCTGGCCCATGAAAAAGAGACACACAAGATCACATTAAACAACGAAAAAGAAACTTTTGACCAACTCTGCGATCAGATAGACCATTACCTACAGCAAACGGGAATTGCATCTGAAAAGGTCATCGCAATTGGATTTTCAATGCCTGGATTGGTCGATTCAGTCGGAGGAGTCAATTATACCTACCTGCGATTTGGCAAAAAGACCCTTCTCGAAAATCTGGAATCCAGATTTCAGAAAAAAATCTTTCTGGAAAATGACGCTCGTGCCATGACCTTGGCGGAATTCAAATTTGGTTCCGATCACTCGTATAAAAACGTCCTGGGCATATTTATCGGTTGGGGAATAGGCTTGGGAATTATTATTGACGGAAAGATCTACCAAGGTGCATCCGGATTTGCCGGAGAGTTCTCTCATTCCCCGATTTTTGAATCCAGAGATGTGACTTGTACCTGTGGAAAAAAAGGTTGTCTTGAAGCTGTAGCCTCAGGAACAGCAATCGTTAGAATGGCTGAGGAGGCTATCAAACTGGATAAAGACAGCATACTTGCCCGAATGGTCAGAGATCACCAGGGTGAACTGGAACCCGGATTGGTCGTGGAAGCGGCGCTGGCAGGAGATCAACGGGCTATTACCATCCTCTCTGAAGCAGGTTTGGACTTGGGCCGGGGTATCTCCATTCTGATTCAATTGCTCAATCCGGAACTGATTATCATTGGAGGTTCGGTAGCTGAGGCCAACCAATATCTGATCACGCCGATTCAGCAGGCCTTAAACATCTACAGCATGGCCAAATCAAGAGAAAAAACCCAGTTGGCACTGTACCAGTTGGGCCATGATGTAGGGCTGATGGGGGGAGTAGGCGTAGTCAACGAAAAGCTGTTTGAAGATGTAATCAACAGGCTGGGATAACCCAATTCATCTTTACCTATGTACTCTTTTCTTCGAAAATTTCTTATTGCCGCCTATTCCTTTTCATCGGTTGTTTTCGAAGGAACAGGACAGGAATACAAGTCAATTTTCGAAAGAGTACCTGCCAAAAAATCAGGAATAAACTTCAAAAATCAGCTCAAAGAAGATCAATTCAACAACATTCTCCGCTATGAATATTTCTACAATGGCGGAGGGGTCGCTGTTGGAGATCTGAATAATGACGGCTTGGATGATATTTTTTTCACCGGAAATATGACCGGGAATAAACTCTACAAAAATCTGGGGGGGCTCAAGTTTGAGGATATCACCAAATCATCGGGGATCGGAGGAAAAGATACCTGGACTACCGGAGTGAGTATGGCTGATGTGAATGGGGATGGATTGTTGGACATCTATGTATGTTACTCCGGAAAAAAATCTCCTGATTCCAGACGAAATGAGCTTTGGATCAATGAAGGGAACTTCAAGTTCAGTGAAAAGGCCAAAGCCTATGGGATCGATGATCCGTCCAATTCGACCCAAGGGCTGTTTTTTGATTTTGACAATGACGGGGATTTGGACCTGTATCTGCTCAACCACCACATAGAAGTCATCAATGAACTGGAATTTGACCGGGAACGAAATGCCCGCCATCCTTACGCTGGAGACAAGCTTTTTCGAAATGACGGGGGTCAATTCACTGACATCAGTGAGCAGGCCGGCATCAAAGGTTCGGCATTGGGGTTTGGACTGGCAGTCATAGCGTCAGATATCAATCAAGACGGTTGGATGGATTTGCTGGTCACCAATGACTACATCGAGCCGGATTACCTCTACATCAATCAGGGAAACGGAACTTTTAAAGATCAATTGCCACAAAATCTCCAGCACCTCTCCCACTTCTCCATGGGAGCAGATATTGCTGACGTGAATAATGACGGTCTTCCGGATATTTTCACCTTGGATATGCTACCGGAAGACAATGAGCGACAAAAACTTCTTTATGGTCCCGAAAACTACGAGCAATACAACCTGATGATTCGCAGGGGATTTCAGCATCAGCTCATGCGAAACATGCTTCATCTCAATCGGGGAAATGAAAGTTTCTCTGAAATAGGTCAGGCAGCTGGCATTTCCAATACCGATTGGAGTTGGTCCGCTCTATTTTTTGATGCCAATAATGACGGAAACAAAGACCTATTTGTCACCAATGGCTACTACCGAGATTATACCAACCGGGACTTTTTGAAATACAAGGGAGATTATTACTTCAAGCAGGCAGTTGCCAAAGAAAAAGCCGACACGCTTCACTTGGTCACGTCGATGACTTCCACCCCAATTCACAATTATTTCTTTGAAAATCAAGGAAATACACGCTTCAAAAACATATCCTTTACCAGCGGATTTTCTTCCAAGAATTTTTCCAGCGGAGCGGCCTTTGCCGATTTGGACAATGATGGAGATCTGGATTTGATTATTAACCATCTCAATGAAGTATCTGAGATTTTTGAAAACAAAAGCGAAAAAGGCCCATGGCTACAGATCGATCTAAACTACTCGGAAGGTAATCGCTTTGGTATTGGCACTAAGGTGGAAGTGTACAGCAAGGATCAAATACAGTATCAAGAGATGCAACCCGTCAGAGGGTTCCAGTCTTCCAGCACCTTTCGTCTACATTTTGGTTTGGGTAATCAGACTCAAATCGACAGCATCCGGATCATTTGGCCCAATCAGGAAATCTACTCACTACAAAACCTTACTGTCAATCAGCGATTAAGTGCGGATTACAAACCCAAGGGTTCAAAAGAACTTTCAGCAAGCGCCTCAAGTCCCCTTTTCGAAAAACTTCCTGCCCTATTGGAATTCAATCCCAGCCTATCCGCTATCAACGACTTCAAGCGTCAACCCCTTCTCCTGACTATGCCCAGCCATATAGGGCCGGTGATGGCTGCCGCTGATTTGAATTCTGACGGCTCGCCCGAGGTATTTTTGGGTGGCTCCAAAGGGACACCTGCAAGAATCTACACGTGGAAAGAAGGGGCATGGGAAATATACAGGGGTTTTAGGTCTTCGGGAGATTTCACCGATGCCGTGGTTCTGATGGAGGATTTTAATCAGGATGGGGCAATCGACCTTTTCGTGGGAAGTGGTGGCTATCATGATTATTTGGCCTATGACGAAGGACTTCGGGATCGCCTTTACCTCAATGATGGCACCGGTGTTTTGGTACCGCAGGCTAGTTTCCCCAAGTATTTGATCAGCACAGGTACTGCGACTGTATTGGATGTCAATCAGGATGGAGCACCGGATTTATTTGTAGGAGGAAAAATCACCCCCGGGCGCTATCCGGAAATTCCCGAATCCAAGATCCTGATCAATGATGGAAAGGGAAACTTCTCAGATCAAACCTCAACCTATCTAAAAGATGCAAAAATAGGTATGCTGACCGCTTCGGTAAGTCAGGATCTTAATGGAGACGGCAAAGACGATCTGATTTTGGTTGGGGAGTTCATGAATCCCCTGGCTTTGATCCAAACTGAGGATGGATTTAAGATTCAGCCGGAATATTTCGAGCCGAATCTATCTGGCTGGTGGAACACCCTAAAACAAGTGGATCTGGATGGGGATGGAGACCTGGACCTTATCGCCGGAAACTTCGGACTCAATTCCCAGCTGAAAGCTTCCGAAACCTTTCCGCTGAGGCTATATGCAGCAGACTTTGACCAAAATGGAAGTATTGACCCCATTTTCGAATGCCAGGTTGGGGACGGCTATTTTCCGTTTGCCAGCCGGGATGAACTCTTGGACCAAATGGTCAGTATGCGAAGCAAATTCACCGACTATGCCAGCTATTCGAAAGCCAAAGTTTCGGATATGTTTTCGATCGAGGAACTTCAAAAGGCCCAAATCTTGGAAATCACGACACTGGAATCCATGTACTTTGAAAATGTGAACGGAAAATTCCAAGCAAAACCGCTTCCATTCGAGGCACAATATTTCCCCGTTTATGCCATCCACGTGAGTGATGTCAATGGAGATGGAATACCGGATGTGATACTGGGAGGCAATCAAAGCCAAACCCGG
Source organism: Algoriphagus aquaeductus (assembly GCF_003253485.1). Lineage (GTDB taxonomy): Bacteria > Bacteroidota > Bacteroidia > Cytophagales > Cyclobacteriaceae > Algoriphagus > Algoriphagus aquaeductus. Next base: position 298,004 of record NZ_QKTX01000001.1, on the reverse strand, counting down.
ATCCGAATTGGAAAAATTGATGCTGGTTTCGGTTTGGTGATGATCGGACTGGGCGATGGTACGTTTAGACCCCTTACCCCTTCAGAGTCGGGTTTGGTCATCAAGGGAGATATCAAGTCAATTTTGGAAATCAATGAGGAGAAAAACAAATCCTTCATTTTTGCTATCAATCAGCAACCCTTCCAAATCTTTGGTCTAAAATGAAAAAGAGACTCTTCTATAGCTGGTGCCTTTTACTTCTGCTTCAAAGCTTTTCGGTCAAGGCACAAAAATCTCCTCCGAACTGGGCAAGAATTTATGCTGAGGAACTTTTTCACATCACTGAAGTGATGGTCACCGATGTAGCTAGTCCCCCTGTAGCCGCCAGAATCTACGCCTACACTACCCTTGGTGCTTACCTTACCATTCTGGATGGAAATCCCAAGCTGAGGTTCCCGGAATTTTTAGAAACGACCCAGATACCCAAGCCTACTTACCCTTTACTTAATACGGAAATCCAGTCACATGAATTTGCCGCGGTGTATGCCATGTTTCTGGTGGGCGAAATAGTGATGCCTTCAGGATACCTGCTCGGCAAAGCAAAGGAAAAATGGATTCAGAGAGGTTTGAAGGAAAAGATGGTCTCAACTAAAAATCTGAACACACACCTTCAGCTGGCCCAAAAAACGGCAGATTTTGTATTGGATTTGGCTAGAAAAGACGGGTATGTCCAACTCACCGCCATGACCCGGTACACACCCAAGGAAGGAGACGGAAACTGGTATCCTACCCCGCCTGCTTACATGGCTGCCGTAGAGCCCGAATGGAGAACCATGAAGACTTTTTTTCTGGAAAACCTAAATGCCTTTCAGCCTGCACCTATGGCACCCTTCGACCTGACTTCTGGGAGTTCATTCCGAGCCCAACTGGAAGAAGTCTACAAAATCGGTCAAACCCTCACCGAAGAGCAGAAGCTTATTGCAAACTTTTGGGATTGCAATCCTTTCAAGGTGGAGTTTTCCGGCCACATGGCCATCGGTGTAAAGAAAATATCTCCGGGAGGACATTGGGTCGGAATCACAGGAATAGCGGCAGAAAAGGCCCGGCTTTCATTCGCAGAAACAGCCTATATCCATGCCTTATTGGCCATGACCCTGCATGATTCTTTTGTCTCTTGCTGGAAGGCCAAATACGATACCAACCGAATCCGTCCTGAGACTGTCATCAACCAAAAGCTGGATTCAGAATGGAAACCGCTCCTACAAACCCCGCCCTTCCCCGAATACTCTTCCGGGCATTCGGTCATCAGCAGTGCATCGGCAGAGGTCCTTACCGCCTATTTTGGTGATCATTTCGATTTTGTAGACACTTCGGAGGTTTATTTTGGTCTGCCTTCCCGCCCATTCAAATCCTTCTTCCAAGCAGCCGATGAGGCCTCCATTTCCAGACTTTATGGGGGGATTCATTTTCGGGATGCCATAGAAAATGGCATAGATCAAGGTAAAAGGATCGGAAAACACATTGCAAAAAAAGCACAATTAGCCCCATAACCCCATGAACATCAAATCCCTTTCCTGGATTGCCTGCTTCTATTTTTTGACGCTCAGTTTCACAACAGCGCAGGAAAGACCCAATATCATTCTGATTTTTGCAGACGATTTGGCTTACGGTGATTTAGGGGTGTATGGCGCTACCGGCTGGACCACTCCCCATTTGGATCAGCTGGCTGCGGATGGTGCCAAATTTGATCAATTCTACGTCCCCCATGCTGTTTGCAGTGCTTCCCGTGCTGCCTTGCTCACCGGGTCTTATGCCAACCGCATCGGAATTCACGGAGCTTTGGATCATACCGCTACGCATGGATTGAACCCGAAAGAGACAACTATTGCCGAAATGCTTCAAGGCAACGGCTATGCTACAGGAATGGTCGGAAAATGGCATCTTGGTCATTTGGAGGAGTTTTTACCTACCAAACAGGGCTTTGATCGGTTTTACGGACTCCCCTACTCCAATGACATGTGGCCCAATCACCCGGAAAGCAAAAATTACTACCCTCCACTTCCTTTGATCGAAGGAGAAAAAACATTGGCCTACCTTGAAGATCAATCTGAATTAACAACTTGGTATGCGCAAAAGTCCCTGGAATTTATCGAGCAGAATAAGGATAGGCCTTTTTTCCTGTATCTCGCTCATAGTATGCCTCATGTTCCGCTTTTCGTTTCGGATAAATTTCGCGGAAAGTCTGAGCAGGGGCTTTATGGTGATGTCATGATGGAAATCGACTGGTCTGTAGGCCAAATCCGAAAAAAACTGAACGATTTGGGATTGAGCGAAAATACACTGATTATTTTCACCTCGGATAATGGGCCCTGGCTATCTTACGGAGGTCATTCCGGTCTTCAAGGCGGTCTGAGAGAAGGTAAAGGCACATCTTGGGACGGCGGAATTCGAGTTCCTGCAATTTTTACCTGGCCCGGTAAAATTCCTTCCGGAGTTATCCCAAATCAGCCTGCCATGACCATTGATATCTTACCCACCTTGGCAGAGATCACTTCCTCCCCACTACCTGAATTACCGATAGACGGTCGAAGCATTTGGCCACTCATCCAAGGAAAGGCAATTCCTGAGTATCCATACTATGCTTACTACAATCAAAACGAACTGCAAGCGGTTATTTATGGAAAGTGGAAATTGGTCTTCCCGCATGTGTATCGCACCATTCCAGCGGGCTCAGAACTCCGGAATGACGGACTACCGGTGAAGTACAGCTATATCCGAATGGAGAAAGAAATGCTCTTCGACCTGTCTACAGATCCCGGAGAATCAAAAGATATTCTTTCGGAATTTCCTGATGTGGTGAACCAACTCAGGGAATTTGCCGAGCAGGCAAGGGAAGACATGGGGGATCATCTCACCCAGAGAATTGGTGCGGGCACGAGGGAACCGGGAAAAAGAAAGCCTTAAACCTGAATTCATTCTTTTCCCCGGACAATCAAAAACCAATCCCCTTCCAAGCCCAGATAGCCAAAATCATAACAATAATGATAGAGGTTGCCCTTCTGATTTTGGTAGACATGGGTAAAATACCGAAAGTTAAAGCCCTCTCTAATGAGTTTTTCCCTGGTAGTTTTAGCCAACTTTTCTCCTTCCGGGATTAATCCAGCAAGGATATGCCGGTTGCGCTTCAAAGCGTGATTGATATTGCGAATCAGGTTGGTCGTGATCGCATTCTGTTGATTATTGAACGTATTGCGACAGGCATCATCACAAAACTTCTTATCAGGACGCCCATGAATGGGTTTTCCGCAATGCTGACAAACTCTTTTTACAGTATCCATAGGCAAAAAAGTTTCTCTGAATTTAAGAAAGTTAGTTGAAAACCCACTTTTTTCCCACCCGTTGAACCTCAGATTTCCCTAATCAGTTTTCAGTTTCAATTTATAAAGGATAGTACCCGGATCTTCAGTTTCAGAAAGGTTGGGATTTTTGGATACAACTATATGCCCCTCCTTAGTCACCACAAAATCACCATTGGATGCTGGAGGAAGTCGAAGATCCTTTGCCAGAACTTTGAGGTTTTTATCCAAAACCGCGATGAGAGGTGGATTGATTTTGGCGACTTCTTCCGACTTCAGTCTTCCCTCCCCGTCCAATATCGTGGCAAACACCTCTTCCGGAATTCCTAATTGGTATTGAACCAAGAAATAGTCTCCGACCGATTGGATATTTCTCACCGTTCCCGGCATTTTTTTACGGTAAGTTTCATAAAAGTTCTGGGCATTGTTGAGGGGTGTTTCATCGTATGACACCCAATTTTCCAAACCAAGATTGACTGTCTCCACAGCAGTGATATCCCCAATTTCGGCCGAATACTTCAGTATCTCCGGTCTCACCCAATTGAGTAAATAAAGATTTGGGCCCTGAAGATGGTATACCAAAACCAAACTGCCATGAAAATTCCCGTTTCTCAAAGGCGAGGTCTCAGGTAAGAATCCCAAGTTTTTCACCTCCTGACCTTCTTTTTGAAACTCAAAAAGCGGATCAGTATAACCCCGGGCATAAAACTCCTCAGTGAATCCTGCAGCCATGAGCGAATCGGCCAACAACCTCGGATATAGAATCCCTCCATTCCATTCCGTCAATCCGATTTTAGGTAAAAAATTGAAAGAATTATACGCGTATGGGATCTTGATGGCTCCTACAGACACCCCCTGATCAAACAACTTAAACCCTTGATTGGCAGTGGCTACAGCAATATTCCCTCTAAAATAGCCCATTCCCAAAGCCATATCAATAGCATCTGGTCCATCTACAGGAAGCCTCCCTTCAAATACTTTTTCTCCCTCCTTATTCGCTTCGACATAGTTATAAAAAGACTCGTCGGATAATAGAAATTTATCATTCTTGGAATCATAATCAATCAGATAAAGGGAACCCAAATGATTAATCATAACCGAATCTTCGATCTCAAGTGAATAATTAACTGCGGTTTGGTCTATGGTTGGGCTGCAAGAAAAAATTCCTAATACAGCGCCCATAAAAATTAAAGGTGTGTTTTTCATCTGTTTATAATTTGATTGTCATTTGCCACATGGAATGCCCTGGATAATCATTTCCCTGTGTGAGAAGCCATTCTCATGGGCATTTCATAACAATAAAATAAGATTGTAGTCAAAATATAGACAATTATTAGAAAAACTAAATTATGCCCAAGATTTTTTCCCTCAATACCGGTAAAATATCTGCCTCAAACCATGGATTTTTTTTCATCCAAAGTCGATTTCTCGGAGAAGGGTGAACGAGCGGAAAATATTCCGGTAAATATTCCTTAGCCTGCCTGACGGTTTCGGTTAGGTTTGGCTTTATCCTTTCTCCCAAATAGTAGCGCTGGGCAAAAGATCCGACGAGCAGTATGAGCTTAACTTTTGGCATGGAAGCAAGAAGTCGATCATGCCAAGTTGTGGCGCATTCTGGCCTGGGAGGTAAGTCTCCCCCTTTACCTTTACCCGGATAGCAAAATCCCATGGGCATTATTCCAAAAATCTCCGGATTGTAAAAGATATCCCGATCCACAGCTAGCCAACGTCTAAGTTCATCACCACTGGGATCATTCCAGGGGATGCCTGTGGCATGAACCTTTGTGCCTGGTGCTTGTCCGATGAGGAGAATTTTACTCTCAGGATGAATGGAAAATACGGGTTTGGGCCCCAAAGGCAAATGTTCCTCGCACATATTGCAGCTTTTGACTGATGAAATAAGGGTTTGGAAATCCGACATAATCCTTCCAATTTTCCCAAACCTATTGTAGAATTTCCACTAATGAAAAAAATCCTCCTTCTTCTATTCTCCATTCTTTGCGCAATTCCGACCTTCGCCCAAGACCCAAATGATCTGGGGGCCTGGTACATGTATTTTGGCAATTTTCGATTCAAAGAAAGCCCTTGGGCTATCCATGGGGAAGCTCAGCTGAGAAGTTTTCAGGTGAGTAGCGATCTGGATCAATTGCTGCTCCGGACAGGGCTTCAGTATAATCTTAAATCCGGACAAGCTAGCTTTTTGACTGGATATGCCAGTATCACCAGTGGTACCTCTGGAAAATCCAGGGAAACTTTTCATGAGAACCGTATTTTCCAGGAAGCGATTTTACGCCAAAAACTGGGCAAAATCGGGTTGACCCACCGATACAGGTATGAACAGCGGTGGATTGAAGATCAGGATTTCAGAACACGATTTCGCTATACCCTGTTTCTCAACATCCCACTCAATTCCAAAGAACTTTCTGAGCAGGGCTCTTGGTATTTGCAAGCCTATGATGAAATTTTCATTAATGGAGAAAAACCCAATGAGCGGATCGAGTATTTTGACCGGAACAGGCTTTACCTGGGATTGGGGTATCGACTTCAAAAAGGAGTCGCCATGCAACTCGGTTTCTTAGAGCAAACCACCAACACCATTTCCAAAGGGCAATTACAGGTGGGAATATTCCATCAGCTCTATTCACGAAAGTGATTTTATAAAACTCCTTCAAAAATGGCTCCCCCATCAGGGAGCTTTTTTATTGCTTTTTTTCTAAATTAAGAAGTCATTACCCTGAATTTTAAGGATTTGAAAAACAAAATTCTTAAAGCACAGGTTGACTAATCTGAATAGTTTGCAATCAACCTCCTCTCGAGTACTCATGTCTTAATAAAAAAATTATGAAAGCCTCTCCCTTTTTCCTTGGCCTCCTTTTGATTTTGAGCGTGTCTTGCTTCTCCTCCAAAGATTATGTCACAGACTACGACTACAACTACACCGGCTCATTTAAAAAATATAAAACTTTTGCCTTCGTAGAATCCATCGACATGGATACCACCGTGATTGCCCCGGTTCTCAACGCGACGATTGGAGCTCGCTTGGGTTCACAAGGATTTAGAGAACAGGTGAGCAAGCCGGACTTATTGGTAAGCTATAAGATCTTTACAGACTCAGTAAGATATCGGGGATACGTACAGCCCGAATTCGATTATTGGCTCAATAGAACAGGCCTAACCTACAGAAATGAAGAGGGTGATATCGAACGTGAACAAGAAAAAGACGAAACTTACAATCAGGTAAAATACACCCAAAACCATGGAATGCTTGTAATCTATGTGATTGACAGCAAAAAAGGCAATACGATTTGGCAAGGCTACACAGCAGCAAATTTCGATCTGGAATCCCCCAATTTCCCATCCGATATCACGCGGGCTGCCTATCGGGTAATGAACGAATTCCGAATCGTGAACCGACTCGCGGACTAAAAACAAAAGACAACCTGTAGAAAAATTCCCCACTTTTTCCCAAAAAGCACAGCTTCAGAATCGAGGCTGTGCTTTTTTTCATCTTGATGAAAAACCCCCAAATCTGCCAGATTAAGCGGATTCTAGGATATTTCAGAACTTTTGGCACTCCTTACTTCTTGCTGAAATGACATCTGGCGATGCATTTGGAGAGTAGAAAGAAACAAGACTGAAATACCTATGAAAAAGTCAATGATTCTCGCTACGGCCTTAGGCCTAAGTTTGACCATCTCCTGTGTTTCCAAGAAAAAATACACCGAACTCGAAGGAAACCTTTTCAGAACCCAATCCGAGCTTGCTGAGGTCAATAAAGAAAAAGCAGAGCTGGAAGAAAAAATGACCGCTATCGAAAAGCGGGTGGCAGAATATAATGCCCGAATCAACAGCCTACGCGATACCAATTCGTCCTTGGAAGAAGCCAACAACTCTCTTTTGGCATTTAATGGTTCTGCACCGATCTCCAAAAACCACCTGGCAAAATTGGAACAAACTCTTCAGAATGTAGACCCAACCTTGTTGGCGGAGGCCAAAACCATGGAAGATTCTGTCAATCTGGCCATCCAATACAATCTGAAGAAAAATATCACTTCAGAAACCGAAAATGAAGATGACATCAAGATTGATATAGAAAATACAGTCGTGATGATCTCAGTTTCTGATAAACTACTTTTCAATACCGCTAGCTACAGAATCAGTCCTAAAGCCAATCCGCTCCTGGAGAAACTGGCCGAGGTGATCAATGGAGAACCAAGCCTGCAAGTGATGATCGAAGGTCATACCGATCCTAGGTCGATTTCGAATGCTGTGGTGCAAGATAACTGGGATCTCTCGGTCAAAAGAGCCACCTCTATCGTAAGAGAACTTCAGTTGAAATACAAAGTAGCTCCTGAAAAGATGATTGCTGCAGGTCGGGCAAGCTACTTACCAGTCGTGGAAAACGACACGCCTGAAAATATGGCTTTGAACAGAAGAACGCGTATTGTCCTGATTCCTGATCTGGATATGTTCTTCTCAATGCTTTAAAAGAACAACTACCACAACCCTCTAATCACAAAAAAGGAAGGCTTACTGGGCCTTCCTTTTTTGTGATTCAATCCTCTACTTCGAGGATTCCCAGTGCATATTTCATCAGGACTTCTTGAAAGTATAGTGTAAAAACCGTCTGAGCTTGATCGGCCTGAGCTCTCACCAAAGTTTGATTGGCAGTGGCCAAATCTACAAAACTGGAAAGCCCTAAGCGAAACCGTTCACTGACCGCCTTGGACGCTTCATCAGCTGCCAAGACCTGTACTTGAGCATTTTTTTCCTTTCTGATAGCCGCCAGGTAATTTTGATGAGCAAGCTTGACATCTTGAAACACCTTTCGGTCTACCGATTCGGTCCTGAGCAATTGATTCTGGTAGGTCACCCGGCTGCGGGTCACATCGAGCCGGGTTTGAAAACTCGAGAATATCGGCACCACTAAAGAAAGTCCCAACGTGTTTTGAGGATATATTCTCAGTAACTGCTCCCTCATTGACCTGGAATCCAAAGAAGTAAAGAATGTATTATAGCTATAGAAGGCATTGATTCTCGGAAAGTACATGGCCTTGACCGCTTGCATATCCTTCTTAAACGAATCCGACAATAAGCGCTGTTGGGTCAAATCCGATCGGTTGGATTGTGCGAGTTCATAAAGTTGATTCAGTTCCATTTCCAAAAAGGATTCGCGTTCACTTTCAGGATTTACTTTTTCCAAAACAGGAATCACTCCTGCATCCAGCTGCAAATATTCAGAAAGACTCCATCGATCATTTTCCAACTGGATCTCAGCATCTACCTTCACTGATTCAAGCCTAGCCACCTCCGACTGTTGATTGTAGAGATCTGAGACAGTTCTGAGCCCAGCCTCCACAAATCCTTCGATTTGGACAAGTTGCTGCTTTTGGTTTTCCAGGTTTTCGGAAGCAATTCGTAACAATTCTTCATCCAGCAACACCTGTAAGTACCTTCTGGCAACATCAAATATCACCAGTTGCTTAGCCCTGTCCAGCCCTTTTTCACCAGCTTTCAAGGCAAGATCGGCAGATTGGGTATCCAGTATTCTTCGTCCCGAATTGAAGACGGGCATATTCAGATTGAGATTGGAAGAGACGATTTCGTTGGTCACATTGGTCACTACAATTTCTCCCTCTACTTGTTGAAACTGCTGCCCGGTTTGCCTGGCCAAATTGGTGGAAATTCCTGCTGTGGGAAGATGGGAAAGAGTCGCCACCTGTTTTTCTTTTCTCAAAACCTCCAGATTGTTTTCCGTGATTTTATAATCCAGATTTTTGCTTTGAGCGATGGAAACAGCCTCTCGAAAGGTCAGGTATAAAGTATCCTGCCCATAGGAATGGGTTGTCCAAAAGGATCCGCATACCAATCCGAATCCTAAAATCTTTTTAAGCAATTTGTTCATCACTGTCTATTCTTCCGTCTATCAATTGAATTAATCGGGTGCCATAGTCGGCATTTTCTCGGGCGTGGGTAGCCTGAATGATGGTGGTTCCTTCCCTGTGCAACTCCTGGAAAACCTCCATGATCTCTTTTGCCTGCGCCGAATGGAGATTTCCGGTGGGTTCATCAGCGAGCAAGACTCTGGGTTTACCGGCTACAGCTCTTGCGATTCCGACCAGCTGCTGTTGTCCACCGCTGAGTTGTGCCGGGAAGAGATCCTTTTTGGCTACCATTTTGAATCGGTCCAAAAGCTCCGCAATGATACTCTTGCGGTCAGAAGAAGAAACATTCCTATACAGAAGCGGAGTTTCGATATTTTCATAGACAGTCAACTCATCGATCAGGTGGTAAGCCTGGAAAATGTACCCAAACTCACTTTTGTGCAGATTGGAGCGCTCTTTGGCCTTCATCGCCCGGATATCCTTTCCAAGAAAGGAATAAGTGCCCTGATAATCCTCGTCCAACAAGCCGAGGATATTGAGCAAGGTGGATTTTCCTGCGCCCGAAGGCCCCATCAAAGTCAGAAACTCTCCCTCATTAATCGTGAGATGAATTCCTTTGAGCAGGAAGACCCGCTGAAAACGGGACTCGATAAATTTGTCCAGTTCGGTAAGTTGAATCATAGTATATTATTCAATGGATTAGTCATTTTTCAAGGTTTTGGATGGATTGAGTGTGTACACCTTCCAACTCCTATAGAATATGGTAAGAACTGACAGCAACAGTACCAAGAGGATGGCTGTCAGAAAAGGATAAATCTCGACAGCAGTCTGATGAGCGAAACCTTGTAGCCAGGATCGGATAAACCACCAGCTCACTGCGATGGCCAACAAGGCTGCAAGGAACAACAGTTTAAAAAAGTCAGCTGCCAAAACTCCCACCACGTCGGTTTGGGTTGCACCCAAAACTTTCCGAATTCCGATCTCCCTGGTTCTTCGAAGGGCCACATAGGACACCAATCCAAACAATCCCATCAGGGCAATGAAAATGGCCAAACCGGAAAATACTCCGAATAGAATCCCCACTTTTTCTTCCGAGCGGTACTGTTGGGCATAGGCCTGATCTACAAATTGATAATTGAAGGGGCGATCGGGAACAAGCGTCTTCCAAGCTTCCCCTAAGGATGCTAAATGCGCTGAGGGGTCACCGGCCGGAATTCGGATCAGCATGACATTGGTTTCATCCGGATTCAGGAAAATTACCATTGGCCCTACCTGATGATGCAGCGAATTGAAGTAGAAGTTCTTAACCACCCCTTTGACCCAAGCTGTTCCCCCACCAAAATTCACCTTTTTCCCCACTGCATCTTCCACAGACCAGCCCAACTCCTTGACCGAGGTTTCATTGAGCAGGATGGGATAGCCACTCACGGTATCAGCCTGCTGATTGCGCATCATATCTGTCTCCGAAAAATCCTGCCCCGAAATCAATTCCAATCCTGCGGTCTTCAGCAGGTGATGATCCCCTGCATAGCCCGTGACCATTACTTCCCGATCATTATCTCCACCCGGGAAAATGGAGTATTTGGCCTTTACATGAACAGGCATATTGGCCGCAAGGGCTATGGTTTCGGCCGAACCGGTGCGTACCAATTCCTGCTGGATTGCCTCAGCTTTTGGAATCAGATTGTAGTGAAAATTGATCGAAATCAACCGCTCTTTGGTATAGCCCAAATTCACTTCCTGCATGTACTCCAGTTGATCTTTGACCAGTAGCGTTGCGATCAACAACCCTATGGAGAAAAAAAACTGTATCACTACCAAGCCTTTCCTAACCCAAGCGCCACTTCCGATTTTCACTTTATTACCCAAAGCCTGAATGGGTCTCATTCCCGAAAGAATCAGTGAAGGGTATATCCCGGCCAACAAGCCTATCAAAATCACAAATAAAAGGATACCCATCCAACCTGGAAGGGACAACAGGGGATCCAAGCTGATCTTGAATCCAACCAATCCGGTAAGGGGCTCAGAGAGAAGGTATATTCCTACCAGACTAAGTCCAACAGCCGCAGCGGTCAAAACCATGGATTCGGCTACAAACTGTCCAAAAAGCTGGAAACGCTCCGCCCCCATGACCTTTCGAAGACCCACCTCTTTGTGTCTTTCAGTGGCCTCCGCAGTGGCCAGATTGACATAATTAATCACCCCAATCACGACCAACAATAGGGCGACTACTGCAAATATGTATAGGTACTGGATGTCGGTTCCGGGCTTGATTGAATTCAAACTTTGATTCCCCAGGTGAATAGCCGTGACTGGCTGTGGAAAAAAGGCAAAGCTAAACCCATATTCCCTCATATCTGCACCAAGGTACTTTTCGATCATAGCCGGAAGTTTGGCTTGAAAGTCAGCGATATCTGCCCCCTCTTTCAATTTGACATAGGAATAGTAATTACTCGGAGACCAAGCAGGTTCGCGTCCATGACGGTGAGTTTTGAAGGAAGCCAAAAAGTCAAAATCCAAATGACTGTTGCTGGGGAAATTTTCCATAACTCCGGTGATGAGGTAATCTTTCCCTTCCACTTTTAGGATCTTACCTTCTGCATTTTGGGCAGAACCAAAGTATCGATTGGCTGTATTTTCGGTCAGTACGATTTGATTGGGTTCAGAGAGGATTCTTCCGGGTTGTCCTGCCAGCAACCGAAAATCAAACACCTCAAAAAATCGCTCATCCACGTAGGCAAACTTATTTTCCTCGCTATTGCCTGTACCGGCATCGATCATTACCGACGAAAAAATACTCAGATCAAAAACCAGCGTACCCGTCTCTACTTCAGGAAATTCCTCCAGCAAAGTCGGCATCAAGGCGGACGGTGAGGTACTTGCCAATTGAGATTCCCCACCCATAGTGAACTCCTGATTGATCCGGTAGATTCGGTCGGAACCGGTATACATGCGGTCGTAGCTCCACTCGTGATGGATGAAAAGTCCAATAGCTAAAAAACTGGTGATGGCCAAGGTTAAGCCCAGCAAATTGATTCCTGCATAAAGCTTTCGCTTCTGAAGGTTTCTAAGAGAGATTTTAAAATAGTTTTTCCACATGGTAAAACGTTGGCTTAGTAAAGAATAAAACTTTTCACATCCATTTTTTCTTCCCCAAAGCTCCCAGTATTATGCCAATAAAAAAGCCCCTAGAATCGCTCCAGGGGCCATTTTTGAGAAATCGAACCACAAAATTCTCGAACATTTTTGTTCGCCAGCGGACGAATCAACAGGCAGTGTTTAGGGAGCAGTTGGAATTTTGTCCCCCGTTCTCCATTCCAAGATGGCTAATTAATTCTCGCTTCCTGTCTCTTTTTTCTTGTCTCTCGCTTCCTCACTAGCTTCTTGCTACTAGCTTAAAACTTTCGATATTTTCCACCGAGGTACTTATTTGCCTTTTTCTCAGCAAATCGGGCTTTTTTACTATCCCAATGCAGGGTTTCGTTGGGAAAACGTCCCGCAATCACACCCAACAAAATGGTTTCAGTCAATCGGGCAGAGTATTCAAAGGGTGCAGAACATTCGTCTTTGCCCAGGCAGGCATCCACAAACTGGTGGTAGTGCTTTTTGCTTTCACCCTCGTAGTCCTTGACTGGTGCACCCAAATTAAACGGGGCGACATCAAAACTTTGATATTGACCATCCACGATCAATCTCGGAAGCTGCTGGAAGTGAGGCAAAAGCAATCTTCCTTTTTCTCCCAAAAACATCGCACCCTGATCCGGAAGGGCATCCCCGTTGGGCAACTTCAGGTCTTCATGATCTGCCGGAGCTCCTGGTCCGTCATACCATACCCACTTGAGTGTCTCGGTGGTATAGGGAGTCTGAGGAAACTCGTAAGTGACGATGTTATTCTCCGGAAATCCAAATCCGGTAGGTTTCCTGCAAATGTTTATAATGGTGCGTGGGACATCGAGCTGGAGCGCATTGTATGGCGTATCAAAAATATGTACTCCCATATCGCCTAGCGTGCCGCATCCAAAATCCAATACCTTTCTCCAATTGCCGGGGTGATACTCCCCTTCTTTGTATGGACGATTGGGAGCTGTACCCAGCCAGAGATTCCAGTCCAAATTTTCCGGAACAGCGTCACTTCCCATAGGGGTCGGCTTATCAGTCCCCCAGTTTTTAGGAGACCAAGCTCTCACGGTATGAACTTTCCCGATTATTCCCGACTGAATCAACAGGGTAGCTAATTTGTAATCATAGAAAGAATGGACTTGGATTCCCATTTGAGTCACCAATTTTTTCTCAGCAGCTAGCGCTTTCATTTCCCGAGCCTCGGTCACATGATGGGTAAGCGGTTTTTGGCAATACACCGGCTTATCCATTTTCATCGCCATGAGGGAAGCTGGAGCATGGGTATGATCAGGGGTGGATACGATCACCGCATCGATCTCATTTTCCATATCCTTTAGCATCACTCGATAGTCGGGATATATTTTCGCTTTCGGGTATAAAGCTCTTGCCCCCTGTAGCGCCTTGCTATCTACATCACAGAGCGCGACCACATCGACAAGCTCATGAGAGGCGATTGCTTTCAAGTCCTCCATTCCCATCGCACCTAGTCCAATATGAGCAGTCCGGAGACGTCCGGCTGCTTGGGCTTTTGCCAAAAGTGAAGGTGCCAATGCCAATCCGGCGGCACCTAGGATGGACTTTTTCAGAAAGTCCCTTCGATCGATGATCTGAAAATTTCTCTTCATCAGGTTGGGGTTTATTATTGAGCGTTAGGTAATTCTTTGATTCGGATATTTCGGAAATGGACCACATCCCCATGGCCTAGAAAGCCAATATGCCCGCTACTTCGCTGCAATCCGGGATGATCTTTTTTGTCCAAGGTTCCGTTTTTGCTGGACTCGAGGTAATCTCCCTCGAGGATTGTAGTTCCGTTAAGGATGATTTTTATTTTGGGATGCTCGACGATGACTTCCTGCTGATTCCACTCGCCGGTGGGTTTAAGGAAGCCTCGTTTGGCAGGCATGACCCCATAGACCGAACCATGGTATTGATAAGTTTCCAGTTTGGCGTATTTCTCATGCTCATTGTCCAAAATCTGGAGCTCTTTTCCCACGTAAGCTGCGTCCCCTTCAAGTGGTGCATGGATTCCAAGGCCATTATTGGCACCGGGTGTGAGTTGAAATTCGAATCGAAGAATGAAATTCCCGTATTCCTTTTCAGTAAATAGGTTTCCCCCTCCTCCTCCTTTGGTCTCGATGACAATCATCCCGTCTTTGGCCTGATAGGATTCTTTATTTCCCACCCAACCGTCAAGATTTTTTCCGTTGAAAAGGGAAACATATCCGCTTTCCTGAGCAAGGCTATGGCCATAAACGAGGAAAAAAACAGAAGTAAAAATCGAGATGATCACAGGTTTCTTCATGGATTTGGATATCTAGCTGGCAGATGTACAAATCTAGAAGAGTAATTGGTTTTTCAAGTGCCGCTGTTCAATTGATCGGGCCAGAAATTCAAATGGAAAAAAAATCTCCGAGAAGAATGGGTAATTTTTACCTAAAATTTAAAAAATATGAATTTTCACCATTGCACCATCGGCCAAATCTTCTTTGATAAATGGGTCTGAAGACAGATGACCGAAGGATTTCTGATTTCAACCTTTTCGATAAATTTCATAAGCCAGCTATTCCTACTGGTTAGAAAGTGGATATACCCATTTATAAAACCTGAAAAAATCAGGACTTTTTAAATTGGGAAGGACTCATCCCAAATTGTTTCTGGAAAATTTTGGAAAAATATTTAGGATCCGAATACCCAACTTTGAATGCTATTTCATTGATTTTCAAATCACTTTTCCTGATCCACTGCGCGGCATATTTTAATTTGATCGTTTGGATAAATTCATTTGGAGTATGACCAAGCAGCGACTTGAACTTCTCAAAAAGTAAGGTTCTGCTGACCCCCAATTCGGTTACCAAATCCTGAATACCAAAGTTTTCTGATTCCAAATTGGCTTCCACTACATCCATAGCCTTTTTAATAAACTTTTCATCTGAGGAATTTCCTATTTTAAGATGAAGGCCCAAGTCTGGAGAGGATTTAAATTGAAGATGGATTTTTTCTCGGGTGTCCAATAGGTTTTTCACCTTGAGGACTAATAAATCCAAGTTGAAAGGTTTGGGAATATAATCGTCAGCACCTGCTTCGTATCCGTGTAATTGATGTTCATGCGAGCTTTTGGCAGTGAGCAAAATAAAAGGGATATGACTAAGCTGAATACTTCCTTTGACGCGCGCGCACAATTCGACCCCATCCATTTCTGGCATCATTACATCAGAAATGATAAAATCTACCGCCTGATTGGACAATATATCCAAAGCCTCTTTTCCATTTGCAGCAGTTACAACATTGAAATAACTTTCCATAACAGATTCTAACAGCTCCAAAAGCTCCGGATTGTCTTCAACTAAAAGAATCATCGGCCTCTCTCTAATAATCCTTTTCATTTTTTCTTTTTCTTTAATTGGGGAGGTACCTGAATGAAGACTTAGTCTGGCTACTTCTGTCTTTACCCATTCACTTTCCACCTGAGACGGATCCTCATCAGTCAATTCGTGCTTCTCGAAGTGGTCAAATCCCAACCTCATATTTACCTGGAAAACTGTTTTTTCATTAGGGATACTTTGTACTCTTATTTGTCCTTTATGAAACTCCACTAGATTTTTAGAAAGTGCCAGACCGATTCCGGTTCCTGCAGTTTGGGAAATGCCTTTTTCTTTTACTTGGAAAAATCGGTCAAAAACTCGATCTAATTGATCATTGGGTATTCCTCTTCCATTGTCCTCTACCTGAAAGCATACGCCCGGAATCAGACTCTCCTTCTCAGAACCAAAGCTTCCGAGCACTGCACCAATGCTAATTTTCCCATAATCAGGAGTAAACTTAAAAGCGTTAAAAATCAGATTATAAAAAACTTTTTCCATCTGATCAGGATCCATCCAAACATGGTCGGGAAGATTCTCGCCAAGATTCAAGGAAAATTCTATGTTACGTTGTTCAGCGATCACGTCGAAAGATTCCTTGATTTGAGTCAAAAACGAACGTAACTGCACTTTCTTAACCGCAAGCTTCAGATGGCCTGTTTCCTGTTTTCTGAAATCTAAAAGCTGATTGATCAGCCTTAACAGTCGGGCTGAATTGGCATGAATGGAGTCTAACTGCCTTTGAACATCCTGAGGCAAGTCCAATCGTTGGACCAGTCTCTCCAGAGGAGACTTGATGAGCATCAAAGGTGTCCGAAGTTCATGAGAAACATTCGTAAAAAACCTCAATTTCAACTGATTGACTTCTTCCTGCTTCTCCTTTTCAAGTCTTTCGAAACGAAGGTCATTTCGCAACTTAATTCTCCAAGAAACAAAAGATTTGACAGAATAGGCTAGACCAATGAGAAGAATAAAATAAACCCAAAAGGCAATCGGTGACCGAAACCAAGGTGGATGAACCAGCACTTTAACTTCACGAATGGGGGAATACTGGACATCTCCTTCGTAAGCAGCCCGAATCCTGAATTGGTAAGTGCCGGGGGGCAAGTTGGAATAATTAGCAAACCTACGCTGAGAGTTCGTTTTGATCCAATCAGGATCATAGCCGATGAGTTGATATTCAAAGTGAATTTTCTCCTGAGAAAGGTACTCTAATGAACTAAATTCAAACTCAAAGGAATTTTGATCTATTTCTAATTGTACTTCATCTAAAAAGGTTATAGACCTCTCTAAAATAATTTTTCCATCCCAAAGCTCACCCGGAGTTACTTTTTGGTTTAGTACCTTAAGCCCAGTAAGGACAGGTGCTTTCGGAGTTGGATAAGGTTCTATCCTATCCGGGAAAAAAGAATTGAATCCATTTATTCCCCCAAAATATAGTCTCCCGTCTTTGTCCTTAAATGCAGAGCCCAGATTAAACTCATCAGACTGAAGTCCGTCCTCCTCCTTATAGTTTCGAAAAGTCAGGTTGACCGGATCCAAGGCAGAAAGGCCGTTGACTGTACTGATCCAAAGCTGTCCCTGATTATCTTCCAAGATCGCCTTGACAATATCAGAGGGCAAACCATCTTTTTCTCTAAGTACGTGAACGCTATCAGTCAGGGGATTGATCCGCTGTAGTCCTCCACCAAAAGTTCCTACCCAAATAAACCCCTTATTATCCTCCAAAATGGAAGTAATGATATTGTGACTTATTTGAGGATACAAGGCATTGCCATGGACAAAATGCTGAAACTCTCTTTTTGCCAAATCCATCCTACTCAATCCACCCCCATACGTTCCTACCCAAAGGTTATTTTTAGAATCTACCAACAACGCTCTCACATCGTTGAATAAGATGCTATTGGATTGGCCGGGCTGGTTCACATAATGTTGAATCCTCCCAGTTTGGGGATCATATTGATTGAGGCCTCCTCCATTGGCAGTTCCAATCCAGATTTGTCCGTTTTTATCTTCCGCCATGGCCCATACTTCATTTTTACTCAATGAGAGCTTTTGGGCAGGATCGTATTTAAGATATGAAGCTTTTTTTGTCTCCGGATTATAAACTGTAATCCCACCTCCGTCTGTTCCAATCCAAATTTCTCCATTGGTTCGTTGAAAAATTGACTGAACATGGTTGTGGGAAAGGAACCCGCGTCCTTCCGCAGAAAAGTAGGTAAACTGTGAGGAATTTGCCGGAAGAAAGTTGAGGCCTCCATTAAACAATCCTATCCAAAGATTACCGGATCGATCTTTCAGAATCGATTTGACCATTTTACCGGATAATCCTCTTTGCAAATCTGGATCATAGCGGATATGTTCAAACTGCTGTAAGGAAGGAGATACTTTGTTTAATCCCTCTCCAGAATACATTCCCAACCATATATTTCCAGCCCGATCCCGGAATTGGGTATAAACAGAATTTCCATTTAAACTATATGGATCACTTGGATCATCTTCAAAATGAAAAATTTCCCTCGATTTCGGGTTTAGGATATACAATCCTCTTCCTAAGGTTCCGATCCAGAGATTGCCCTGAAGGTCCTCCTGAATGCTGGTGACATTAAGTTCTTTTTGTTGAAAACTCTTTCGTTTTTCCGGTAAAAAAACTTGCTGAAATTCAGACTTGCCTGAGGGTTGGTAAAATAGTCCTTGCTTTTCAGTTCCTATCCAAAAGTTGCCCTGCTGGTCTTCGTAGAAGCTTTTTATCGAAGAAACAGCCATCCCATTATAATAGAGTTCAAGTTTTCTAGGCTTATTTTCCCCAGCAGGAAGGATATACACTCCGCCTTCTAGAGTTCCAATCCAGAGGTTTCCTTTTTTGTCCTGATAGACATTCCAG
The DNA here is from genome assembly GCF_003253485.1 of Algoriphagus aquaeductus. Classification (GTDB taxonomy): domain Bacteria; phylum Bacteroidota; class Bacteroidia; order Cytophagales; family Cyclobacteriaceae; genus Algoriphagus; species Algoriphagus aquaeductus. Next base: position 279,421 of record NZ_QKTX01000001.1, on the reverse strand, counting down.
ATCTTATCATCCTGCAAATTTGCATTTCCTGAATTAAAAGAATTGACCTTAATTTTATCTTGATAAGAATCAGGACCACTTAACACAGAGAAATCAAGTGATATTTTAAACAAACCATTTCCATTGGTTCCTACCCAAATCTGATTCTGATTATCAATCAGCAAACTGGAAATTTTGGAAGTTCCTAAATCAAGGGTGGCATGAGACAGATTTGCCAGATTATAGAATACTTCATTTTTAGGATTGAATATGGAGATACCTCCCCCTTCAGTACCTATCCAAAGATTGCCCGCAGGATCAGCAATAATCGCCCGGATGACATTATTGTGAATGGAAGTAGAATTTCCGGGAAGGTGTCGAAAAACCTGAAACTGGTAACCGTCAAATCGGGCCAACCCATCATCTGTACCCATCCAGATAAATCCGGTTTTGTCTTGAAAGATGGCCAGCACGGAGTTTTGGGGAAGGCCGCTTTTTCCTGAGTAATGAGCAAACTTAAGGGGTAAAGAAGAATTGCTTTCTTCCGGCTTAGATGACTGAGTCCAAGCCGAAAATGCCCCCCCTGCCCAAAACAGGACCATAAAGATCCCCTTGAAAATGAATCTTTGTTTGAAAATAATTGAACCTTTTACTATCTCCTGCATGGCTTTCAATGGTAAAAGTAATCAGTAATCCGACTAGGGTAATGGTAGTCCCAACGAAGTTCGGACTTTATTACCCATAAATACGGATTTTCATCTCCCTTAACAGACCATTACCTACCGATTTCCGGATTTTTCTCCCCTACCCATTTTGGAGCCTCTAGCTAGGTTTGACCAGGTTTTTTTCCACTTATTGGGAAGAAAGTCTGGCAAATTCACCAATCACAATAAACTCCAAAAAAAGCATGAAGTACTTTGACTTTCAACGTATCCTGCTGCTTTTGCTTTTCTCCTTACTAATCCGGACGGGTTATGCACAAGGGGAACTAGAAGTAAGCGGAAAGGTAACGGACGCTAACTCAGGCGAAAGCCTTCCAGGCGTCAATGTGTTAATTATGGGCACGACCACCGGTACAGTCACCGATCTGGACGGGAATTATTCCATTCGGGTGGCGCCCGGAGCCAAGTTAAGATTTAGCTATATCGGCTATGCAACCCGGGAATACACCATCGCTGCACAAAGCAAGCTTGACATCGCTCTCCAACTTGATTCCCAAAATTTAAATGAAGTTTTGGTGATCGGTTATGGCGAACAGTCCAGAGAAACTCTAACCTCAGCAGTCTCCAAAGTGGACCAACGAGTGTTGGAAAATGTGCCCTTCGCCAATGCCGCTTCTGCTATGCAGGGAACAGTCTCTGGGGTACGGGTCCAGACAACGACCGGACAACCCGGAGCTGCCCCTCGGGTTATTGTCAGAGGAGGTACATCCATCAACAATCCCAACGGAGCGGAGCCACTCTATATCATAGATGGAGTCATTCGAAACAATATGAATGACATCAACCCCGACGACATAGAATCTTTCCAAGTTTTGAAAGATGCAGCTGCAACAGCAATCTATGGAGCACGGGGGTCCAATGGGGTAGTGATCATCACTACCAAAACAGGAAAAGCAGGAAAAACATCGGTATCCTATCGATACAATTTCGGAGTGTCCGAAATGTGGAACCAGTATGAGATGGCCTCGGCAAGAGATTATATCTATTTCAACCGAACCGGAATTATGCGTTTGGCAGAAAAGAATCCGGGTCAACTGTTCAGATTGAACCAAGCCAATGGGTTTGGAATTGGAAATAATCTCAACAACAACACCGCTTTTACTCCTCAATATCTTACCCCCGAGAATGAGCACAAACTAAAAGAAGGTTGGCAATCTATGCCAGACCCGGTGGATCCGACCAAGACGATTATTTTCGACGAAGTCAATTGGCAAGACATCCTTTTCCGGAAGGCTACCTCACAGAATCACTATGTACAAGTTTCAGGAGGATCTGAAAAGGCTCGGTTTGATATGGGGATAGGCTATCTCAATAGTGAAGGAGTAGCAATCAATACCGACTTCAAGCGCTTCACGGTCCGAATGAACGGAGACGTTGAGGTAAATAAAAAATTGTCAGTTTATGGCAGATTAAATTTCACGAATTCCTCCAACAAGCAGGTATTCAGCGAAAATGAGCTTTTTCAGAGAGCTCTTGGACTTCCACCCACTGCCAAATTACGCTATGAAGACGGTACCTTAGCACCGGGGCAAAATCGAAGCATAGGGAATCCCCTCTATCATTTGAGCCGATCACAGGCCTTCAATTCAACTAATAGACTCACGCTTTCAGCAGGAGGCGTATATCAAATTCTTCCAGAGCTGACTTTTGAGCCTATCGCCTCTTTGTATTTTGTTCAGGGAACATTCAATGATTTTCAAAAGTCATTCTTCAATACCCCGACCCAGTTTGTAGACTCTCGGGCAGCTTCCTTCAATAATACCCTCTATTGGCAAAAGCAGTTTGACGGGGTCTTTACCTACAGCAAATCGCTCGGGGCTCATAATTTTCAGGCCAAAGTCGGGGGTTCATATTACGATCGTCAAAACTATGCAGCCTCAGCATCCGGCAGGGGAGCTGCATCAGATTTGATTCCAACACTGAATGCTTCTGCTGAACCAACAGGTGTTTCTTCCTCCCATTCTCAGCAGCGGATCATCGGCTTTTTTGGAAGAGTAAACTATGACTTTGACAAAAAATACCTCTTTTCCCTTTCCGCACGACAAGATGGAGCTTCAAACCTGGGAGCAAATAACTATTGGGGTTTTTTCCCAGGGGTTTCGGCTGGATGGAATTTGCATAAAGAAGAATTCTGGAGCAGCATTCCGAAGCAAGTTTCCTCGCTCAAACTCCGAGCGAGTTATGGGGTCAACGGAAATATCGGCAACCTTTCAGATTTTCACGCTCAGGGACTTTATTCAGTCGGTTCCAGATATAATAACGGAGCGGCAATTCAAAACAACCGAATGGCCAATCAGGATCTCCGCTGGGAAAGATCCAAGACTTTGGACATCGGATTGGACATGGGGCTCTTGGCAAATAAAGTTACGATCGTATTTGACTACTACAATCGCGTTACGGACGACCTTTTGACCAATTTGGAACTTCCACAATCAACTGGCTTCTCTTCGATTTTGACCAATCTGGGTTCTTTGAGAAATAAAGGGGTGGAGTTGGAAGTGAATGCCACTTTGGTACAGAAAAATGATTTTTCATGGACAACCTCAGTGGTTGCTGCGAGAAACTTAAACACTATTGTCCAACTGCCTGAAAACAACAACGAGAACAACAGAATCGGAGGAGTTTTGGTATTTGATCCACTGCTTGGACAATATATATGGAAAGGAGGACTTCAGGAGGGTGGCCGATTGGGTGACCTGTTTGCCTACCAACAACTGAATGTGTATGCCACTGATGAAGAAGCAAGGAGTGCCCCGTTGGACCTTTTGGTGCCCGGGAATGACAAAAGAAAGTTTGGCGGCGATGTCAACTGGGCTGATTTGGACAAAAACGACACCATCGATAGCCGAGACCGGGTTTATGCCGGTAACATTTTCCCAAAATTCACCGGTGGCTTCCACAACACGTTCAATTACAAGCGTCTTAGTTTGACCGTTCGAACCGACTTTGCTTTGGGCCACACTATTTATCACCTGACCCGAGCCACCTTCAACGGGCAATACCAGGGCGATATCGGAATGCTCCAAGAGACTACTCAATCCTGGCAAAATCAGGGAGATCAAACTCAATTCCCTAGATACATGTGGGCTGACCAATTGGCTCAAAACAACTCCTTCCGGGGCAGTACCTTCTATCACGAAAAAGGGGATTACTTGGCTTTGAGGGAAGTTACGCTGGCGTACAACCTGCCCCAAAGCATCCTGAAACCACTTCGAATCCCTTCTGTAAGAGCCTACTTCACCGGAACGAACCTTCATTATTTTACCAACTATACCGGTTTGAATCCGGAAGAAGGAGGAACCGATTCAGGCCGATATCCAATTCCAAGAAGTTTCCTTTTGGGAATCAATGTCAACTTCTAACCTGCAGAATAACATGAAACTATCTATAAAATCCTTAGGGCTTTACTCTATGTTACTGGGTGCTTTAAGCATCGCCCCCAGTTGTACTGATCAACTAGAACTTACACCTATAAGCAGTATTACCACTGCCGGATTTTGGGTAAGTGAAGAGAATGCCAATGGGGCTCTCAACGGCATGTATGTCCGCTTCCGAGATGAAGCCTCAAACAATCTGTTTTTCTGGGGAGAATCCAGAAGCGAAACCCTGACTTATGGACTTCAGGCCTCTGAAGGCCGAGAACGCTATTTCGAAAACACCTTAGATCCAAATTTTGCAGGTCCCAACTGGTTAAGACTCTACACGATCATCCATGATGCCAATCTCATTATCAAGTATGTCCCCGGAATCAACTTCTCTACTCAGGCCAACAAAGACCGAATGTTGGCTCAAGCCTACACAATGCGCGCTTACGTCTACTTCGTCATGGCAAAAACATGGGGCGGAACACCTCTTGTCACTGACCCTACAGAAGGATATGACGCTCAGACTACCTTCAAATCAAGGGCATCCTTGGATGAAATTTTCACGCTCATCAAGTCAGATTTGGACAAGGCAATCAGTCTATACCCCAATAACAATCTAGCCTCAGGAAAAGCTTTCTGGTCAAAACCAGCTGCATTGATGCTAAAAGGGGAAGTCTATCTCTGGACCGGAAAAAAAAGCGGTGGTGGACAAGCCGATGTTACCGAAGCGCTGAAGGCGCTAACTGAGGCAGCATCCGCTCCGGGATTGGCCTTACAGGCAGATTTTGATCGGGTTTTTCGATACAACAATAAAGGGAATTCGGAAATCCTTTTCGCTGTACGATTCCTGGATTTGGAGGCAGGGGCAAACTATAACAACACCCTATATATCCGTGATGATGAAATTCCTGCTAAAATCAGCCCTGAAGCAAAAGCACTCATTGGTCAGGGTGGAGGACTCAACCGGATGGCTCCATCACAGATCGTCAGATCTGCATTTCATGAAAAAGACAAGCGTAAAAACGCAACTTTCGTGGAGATTAATGTACCGAACGCAGCCGGAAACTTAACTTATTACGGATCTGCAGTCCTGAAATACAGAGGCTTCATCGATCCATCCGGAAGGAGGTTTATCGATGATGTGATCATTTACCGCCATGCCGACCTCCTGCTTTTGATTGCTGAAGCGAAAAATGCCTTAGGACAGGATCCAAGTGCAGAAATCAACCAAGTCAGACAAAGAGCTTATGGATCTGCATTTGAAGAGTTTAGGTTTACGAGAGGCTCTCAGGCAGAAAATGATGAAGCAATTCTTCAGGAGCGCTTGCTTGAACTGAGCTTCGAAGGAAAAAGATGGTGGGATTTGATCCGCTTTGACAAGGCGTTTGAAAAAGTCCCTTCCCTAAAAAACCGTGCAAATCAGCGTCATTTGGAATTATGGCCGATCTCTTTGGGAACCATCAGTCTCAATTCCAAAATCACCCAGAATCCCGGCTACGGAAATTAATCCTGTTCTTCATAGAGTTAGAAATAGATTGAGTACTAAGATTAGAAAAGAGCCGGCCTCTTGGCCGGTTCCTTTTTCCTCATCCTCTGATCAAATACGCAAATGAACTACCAAAAAATTAAAGGCCTAATCACAGCCACCTTCTCTCCTTTTGACTCCAAAAGCCAACTCGATCTAGGGATCATCCCGGCCTATGCTGAGCACCTCAAAAAAAATGGAGTAGTCGGCGCTTTTATCAACGGAACTACCGGTGAGGGGGCTTCGCTGACTTTGTCGGAAAAAAAAGCATTGACCGCTGCTTGGGCACCATACAATTCGGAGGACTTTAAAGTCATTGCCATGGTTTCAGGAACTTCTCAGGCAGAAGGTATCGAACTCGCAGCTTTTGCTCAGGAGCAAGGTATCTATGGTATCTCCTCCAATGCCCCTTTTTATGTAAAGCCCGGCTCAGTGGAATCGCTCACAGATTTTCTCAAACCGATAGCAGCTGCCGCCCCGAATCTCGCCTTTTACTTTTACCACATTCCCCTGCTCACCCAAGTGAATTTGTCCATGGTCAGGCTTTTGGATGTGGCTGGAACCGAAATTCCCTCTTTTGCAGGAATCAAATACACCCATACCGATCTCATGGAATTCAACCAATGCCTTCGCCATCAGAATTCCAAGTTTGATATTCTCTGGGGCTGGGACGAAATGCTCCTGGCAGGATTAGCCATGGGCGCCAAAGGTGGAGTCGGCAGTACCTACAACTATGCGGCTCCGCTATATCAGAAGATTATCCAGGCTTTTGAAGAAAAGGATCTCAATAAAGCACTTGCCCTTCAGGAAAAGTCGATTGATATCATTGCCCACTACTCCCAATTTGGGGGAGCTGTGGCGGGGAAAGCTATCCTCAAATTTTGCGGGATTGACTGTGGTGACTTTCGATCTCCTGGAAATCAGCTATCTGAAACAAAAAGAGAAGAACTAAAAGAAGCCTTGGATCGAATTGGATTCTTTCAGCTTTCTGACTCTGTTTAATAATTCTGAAAACCTGCGCCCCTACTAACCTATCCTCTTGTGAAAAATCTAATTCTTCTCATTTCTTGCCTGATTTTTTTCTCTTACTCGATCAATGCTCAGGAAGGATTCAAAACCGAATCCCTCTCCTGGAAAAAGGCATTGAGTTTACCGGATTCTGTTGCAGTTGGATTTGGAAAAGGTTTCGCCGGTCACTATGCCGGGGTTCATCAAGGAACAGTGATTTTGGCGGGAGGAGCTAATTTCCCAGGGAAAAAGCCTTGGGAAGGCGGGATTAAAAAGTATTGGGACCAGATATCCTTAATTCAAACTTCAGAGGGAAAATTTAACTGGAAAAGTTTAGGAAAATTCGCACTTCCCAAACCCATGGCTTATGGATCAGCTGTTAGCAGCTCAAAGGGTCTGATTTTGATTGGAGGTGAAAATGAACAGGGAGAACTCTCGGATGTACTCCAAGTATCGATCGGAGCAGACAGGCATTCTGTGGACATTACCGCCCTGCCCTCCTTACCTTGGCCTATGGCCAATACTTCTGCCGTGATTCTGGATGAAGTCATCTACATAGCCGGAGCAGTTAATTCGCATCCGGAAGGTATTTTCCTCAGTTTGGACCTCCGATCTGAGCAGCCGTCATGGAGATCACTTCCTACTTGGCCAGGACCAACTCGGTCTCATGCAGCCTTAGTCGTTCAGTCTAACGGCGAAACAGCGCAAATTCATTTGATGGGAGGAAGGTATAAAGGAGAAAAACCCATCAGTGAGGTTTTTTCGGATCATTATGCCTTTCTGCCATCCAAAAATAGCTGGGTGAAAAAATCCCCTATTACCCTTGGCGATAAGGTTTTGCCCTTGTCAGCATTTGCAGCAGATCCACTTGGTTCTGGGCATATCCTGTTGATCGGAGGGGTAGAATCAGAACCTTTTAATTCGCTCGAGAAAATTCAGAATTCATTAGTCGAAGCCAATACATCTCCATACCAAAAAGATTCACTGGCTGCGATTCAAAAATCCATTTTATCTACTCATCCCGGATTTAGCAAGACTGTTTTGGCTTATCATACCATGACCGATACTTGGACACAATTGGAGGATTTGGAATTTCCTTCCCCCGTTCAATCTTCATTGGTGACCATAGGAAAGTCAGCCCTTTTGATCTCGGGAGAAATTGCCCCGGGTGAGCGTAGCCCAGTAATCTATGAACTGAACCTGGTCAGTAATCAGAGTTTTGGAGTGCTCAATTATTCGATTTTGATCGGGTATTTAGCCATTTTGATCCTGATCGGGATTTGGGTTTCCCGAAAGCAGCACGATGCCAGTGATTATTTCAAAGCAGGCGGACGTGTACCCTGGTGGGCGGCGGGGATCAGCGTATTTGGCACCCAATTGAGCGCGATCACCTTTATGGCGATTCCCGCCAAGACTTTTGCAACAGACTGGACTCTCTTTTTCTTATTGCTGACCATCATTATGATCTCCCCGATCATTATTGCCTGGTTTTTACCTTTTTTCAGAAGGCTAGATCTAACCACCGCATACGAATACCTCGAGATGAGATTTAATCGGACAGTCCGTCTGATCGGTAGCATGGTCTACGTCGCTCTCCAATTGGGTAGATTGGGCATTGTGCTTTTACTTCCTTCCTTGGCTTTGGCGGTCGTAACGGGCATAGAAGTCGAAGTATGCATCCTGATTATGGGCGTGTTGAGTATTTTCTACACCGTTTTGGGCGGCATTGAGGCTGTGATCTGGACCGATGTGGTTCAAGTGGTGATTTTGCTCGGTGGGGCATTTATCAGCTTGATCTATCTGGGATTTTCGGTGGACCTCGATTGGGAACAATTTCAAGCTATGGCTTTGGATAGCGGAAAAATGAGAATCTTCGACTGGAGCCTGGACTTCAGCGGCACCGCCATTTGGGTGATCCTTTTTGGAGGTTTAGCGAGTAACCTTGTTCAATACGGAAGTGATCAGACCGTAATCCAACGCTACCTGACCACAAAAGATGAGACGACAGCCGCAAAAGGAATCCGAACAGGTGCTTGGATGGCCCTTCCTTCTGCCTTGATCTTCTTTTCAATCGGTACAGCGCTTTATTTATTTTACAAGCAACATCCCGAGGAGCTTTCTCCAATTATCCCTAATACAGACAGTATTTTCCCTTGGTATATCGTCACCGAATTGCCTAATGGTGTTTCGGGTTTGATGATTGCGGCCGTGTTTGCAGCCGCTATGTCCAGTCTCGACAGCAGCATGAACTCGGTAGCCACCGTCATCACCACCGATTTTCATCCCGCTTTTTCCAGATTGATCGGCAGAAAAATCAAAGCTTTGAGTTTTGCAAGGGCAACGACCATCATCATCGGAACTGGAGGGACGGCCCTGGCTTTGTGGATGGCAAATCTTGGAATCCCATCGCTTTGGGATCAATTCAATATGCTGATCGGATTGTTTGCCGGAGGAATGGGAGGAATATTCCTGATCGGAATACTTTCCGAAAAAGCCAATGCCCAGGGCGCTCTGATTGGATTTATTGGCAGTGCAGTCGTGCAGGTTTTGATCAAATATCAAACGGATCTAAGCATTCACCTATACGCTCTGACAGGATTGGCCAGTGCAATGGGGATCACTTGGATGTTTAGCCGATTTTTCCCTTCTCCCCCTCCAGTAAACATCAAAAAACTGACACTAAAGTCAATGATTGATCAAAAAAACAAAGAAACCAAACCTAAGGAATCTCCTATCGAAGCCTAATTATAAACCTGAAAATTACCATGATCAAACACATGCTTTCCATAATAGGGATTGGACTAGCAACCCTGATGAGCGCCACTTGTCAGGAAAAGACTAATTCTGCTAACTCTATAACCTATTCTCCGCTTTTTGTACCCCTTCCCCAAGGCCAATGGGTGGAAGTCGGTACTTTGGATTTGAATCGCCTTTCGCTCAACAAGGAAGGAAACCTGACTTTGGATATTCGGAGCGAAAGTTCTTTTGAGTCAGTAAGGCTCACAATAAAGGCCTCGGAAAAAGAGATCGAAGTCATTGCAGAACAAAAAGAGGTGAAGGGGAAAGTCCAGCTGGACTATAACTCTGAAAAAATTGGCCATTTGGATAAAATCACCATTTCTGTCAAGCTAAGTTCTGAACATAACCTGAGAGATCGGATAGAAATCAAGCCCACTTCAATAGAGACCGATGGCAAACAAATCCCTATTGTCCAATCCCGTCAAATCGAACCGTACCGAGTGGCTACTCCACTGAGAGATTTTGGCGATGACGGGGTTCACTCCTATCGGATTCCGGGTTTGGTGACCAGTACCAAAGGGACTCTTTTAGCAGTCTATGATATCCGCAGAAATACGAGTAGAGATTTACAAGGCGATATCGATGTGGGGCTGAGCAGAAGCACCGATGGAGGCAAAAGCTGGGAACCCATGAAAGTCATCATGGATATGGGTGAATACGGAGGACTTCCTCAGGATCAAAACGGTATCGGCGACCCTGCTATTTTGGTCGATCACGAGACTGGTCACATTTGGGTGGCAGCACTTTGGCTGAATGGCAAACCCGGAGAAATGGCTTGGAACTCTTCCAGGCCAGGGATGAGCCCTTCTGAAACCGGGCAATTTGTTCTGGTCAAATCGGAGGATGACGGACAAAGCTGGTCTGAACCCATCATCATCACTGACCAAATTAAAAATCCGGAGTGGAATCTCTTTTTCAACGGTCCTGGTAAAGGCATCACCATGAAAGACGGCACCTTGGTATTTCCGGCGCAGTTCAAAGACAAAGATCAGATGCCGCATAGCACGATCATCTACAGCAAAGACAAAGGAAAAACCTGGAAAGTCGGTTCAGGTGCCAAATCCAATACCACGGAAGCCCAAGTTGTGGAACTCCAAGACGGCTCCCTGATGCTCAATATGCGGGACAACCGAGGCGGAAGCCGATCGATTTCCATCACGAGTGACTTGGGAAAAACCTGGACCGAGCATGCCACTTCCAGATCAGCCCTACCCGAACCTGTCTGTATGGCAAGTATCATCGACAATCCTTTCCATGCCGGAATGCTACTTTTTTCCAATCCAGCTACTGAAAAAGGCAGACATCATATTACAATCAAAGCTAGCTTGAATGATGGGGATTCCTGGCCAGAGGACTTGAAGGTGCTTTTGGACGAAGGAACGGGCTGGGGTTACTCCTGCCTCACCATGATCAATGACAAAGAAGTAGGAATTCTTTACGAAAGCAGTGTGGCAAATATGACTTTTCAAATTATTCCACTCAGTGAAATCTTGACCAAGTAATGATCTCTTATTCAGAACAGTACCGCAAAGCCCTTTTGGAAGATGTGATTCCTTTTTGGGAAATGAATTCTCCCGACCCGGTTTATGGAGGATATTTTACCTGTTTGGATCGAGAGGGAAAAGTGTACGATACCGACAAATTTGTTTGGCTGCAGGGAAGGCAGGCCTGGACTTTTTCCATGCTCTTCAATCAGGTAGAAAAAAATCCCAAATGGCTTTCCTTGGCAAAAGACGGGGTAGATTTCCTGAAAAAATATGGCCGGGACAAAAAGGGTAACTTTTATTTTTCTCTGACTCGGGAGGGTAAGCCCTTGGTTCAGCCCTACAATATCTTTTCGGATTGCTTTGCTGCCATGGCCTTTGGTCAATATGGACTAGCAACACAGGATGAAAAAGTCCTAAACCTGGCCAAAAACACGTTTGAGAATATTCTTTCCCGAAAGTCCAATCCAAAAGGGAAATACGCAAAGTCTTACCCTGGAACGCGTCCATTAAAGAACTTTTCACTACCCATGATCCTAAGCAATCTATGTCTGGAACTGGAACCGCTACTTGACAAAGAATTGGTCGAGCAGACGATTGACGAGTGCATTCACGAAGTTATGGAGGTATTTCGGGATAAGGAGACCGGATTGATTTACGAAAACGTAATGCCTGATGGCAGTCTTTGCGATTCTTTTGAAGGCAGGCTCATCAATCCGGGACACGGGATCGAAGCGATGTGGTTTATGATGGACATTGCCCATCGGCGAAATAATCAGCACTTGATGGATCAGGCGATTCAGTCCGTGGTCTCCATATTGGAATATGGATGGGATACCCAATACGGAGGGATTTTCTACTTCATGGATGCAAAAGGCAAACCACCCTTAAGCTTGGAATGGGACCAAAAACTCTGGTGGGTACATCTGGAAACACTGGTTGCTCTGGCTAAAGCCTATCGATTCACCAAAAACCCTGAGCTTTTGAAGCTGTTTGAAAAAGTACACACCTACTCTTGGGAGCATTTTGCTGATCCCGAATCCGGGGAGTGGTTTGGCTATCTCAACCGTCAGGGAGAGGTTTTGCTCCCTCTCATTGGAGGAAAATGGAAAGGATGCTTTCATGTGCCTAGGGGATTATATCAAGTTTGGAAAGCCCTTGAGGAGTAAGGCTTCGACTGTCAGATGATGGATTTGCCACTCTGATTAATGCAATTCTAGGTCTTCAACAGATCAGGAATTTCTAGACACTTGGAGTTAAAAACCTAACCCCAATAACCCAGAAGGAAGCAATCATCAAATTATCAAAATATGAATCCAAATGTTGCAGAAAATGCTCTTCGAAAATTCTTTTTAATGGCTTGGTTTTCCTGCTTTTTCATTCAGGCGGGTTTAGCCCAAAAAATCAAAGTGGCCTGCATCGGAGACTCTGTTACTTTTGGATTTGGGATAGATTCCAGAAACAGGCTTTCCTATCCGGGGCAGCTTCAGGACTTGTTGGGGGATAATTATGCGGTAAGTAATTTTGGAAAAAACGGAACAACCCTACTCCGAAACGGACACAATCCCTATTTCAAAACGGAAGAGTTTAAACAAGCATTGGCATTTCGTCCGGATGTGGTTGTGATTCATTTAGGGCTAAATGACACCGATCCTCGCAATTGGCCTAGTTACCAGAGTGAGTTTGAGCAGGATTACGCTGCCCTGATTGATACCTTGAAGCAAATAAACCCAGCCACTCGGATACTACTGGCAGAATTGTCTCCGATTTTCAGCGGGCATCCCCGGTTCAAATCCGGCACTAGAGACTGGCATAAAGAAATCAGGCTAAAAATCAGGAAGGTGGCAACGGATCATGAGTTAGAATTGGTGGATTTTTTTGCTCCGCTCCACTCCAGGCCTGATCTTTTGCCGGACCAACTTCACCCGAACGTTGAGGGAGCAAGGATTCTTTCTCAGGCTGTGTATTCAAAGATTACGGGGGATTTTGGTGGTTTTCAGTTGGATAAGTTTTTTCAAAATGGCGCGGTCATTCAACAAAGTGAAAAAGTTTGGTTTTTCGGCAAAGGGAATCCAGAGGATACGGTTCAGGTTGATTTTCAGGAGAAAAAAGGGCTGACACGAGTGGATCAAAATGGGAAATGGATGGTAGCACTTGAGGGAATCAAGGCTGGGGGACCTTTTCCGCTAAAGATAGAATCCCCAAAAGGTAAAATGACCCTGGATTCCCTCTGGGTGGGTGAGGTCTGGTTGGCAATGGGCCAATCCAACATGGACTGGCCGCTTTCACAGTCCAATGACGGTACAGCAGCAGCCAATTTGAGTTCAGAAAAGGATCCGCCACATTTTTATACGTTTAGGCCTCAAGTGCCCATGGACCAACTGCCTTGGGATGAGGAAACGCTAAAAGCGGTCCAAAATCTTGATTTTTTTGAAGAAAAATGGCTCAGTGTAGAAGAACTTCCGAATGCTTCGGGAGTAGCCTATTTTTTCGGAAAGCGGCTGCAAGAGACCTTAGAGGTTCCTGTTGGCATCATACAAATTTCGGTAGGTGGGGCACCGATTGAATCTTTTTTGAGTAGAGCTTCGATCGAACAAGACGACCTTTTGGTCGATATGCTGAAGGATTGGAAAAAATCTGATTTTATCATGCCGTGGGTCAGAAGTCGGGTTGCTGAAAACCTGGGAGATCAGTTTGAAAGTCCCCAAAGACATCCTTTTGAGCCTGCTTATTTGCATGAATCCATGCTTTCCCAAGTCCGGAACATCCCCATCAAAGGCGTCATTTGGTATCAGGGAGAAAGTAATGTGCACCATCCAGACCTTTATCGAACTATGTTTGAGAAGTTGAGAAAGGACTTGCAAGAAGTCTTCGGAAAGACTTTACCCATCTTTACAGTTCAACTGCCGGGTATGTCCAGACCGGAATGGCCCTATTTTAGAGAAATACAGGAAGAGTTGGCGAATGATCTGACGGATGTCTACCTAATTTCCAGTATTGATTTGGGTGATAGTTTGGATGTACATCCAAGAAACAAAAAAGAAGTAGGGCTCAGATTAGCCAGTCAAGCACTCCACCTGACCTACGGGTTGAAAAAGTTTCCCATTCATGGACCAAAACTACTGTCCATTTCCCAAGACCGGAATCAATTGGTTCTTTATTTTGAGGCCTTTGGAAAATTACAAACCAGAGATAATCAACCCATAACCGAACTTGAGATCATCGCTTCAAAGGGCCGAAAAATCCCTATTGTCGGAAAAATTGAAGGAAATCATATTTTTATTCCACTCCCTCATGAAGTTGAGGCCGAGGAAATTTGGTTTGGTTTTTCTCCTTTTCCCCGGATCAATTTAACCGATGAGAGCGGATGGCCCGCTGCACCATTTCGATTTGAATTAACCCAAAAACCGATCCCATGCCTTACTCCTCGACTATGAATCGAATTGCTCTTTTTCTTGTGTGTTTTGTGGGTATTTTTCTTAATCGGTCTTTTGCCCAAGTAGAATTCCTCATTCCCAAACCGCAGGAATCTGTACTCCAAGAGGGACATTTCAGGTTTCAGGGAGGGAAAGAGGAATTCATCCAGTTAGAGGAAAAGCTTTTGCTGTTTCTCAAGGATTCGAGTCAGGTAATTGACTTTCCTTCCTGGTTTCAAATCCACTGGCTGAGTGAAATCCCCGAGGCTCAAGTAAATCATAATCAGGCTTATCGCCTCTTAGTCGACCAATCTGGGATAAAGTTTGAGGCCTTGACCTCGGCGGGGGTTTTCAACGCTTGGCAAACCCTGAAGCAACTTGGAAAAGAGAATGAATCTGGAACCTTATTTTTTCAAGCAGTACACATTAACGACTGGCCGGCATTTCGGATTCGTGGATTTATGCACGATGTGGGGAGGAGTTTTATTCCAGTAGAGGAGCTGATGGAACAGATTCGTATTCTTTCGGCTTACAAGATCAATGTATTTCATTGGCATTTGACGGAGGATTTGGCCTGGAGGCTGGAATCAGAAATTTTCCCCGAACTGACTGCGGCTGAAAATATGGAGCGTTTCCCTGGGCTTTTTTATACCAAATCGGATGTCCGCAAGCTTCTGGAAGTTGCCAAACTTCACCAAGTGACCGTAATACCAGAAATCGATATGCCGGGTCACAGTGCTGCGTTTAAGCGAGCTTTAGGAGTTGATATGCAGAGTCCTCAAGGAATCAGAGCCCTGAAAATGATTTTGGAGGAGGCGCGGGAGTTATTCAAGGATTCTCCTTACATCCATTTGGGTACGGACGAGGTGGAATTCACCGACCCTGAGTTTGTGCCGGAAATGGTTGCCTTTGCCAGAAGTCTGGGCTTCAAGGTGATTTCCTGGAATCCGGGTTGGGATTATCAGGAAGGGGAAATCGATATGCTGCATCTTTGGAGCTACCAGGGAAAGCGCAATGGGACTATCCCTGTGATTGATTCCCGCTTTCATTACATCAATCATTTTGATCCTTTTTCGGATTTGGTTAGCCTGTTTCGAAGCAATGTCCTGGGACAACCTCAAGGTGATGAGGTGGTAGCAGGATCGATCCTGGCGACATGGAACGACCGGAAATTGGCTGATTCCGAATCAATTTTACTTGAAAACAACTTTTACCCCTTGATGCTAACCTTTGCAGAGAGAACCTGGCAAGGCGGAGGAGATGGGTACTTTGACGAAGTGGGAGTACGGTATCCGGAGGCAGGTTCAGAGCGTGAGGCTTGGGAGGAGTTTGAAGACCGATTACTTCATCATCAAACCTCCTACTTTTCAAACCATCCATTCCCCTATGTCAAGCAACCTGAGTATGCCTGGAAAATCATCGGTCCATTTGATAATGAGGGAGACTTGGATCGGATTTTCCCTGTAGAAAAAGTACTGCTCTCGAATGATACAACATCCCTTGAATCCTTTCCTCAATTTGAGGCAAGAGGAGGCACGATTTATCTTCGGCATGTTTGGGGACCATTAGTACCTGCTTATGTAAGTGATCCTAAACCGAATTCAACTGCTTATGCTATCACAAGGGTCTATTCCCCTATCGATCAGGAAGTATCTGCTTGGATATCTTTCCAAGACTACAGCCGATCTGAAAGAGACTTGCCCCCACCTGCTGGCGATTGGGACTGGAAAGGCAGTAAGATTTGGGTAAATGGTCAGGTTATTTCACCCCCAAATTGGCAAAACAGGCATGTCGAGAAAAGCAACGAGATCGCTTTGGCAAATGAGAATTTTCAAAGCAGACCACCGACATCTATTTCTTTAAAAAAAGGCTGGAATCAGGTCGTATTAAAACTACCCGTGGGTCAGTTTAGCACTTCTGAATTGCGCTTGGTCAAATGGATGTTTACGTTTACACTTAGCAATGGAAAAGACCTTTCCTACTCTATTGTGTCAATGAAGGAAACTGAAAAGAGGTTATAAAGAATTAAATTCAAATCCTTACCTATCCCCACTACTCATCTTTCAGCACTTTGGCAGGATTGGTCAGTGCAGCAGCGTAGGAATGAAGTCCCACAATCAGTAGGCAAATCAACATCACTCCCACTCCGGCAAGTCCATAAAGCCCAAAAGGCATATCTATTTTGTAAGTAAATTCCTGCAGCCAAGATTGAAGGAAATAATAGGCAGGATAAATAGCTAAGGCAAAAGAAGTCAGGACGAGGAGCACATATTCTTTGGAAATCAAACCCAAAATCTGTGTTACCGAGGCACCAAGTACTTTTCGGATACTGATTTCCTTGGTCCGCTGAGCAATCGTATAGGAGGAAAGACCAAATAATCCCATAGCCGAAATCAAAATCGCCAAGAAACATGCTGCCCCCAAAACATTTCTGATCTTGATATCTTGAGCATAAAACCGCTCCATTTCCTCATCCAAAAAAGAAAATGAGGCGGTCTCATAGGGATAAATTTCTTTGTAAACCGATTCCAGATCAGACTTAGCCTGAGCGAGATTTTGACCCGGAGAGATCCGCACGGTGATGGTCTGAAAGAAAGTAGGATTGGTCGTCATTACCATTGGCCGGATTTCTTCCCGAAATGTTCTGGAATGAAAATTCCCGATTACCCCCACAATTTTCTTTTGGTTGCCATTGAATCTGATCTGGAGTCCAATAGCTTCCCCGGGATCAGTCAGACCCATTTCTCTGATAAAATTGGCATTGACGATCACCTCATCGGCAGCACCCAAGCCTTGCTTTCCGGCCAGGTGTTCGATTTGATTGACCCGGACAAAAGCCGAATCCACATTCATTACTTGGATAAAAATCTGTCGCTCACTCGTATCCACAGGTACATAGGCATCAGAGGTCCACAGACTGGAGGAAGAAACCAAACTACCGCTCAAGCTTGCACCCGTAACAAAACTCTGCTGACTCAATCTGTCCTGCAACTTTTGCATCTTGGCAGGTTCGGACATAAACGGCAACCGCGCATAAAGTAAAGACTCCTTTTCAAAACCCAAGGGCTGACTGCTCACATAGCGGATTTGCTGGTTTAGAACCAAGACCAAAATGATAAAAGCAATCGAAGCTGTAAACTGAAGAATAGTCAAATTTTTTCGCAGGAATACTCCCAATGAAAACCCGTGATTCACACCCATTTCCCCCTTCAATGCCCGTTGTGGTTGATAGCCAGAAAGTACCAAAGCAGGATAAATGCCGGTAATCAAAGTCAAAAGCAAAGGGAAGGATATGAAAAAAAGCAGGTTTGGTTGGGAAAGAGGGTTAATCCGGAGATCTGCCGGCAGATAGGACCCAAAAATCAATCGGATCACCTCCACCAAGCCAAAGCTCGTCAAAAGGGCTACGATCACAAGTACCAATGTCTCTGTCAAAAACTGAAAAATCAGCTCCTTTCTCCTGCTCCCCAAGGTCTTCCGGATTCCCACTTCTTTTGCCCTACTGATGGCCTGAGCGGTTTCCAAATTGATGAAATTCAGACAGGCCAATACCAATATGATCGACCCAACCCAAGTCAGCCCTTTCAGAAACTCCCTTGAAACGGCAGTATCGGTGTAGTTGCTGGAAAAATGAATTTCTGAGAGCGGTTCGGCAAAGAAGGAGGTCTTGGCCTCCTCATCTTTGGAATAGTGCTTTTGGGCAATCGCTTCCAATCCCCGATTCAGAGCCGAAGAATCAGTAGATTCGGAAACTTTGACGAAAAGGTTGGAACTTGAATTGACAGAGCCCCATTCATGAAGGCCATACCATTCTTTTTCCTCTTCTGTATCCAGGGAGGCATAAGAAATAAATTCATTAAAAATCAGATCCGTAGGCTGATCAAAATCAGCAACTACTCCGGTGATTTGAGCAATCAATGTGTCACGGTCCACCCAAGCAATCTCTTTGCCCAGGGCATCTGCAGGTGAAAGTTCAGGGAAATATTTTCTCAGCCTTGATTCGGTAATCACCACGGTGTGAGGAGCCTCCAGTGCCTTTTCGGGATTTCCAACCAACCACTTTCTTGGAAAAATTTTGAAAAATCCACCATCTGCAAAGGTCACATCGCTGTTTCTTCCCAAAACCCGATTCTGCTCTGGAACAAAAGTCAGAACATCATGGAGCGTGTAGAGAGTTGACTTGTGCGTCACGCTACTTAATTCCTCTTGGATCACATCTCCCAAAGGACCCGGGACGCCGGGATTGGGGAAAAGCCCCCCATCACCCCAATCAGTCAAGGTATTGATCCGATAGATATTTTCCCGATCCGGATGAAATCGGTCAAAACTATATGCATGGACAATCACATTGTAAATCAGGTAACTGATCGAGATTCCCAACGACAAACCCAAAATATGAATCAGCGATCGGAGCTTGTTTCGAGTCAGATTTCTCCAGGCGATTTTAAAGTAGTTTTTGAGCATGGGAGTTGTGGAAGTTAGGGAGTTGGAAATAGGGAGTTTTGAGAAATCAATTTTCAATAATCAAATTCAATGATCAATTATCAAATTCAATATTAAAGTGAACTCACACTGTCATCCCCTGAAATTGGTCATTCTCTATTGGTAATTTTTCGGCTGAATACTGGATTAATGAGACTTTGTTTTCGCCTCTCGTTTGGTCGCTCAAAACTCTTAATACTTGGGTCTTGATACTAGATATCAACATCTTGTGTCTTGTGTCTAGCGTCTTGGATCTACTATCTTGAGACTTCCCTACTTTATTCGTCTTTTAATGTTTTCACTGGGTTCATTTGTGTGGCACGCAAGGATTGGACAGTGACGATAGCCAAGGTGAATCCAATGCCGAGTAGAGTCAACAACAAGAAATTTACCCATGAAGGCCATTCCCTTGTTGCAAATTGCTCGATCCAATCTCTCATCAAAAACCTGCTAAGAGGCAAGCCAAACAAGACACCGGCTAAAGTGATCAAAAGAAACTCTTTATTAAACATCCAAGAAATACTCAAGCTTGAGGCTCCGAGGACTTTTCGGATACCAATTTCCTTGGTTCGACCAGCTATACTCAATGCAGCCATCGCAAATAGACCCATGGCAGCGATCAAAATGGCAATGGAAGCGGCTATAAAGACCATTTTCCCCAAACGCTCGTCAGCCTTGTATTGAGCTTCTACCGTTTCATCCAAAAAACTGAAGCTAAAAGCTTCCAAAGGAAAAACCCGCTTCCACTCTTCTTCAAGTATCGCTCGAAATGCTTCAAAGTTCATTCCTTTGCCTTTCACCATTACCTTGGGATTAGTCGCTGAATTGATCATCAGTTCGTTTATTCCACTAAACAGGGCTTTGGGACTTTTTGCCAAAAGGACCGGCTCAATTTGATTATAAAGCGAATTATGATGAAAATCCTTAACCACTCCTACAATCTGATGAGAGGTAAATCTGGAATTGGGCATCACCTCGCCCAGTGGATCAGACCATTTCATTGCGTTAGCAAAAGTCTCATTAATTATGAAAGCACTACTATCCGCACCGGGTTGAGGATTGAAGTCACGACCTTCGACCATCTCCAGTCCCATCGTTTTCACATAATCTCCTCCTACAAAATTGACTCTGAAATTGAACTGTTTCCCCTCTTCAGTGGGAAATCCGGCATTCCAAAATGCATCATCACCATAAGTGGAAATCGTAATCCCTGCAGACTGTACTTCTGATCGACCGGCAAGCGACTGACGATACAGTTCAGCCTGGGCAAAACCTGCCTCTATGGACTTGATAAAGCTTGTACTCGGATATTCCGGGACATCTACCAGCACCACCATCTCCTGATCAAATCCCAAATCAAAATTTCGGATCACATTCATTTGATTCACCATGATCATGGTGGAAGCGATCAGCAAAAAGGATATTAAAAACTGAAATGCGACCAAGCCTTTTCGTAGAGCCTGCTTTCCAAATCGAATGGATAAGTTTCCTTTCAACACTTGGATGGGACGAAGCCCTGACATAAATAATGCAGGATATGCACCAGCTAAAAAAGTAATGATACAGACCAGGCCTAATAAGATAAGGATTTGAATAGGACCGTAGACCAGCTGAAGTTGCTTTTCAAAAAGGTCATTAAAAATGGGAAGTAAAGCTTCTGCTAGAAGTAATCCCAAAGCCAAAGCTGAAAGTGTAATCAAAAAAGCCTCTGTCAAAAATTGGAATACCAGTTGGATAAATTCGGCACCCATGGTTTTTCGAACCCCCACCTCCTTAGCTCGGGTGGTTGCCCGACCGATCGCCATAGTGGTAAAATTGATGCAAGCGATCAATAGAATCAAAAATGCAATACCTGTCAGAATCAACAAAAGGGAGGGCCTTGTTGTTTCGGCCATTCCGGAATTGGACGCGTCCGAAAGGTGAATATCACTCAAAGATTGAAGTGTAAAATAATATTCACCCTCCTTATAATTAGTTCCCAAAGCTTTTTTCATCATCCCTTCCACCCCTGCTTCAATGGTACCTTTAGCCTGAGGATCGGTAATCTTGAGGTAAGTATCACCGTAGACATTGAACCAAGAGTTTTGACTTTGCTTACTTATCGAATAATCCAAGTTCAGGTTATTGATCAGCATTTCAAACTTGAGACTTGAATTGGCCGGAATATCAGCCAAGAGGCCTGTAACCTGGTACTCCTCGAAATTTTCACCCATTTTTAGTCGGATGGATTTCCCCAATGGATCTGCTTCTCCGAAGTATTTTTTGGCTACCGTTTCTGTAACCACCACACTATATTTATCCTCCAAAACTTTGGACCGATCCCCCTTCAGTAAGGGAAAGCTGAAAATCTCCAGAAAGTCTGTATTCACCAGGAGGTATTCCTGATTTTGTGTGATAGACTCATCTAAATAGGCCTGTGCTGAAGCCCCTATAAGTTGGGTAGCATGCGTTACTTGGGCAAATTCTCCTTTGAATGTCGGAGCCGTAATCACGGGAGTAGAAAAGGAACTTCCGATTCCATCCTCCCCCATTTCATGGCGCTCCAGTCGAAAAATAAGCTCGCTCTCCTCATGGAAGTCATCAAAGGTTAACTCAAACTGCACAAAGAAAAAAATTAAAATACTGACCCCTAAACCCAAGGTCAAGCCAATCAAATTAATCCCAAAATGAAGTTTGTTCTTGATTAGGTTTCGAAGGGCGATTTTAAAGTAGTTTTTGAGCATAGGAGTTGTGGTGGTAAGGAAGTTGGAGGTTGGGGAGTTAAGTCGATTTAGAGCAGCCAGTACCAGATGATAGATCTTTCCGTCTCGAGTGTAGGTTCTGGCATCTTTTGTCTTACATCTTGGGTCTTATATCTCAGGTCTAAAATCTAATCTCACTCGCTTCTCAGCAGCTTGGTTGGATTGATCCAGGTAGCTTTGATGGTCTCAAGACTCACGATTAGGATGGAGAAAATCACACCGACCAAAAGCGACAGCAGGAAAACGCCAGCTCCCAATGGAACCTTGACCGCAAAGTCCTCCAGCCAAATCTGCATCAGGCAATAACTGACCGGAATGGATGTCAAGACCCCCACCAAAGTCACTTTCAGAAACTGTCGGTTAAACAAAAGCGAGATTTCTTGGGTCGTTGCCCCCATCACCCTTCGTATCCCGATTTCCTTCAATCGGCTCGTAATCGCGAGGGAAGCCATAGCAAACAAACCCATGCCCGCAATCACCAGAGCAACTAGTGCTGCTATGGTCACCAAAGAACTCAAGCTGTTGGCCTGCTCATATTCCCTTG
The DNA here is from genome assembly GCF_003253485.1 of Algoriphagus aquaeductus. Lineage (GTDB taxonomy): Bacteria > Bacteroidota > Bacteroidia > Cytophagales > Cyclobacteriaceae > Algoriphagus > Algoriphagus aquaeductus. The sequence goes on along the minus strand of NZ_QKTX01000001.1, from coordinate 257,356 downwards.
CGATTTCATCCTCAATAAAGCTGTAATCAAAAGGGTCCGAACCATACAAGTCCTTCCAGATTCCTTCCAGCCGCTGGATCAAGGCTTGTTTATCCTCAGATTTAACCTTAATATAAATTTTAGCAATCATTTGGTCTTCCATAGTCAGGTTTCGGAATCCTTTGAAGAAATGATCCGGCTTCATAATCAATATTGCCGGTTCGACTTGCTGGAACAAACTTTCGTAGTGAAAATCCTTAACCACACCGATGGCTCGGTTTTCACCAAAAGGACGTTCACTTTCCAGACTTTTGCCAAAGGCTTCATCCCAGCCCAAAAGTTTCTTCATGGATTCATTCATGACAAATGCATTGGATAGATCTGAAGGATTATTGGTGGTGAAGTTCCGCCCTTCTATCAGATCAAGGTTAAAGAATTCCACAAAATCCTCATCTACGATATTGAGATGAAAATCAATTCCCTCTTCCTGGTCTGGATTGCGGAAACCAACCGAAAACCAAGAGTTATCCCCATACATAGCTGTGGCAATGGAAGTATGGAGTACCTCTGGTAATTTTCTGAGCTCATTTTTGAACGGCTGGGCATAGTCAAAACTTTTCTGAATCTGCTCTACTAATCCCTGCGCAGCTGGCGGAGGTACCTGAACCTGGATAATGTCCGATTTAGCTGCACCCAAGTCGAAGTTTTCTACCGTCTTCATTTGTTTGACCATCACCAAGGTGCAGGTCACCAATAGCGTGCAAATAAAAAACTGAAGGGCGAGCATGCTCATCCGAAGGTTTTGCTTTCCAAAACGAAGAGAAAGATTCGATTTCAATACCTGAACAGGACGAAAAGAGGCCAAGAAAATCGAGGGATAACAACCGGCTACCCATGCGATAAATAAGCCCAATCCCAGCAAAATAATCAGCTGATTCGCTTCAAAATTGATTTCCATCCGGGTTTGCATCAGCGAATTGAAAACGGGTAGAAACAGATAGGCCAACATCACGCCTAATCCCATAGAAACTGCAGTCAAAATCACCGACTCGGCCATAAATTGACCGAAAAGTTGTCCAAATCCTGCTCCCATGGTTTTTCGCACCCCAACTTCCTTGGATCTGCTTGCTGAATTCCCAATGGCCATGGTGGTGAAGTTGATACAGGCAATCAAAATAATCAGCACAGCCACCCCGGAAAGAATCCATAGTATCCGAGGATTGACCACCGTAGCGATGCCGGATGGTACCTCGATATTGAGATGCATATCCGAAAGTTCCTGAAGGCCAAAGCCATAATTGGCAGCTTCCTTTGGGTCCTGGAAATTCCGCTTGACAAAGTCTTTGGTCACTTGCTCAAACTGTACGGGAGTCATTCCATTTTTCAGGCGCGCATATCCGTCGCCAAATGACATATACCAATGACTCCGCATGTTTTCCGTAAAAAGGATCTCCAAGTTGGAATCATGCATCAGAATTTCATAGGATAAGCTGGAATTTCCCGGGGTATCTTCGATCAATCCAATGACCTCATAATTGAGCAATTCGTCAGTCAACCTGATTTGAAGTTCCTGACCGATTGGGTTTTCCTCTCCAAAAAACCGGGTGGCTGCGGTTTTGGACAATACAATCCCCGCTCTTTCTTCCCGGCTTTTAGGATACACACCCTGGAGCATTTGGTATCCAAACATTTCAAAAAAGTCCGAACTCACCAGCGTTACGGATTGGTTGAAGCCATCTCCATTGGCACGCTTGACCAAAAAGTTGTTCGGAACAAAATTGGTATAATCCACGCGGTCAGCCAGATTTTCCTCAATGACAGTCCCTAAAACCAAAGGAAGAGAAGGGAAACGAAATTCCCCTTGGTTTCCATTTTGGACCCGAAGGACTCGATACAAATTGGGCTGGTCCGGATGAAAAGAATCAAAACTGACCTGAAATTGGACATAAAAAAACAGGAGCGTGGTCACGGCTACTCCTACCGTCAATCCGATCAGGTTGATTAGGGTATACGATCGGTGCTTGAGCAGATTCCGAAATCCGACTTTGAGGTAATTGATCCACATAAAGACTGAAAGAGAAAGTGGTTTAGTAATCAAATAAGGACATGCCTTTACCTTCTGTTCCAGATTTATGCCAGCTCAAAATCGCCTTAAACTAGGCGAAAAGGGCATTTTTGAATAAAGCCCAAGGAATCAAGCGAACGATTTTGTCCGATGGCGGTCGAAATTGATTTTGCAATAAAAAATGGAGCCCAGCTTTCAGAAGCGCATTCACTTCAGCACACTCAGGATATTGAAATCTAAGGATTTACTGTTTTTTCCGAAAATACATTATCTTGAAAATCAACCCAGCACAAAATAACATGTTATTTTCTCCACTGCTTTCACTTTTCTTGGTTTTACCTGCCTCCTCTTCAGATCCCAAGTTTGAACCGCAGGTCATCGATGATAAGATCTCCATCGGCTATGGAATGGCCATTGGAGATGTGGATGGAGACGGGAAGCCGGATATCTTATTGGCAGACAAAACCGAGATCGTCTGGTATCGAAACGGAGATTGGAAAAGGCACGTCATGGCTTCCAATCTTACTGTATCCGACAATGTATGCATTGCTGCCCGTGATTTGGACGGGGATGGAAAGGTGGAAGTGGCTGTTGGTGCCCAGTGGAACCCCGGAGAAACCTCAGATCCGGAAAAATCAGGAGCAGTTTTCTACCTCAGTCGACCGGCCGATCCTACTCAAATGTGGACTCCCAAACCACTGCATCACGAACCGACCACTCACCGCATGCGCTGGGTCAAATCCGATGGAAAAGCATACTTGATCGTCGTGCCGCTTCATGGCAGAGGCAATAAAAACGGAGAAGGTGAAGGCGTCAAAGTTATGGCTTATGAGTTTCCCCAAAATCCATCTGGAGATTGGGATTACAAAGTGATTGATGAAAACATGCACTTAACCCACAACCTCGATGTGGTCAGCAGGGGATTGAACGAGGGCCTTATTTTGGGAGGAAAAGAAGGGGCTCGCGTACTTTCTCCGGTACAAGGCAAGTGGAAGAATGAGCCCTTGGCGATTTCGGGACATGGAGGAGTCGGAGAATTAAGGCTGGGGAATTTTTCAAGCGGAAAACAATTTTTAGCAACCGTCGAACCCATGCATGGGAACAATTTGGTGGTGTATGAAGGGACCAATCCAAACTCACCCGCTTCTCCAACCAAACGTATTCTTTTGAACGATAACCTGAAAGAAGGACATGCCTTAGCCATAGGTGATTTTCTGAATCTGGGTTCTGATCAAATTGCAGTTGGATGGAGAAATCCCAATGAACAGCAGGAGATTGGGATCAAGCTTTTCATCCCAAAAAACAGCTCTTTCTCGGAATTTGAGGAAGTTTGGATTGATCAAAACGGCATGGCCTGCGAGGATATTCAGGCTGCAGATCTGAATGGTGATGGCAAGCTGGATTTGATTGCCTCAGGACGCTCCACCAAAAACCTGAAGATCTACTGGAATAAAAGTAATTAAGTCCAATACCTCAGAATGCCAAAGTCAATCTTGATTTTTAACTGATCTCCGCATGTTTGTCAACCGACATTATCAAATCCAAAGCACCATCAAATGGTCGAAGAAACCCCTCAGAAATGCCTTTCTCTATTCTGCAGCGATCATCGTTTTGTATGAAATCACGGGTATCCCATTTTCCCTTCCCTGGCAGCCGGTATCTGTCATCGGTATTGCGGTCGCTTTTTACCTTGGCTTCAAAAACAATTCCTCCTATGACCGTACTTGGGAGGCTCGAAAAATCTGGGGTTCCATCATCAACTACAGCCGATCCTTTGCGACAGCAGTCTTAAGTTTACCGGAAGAGAAAGTTTCTCAATCAGAAAAAAACGAATTGATCCGTCGTCATATCGCCTGGACTCTGGCCCTAAAACATGCCATGCGGAAAGGAAAATCCTGGGAGCATAATGGGCCCATCGAAAACATGATTTTCACTCCGACATTTCAGGAGGAGATGAAAAAAGGCGTGCTTCCTGAAATCGAGAGATACCTTACTCAGGAGGAGTTGGAAGTCTTGAAATCCTTTGGAAATTTCCCTACCCATTTGCTCAAAACCCAACGGATTGCCCTACAGGCTCTCAGTGACCGTAAGCTCATCGGGGAAATCACGCAAGTGTGGCTTCAGGATCTGGTCACCAAACTGTATGATGTACAGGGTATGACCGAGCGGATCAAAAACTTCCCCTTTCCCCGGCAGTATGCCTCCACGGGCATGTTTATCAATTACATTTTCTGCGCACTGATTCCCTTTGGACTTCTTGATATTTTTGAGCAATCCACCAAACTGCATTATTGGCTGACCATCCCTTTCTCGGGGATTATCATCTGGATTTTCTTTTTGGTAGATCGGATCGGAGACTATTCCGAAAATCCTTTCGAAGGTGCTTACAACGATGTACCGATTTCGTCCATTTCCCGCATGATCGAAATTGAATTGCTGGAAATGATGGGAGAAAAGGAACTCCCCTCTCCCTATCCTGTGGAAAATGGTTTTTTGATGTAGAGCGATTGGAAAGCATGGAAGTTGGGAAGTAGGAAGATGAAGAAGATTTTAGCTTTGAGGTTAATAAAGTCCATATTTTGAATAAACTCTTCTCTTTTTTACTTACCTCCCAACTCCCTTACCTCCTTGCCCCCAACTCCCCTACTCATTCTTGATACTCTTCACCGGATTGGCCCAAGCAGCTTTGATGGTCTGGGAAGTCACCGTAAGGGCTGCTATCAGGCCTGCCAATATCCCGGCAACCAAGAATACGGTCCAATTGATGCCAATATGATAGGCGAAGTCATCCAGCCACGAGTTCAGTCCAAACCATGAAATCGGCACTGCCAAGACAAAACCGATTCCCACCAGCTTCATAAAATCTTTGCCGAGCAACACCAAAATATTTCCTGTCTCTGCCCCCATGACTTTGCGGATGCCAATTTCCCGGGTTCGCTGCTCAGTGGCAAATGTGACCAAACCCAGCAATCCCAATATCGAAATCAACACTGCCAGACCTGAGAAAAAAGTAAAAATGGTCTTCAACCTATTTTCAGCCTCATATTGTCGGTTAAACCCTTCATCCACAAACAGGGGTTCAAATGGAAAATCAGGTCGAAGTTGTGCCCATTCCCCTTTCAGATAAGCCAAAACCTCCTCCCGTTGGGTCGCATCGATTTTGATACTGAGCAGGTTGTTTCGGTTTTGAGAAATCATAAATACAATCGGCACAATGGGCTGATGCAAGCTTTCAAAGTGAAAATCCTTCATTACTCCGGTGACAAAGCCTCTTCTTCCGCCGTATTGAAACTGCTTGCCGATGGCCTCTTCGGCACTGCTCCAGCCTACCGCACGGATAGCCGTTTCGTTGAGCACAAAAGCCTGGGTAGAATCGCTGGCCTGAAGAAAATCAAAGGTTCGCCCCGCTACCACAGGTATTCCGTAGGTCTCCAAAAAGTTGTGTCCCACATGAATATCCGCAATCCGAACATCGATCTGGGTCAATTCTCCATTGACTTCAGCCGTGGTTCCCTGAGAGTCCAGCAACCTTCCTGAAGGAACTCTGCTGGACATGGAAACCGCACGGATGCCGGGATGGTTTTCCAGACGATCTTTGATGATCAGGTAATTTTCATTGATTTGGGGACTGTTGGGCAAGACCACAATATCTTCCTTCTGAAAGCCCAAATCTTTGCTTTGCATAAAATTGAGCTGATTGACCACCACCAAAACCGCCACGATGAGTACCACCGAGATGGCGAATTGCCCCACCACCAAAACTGCCCGGAATCGCTCATGGCCTTTCCCGGCCTTGAAAGTTCCTTTCAAGACCCTTGCAGGCATAAATCCGGATAAAAACAGCGCAGGGTAACTTCCTGAAATCAGACCCACGAACAACATAATCCCCCCTATTCCCAACAAATACTCGGGATGAGTAATCAGGTTGAAACTAAGTGGTTTTTCGACAAAATCAGAAAACAGCGGCAAAAACAACCACACCAGCAACAATGCCAAGACCATGGAAAGAAAGGTCATCACCAGAGACTCCCCCATAAACTGACGGATCAAAATGGAGCGGTCTGCACCCATCACTTTGCGAAGCCCCACTTCCATCGACCGCAGAGAAGACCGGGCTGTTGAGAGATTCATGAAATTGATACAGGCAATCAACAGGATAAAAAATGCCACCGTGAGGTAAATGTACACGTAATCGATATTGCCATTGGGCTCGATTTCGGAAGCAAGATTGGAATGCAGGTGAATGTCTGCAATGGGCCAAAGGAACAGTTTGGTGCCCTGAGAGGCTGGAATTCCTGCCTGATTGGCTCCCATGTGCCGGTCAATCAGGCTCGGAAGCTGACTTTCAAAATCCTGATACTTGACACCTTCTTTCAGCTTGATAAAGGTCGAAAAATTATTGGATCCGTAGTTGGACATAAAGCCTTCCAATCCTCCATAAAACTGAACAACCGGAATCATCGAGGCCACAAAATCCACATGAAAGTGTGAGTTTTCGGGCAGATCCTTCATCACTCCTCTTACCTGAAGGGGATAATCTCCTCCCGGGAGAACCGCAATCAGCTCTTTGCCAATGGGAGACTGATTCCCAAAATAACGCTTGGCTGTGGATTCGGTCAGAATTATTCCTTCTGCTTCAAGGAGAGCTTCCTTGCCCTGACCTGCTACAATTTCCCAGGAAAAAAGATCAAAAGCCTCCGGGTCGGCAAAGAAAAACCGATCCTCTTCGAAAGCCTCCGTGCCGGATTTGATTAAGGGATTAAAATTGAATATCCGTGCAGAAACCTCCACGTCCTCAGGAAAATCCGACTGAATCAAGGGACCAAAAGGTGGTGCAGTATGGCCCAAGTGGAGACTGATTTCCCCATCTGGATTAAACCATGCCCTACTCACTCTGAAAATCCGGTCTCCATCCGGATGGTGCCGATCATAGCTCAATTCAAACTGCACGTACAATAAAATAACCATACTCACTGCCATTCCCAGGGCAAGGCCTATCAGGTTGATCAAGACATACATCGGATGCTTTTTGGCATTCCGGAAGACGATTTTGAAATAGTTTTTGAACATGGCTAGTTGGATTTATTCAGTTTTGAGGCTTTTCACTGGATTGTTTCGGGCTGCAGAAAACGCCTGATAACTTACGGTCAGGACTGCGATGATCAAGGTGGCCAAACCTGCCGAAAAGAAAAGGAAAAGGTTCATTTCGGTCTGATAGGCAAAGGATTTGAGCCATTGAGTCATGGCATAGTAGGCTACGGGAGCACCGATGACAAAAGCCAATATGACCAATCGGCTGAATTTGGTGGTAAGCATCCAGACCAAACTTGTCGTGGAAGCTCCCAGTACTTTTCGCACTCCGATTTCTTTGGTTTTTTGATGCGCAGTGTAAGCCGCCAAACCAAACAAACCAATACAGGCAATGACGATGGCCAGAATAGAGAAGGAAGTGAGGATTTTCCCTGAAACCTGCTCATTTTGATACAGTTGTTCCAGATCATTTTCCAGAAAATAAAAAGAAAAAGGTTGATTTTGACCAAACCGTCCCCATAGGTTTTCAATTTCACCCAGAGTGGAGGGAAGGTAATCTCCAGAAATATTAACAGCCAAATACGCACTTAATCCCATTCCGGACTCCAAGCTAAAAATTGCCAAAGGAGTAATCGGCAAATGCAGGGACTCAAAATGGAAATCTTCTGCGATACCGATTACTGTAAACGGAACCGTTACATCTTCACCATTCAGCCTGACCGTACTGTAAATCTTGCTACCGATCGGGCTATCATTGAGCCCAAAAGATTGGGCTGCAGCGCGATTGAGAATCACAGAAGTGCTGTCATTGAAGTCCTGGTCAAAAAACCTCCCCTCGTTCATCCGGATATTCATGGTTGTAAGAAAAAAATCATCTACCACCATTCCTTTGCCGGTAAGTACCTCCGCCTTTCCCTCCGGCGTAAACTGAACTCCGAAAAATCCCTTCCCGGGCATATTGGTACTGCCTCCGGCCTCCATCACTCCCGGAAGTTTGAGGACTTCCTCCCGAAATGTTTCCGGATTTTCCAATTGATTAAAGCGGTCGATTACGACCATATTCTCCCTTTGGAAACCCAGATTCTTGGTTTGAATGAATTCCATTTGTCTGTTGATGATCAACGTACCCGCGATCAAAATTATGGATATGGCAAACTGGAAAACCACTAATCCATTTCTAAGAAACTGTCCTTTTTGAGAAGAGGTAAATTTACCCTTCATGATTTCCACCGCGTGCATATTGGAAATCTGAAATGCCGGATAGTACCCGGCAATCAAAGCGACGAGGATTCCCATGCCCAATAACCCCGGTATCAAGTCTTGGATCACGTTCAGACTCAAGTGTAACTCCTTTTGAGCCAGGCCATTAAACCAAGGCAGAATTAATCCTACCAGCATCAAGGACAACAGCATACTCACTGCTACCAAAAGACTGGCCTCCATCAGGAACTGAACAATCAGCTGCTTGCGATCCGATCCCATGGCTTTTCTCACGCCCACCTCTTTGGAACGCTCTGCGGAACGCGCTGTGGCGAGATTGATAAAGTTGACCGAGGCAATCAAAAGGATAAACAGCGCGACAGAAATAAAAATATACACATACCGAATATTTCCGTTGGCTTTGAGTTCACCTTGAAGTTGGGAAGTAAGGTGAATTTTAGTCAGGGGTTGAAGGAAATAATTGTATCCATTGCCCGCAGCGACATAATCCTCGTAGTTGACGCCAGTGTTCCTTTCGATCTGTCCCGCCGCATATTTTTTCACCAAAGGAGGAATGGCCTTTTCTACTGATTCTGGTGTGGCATTTTCCCGAAGTTTGACATAGGTCAAGGCTGAAAATGCGGCATAGGTAGGATTGTTATTGAAGGGTTGCCCGGCAGTGGTTCCAAGTAATTCAAAATATAGGTGCGAATTTGTGGGCAAATCTTCCATTACACCGGTGACTTCCACATCTTGGCCATTGAGCTTAAAAACCTTCCCCAGTATATCGGTGGAATTAAAATAATTTTTTGAGAGTGTTTCGCTGAGTACCACTGCTTGAGTTTTGTAAAGTGCAGTTCGAGGGTCACCCTGAATCAGCCGAATAGGAAACAATTCAAAAAAATTGGAATCGGCTAAAGCCACGGCCCGTTCCTCATAAAAATCCTCCTCAATCTGAATCGTACTGGCAAAGTCACCAAATGAAAAAAGCCTGGTGGCATTTTCTACCTCAGGAATTTCATTTTTAAACACCTCCGCAAATCCATCCGGGATGGTCGCATACAGATTGATGTGATCAGGATAGATTCGTTCCAATGCTACCCGATAGAGTTTTTCCTTTTCCGCCCAAAACGAGTCATAACTCAATTCATCCTTCACCTGAAGAAAAATCAGTAGGCAACAGGTCAGGCCCAAAGTCAGTCCAATCACATTGATCGCTGTGTAGACCTTGTTTTTGAGGAGATTACGGTACGCGATTTTCAGGTAATTCTTCAGCATGACTGGATGGGGTTGGGGTGATAAATTGGGTCAAACTGGAAAAAGTGCCGATCAGGAAACCTGACCGGCACTGGAGATAGATAGGGCTGGGTAATTATTCCTTGATCAGCTTGGCAGAACCGCTGATTCCGACTTTTTGCATTTCAGGATTGCCTCTGTAGTAAACGTTTCCTGATCCGGATGCTCCTACCGTGAGGCTTTTGATGGCGGTGATATGCGTTTGTCCTGAGCCGGACTTACCGATTTTTACGGTTTGGGCATTGAGGTCTATTCCTTCAAAATCCCCCGAACCGGACTGTCCGATCGTCACATAGTCCACTTGACCTCCTTCGATTTCTACATCACCCGAACCGCTCATGCCTACATTCAAGTTACGGGCATTGATGGATTTGGCCTTGATGGTACCCGAACCTGAGGTACCAATTGAAAATTCGTCAGCACCAAAATCCGAAGCCAACAGGACATTTCCGGATCCAGAGCAGCCAACGGCTTCCAATTCGCGAACCGTGACATACACTTGAAGCTCTACGTTTCGATAGTTGCCTTTCTCGAGTTTGATTTTCAAAGTTCTGCCATCAAGCTCTGTGATGACCTTATTGAGATCAAAGGAGGCAGATTCCAGTCGGACTTCATCTTTGTTTCCTTTGGTAATAAATACATCCCAACTCCCTCCAGTCTCCACGCGGGTAAAAGTACCGGGAGTACGGGTTTGGGAATTTTGGGCATGAGCTGTGAACACGACAGCCATAAAAAGAAAAAGGGCGGAAAGAATTGAGGTAATCTTCATAGCAAGTTGAGTTTAGAATGGTTTATGAATTTCATTTATTATGCCAGTGGAAAACATGCGAAAAGAGCATGTATTCAAGGTTTTTTGGGATTAGGTTGTCCGTTGGGGGAAATTTTTGACCGCCAACGGACAAAACGGAAATCAAAGCAGCTTATTCATTTTTCAAATAATCCACCGGATTGGAGGCTGCTGTCTTGAAACTTTGAAAACTAACAGTCAACCAGGCGATTACAATCGATATCAATCCTGAAATCCCCACCAATACCAGATCAATGGACGTTCGGAAAGCGAAGTTTTGCAGCCAATATTTTTCCATCAGGAAATAGCTCAAAGGTCCGGCAATCAAAAAAGCAATGAGCACCAACAAGATAAAGTCCTTGCTCAAAATGGTCACCAAATGACTCATCGATGCCCCCAGCGCCTTACGGATACTGATTTCTTTGGATCGCTGCTCGGTCGTATAAGCTGCAAGTCCAAAAAGGCCCAAACAGGCAATGCTGATCGCCAATACCGTGAAGACCAAAATGATTTTGCCCATTTTAGCCTCTGCCTGAAAAAGGGTCGCAAAGTTGGAATCGATGAAAGTATATTCAAAGGCCGCTCCATCAGCATGTTTTTTCCACAGTTGCTCCAATTGCGCTATTTTCTCTTGGGGATTACCCGGGCTAATTCGGATCGCCATCTCATTGTTGGGCGTAGGGCCCAGTGTCATGATCAAAGGCTTTACAGTTGCTCTCAAACTTTCAAAGTTGAAATCACGCATGACTCCAATGACAGTCCGCTCTACCGGTTCAGAATTGACATTCCAAAAACCACTTACTTTTTGGCTTCCGTCCAGTGTAGTCCAGCCCATTTGTCTGAAAGCCGTTTCGTTCAATATCACAGTTCCGGTATCACTGGGGAATTCTCGAGAGAAAAACCTTCCCTGAACCAATTCATAGCCCAAGGCCTGCTGCTGATCATGGTCTACAAAATTGAGATTGCAAAGAAAATCCTGTTGGGTATCTGTCGTCTTGAATACCGAGGACCAATCAATATTTGGTGGAAGTGTATTGGCGTAACTTGCCGCCACGAAGCCGGTTTGACTTAATAATTCCTGCTTAAACGCCTCTGCATTATTGCCCAAAGCACGGGTATGCAACAGGTCGATCACATTCTCTTTTTGGAATCCCAGATTTTTTTCCTGCATAAATCGAAGCTGCTTATACACGACCATACTGCTGATGATCAGGCAAATGGAAATCAAAAACTGAAAAACAACCAACCCGTTTCGAAAATTGGAGCGCTTCACCCCACTCCGGATTTTCCCCTTCAAGACCGTCACCGGTGAAAAAGAGGTTAGATAAAATGCAGGATAGGATCCAGCCAAAAAACCAACTGAAACCAAGAATCCAAAGATCCCCAACAAAATCAAGGGATTTGTAAAGATTCCCAAGCCCAATTCTTTCCCCGAAAGCTGATTGAATGGATAAAGTGCCAACAGGATAAAAACCAAGGCCACTACCCAGGAAATCAAACAATACAAAAATGATTCGGACAAAAACTGAATGACTAAGCGACTTTTTTCCGCACCGACAGCCTTTCTTACCCCCACTTCTTTGGCACGGTTAGAGGCACGGGCGGTAGACAAATTCATGAAATTGATACAGGCAATCAGAATAATGAAAAGCGCTACTGCTCCAAAAATATAGAGGTATTGAATACTCCCACCGGGCTTGATTTCCTCGGCAGTTCCGGATTTGAGATGAATGTCCAGCAAGGGATACACTACGTAACCAAAGCGATTCCCTTGTTCCTGAAAAGCCTCCAATGAAATCCCCAGAAATCTCTGAACCTCAGGACCAAAGTATTTGGGAATAAATCCATCCAAGATGGTTTTGACTTTGGCCGGATCTGATCCAGGATGAATCCGATAGTAGGTATACAGGTTGTTGGAAGACCACTGTGGATCTTTCATATAGCTCCAGCTATCCCCGGACAAAATCATATTGAAATCGATATGTGAATTGTGTGGGGGATCGACAACGACTCCCGTGACTTCAGTTGCCGTTTTATCAGAGCCTCGAAATAAAACCTTTCCAATAGCCTCCTCTTCACCAAAATATCTTTTAGCAGCAGATTCTGTCAAAATCACTCGATTAGGACCCACCAATGCCGTTTTTGGATCACCTTTGACCAAATCAAATCCAAAAAAATCGAAGAAATTCGGGTCCGCCACCAACGTAATCGGCTCTGTGAATGACTTTTCTTCGTAACGCACCGGCATGGTCCGAAAAAGACCCAAACGAATCACATCAGCAGCCTCCGGTATTTCGTCCTTGATGGCCTGAGCCATCGGTGCAGGCGAAAAAGGCATATCAAACTCATTCCCGTTCATACTGCCTTGCATTCCCACGCGGTAGATCAGCTCTGCATTCGGGTGGAATTTGTCATAGCTGAGTTCATCCACGATGTAAATCAAAATCAAAATAGACGCTGCCATCCCCAAGCTCAAGCCTAGGATATTGATCCCGGAATAGACCTTGCTTTTCAGGACATTACGATAGGCGATTTTCAAATAGTTTTTCCACATATCTGGCGGGGTTAGTTGGTTTAGTTTTTGGAAAAGTGGAGGTTGGTTTAGTTTTCAAATAAGCAGATGCTGCTTTTCACCCATTAGTTGCAAATAGTGGATCAAAAAATAAAAATGCCCAAAGGAGCCCCCAAATGGCATTTACACCCTAACAAAACTGAACGCCATCTGTCCAGTTTGGTCGAAGGCGGACAAAAAAATAAAATCCATCTGGCTAGATGGGAGTATCCTTGAAATTATTCGTTTTGGATGGAATCGACAGGGTTGGCCCAGGCAGCCCGTACAGCCTGAAATCCTACTGTCAATAAAGCGACAAAAAGACTCAAGGCTCCAGCTGATACAAAGGTGGTGAGAGACAAACCAGCCTGATAGGGAAAGTCCATTTGCCAAGCCCTCATCACATACCAGGCAATCGGAATTGCCAATAAAATTGCCAATCCCACCAAAATCATAAAATCCTTACTGACCAATCGAACCAAACTTTCACTGCTGGCCCCCAATACTTTTCGGATTCCGATTTCTTTGGTTCTTTGCTGCACGGAATACGCTGCCAATCCAAACAGCCCGAGACAGGATATCACGATTGCCAAGATCCCTGCGATGCTGAAAGCCAGACTTAATTGGGCTTCTGTCCGGTATTGCCGGGCAAACACTTCATCGGTAAAGGAGTAATTGAATGGATTGCCCGGAAAAATATCCTGATAAAGATTTTTGATTTCCTCCAGGTGCTCCTTTATTCTGGAAGGTTCCAAGATCAGGGTAAAAAACCCACCCGCCTGACTAGGGAGAAACACACTAGGTCGAATTTCTTCTCTGAGAGACATATGGTGATAGTCGCGTACCACGCCGACTACTTCAAAAGGTTTTCCCCAAAGAATCGTCTGTCCTGCAGCCGATTCAGGATTTTCAAAGCCAAGCTGACGAGCGGCCTTTTCGTTGAGGATAACCTTGTAAGAAGAGTTCCAGCTGGACTTTGTTTCATCGGGAGTAAAATTTCTGCCCGCCAGTACATCAATCTCGTAGACTGTAAAAAACTGTTCATCGACAATCAGCATGGAGTAGGTGTGCTCTTCATCTTCCGGTCTTGGCACTTGAGGACTGAACCCCCCTGCTGAAAAATTATATCCGATTCCGGGTATATTATTAGACCCAGCCAATCCTTTGATATAAGATTTGGCTGACAAGGCATCCCTGAATGAATTGATCTTCGCATCACGGTTGTCCCCGATATCATTCGGGCCCGCTATGGCCACTTTTTGGCTCACATTCATTCCCAGATTCTGATTTTGCATGAATGTGAGTTGGTCCCGGATTACCAACGTACAGGTGATAATCACTCCCGAAATCACAAACTGGAAGACAACCAATGATTTGCGAAGCCACTGATGATCAAGCTTGAAATGCATACGGGATTTTTTCTCAAATCTTCCAGACAAAAAGACCACATAAAACCCCGAAATCAGCACGCAAAACCCCAAGAGTATCAAAATTGCCAAGAGGGCTGACGGCTTTCCCAATGCCCACAACCAAATAGGAGTTCCGAAGACTTGGTCCAGATAAGGGGCTATGATTACCAAGATTATGGATGAAATCACCAAAGCCAAGATCATCAATACGAGCGTTTCAGCCATAAACTGCTGGGCAAGCTGCCATGATCTCGCCCCCAAGATCCGACGCATACGGATTTCCTTGATTCTGGTCAAGATCGAAGCAGAGGAAAGATTGAGGTAATTGACATAGGCAATCGCCAAGATTAACACGGCAATGGCCAAAAAGACCAAGACACTGCCCATTTCTGAATAACTAGGCATCGGATCTCCAATACTCCCGCCCAAGTGAATCTCCCGGAAGGGTTGTAAAAGCACTTGGGAATTCTCTGACCCAGGATTCTTTTGGATAAAAGAAGTCAGTCTTTCCGACAATTCTCCACCCGAAACTCCAGCCTTGGTTAGAAGTATAAGGTTTACAAATCCAGATTCTAAGCCATCCGGATTTGCCCAGTCGTTGCCCTGACGATAGGCTGGATTTTCCAGGGTATGAATGGATACAAAAACCTCACCTTGAAAATCAGAACGGGGTGATATAGCTGCAATAACCCCAGTGACCGTCAATTCCGTTTTTCCAAACTGATTGCTTAAGGAAAATATTTTCCCCAAAGGATCTTGATCTCCAAAAAGCTTTTGAGCGAAAGATTCTGAAAGAACAGCCGTTTTAGGTCTACTGAGGTCAGCGTTCCCCCTGACTATGTCAAAAGAAAATGCTCGGAAGAAATCTCCCTCCACGAAGGAGATTTGCTCTTCTGTAAACGCCAAATCTGTGTCTGGGACTGCAAGAAGACCGCTTCCAATTCCAGAGGCAATCCGAAGGACTGACTCCACCTCTTCAAAGTTGCTCTTCAAGATAGGCCCATACCCCGGAGGAAGGAAAATCTCATAATCACCCTTGCCCTCGGTGACTACGACCCGGTACAGATCATCCTTTCGAATATGGAATTCATTATAACTCCATTGGGTAGCGACAAAGGCGAAAAGTACCAAAAAGGTCACCAGGCCCAAAATCAATCCCACAAGATTGACGGAGGAAAATACACTACGCTTGAGTAAACTTCTTAGCGATACCCGTAGATAGTTTAGGATCATAAGAGGGCCTGTGAATGATGGTGAATGGAAAAATGAATAGTTGGCTTATTCCGTCTTGATCGCTTGGACCGGATTACTTCTCACCGCTTTGATGGATTGGAGGGTAACAGTGATCAAGGCAATCCCTAGAATCAATACAGCCGCCAAAGGAATAAACCACCACTCAAAATCAATTCGGTAAGCATATCCTTCCAACCAGTCGCTCATAAACCAATAAGCCAAGCCCGAACCGATCAAAATGGACACCATCACGACCAGAATAAACTCCCGATTGATCACCTGAAGAATATTGAACGTAGATGCTCCCAGTACTTTTCGGATGCCGATTTCCTTGGTTTTTTGCTCAGCCACATGAGCAGAAAGTCCCAATAAGCCCAAGCAGGAAATCAAAATCGTCAAAATGCTGAAATACTGAGCTAAATCCCTTAACCTCACATCATCCTGATACAAGCGGGCGTAGTTGTCATCCATAAATTGATAGGTGAATGGAAAAACAGGATTCAGCTCCTCGGCAACTGCTTGGATAGCACCCAAAGTTTTTTCCATTTCCCCGGCCTTTACCCTGATGAAAGCATTGCTAGCGTAACTCGGATCCAATATAATGAAGGCAGGCTCCATGACTTGGTGGAAACTTTGGAAATGAAAATCTTCCACCACCCCAGTCACCTGTCGGGTCTCTCCATTGATGATGACCGTTCGCACTTCGGGATTGGCCTGAGTGATGATTTCAAATGCCCGCTGATTCAAAATCACCGATTGGGTAGAATCTGAGCCTTTGTCCCTTGAAAAGTCCTCCCCATCGATCAGCTTCATACCCATCGTGGAGAGATAGTCATAATCCACCAAAATCCGCTCAAATAGCGCATTGAACTCGGGATCTTTCCCCTCCCATTCCACACCTCCAGTATTGGAGTTTCGACCAAGTAAGTTATGCGTAGTCCGAGTGACTGATTCGATATTGGGATTATTTTCCAATTGGGTCTTGAAGATCTCATACTTCCCAAACAGCTCCCCCTCCAAGGGTACCATGATCAACTGATCTTTTTCATACCCAATATTTTGCTTCAGAGCATAATTGATCTGTTGAAAAACCACCACGGTAGAAACAATCAAGGCTGTAGCCAAAATAAACTGGAAGAGAACCAATCCTTTTCGTGCCAATACGACCCGTTTGCTACCCTGAATGTGATTTTTGAAAACCGATACCACCTTGGTAGCTGAAAGGTAAAATGCCGGATAACTGCCCGAAACCAATCCGGTAAACAAAATCACCGCCCCAAACTGAGCCCAAAACATACCCTCACCCAAGGGCAAAACCATTTGTTTCCCTGTAAGGGTATTGAAAACGGGAAGGGTAATCTGTACCAATAGCAAAGCCAGAATTCCTGAAAAAACCGTAATCAAGACTGATTCGCTCAGAAATTGGTACACCAATGAGGACTTATCCGCACCGGAAACTTTCCGAACCCCCACTTCTTTAGCCCGCTTTTGGGATTTGGCCGTGGAAAGGTTCATAAAATTGATACAGGCAATCAGCAAAATAAAGAACCCGATCATGGCAAAAAGCTTTACGGTTTTAATTCTTCCTTCTTGCAGCTTGCCGTCTTTCCAGGAGCCATGGAGATACAATTCGCTTTGGGGGTAGGCAAATAGTTTTACATTGCTGTTTTCATTTCGCTCGAGAATAAAGTCTTTGATTGATTCGGAAAACTTCTCCCCATCAGTTCCAGCCCTCAATTTCACGATAGTACTCGGGCCGTTATTTCCCCAGTATTTCAACCATTGATTGTAAGGTTTGTCAAACATCACCTGATAGGGCAAAATGTATTCAAAAGCACTGCTGACGGTAGATCCCAAGCTCTTGAGCACACCCTGCACCACATATAGTTCTTCTTCTTCATTGCTGATCAACTGAACTGATTCCCCGATAGCATCTGTAGTACCGAAGAGTTTGACTGCCGCCTCCTCTGTCAATACAATGTGGGACTTATCGGTAAGAGCCAATTCCTTGTTGCCATGCAGAAATGGGTATTGCATGATGTGGAGGTAATCTGCCCCGGCAAAAAATCCATTCAATTTCACCCGCTTTTCCCCATTGACAAAGAGATGCTCTTCATTCCAGGAATAAGTAGCCGCTTTTTCTACTTCAGAAAGGCTTTCTTTCATGGTTTCAGCCAAAATCCCGGGAGTGGAGGTTGTAGTGAAAATCTGAGCTCCATAGGATTGATGCTCCATGACCCGATAGACCTGATCGGATTGGGCAAGTCCTTTTCCGACTTCAAATTCACTCTTGATCCATAGTCCGATCAGCACCGCTGCCCATAGTCCGAGCGACAATCCCAGTGTATTGATCAGAAAGGTGAGTTTGTGTTTGGCAAAGCCACGAAGCGCGATTTTTAGGTAGTTGGTTAGCATGAGAAGTTGGGAAGTTTGGGGGTTGGGAAGTTGGGGAGGATGGAGGTATGGGAGTTGGGAAGTGTGGGGATATGGGAGTTGGGAAGTTTGGAGGTTAGGAAGCTTGTTGAATAGAATTTGGGAGAGATGTTTTAAAATCCTTCTAATTTCAATAATTTGATTTTCATTCAGTTAACATCATTTAATCTAGCCAATCATGGAAACTTTCAAATTTGAAAAACTAAGAATCTGGCACACAGCGATGGATTTTGGGGAGTTGATTTTTGATGCCTCAGGCCAATTTCCGATCGACGAGAAATACAATTTGATCTCACAAATTCGAAGAGCAGCTGATTCCATAGCTCTAAATATCGCCGAAGGCTCCACTGGCCAATCGAACAAGGAATTCCGAAAATTCATCGGTTATTCGTTACGATCATTAGCTGAGGTGGTCACCTGTTTGCACAAGGCAAGAAGAAGGAAGTATCTATCTGAAGCTGATTTTTCCAACTTTTATACTCAAGCCTATGCTTTGATGAACAGTATGGGAGCATTTCGGGCTACTTTGAAAACCAAAAAGCCAACGGATCGCGTAAGTGCAAACTCAGGAGGAAAATGACCTCCTGACTTCCTTACTCCCATTCTTCCCTTCATCATACATGAAATTGCTCCCGGATATTCTCCGTCACCACTTTTCCGTCAAAGAGATTGATCACGCGATGGGCATAATTAGCATCATGAGGAGAGTGGGTTACCATCACGATGGTAGTCCCTTCATTGTTTAACTCCTCTAAAAGCCGCATTACTTCTTCCCCATTTTTTGAATCCAAGTTACCGGTAGGTTCATCGGCAAGGATGACAGCCGGCTTAGCCACAATTGCGCGGGCAATGGCCACACGCTGCTGCTGTCCACCCGAAAGCTGCTGAGGAAAGTGATTGCGTCGGTGCATGATATTCATACGGGTAAGTACTTCCTCCACTCGCTTTTTACGCTCATCTGTACCGATTTTCAGGTACAAAAGCGGCAATTCGACATTTTCAAACACCGTCAGTTCATCGATCAGATTAAAGCTTTGGAACACAAAGCCGATGTTTCCTTTTCTCAAAGAGGAGCGCTGCCTTTCGGAATATCCTGCAACTTCTTTATCGAGAAAATAATATTCTCCGCTATCCGGATTATCCAGGAGCCCAATGATGTTGAGTAAGGTGGACTTGCCACAACCCGAAGGTCCCATGATGGCGACAAATTCTCCTTTTTTGATTTCGATTTGAATGCCGTCGAGCGCGGTAGTCTCGACTTCTTCTGTGGTGTAAAGCTTTTTGAGATTTACGGTTTTGATGACGTTTTCCATAGTGATGAGATTGAAGACGGGAGACCGAAGACCGAAGAATCCGGATCCCATCGATTAATTAAAGTTTGGGGGTTAAATTCATTTAATGTTATTCTTAAATCCAATGGTCATATTCATCAGATCAAAACTATCCTTATAATTTTTTTCAAATTCTTCGATAGTTATATAATTCCTTCGCTTTGCTTTATACAGGCAGGTAACTACCTCAGCAATAGATCTGATTGAATAACCAAGAAACCTATGTTGCTCTGGATTAGTCTGGGAAATTGAGCCTTCGGCAATATTTAAGGCAATTGAATCAGCAGCCCGATTGATTTGGCCTGTCAGGTTGTACAATTCCTCTTTGGGAAATTTCTTAGAAAGCTCATGGATTTCTTCAGCCAAATCCATGGCTTTTTGCCAGATTAAAAGTTTTTCAAATTTAAAGCTCATCTATTTATTGATTTGATTATCAGAACTTAATATTAAAATTATTCACCAAATTCAAGGATAGAAAACAATCAATCTTCCACCTATTCCAGAAACTCTTAACCAATCTTCGGTCATCTGTCTTCAGTCTCCGGTCTTCCGTCTTCCCACTTATTTCAGATTCAACACTTCATTCGTCCCGAAATTCTCATACCCGCTGATGATCACTTTTTCTCCTTCAACCAGGCCTTCGAGGACTTCATAGAACTCAGGATTTTTTCTACCCAGGCGGATGGTTCTTTTTTCAGCATTGCCGGAAGCATTCAGCACGTAGACCCAATTTCCTCCGGTGTCTTTGAAGAAGCCTCCGGTCGGTAGGAGCAGGCTTTGCTCGCTTTGGCCGAGCTCGAGACGGATTCGTACACTCTGCCCTCTTCGGATTCCTTCAGGAGCTGTTCCGGTGAAAATCATATCCACCTCAAAGCGACCATTGGCAATGGTTGGGTAGATTTTGGAGATCTCCAGCTCATATTCCTGTCCGCTGAGCGTAAACTTCCCTCTAAGCCCCTGACTGATTCGGGGCAAATACAGCTCATCGATCGGTACCCTCACTTTGAATTCATCCAGAATATCGATCTGTCCATAACGCTGACCGGGATTGATAGCCTGCCCGACTTCCAGTTGCTGAGGGGTAGCCAATTGACCGGCAATCGGTGCAGTGATGATCAGATTATCCAGAATGTTGCCTACACCCGTGAGGGATGCATTCATCCGATTTTCAGACATTCTCAATTGGTTGAGCTGGATAGAGCGGGCGATGGAGTCATTTTTATAGGAGGCGTATGTAAGCTTCTTTCGCTTCACATTGTAATCGTATTGCTCCTTGACCTCTTCAAATTCCCGATCAGAAACCAGCTTTTTCTCATGCAATTCCTTGAATCGCTTGTATTGAGGTTCCAAAAGGCTGATCTGGTAATCGATTTCTGCCAATTGCCCCTGCTGACTGAGGTCGTTTTGATCCAAAAGCAATCGGGTTTGCCGGAGGTTATTGATTTGCTCATAGAGCATGGTCTCCCGCTGCATGACATCGAGCTGAAGATTGGAATTGTTGAGGACCAGGATGGTATCTCCTCTTCTAAGGAGGGCTCCGGATTCACGAACTACCTTATGAATGACCCCTCCTTCGATGGCATCGAGGTAAACAGTTCGTGCCGGTTCAATCTGTCCGGAGACCAAAATGTAATCGGTAAATTCCCCGGTTTTGACTGTCCCTATACTGATTCGGTCCTTTTCCACATTCATGGTGGAGCGATGATCGGCAAATCCCAACTGGTAAATAATTCCCCCAAGTACCACAGCCCCTCCGAGGATGGCGGCTATCTTTTTGGGAGTCCAGGTTTTCTTTTCAATTTTTCTGTCCATTGTGTGTTGCTGCCTAGTGGCGGTGCTTCCTATGTGCCAAAGGCTGTGCCATGCCCAAAAAGGCCAGAATCGCCCCAAAAACGGGATTTAGGTGAGAAAGGAAAAATCCTTCTCGAACATTTTCGTCCGCCAGCGAACAAAAGTGATTCAAAGCCGAAAATTTAATTCTATCTTTTAGTCAAGGTTGCCCTAGCCAAAATCGGCCATTTTTGCCCGAAAACGGACCTTTTGGAAAATTTTTGACCAAAAATCCAATTCGGCAGACTTTTGGAATCCCATTGATCAGTGGGCAATTGCCGACTTTAAAACTTTCTCTAATATGAACGAGCAACGTACCGGAAAAATCCTCATCGTCGATGACAATGAAGACTTGCTTAAAGCCGCCAAAATTTTTCTAAAAAGACACTTTGCCCAGGTGGACACCGAAACCAACCCGGACCTGCTGCCCATCCTTACGCACAATGAAAACTACGATGTAATCCTGCTCGATATGAACTTCACCAAAGACGTGAGTTCAGGTCAGGAAGGCTTCTATTGGCTGGATCGGATTTTGGAGCTCGATCCATCGGCTGTTGTCGTGCTGATCACCGCTTATGGAGATGTGAATCTGGCGGTAAAGGCAATCAAAGAAGGGGCAACGGACTTTGTGCTCAAGCCTTGGGAAAACGAGCGCCTTCTGGCCACTCTAAACTCTGCACTCCAACTCCGTCAGAAAAAATTGGAGGTCAACCTGCTCAAGGACCAGAAGCAAACGCTTCAGCAGGACATAGACAATAAGTTTAAAGACATCATTGGCCAAAGTCCTGTCATGCAAAAAGTTTTTGAAACCATCGAGCGGGTAGCAACTACAGATGCCAATGTCCTGATCTTAGGAGAAAACGGAACCGGAAAAGAACTGATTGCCCGTGCCATTCACCGACATTCCAGACGAAGCCGGGAGGCATTTGTAGGGGTTGATTTAGGTTCGATCACCTCCACTCTCTTTGAATCAGAGCTTTTTGGACACAAAAAAGGCGCTTTCACCGATGCCAAAGAAGACCGTGCAGGCCGATTCGAACAAGCGCACAAGGGAACCCTATTTTTGGACGAAATCGGAAACCTCCCCCTCCCACTCCAAGCAAAGTTACTGGCAGCACTTCAAAACCGACAAGTCACGCGAGTGGGCGCAAATAGACCGGTAGACGTGAATATTCGGCTGATTTCGGCCACCAACATGCCGGTGTACAACATGGTCTATGACAACAGTTTCCGGCAGGATTTACTTTACCGGATCAATACCATCGAGATCACCTTGCCTCCACTTCGAGAGCGGGTGGAAGATATCCCGCTTTTGGCCGATCATTTTATCAGCTACTATTCCAAAAAATACAACAAAGACATCCGTAAGGCCTCCGAACCGCTGTTGAAACGAATGACCAAATATCATTGGCCGGGAAATATCCGCGAACTGCAACACAGCATCGAGCGGGCGGTGATCATGTCCAACCACAACGTGCTGCAACCCGAAGATCTGTTTTTGCAAAAAATGGGGCAGCCTGAAAAATCGGAGGAAAATGTGAGCTTGGAGCACCTCAATATCGAAGACGTGGAACGGATCCTCATCCGGAAAGCACTCCAAAAACACAACGGGCACATCACCCGGGCTGCAGATGAACTTGGCTTGACCCGATCTTCGCTGTACCGAAGACTTGAAAAATATGGTTTATAGGAGATTTTCGGTTGGAATCAGTATCCGTATTCTGGCCATCACAGGACTTATTTTTCTCGCGGTTTGGCTATTCTACACCAAAGAGCTCTGGCTTGCGCCGGGGATTTTGGTGGTCATTGTGGCGTTTTTGGCCGGAGAGATGATCTATTATGTCAACTCGATCAATCAAAAACTTGCCCGCTTTTTAGACTCCATTCGTTTTGCGGATTTCTCTTCATCTTTCACCACAGACAGTAAAATGGGGCAGTCCTTCCGTGAAGTCAATCAAGCCTTCAATGAAGTAATGGAGGTTTTCAAGCAGACCCGGGCCGAAAAGGAGGAACAGATGCTTTTCCTCCAAGTGATCATCCAACATATCAATACCGGAATTATCTCCTTCAATGCAGAGGGAAAAATCGGAGTGATCAACAATGCCGCCAAGCATCTCCTGCAAATCCCTCAGTTTCGGGACATCAGCGATCTGGGCAAGCTTTCCAAAAAACTCCTACAGGAAATTCTGGAAATGAAGCCCGGGCAGCGGGTCTCCTTCAAGGTCAATCCCACCATGCACCTGATCATCCAATCCACTGCGCTGAAAATGGGAGGGAAAAGCTGGACCCTCCTCTCCTTTCAAAACATCAATGCCGAACTCCAATCCAACGAACTGGAGGCTTGGCAAAACCTGACTAAAGTGCTTCGACACGAAATCATGAATTCCATCACGCCGATTTCCAGTTTGGTGGATTCGCTCCGTACCATCCTGGATGAGGACAGCTACGTGCAGCAAGAGGGCATCTTGATCAAAAAAGATGGCTTTTTGGATATTCAGGAAGGACTGGACACCATTGCCAACCGAAGTAAGGGCTTGGTGAATTTTGTGAATGCGTACCGGGACTACACCAATATTCCTCAACCCAAAAAAGAGCTGGTTTCTGTTGAAAATTTGATCGAGAATGTTTGCCAATTGATGAAAGAAGACCTGAAATCCAAGGAAATCGAAGTTCACAAAGACCTGAACCCGGAAAATCTGGAAATCCTTTGTGATCCGGATCAAATCACCATGATCTTGATCAATCTGGTCAAAAACGCTTCCGAATCTTTACAAAATCAAGCGGATCGACAGATCTGGATTCGAGCCATCGGTCAGGGTGATCTGGGAAGCCTCATCCAAATCGAAGACAATGGACCGGGGATCGTTCCTGAAGCTTTGGAACGGATTTTTGTACCTTTTTATACCACCAAAAAGACCGGATCGGGTATTGGATTGGCGATTTCACGACAGATCATGAACCTGCATCGGGGAAGCTTAACGGTGGTTTCTGAGCCTGAAAAAAAGACGGTTTTTAGTTTGAACTTCAGGTGATTGGTCTGTTTTTTACTCAAATCCGAAATCCATCCTTTCCCCTTCGACTATTTTTGGAGATTTTGTCAAAATCAGTTTTCGCAAAAGTGAAAGTCAATTAAACTTTTGATCAGGACTGACCTGATTTCCTTTTTTTCAGGCCAACTTCCTAGTAGGATTCATTTATCCATGGTTTTATCAGTTCATCTAATCGAAATCGCATATGGACAGATTTGCTATTTGTATCATCTTGGCCTGTTTTCTGGTCATTCCATCACCTTCAAAAGCACAGGGTATTTTTCATGGCGGAATGTATGGCACCATGGGAATGCCGACTACGGAAATGAAGCGTTCGATTTTCGGAGAAAAAAACTTCCCCGGATTGGGCGGCGGGGTTAATGTTTTGGTGAATCCCAAAGGTCGAGGGCTATTTTCTCCGGTGCACCTCGGAGCAGAATTCAATTATATCTATCTGGGAAAAGAAAAAATCGATGCGAGTCCCACCTATCCTCCACTAAAAACCAATTATAACTTCGTGACGGTTGGCCCAATCATCCGCTATTTTCCATTCGAAAAAGAAGAGGGGTTCACTCCATTTTTTGACGGCGGATTTGGCTGGAAAATTCTGTCCACCTCCACACAATTTGACGACACCTTATTGGAAACGATCATCAATGGCGAGGAAGCAGTCCAATTGATGTCCACCAAATTTGGCGGACTCGGATTAAATCTTGGTGTGGGTTTTTTCAACCGTCAGCTGCCCAAAGAAGGAGAACCAAACACGGCCTCCTTCTATATGAAAATCCTTTACCAATACGGTGACACGATCAATTTTGTAGAGCGAGGATCGATCCAAGTGGACAATTTGGGCAACTTTTCCTATCAAACCGGGCGAACAAAAACTTCCATGATCATCCTGCAGATTGGACTGGCCTTGCATTAATCTGCTTTCTTCTTGAAATGAAGGGTGTTTAAATTGAAGGTATTCCATATCGACACATCCCCCTCAGGCACAAATACCAAATACAAATCTGACGCCTCAGTGGGAGGAGTAATAGCAACTGAAATGGTGAAAAACTGCCCTTCCTGGCCTTTAGGTCGATCATCTCTAGTAAGCACTTTGGTTTCCCCCACGACTTGGCCTTCCGGACTTCCCGATCTCAACTGGATTTTACCTTTGGTATTTCCCGGATTGAGCGCAAGGTCTATTGACTTTATTCCGCTTAGGTCGATCTGGTCAAACTTGATCCATGCCTGAGAGGCTGTAAACCGGACAAACTGAAACTGGGGTCCATTGGCTTTGGCTACGTCTTTGAGCAGATTGGCAGAGGAAGCCCTAACGGTAGCATGGCGTAGCGTCAAAACCTCCTGAGACTTGAGCGGGGGGATTCCATTGGCTCCCAAATCCTCATAGGATGCCTGAATCAGGTAATATCCGTCTCGTAAATCTGTTCGGTCAATTGCATAGCTTCCGGTAAGAGGTAATGTTCTGACATTGGCTTTCGGATTGGCTATTCCCAAAATAAAATCGACTATCGCCTCCACTTGAGCAGGGGGCAAATGAGTATGTCCGGGCATGATGCGTTCTCCCCAAACCCCACCACCACCATTGGTGATTTTATCGATCAAGTACGCACGTGCATTGGATTGATTCAGGTATTTGTTAGAAACTGCCGTGTAGTCCGGACCGATGGATTCATTGGCTACCGCGTGGCAAGCTTTGCAGCCCGCTTGGGTAATATAGTTTTCGCCCAAACTCACCGGTTCATCAGCCTGATGACCTGCCTGCACCAAATCAAAACCTCCCTCCAAGTAATCAATCGAAAACCTCACGCGATTGGAATCAATCGCTCCATCCTCGGCATCGCTCACCTTAACTTCATAAGCAATGGATTCTGGCCCAAAATAAAAGCTTCGGTTACCCTTCCAGTCAATCTTGACCGAAGGAGCTTCGTTGCCGACTTTGATTTCCAGAGTAGTGGTGGCTACCGCTCCTTCCTTATCCTTGAGGATCAGCTTAACGGGATAAACACCGGGTTTGGAAAAGGTAAAGCTTGGATTTGGCTCTGAGGTTTTCTCTCCATTTCCAAAATCCCATTCGTAAGTCAGCACATCGCCCTCATCCAAATCGACAGATCCTTCCGATGAAAACTGTACCTGAAGCGGAGCTGCTCCGGTTAGTTGGTTAGCTGTCGCCTTCACTTGGGGTTTGCGATTGCCTGAGGCAAATTCAATCCGATAGATTCCCGAATCGTCATTCTGCGCACTCCAAAACGTGCCGTATTCCAAGATGTACAGCGAGCCATCCTTGGCAAACTGCATATCTACGGGTTTGTCAAAAACCGTGGAAGGCATAAAGCGCTCCATCGTGTCGTACTGAAAATCCTCAGTCAGCTTGACCGTGAAGATCCAATTGCGCATCCAATCGTAGAAAAAGGCCTTCCCGTCAAAATATCCCGGAAATCGGACCTCAGACTTTTCGAAATCCGAACGATAATACACCGGACCTGCCATGGCATTCCTACCTCCTGTTCCCAGCATGGGAAATTCAACGGATTCATTGTAAGGGTACCAAATCAAAGCCGGAGTCGCAGGAGGTAGAATCTCGATTCCAGTGGAGTTGGGAGAAGTGTTTTGGGGAGCTTCCGGATCAAATTCGAAAAGGCTCTCTTTCTTTTCGAAGTCATATTTCCAATACGGCTTGTTGTTGCCCACGAAATACGGCCATCCAAAATATCCCGGCTTTGTCGCCAAATTAAATTCATCATGTCCTTTGGGCCCTCGCTTCAGGCTATCCACCGATGCATCCGGCCCTACCTCACCCCAAAAGAGATTTCCGTTACGCTGATCCACTCCGATGCGGAAGGGGTTTCGATTGCCTTTGACATAGATTTCAGGTCTGGTATTGGGGGTACCGGGAGGAAAAAGATTGCCTTCGGGGATGGTGTAAGTACCATCTGCCTGTGGAGTGATCCGTAAGATTGACCCTCTCAAATCATTTGAATTTCCGGAGGTTTTTTGTGCGTCCACGTTACCCGGTCGACCCGCCCGCTCGTCGATGGGATTATAGTTATCTGATTCAAAAGGGGTGGTATCGTCTCCGAGACTAATGAATAGATTTCCCTTGGAATCAAACTCCAAAGATCCTCCCGAATGGCAGCATCCCCGAAATACGGGTACCTCCAGCATGATTTTCTCAGATGTTTTTTGCAGTAATCCATCTACCAAGGTAAATCGGGAAAGCCTATTGATCGAGTCCGGTCCTGCTGGGGCGTAATAGAGATAGATCCACTGATTTACGTTGAACTTTGGATCTTTTGCCAGTCCGAGCAGACCGTCTTCGTTTTGAGCATAGACATCGAGAAAACCGATTTCCTCCACCTGACCTGTTTCTGCGACGTATTTCCTTACTTTGCCTCCCCGCTCGATAAAAAGTACATCGAAATTATCCAGCACTTCGAGCTCCATCGGTTCATTGAGCTTTTCTACCAGCGTGATTTTCGTGAATCGGCTTTCCTCAGGTCGCACAGTGGCAAATGGGTCAACTTCTTTTTCTTGGCATCCATAAAAAGCAATCAGGATGGCCAAAGCCAACAAAGATTTTAAATTCATACAACAGGCAACAGGTTAATTTTGGATGCCTGAAGTTAGAAATTTCATCAAAGGGAAAAAGCTCCTTTTGAAATGGTAAGCTTATTTTTTGGTGGGGATCTTAAAAGACATTCCCAAAATGAGTTGTTGGCGCTTGTAATCCTCTTTGCCTAATACATTTTCAAAGGTGTACTTTCGCTCATTAAGCTCCCGCTCAAATCGAAGATCCAAACCCACCGGTCCAAAATTTACACCGAGTCCCATCTGAAAGCCAAGTCCAAAAGGGTCTGCCTGTTCAAAAAGGTCAGGGCGGGAAAATTTTTCATCCAGGGTGTAATGAAAAGAGGGACCAATAGAAAATCCAATGACACGGAAGAAGCGTATTTTGACCAAAACCGGAAGATCAATCTTTTGATACTGCACCCTGCCGAGATCTGTTTCAAACTGATTTTGGGTAAAAATCAATTCCGGTCTCAAAGCGATATCATAGGAATTCAGTTGATAAAACACCCCGACATGGTAACCCATATTTTCTCCTGGACGAGAAAAAATTTCTCCGGCATCTCTAAAATATTTTCCGCTCGTATTGTAATTCAGTCCTCCTTTGAA
The DNA here is from genome assembly GCF_003253485.1 of Algoriphagus aquaeductus. Classification (GTDB taxonomy): domain Bacteria; phylum Bacteroidota; class Bacteroidia; order Cytophagales; family Cyclobacteriaceae; genus Algoriphagus; species Algoriphagus aquaeductus. Next base: position 229,000 of record NZ_QKTX01000001.1, on the reverse strand, counting down.
TCCAAAACCACTTCCTTGCTGTGCTTGAACGAATGGCAACACGCAAGCACTGAGCAATAGCATTAAGGCAATTTTCTTGAAATTTGGCATCATTTTTTTTTCGTTTAGTTGCTTTCCAAGCCAAGATTGTAACCCGGCAGAAATCCGATTTTCATGGAGTTTCGTAGCTTCATTGCAAGGATTTAAAATGAATTAAGAAAACTTATCGAACACTAGTCGGATTTGCCTTGTTTTCCACTTGTCAAAAAGCTGACCAAATCTTTACCTAAAAAGCAAGAACTTTCCTTCCATGCTAACCTTTCAAAAAAGACCAATAGTTATGTTTAGTTTCCTCATAGGCCTGTTGATGGCTTGTAATCCCGGTGCAACCGAAAAAACCGGCGATTTTATTACCGAACCCGAGAAGCCAGCAGAAGTATTTTCCTCCAAAACTGAGTTAGCCACTTTTGCAGGCGGGTGCTTCTGGTGCGTCGAGGCTCCCTTTGAAGGGCTTGATGGAGTTATATCCGTAGTTTCCGGTTATTCGGGGGGAAAAGAAAAAAATCCGACTTATTCCGAGGTTTCCTCCGGCAAAACCAGTCATCGAGAAGCCGTCCAAATCACTTTCGACCCTGAAGTGATCAGCTATTCGGAATTAGTGGACATCTTCTGGCAAACCTATGACCCTACCGATGTGGGCGGTTCGTTTTATGACCGGGGCACCCAATATGAATCGGCAATTTTCTTTCATAATGACCTTCAAAAAAAGGTAGCCGAGGAAAGCAAAGCCAGGCTGGACAAATCGCGCAAATTTTCAAAACCCATCGCTACGCCAATAATCAAATACAGCAATTTCTATCCTGCAGAAGACTATCATCAGGATTATTACAAAAAGAACCCCCAAGATTATTATTCTTATCGAACAGGCTCGGGGCGAGATGCATTTATCAAAACTCATTGGCCTGCCATTGATGAAAAAAAATATCCTGCTCCATCCAAGACCGAACTCAAGAAAACACTGACTTCCCTTCAGTATGAGGTCACCATGGAGGATGCCACAGAATATGCCTTTCAAAACGAATACAACGGCAATAAAAAAGACGGAATTTATGTTTGTATCGTCTCCGGCGCTCCGCTTTTCAGCTCAAAGGACAAGTATGAATCAGGCTCAGGCTGGCCAAGCTTCACCAAGCCGATCGATGCCCGAGCCCTGGAAAAGCCAATCGACAAAACATTGGGAATGACCAGAGTCGAGGTCAGGTCGAAATATGGGAAAAGCCACGTAGGCCATGTCTTTTATGATGGACCGACTCCCACTGGATTACGTTATTGCATGAATTCTGCGGCGATGAAGTTTATTCCAAAAGAAGAAATGGAAGCTAAAGGATATAAAGAATACCTTTGGTTGGTGGATTGATTTCAACTGGCTGAATGTCTACAAAAACATAATGAGTTTTTTCCTGTCAGGTTTTGAAAACTTGACAGGTTTTTTTTTGCTTCCATTGTAGTGGATAAACGCCTTTCTTCACTTAAATTTTATTTTGAAAAAGTCAGACCTGTAAAATAAATTCCTTTCCGGATTAAAGACAGATGGTTTGTGTATCAATTTAAGTCCCTAACAAAATGTTGTGGTTTTAATGATGGACGGAATAATGGATTCTCAAATTTTAAAATAGATTTGTAACAGAAGAAAAGAAAAATCCAGCTATCAATCTTTACCTGTTTTATGAATTTTGATTTGATTATCGTAGATGACGATCCAGAATACATTTTTTTTCATAAGCTACTAGCAAAAAAATCCGGAATTTCAGAGACCCCTTTGACTTTTGCCGGTGGGCAAGAAATCATCAATTACCTGTCCGAGCTAAAAGACAAGGAAATTTCAAATCTTTTGATTTTTCTGGACATCTATATGACTGACATTGACGGTTGGGGAGTATTGGATTATCTGCAAACGCTCAATCGCCCGGAGAAAATCAAAGTCATCCTGATCACCTCCTCCGTAAGTATGGATGATAAGAAAAAAGCCATCAAGTACCCTTCTGTCATCGAATACATCGAAAAACCTCTCATGATGAACTACCTGATCAATCTAAAGGATCAGCCAATTTTTATTTAGAGCCGGTTAAATCAACTTTCTGAATGTCAGATTGATTCGGGGAGAATTTACTTTTTTGGTTTTTGGAAGTTGATGCTCCCAAAAGTGCTGACTTTGGCCGGTCATCAGCAACAAACTGCCATGGGTGAGCGGAATTTCAATTTTATGGTTTTTAGTAGCATGATGTCTCATCTGAAAAATCCGCGTCGCCCCAAAGGTTACTGATGCGATACTCGGGTTTTTACCCAAAACAGCCTCATTATCTCTATGCCAGCCCATGCTGTCATTTCCATCCCGATAATAATTGCAAAGCACATGCGTAAACTCTACCCCGATATGTTGCCTTACAAGATCACGGATTTCCAGAAGCTCATCTGTCCAATCCAGAGGCTTCATGGAAATCCCAGAATACCCGTACGGCTTGTCAGCATCACCATATAAAGCCGTAAGTCTTGGCTGCATAACCTGCTTTCCAAACATCCAGATAGGTTCCTGTTGCCATGCCAATTCCTTTACAAGGACCTTTAAAAATCGATCGGATTGAGTTTTGGTAAAAAATCCGGAATACAGGTAGGATTCCCCCTCAAAGGGCAAGAGATTTTGAGAATTTGTTCCAAAAATAGATTGTTGCATAGCATCAGAACATCTGATTAGGCAGGAGGTTTAAAAAAATTGGAAAGGTGATTTTTTTGAATTTTCAACTGCCTATATTTAGTGAAACCTCAATTGTTTCAAATTATGAAAAAGTTTGCATGGATCACGGGATTGATTTTGATAGCCGTCTTGGGAATCTTCTTTTGGTGGAAATTTTACTTTGTTTTTGGAGAAGGCGTCAAGGCGGGAAGTCTCAATTATTTTGTTAAGAAAGGAGTCATTTTCAAGACTTGGGAAGGGAGAATGGTGCAAGAAGGATTTCAAAGTCCCACTTCCGGTGCCTTACAAAGCAATGAATTCCGGTTTAGCGTCACCGATCCTGAAGTAGCGGCCATTTTGGAGCGCAATTCAGGAAAACACCTAGAATTGCGCTACCAAGAATACAATGGCATGCTTCCATGGAGAGGCACAAGCGTTTTTGTCGTCACCGAGGTGATCAACGCCACTTCAACCAGCCAAACCGACGGATCCCTCCCTTACGATAAATAATCAGGGTTTGGTCCAATAATCCAATACTGTCACCTTGGCCAAATGCGGCCCCAATACGGCCCCAAACTCTTTGTGGGCGGGATGTGGCAAGTAGGCATCCCGATCCTTATCCGAATGAAAGGTAAGCGTAAAAGCATGGGTCAGGCCCTGGTTGAGCCCCTCAGGACTGGAGTTGGTTCCCCACTCAAAATCTTTGATTTCTGAAATCTGCGAAGGAAGGGCTTTAAAAGAATCGATGACTTTTTGGATATCTTCCGGGCTGGAAGTTTCCTTAAAGCCAAACAATACAACGTGACGGAGAACCGAGTCTGGCATAGCTACTTCTTTTATTTGTGTTTCGGGAGGCATGGAATCTTCTATCACTGATTGATTTTGGGATGGATTGCAGGCAAATACAAACCAAAAGGACAATACGCCAAGGATAGATTTTTTCATGGTTTTAGATTAAGTTACAGAAGCAATATTAAGCGGATGTGGTCAAATTCCAAATGAAAAATGGAATACCTCCTACAATAATCCCTACTCTCCTTAGACCCTCTCCCCTATTTCGAACCAAACCCCAACCCTACCTTTGTATGAAAATTGCCTTTTTTAGCACCAAAACCTATGACAAGGAAAGCTTTCTAACCTATGGCAGAAAATCTGAACATGAATTCAGTTTTTTTGATGCACAGTTAGATTATAAAACAGTGACTTTGGCAGAGGGTCATGAGGTCATTTGCTCCTTCGTCAATGATCGGATTGATGAGTACATTCTAAAAAAACTCAGTCAAATCGGAATCAAGCTGATTGCACTCCGATGTGCCGGGTACAACCAGGTAGATCTTCAATCTGCCAAGAAATATGGAGTTAGGGTAGTAAGAGTACCTGCTTACAGCCCTGAAGCGGTAGCGGAGCATGCTTTTGCCATTCTACTCACGCTGATGAGAAAGACACATAAAGCCTACAATCGAGTCAGAGAAAATAATTTCTCCTTAGAGGGGCTTACCGGGTCAAATATCCATGGGAAAACCATCGGGGTCATCGGTACCGGTGCTATCGGGAAGGCATTCTGTAGGATTTCGAAAGGCTTTGGATGTTCCATTTTGGCCTATGATCTTCACCAAAGTCAGGAAATGAAGGAACTCGGAGTGCAATACCTCGAATTGAATGAGGTCTTGAAAAAAAGTCAAATCTTATCCCTTCATTGCCCCCTTACACCCGAAACCAGACATTTGATCAATGGACATTCCCTGGGCATAATGCCAAATGGAGTCATCCTGATCAATACCAGCCGTGGGGCATTGGTCGACACCAAAGCTGTCATCAAAGCATTGAAATCTAAAAAAATCGGATTTCTCGGCATTGATGTCTATGAGCAGGAAGAGCATATTTTCTTCAAAAATCTATCTGAGGAGATTTTGGAAGATGAGCAGATCTCCAGACTCATGACGTTCCCCAATGTACTGATTACCGGACATCAGGCATTTTTGACTCATGAGGCCTTGGAGCAGATCGCCACCACTACACTCGAGAATATCAGCTCCTACCAACGTGGGGATGTATTATCAAATGAAATCAAAGCGGACTAAAAAAAATCCCCGGCAAACCAGAGGTTAACCGGGGATTAGTACACCAAGGTGAAATGGATTATCTAACCACTTTCACATTTACGGCATTGATGCCCTTCTTACCTTGTACCAGATCATACTTCACCTTGTCGTTTTCACGGATTTCGTGAACCAGACCGCTGTGATGAACGAATACGTCCTCGCTGTTGTCTGCTGGTGTGATGAATCCAAAGCCTTTGGTAGTGTTAAAGAATTTTACTGTTCCTTCATTCATGATTTCTGAAATTTTAATTTGTTTTTACTCTGTTTTGATTGGATTGATTTGAATTTGTTTTTCTCTCGACTGGAGGTGGCGGAGGAGTATCAGAAATATTACCGAATTCATCCACATAAGCGATCATATTATCAAGGCTACCGTCTTTGGGTTGACCTTTTCGCTCAAGTTTCTTTTCGAGTTTTTCTTTCTGCTTACGCTTCTTTAGCTCAGCCTTTTGTTTTTTGATGAATGTGTTTTGATTTTTTGACATGCAAATGGGTTAGTTAACAAACGTGATGGCATGACCGACCTTGCCGGCTCTGCCTGTCCTTCCGATACGATGGATGTAAGCATCCATGGTCATCGGTAGCTGATAGTTGATCACATGACTCACATCAGCTACATCGATCCCTCTGGCTGCCACGTCAGTGGCCACCAGTACCCGGATTGTCCCATTTTTGAATTCCTCAATCATTCGATTTCTAAAATTCTGAGACTTATCTCCATGAATCTGCCCGGCAGGAATTCCGGACTGAATCAGTTTTTTGGCCAGTCTATCGGCCAATCTTTTGGTTTCTGTGAATAGGATTACTTTTTCCAATTCTGAACTCCCAAACAGATCTGCCAAAACATCAAACTTATCCTGTCCCTCGGGCACTCGAATGGTTTGTTGTTCGATATTTTCATTGGTTCCGGACCCACTATTCACTTTCACTTCGACAGGATTGCTGAGCAAGCCGTCGATGAGTTTCTTTTGGGCGGGTTCAAGCGTGGCCGAAAAAAGCAACGTCTGATCACGTTTTCCGATCCTATTGACCAGCTTGTTGACATCAAGCACAAAGCCCATGTCCAACATCCTGTCAAACTCGTCCAAAACCAAGGTATTTACCTTTCTCAAATCCAATACTTTACGATCGCTGAGATCAAGTAATCTTCCGGGAGTACCGACAATGACTTGAAGCTTTCGTTCCAGTTTGGCATGATCCGAGTTGATATTTGTCCCTCCGATAAAGGTGGCCGAATACAACTGCATCCCCTGAGTCAAGCTCTTGAATTCTTCTTCAATCTGTAGAGCAAGTTCTCTCGTAGGAGTCACCACCAATGCAGTGAAATTCCTGGGGTCTTTCAGCGCATGCTCAATGATGGGAATCAAAAACGCAGCTGTTTTTCCAGATCCAGTCTTTGAAATGGCCATCATATCTTTTCCCTCAAGAAGAGGCAAAATCGATTGCTCCTGTATATTGGTCAGGGTCAAATACCCTTTGGCCTGAATATTTTGAAGCAACCTGGCGCTTAGCCCAAGATTTTCAAAGGATTTTTCAGTTCGAAAACCTTCTTGTCCACTTGGCTGGGCTTTCTTTACAAAAAGCCGAGGATCCAACGTAGACTCTTTTTTCTTTTTGACCTGTCTTCTGTCCGGGTTTCCTCCACGGATAGATGGAGCAGGTTTTGTATGTTTTTTATTAATGTTCATGGTTGTTTGCATAAGCTTTTACGGGCTCCATTTCTGCATTTCCCAAAAGGTATAGCATATGAAAATGAGCCTTTAAAGCATCAAAAAATGTCTTTTTTGAATAATAAGGAATATTGTATTCGGCCGCGGTGGCCTTGACAATCGGGGCTATCTTTCGATAGTGCACATGGCAGATATCCGGAAACAAATGATGCTCCACTTGGTAATTGAGTCCTCCTATCATCCAAGAGAAGATTTTACTCTTTTCGGAATAATTTGAGGTAGTGGCCAGTTGATGAAGCATCCGCTCCCCTTCCACCATACCGTGCTCATCAGGTTCAGGAAATGCCATTTCAGGCATGACATGGGCTGTTTGGAAAACCAGCGAAATACTGAGCCCGGTCACGAAATGTAAGGCGAGGTAGGCCAACAGAATCTCTCCCACTCCAAAAGGAGAAAAGGCGATTGGAAGTCCAAGAGTAAAGGCGTAGTAAACGATTTTCCACGCAAGAATCTTAAATATGGTATTTCGGTATACGTTTTTACCTTTTAACAAACCCATTTTGTAATAGCGGTTGAGTCTGATAAAATCCTTAGTCGTCACCCAAGAAACGGTAGAAAGGCCGTAAAAAAACCAGGTATACCAATGTTGATAGGGATGCAAGGCATTTTTTTCCATGTTGGGTGAGAACCGTAGAAAAAACGGAGCATTGATATCATCATCCCCTTCATGGATATTGGTATAGGAATGATGAAGAACATTGTGCTGTATCCTCCAGACCGTAGCATTCGCGCCAACCATGTTGAGGGTATATCCAAGAAGCTTGTTGATTTTGGAATTCTGTGAATATGTCCCATGGATGGCATCATGCATTACTCCCATGCCTATTCCTGCCATTCCAAAACCACTTAAAATAAAACAGGCGAACAATTGCCAAGTCTGATTTGCAACTCCTGTAATTATTAAAATTACCGGCACAAAATAGACCAACATCATGACTACTGTCTTGAAGATCATTTCATTGTTGGCAAATTTGGATTGCTGAGTGGACTTGAAGTAGTCGTTGACTCGACTTCTGAGCGTGAGGGAGAATTCAGACAGTGCTGATTCTGAGAAACGAATGGTCTTAATAACTTGGGAATTTTATTGGAAAATAGGAAATCTGGGTTCTCGTAAGGATTGTAAACTGCAGGTTTCAATTCGAAAAGACCGAAATCTTAGTGGAATCAAAAAAGTAGAAGAAGAAGAAGTAAAACCTGTGTTTGGAGAACTCTTGATTTGCTACTTGTGGCAGGTGAATCGCCGATGCTAAACTTGGTGACAAGTATCGAAAACATTTCTTCGACAAGTCAAAGGTGAGAAGAGGAATCGGTAATTCCTAATTTTTTCAGAAAATGCCTTGGTTTCACCATTTTTTACCTTTGGTCATTTTGTATTTTATTTATTCCACCTCCAATTGACGATCCCATTCAAATGAAGCAGCTCCACTTTGTTGTAGGTCTGATTGGGAGTCAATTTTTCGGAAGAAAGAGGTTCTTTGCTGACCAATAGCAGATGAACATCCAGATTTTTTATTTTTTCAGGTTGATAGATCAATCCCACATTGAGCTGTCGATAGCTGGGGAAATTGTACTTATTAGCCGAAGCATCAGCTACTTCCGAAAGCCGGTGAATTCCTCCATGGGCATAGAGCTGCAAAGGTATTTTCTCCAGTCGATACGCTACATATCCAACCAAAGCATTCAAAGATTCATATCCCTCATTTCGTTCCCTGGGCATAAAAGTATACCAAGCATCTTTTCCCCATTCCCGAGGGCTGAGCCAACGCCCTCTTCCTCCCACATGAGTATAATTGAGATGAGTAATCCACCGCCCATTTCTCCAGCCTATTCTACCGGATAGTGCATAATTCAAATCTCCTTGCGCTTTGTAAGCAAGGCTAAGATCAGAATTCCCACCCTTACCCACCGTATGCTGTATCCCAGATTGGACACCTAGGTTCAGCGTACCTTGATTTAATTTTTTGCTTTTCTCGAAAGCCCCCCAAGTGGTAGAAAAAAGGTTTTGCGTCAACGTGTGGGAAAAATGGAGCTTACTACCCTTACTAAATTCCCGATCTACCTCGACAATACTCAGCCACTTGCTATCTGTATTCCCAAAATAGTTACCGGGATTTCCTGAGACGTTTCTGCCTTGGGGATACAGCCCCACCGTCTCCCCCACTCTCAGCCATTCGCTGCTTCCTCTGACACTCATTCTTCCGATTGCCCAAAAGCCGATTTTCCAATTATTAACAGGTGAAAACCAAGCATGAACACCCTCCACCGCGGTAGGAGAAAGCCTTCCATCCTGTGCATTGACCCAGTCTGTATTGATTCCCGTCCGACCAGCCTTTATCCCATACCGATCTTTTGAATAACTTAAAGAAAACGTCTCCCACTTACCAAAAAACCGATCTCGAGGATCCAACACGTCAAAAAGTCCAATCTCATAACGATTAGCCTGACCCGTACCCGGGTCAGGAGACCAAATATCCGAACTCCTCAAATTGGCAAAAGACCGATAGCCCAGGTGGAAACTCCAGTAGTTGGCGTAGTTGATTTTTGCTCCGAGGTTTAAGCTCATTCCCAAGGCATAATCAGACTTGAACTCGGCATCTGAATAGGAAGTATTCATCCAAAAAGTCCTGAAATGAACCTCTGGAAGTATGTCAATTTTCTTCTCTTCCGTTTGGGCTTTCAGTAGAAAGTGAAACCCCAAAGCGAAAATTGAAAGCAAAATAAATCGAAGCATTACTTGGTTTGGGCTTTGGCCGCTTGGATGGGCTTGAAAGGTCCGAATTTGTGTTGCTCTTCGGTAAACTCATCCGAAAATGGCCCGAACGGATGATCCATTGGCTTTTTTGAGATATCCGGCCAGTCTTTGGAAAGGTCTTTGGCAGGTCTTTCCATGCTGTTCACATAAGCTGCCAGATCCCAAGCTTCCTCATCACTCAGCATCGGATTTTCAAAGGAAGCCCCCAGCGGCATATTCGCTTTTACATAGCCGGCAAATCTGGAAAGGCGATAAAGTCCCGCCCCATGATTATAACTGTTTTCTCCCCAAAGCGGGGGATATAGATAACCCGTTCCATCCGGTTTGGGCATTCCCTTACCGTCTGCTTGGTGGCAGGAAGCACATTGATTGTCATAGACTAATTTGCCTTTGATCGGATCGGCAGCACGGTCAAGCAGCGGCACTTCGTAGAGACCAGAGCCTTTTGGTACTTCCCCTTTTGGGACATCTTTTCCCACCCATTTGATGTAAGCGACCATCGCTCGCATTTCTTTGGAATTGTTTTCCAAAGCCTCCCCATTAAGACTTCTTTCAAAACAGTCATTGATCCGCTTTTCAATTGTCTCTTCAGTACCGGATCTAGCCCTGAATTTTGGATAAGTGGCAGCCACTGCTCCGTAATTATTTCCCAAAGGGGCTGTTCCGGCATGCAAATGGCAGTTTTGACAGTTCATCCCATTTGAAATGGCCTTGACTTTTCCTTTTGGCCCGAGAAACTCCGACGTATTGGCCACCAGCTCGCGACCATATTTGATTTCATCCGAATTGGGTTCGCCATCTACTGTCGCCCAATCAGGTGCTTTCCACAGACTGGCTGCCTCGGCTAAAGCTTTGACTACGGGAATTTCGACGATGGACTCTGGGACAGGCTGATCCTTTTCAGTGAGACTGGGGAGCTGTACCCCCGAATAAGAAAGAAAAAGGACGAACCCCACCACGCCCACCAAGGCGACTGCCAGGCCCAAAAGGGCCACTAAGAGCGTAATAAGTTTGACAAAGGGCTGGATCATCTGATTCATTGTCTTGCGGTAATATACAAAGTTGGCTCAAGGATCACCTGCAAGGCTGTGACTATCGTCACCTAGATCAAAAAAATTAAGCTAGAAAAGCTTACAACACTCGCGCTACAAAAACCGCCTTTTCGCCAACCTTTCCTTCCACAAATTTTTCTAAACCACTTTCAAAAAGGGAAAGAATCACCCGATCCCCTAAATGACATTCTGAAAGGTAATTAATGGAAATTTGATTGGGTAAAAAGCTCACCTCAGCCAGAAAATTCTCAACCCAACGGATGTAGCTGGTATTGTTCACATGGTGATAAAGATCCAGATCTGACTGTCTGACTTGGATTTCATCCTTGGTCGAAAATTCACCCTTAGCCATCAATTTTTCGGGTTGCCAGGCAGGGGCTTTGGCAGGATCAAATAGGGCCGCAGGCAAAACCGATTCGGGTTTCTGAATTCGCTTGGTCTCGGTATGAAGTAAAAGCCATGAAGACATGGCACGAGCCACCACGTGCTGATTTTGATCCCAAACCATAAATTCACGAAAGGCGAACAGCTTTTCTGCCCCCCTTCCTCCGGTAAAAAGCTGTAAGTGATCTCCCCATTTAGGAAATTTCTCCACTTTGATTTCCAGTCGGGACAGCACCCACATTTGATTCGACTCTAACAGATTTCTGCCAAAATCTGCTGAATCGGCATGCCTCCACGCAATTTCCTGCAGCAAATCTGCCAAGCAGGCCAATCTGATTTTCCCATTGGGATGAACCTGGAAAGAGCCCACCTCGAAGTCTTTGGTGAATTGAAAATTTTCTGGATGGCTCACGGAGTGGAGATGGTTTCTTGGGTGAAAAACACTTGTTTTCTGATACTACTCAGCAATAAAATCCCGAGTCCATTGATCGAAATCAGGGCCAAGGAAATCTGGAGATCAAATAAGTCCGCAATGAACCCGATCAATGGAGGTCCCAACAAAAATCCGAAGAAAGAAATGGTGGACACCAAGGCCAATGCCACACTGGGAGAATACAACTTGGATCTACCGGCAATCCCATAGGCAACTGGTACAATGGAAGCCACGCCCAACCCTACCAACAAAAATCCAATGGCAGCTGTAATCAAAGTGGGAACCAAAACTGATAACACCAAGCCTGCAAAAATCGATATTCCACTTGCCTGAAGGACCGGAATCCTTCCAAATCGATTGGTCGCTTTGTCAGTGATAAATCGGCCCGATGCCATTGCTCCCATAAAACAGACATAACCCAAGGCCACGTATTCCGGCTCTGCCATGACGATTTTTTTGAAATACACTCCACTCCAGTCAAACATGCAACCCTCAGTCATCATACCCAAAAAGGATATCAGCCCCACCCGAAGGAGCAAATCGTCAGGTTTTTTCAGCACCAATCCTCCACTTTCCCCTGCGTCTCGCCTATCATTGAGAACAAATTTTTGCGAAAACAGGATGATTACAAACGAAATTCCCATGACCACGGCATAGTGGGCTGCAGGAGAAAACTTTAAAAAAATCATTCCAGCACCAATTCCGGCCCCTGTAAATCCGGCCATGCTCCATAAACCATGAAATGAAGCCAAAATACTTTTCCCCATCTGATCCTCCAGTCCCAGGGCTTGGGTATTGAGGGAGATGTTCATGATATTGCCCAAAAGGCCAAAGACCACCAGCACGGGCACAATCATCCAAGTCGTAGTGGCCAAGCCTATCAAGGGTAGCGTCATGGCATAAGCAAAACTGCCCAGCAAAATCACAATGCGGCTGCCATATTGATGCACGGACCAGCCGGCAATGGGAAGACCCAACATGGATCCAATAGGAAGGCATAGAAGAATCGTACCCAATTGGCCTTCGGAAAGTTGAAATTTGGCCTGAATGTCCGGAATACGTGCCGCCCAACTGGCAAAACAGAGCCCCATGAAAAAAAACATGGCTCCAAGGGCAGTCCTTCTTTTGGAAAGGTAATTCATGAGAAACGGTTGGTTTGAGATGGGGCAAAGGTAAAAATAAAGCAGGCGATTTGGTGAAAGAATCCCGAATCAGAAAAACTATTCCGCCATTAGGCTAGTTTTGAGTCAAAACTCTATCCATGGAATTTGTCATTGTCGGCGGTATCCTCATTACCATTATTTTTCTCATCCGATTTATCATCAAAAAGGTATTTAATTAAAAAAGGCCACTTTTTGCAAAGCAGCCTTTCCCCATTTTTTATCCGCACTTAATTTGGAAGCTTATCCGCGAATTTGCCATACACCCAAGTGCCGGCCAAAGCTGAAATCAGCGTCACCAAAACCACCGTGTAACCACTACCAATCTGGGCAAACAACGGCCCCGGACAAGCACCGGTGATCGCCCAGCCCAAACCGAAGATAAACCCTCCGATAATCTGACCCTTTTTGAAGACCTTATCCGGAATCAGGATTTTTTCTCCGTGAATGGTCTTGATGTTCAGTCGCTTGATCAGTTGCACAGAGATCATTCCCGTGACCACTGCCGAACCAATGACTCCATACATATGAAAGGACTGGAGCCGAAACATTTCTTGGATGCGAAACCAGGAGATGATTTCTGCTTTGACGAAGACTATCCCGAAAATGACCCCAATGATCAGGTATTTCAGGAGTTCAAGCCCTCTATCATGGTCTTCTCTCAGGTTGGGTGCAGCACCGTGTTCGTCCATCGCCTGATTTTTCTTTTCTATTACGTTTGACATGTCTTTCAATTTTTTAGAATCCAACCCATTTCATCAATGGCCCCATGAGTACATGGGTCATCAAGAAGCCTCCAATCATAAAGAAAATAGTGGCGACCAAAGAGGGCCACTGAAGGGAACTGATTCCCATGATGGCATGCCCTGAAGTACATCCTCCGGCATAGCGGGTACCAAATCCCACCAAAAATCCTCCGATCACAAAAAACAAAAGGCCTTTGGCAGAGAATACTGTTTCCCAGGAGAAAATGTCAGAAGGCATCAAATCTGTGAAATCCGTAATACCCAAAGCTGCCAAATCTGCTTGTGTAGCTTCCGAAATGACAATGGTATCGGGATTTGCCAGGAAATTCATCGCTATAAATCCGCCAATCGCAGTTCCCAAAACAAAGAGTAAGTTCCAGATTTCTTTTTTCCAGTTGTAGGTAAAAAAAGGTATCCCTGCGGGGATACAGGCCGCGCAGATGTGCCGAAGCGAGGACGAAATCCCGAAGGTTTTATTGCCTAAAATCAGCAATGCCGGGACCGTCAGCCCAATAATTGGCCCGGCCACATACCAGGGCCAAGGCTGGGTAATCCATTCCATAAATTGATTCATAAGTTTTTACTTGTTATGTGTTTGATTTTAGGGGTGATCATTCCAGACTCATACTCCGGAAGAATACAAAAGTCTGAGATACAAACACCAAATTAGGTGACTTGGATCACCAAAAGTCAAAAAAAATGCGGAAGCCAAAATCGGTTTCCGCATTTTCTCATTTCAGAAGAGAATTATAGAAGCGTGGTAGGGCAAACATAGTCCGTAATCGGAAATTTGCCCGATTCTTTAATGGCTTTGAAGCCCCCTGCTATATCGATCAATTTATCATATCCTCTGGCTTTCAGAATCGAAGCGAAAACCATGGATCGATAACCTCCTGCGCAGTGGACGTAATAGGTCTTGTTTTTGTCCACTTTCAACATGCTGTCATTAATGTAGTCCAAGGGGGTATTTTCGGCATCCAGCACATGCTCGGAAAGGAATTCGGAGTTTTTCCTTACATCCAGAATGGAAATCTGAGGACTATTTTCTCTGATACTTGCGAGTTCCTCAGCGGTAATGGAAGGAATGCTATCTACCTCAAAGCCGGCTTCTTTCCAGGATTTGAATCCCCCTGCCAAGAATCCGATGGAATAGTCATAGCCCACTCTTGCCAATCGGGTGATTACTTCCTCTTCTCTTCCTTCTTCGGCTACTACCAGGATTTCCTGCTTTAGGTCTGGAATCATGGCTCCTACCCAGACCGCAAAGCTTCCATCAATTCCGATATTGATAGAGTTGGGGATAAATCCTTTGGCAAACACCTGTGCCTCCCGAGTATCCAATATCAAAGCGCCGGTTTCATTTGCCGCTGCTTCAAATTCTGCCGGACTCAAAGGCCTCACTCCTCTTTCCAATACTTCATCGATGCTGTCATACCCTTGGATATTCATCATGACATTTTGAGGGAAATAAGCCGGTGGAGGCGTCAATCCAGACAAAACCTCCCGGATAAACTCTTCTTTAGTCATGGGCTGAAGCGCATAATTGGTCTTTTTTTGATTGCCCAGTGTGTCAGAAGTTTCCTTACTCATGTTCTTCCCACAGGCAGAACCGGCCCCGTGGGCAGGATAAACGATCAAATGGTCCGGCAGAGGCATCAGCTTATTTCTCAAAGAATCGTATAAGTGTCCCGCAAGAATTTCCTGAGTCAAATCCTTGACCACTTTTTGTGCCAAGTCAGGACGTCCTACGTCACCTATAAACAAAGTGTCGCCGGTGAAAATGGCTTCTTCTTTTCCTTCTTCATTGATCAACAGATAGCAGACAGACTCCATGGTATGACCCGGAGTATGGATCACTTTGATCCTGGCTTTACCCAAGGTAAACTCCTGATTGTCTTCTGCGATGACGGCATCAAAACCCATCTTCATACCGGTCGGCCCATAGACGATTTTAGCGCCTGTCTTAGCCGCCAAGTCTTTATGACCGGATACAAAATCAGCATGGAAGTGCGTCTCGAATACATACTTGATTTTTGCATTTCGGCGCTCAGCCTTTTCAATGTAGGGCTGTACTTCTCTCAAAGGATCGATTACAGCAGCTTCACCTTCTGACTCGATGTAATAAGCTCCCTGCGCCAAACATCCGGTATAGATTTGTTCGATTTTCATAGTTTATGTTGGTTGCTCTTTCGGTTTTGAATTTCAACAAAATTAGAATCCTCTCTTAACTGCTAAAATGACTTTTGTCACATGATGGGTCAAGCGCTTGCCATTAGGTTTGATTCCAGCGATTGAATCAACTGATGTGCCGGCACCACCCCGGATTGTCTCCATACCACTTTCCCCTTGTGAAAGAGAATTAACGTAGGAACCCCTCTCACCTGAAATTTACTGGCTGCCAAGGGATTGCGATCTACGTCTACTTTGACAATTTTGACTTTTTCTCCCATGTGACGGGCGGTATCCTCCAAGATGGGCTGCATCATTTTGCAAGGGCCACACCATACTGCGAAGAAATCTACGAGCACCGGTGTATCCCCGTCTATGAGTTCCTGAAATGTTTTTGGTTGTGCACTCATGGCTGAAGTGTTTGAATGATGATGCAATAATACGTTGATGAAATCCCTCCAAACAGTAATTTTTGTCACAGGACAATCTGATTTAAGAAGCCTTCCAAGTTTTAAAAAGTGCTAAATTCCCACGACTTGGAGTAAAATTTTATATTTTCGTCGCGCTAAAATACCGTTTTAATGCTCAATTATAAGCAGATCAACAACCTTACCGGGTGGATAATTTTTGCCGTTTCCACGCTGGTTTACATTCTGACTGTCGAACAAACTGCCAGTTTTTGGGATCCGGGAGAGTTTATTGCCGTTTCTTACAAGCTGCAGGTTCCCCATCCTCCAGGTGCCCCATTTATGCTTTTGGTGTATCGGATGTTCGGCTTTTTGGCCTTTGGTGATCCTCTCCAAGTAGCGTATTGGATGAATATCGGCAGTGCGCTGTTCTCCGGTTTTACTATTCTTTTCCTGTTTTGGTCCATTACCCTTTTTGGAAAAAGAATTTTCTCAATCGAAGAAGGTCAGGAAAGTAAAGGCCAAACCATCGCATTGATGGGTTCCGGAATCGTCGGTTCACTGATTTATGCTTTTTCAGACAGCTTTTGGTTTTCAGCTGTGGAGGCCGAGGTGTATGCTATGTCCTCCTTTTTTACCGCCATCGTGATTTGGGCCTTTTTGAAGTGGGAGGTCATTAAAGATCCAAAAGAAGAAAACCGTTGGATGATTTTTATTGCTTACCTGGTAGGCCTCTCTATTGGAGTTCACTTGCTTAATCTGGTGACTCTACCGGCGTTGGCATTGATCTATTATTTCAAAAAGTATGAAAATCCAAGCTTAAAAGGGGCCATTTATGCCATGTTTCTGGGTGGGGTAGCCCTTGTCATCATCAACAACCTGATTATTCCAGGATTGCCCAGTTTGGCGGGTTCCATGGAGATATTCTTTGTGAATAGCATAGGATTGCCTTTTGGCACCGGCATCGTGGTCTTTATTGTTTTGTTTTTGGGGGCACTGGTCTATGGGATCCGCTATTCTATCCAAAAGGAGAAATCACTACTCAACACGATCCTGTTATCTCTGACTTTTATTTTGATCGGATACGGTTCTTACGCCTTGATCATCGTACGATCCAATCAAGATCCTATCATCAATGAAAATGCCCCCAAAGATATTGTCAGCTATGTATCTTACCTGAAACGGGAGCAGTATGGCTACAGACCACTTCTTCATGGACAATATTTCACGGCCCAGTTGGTGGATCAAACCGAAGGAGCTCCGATCTACATGAAGGGTAAAGAAAAATATGAAATCGTGGATTATGAGCTGAAAAACACCTACGATCCAGCCAAAACCACGATCCTTCCCCGAATATATTCCACTCAAGAAAACCATAAGCGGATTTACCGCTCTAAGCTGGGATTGCGCGAGGGGCAGGACCCGACCTTCGGAGACAACATTTACTTTATGCTCAGTCATCAGCTGGGGCACATGTATTGGAGATATTTTATGTGGAATTTCTCCGGAAGGGAAAGTGATTTCACGGATGCCCCTTGGATGAGCATCAGCGATGCCCTTTCTGACAAGTACCCGGACTACATCAAGGAGAACAAAGGGCACAACAACTATTTTATGTTGCCGTTGATCTTGGGCTTAATTGGTGTTTTTTTCCAAGCCAAAAAAGACCCCAAGTATTTCTACGTGAACCTCATGCTTTTCCTGATGATGGGAGTGGTATTGGTCCTGTACCTCAACTCTCCTCCCGTAGAACCAAGGGAGCGGGATTATATTTATGTGGGTAGCTTTTATGCCTTTGCGATTTGGGCAGGGCTAGGTACACTGGCTATCGCCCACGGATTGGGAAAAGCCACTAAAAACCTGGGTACCGGCGGGATCATCGCCACTTTGCTCACACTCCCAGTAGCAGGGCTGATGGGATCCCAAAATTGGGATGACCACAATCGTAAAGGACGCTATTTCTCCGTTGACTCGGCACGTAACTTCCTGGCTTCCTGCGCCCCAAATGCCATTCTTTTCACAGGAGGAGACAATGACACCTTCCCGCTTTGGTATGTACAGGAGGTAGAAAACTTCCGAACGGACGTTCGGGTGATCGTATTGAGTTATTTTGACACGGACTGGTATGTAGACCAGATGACGCGCCAAGCAGACCAATCTGACCCGCTTCCATTCTCTCTGACAAAGGAACGCTATCAAAAAGGCACCAACGATGTGCTGTATATTATGGAAAGAGAAGGTATGAATGCCATCTCGGCCAGAGAATACCTGAAGTTGATTAATTCGGGTTCTGATCTCCTGAAAATGAAAACCGGAGGTAAGAGCGTGGTCAATATGGTGCCATCCCGCAACTTGATTCTGGAAGTGGATAGCAGTTTCATCCAAAACGATGAAATCGTCCCTCCACAGTTTAAGGACTTATTTGTACCTCAGATCAACCTTCAGGTCAAAGGAAACTATGTAACCAAAGGCAACCTGATGTTGATTGACCTCATTGTAAGTAATAATTGGGACAGACCGATCTATTTCAACAATACTTCATTGTCTTCCATAGGACTCAACATCAGTGAGCACGTGGTCATGGAGGGCATGACCTATCGTCTGCTTCCGATCCGCAAGCCGGAATACCTGAGAGAGGAATTGGTCAATACCGATTTGGCATTCAAAAACTACATGGAAAACTTTGCTTTCCGTGGAATGAATGACCCCAATGCCTATCTGGATGAGGAATACCGGAGATTCGCCTCCAATCACAGAAGTGCGCTCAACACCATCGTGATGGCTTTGCTGGATGAAGACAAAATGGAACAAGCGGCCCAAATGCTAAATTATGGACTGGAAATCATGCCACATAAGGCCATACCCTACGACCTCAGCAGTGGACAGTCTGTTCCGCTTTTCTTTGAAGTGGGAGAAGATGAAAAAGCCTTGGACATCATTGACAAAATCTCCAAGCGGTCTTTGGATATGATTGAGTTTTACACCAAGGAAAATCGGTCCTACGACCGGGACATGATGATATCCATCGAAATGGTGAAGTATTTCATTCCACTATTGGAAGAAAGAGGCTATCAGGAAGAAGCCCAAAAGCTCAAACTCCGGCTTGAAAGTCTGATTGGAAGTGAAAGTGCCCAACCGGGAATGTTAGAGAGAAGATAAATAAGGAAAGCGAGTCAGATTGGCTCGCTTTTTTTTACTACCACTAGTTGATGGCATATTTTATTTTTTCCATAAAATGTAAAACAGATCCAGTCCCTTGGCAGGATCCTCCACCAACGGATAATCTGCATGGGAAATTTCCACCACTGATTTGCCTTGCTGCTTGTGCAGTTTGTTGCGGTTGAGGCGATTAAGGATTTCATAAGGCATCCTCAACAGCGAGGCCGGGAGCTTGTGCTGCAAATCGAAAATATCAAAGCGCATGATTCTTTGAACTGACTGACGATTGGCTTCGTGGTAAGCCCAGACCTTGTCATTGCCCCCTATTCCCTTGGCCTCAACCCGATCAAATATCTCCCCGGCCAGGTCTATCAGCTGCTGGGGGGTATACTCCCGTTCGTGCCAGGGATTTCGGGAAAGGGTATGGGTAATGTTGGGAGTTGAAATTATGGCCTTCCCTCCGGGTTTCAGCATCCGGTAGATTTCCTGAAGAAAAAGGCGGTCATTTGGAATGTGCTCTATTACCTGGAAACTCACAATGGTATCAAAGGTAGCTGACTGGAAATCCTGAAACGGTGGAATGACCGCCTGTCTGAAGTCCACTCCGGGGAATTTGGCTTGAAGCATCTGGATCACCTCGCCAATCTTATCCAGTCCGATGTAACTTTCTGCCAAGGGTAGCAGCTCCTCCACTCCTCTCCCTTCCCCACAGCCCACCTCAAGTAGCTTACCTGATACCCAGGGCTTTGCTGCAATATAGGCTTTGAGTAAGCGTTGATGGATTGGATTGTCGCTGATCAACTTGTCAGAAGCGATTTCCGTTGTATAGGTAGCCATTCGAAATTTTAGTATTTTGGCAAAAGTAAGGCTAATTTTTAAAACCGAGACGAACACCCAATGAATCAAAAACGCATCCTTCTCCTGTCTTTCCTCAGCCTGTTTCTTTCCTTTTCCCCGAGCTTATTTGCCCAAAAATCCCTTAGCTCTATTGATCAATCCCTAAGGTATTCGCTCTATTCCAGACTTGGCTTGAAAATTCTTCCCGTCAAGCTCTCCCCTACTCGATACAAACTCCAAATGGTAGTCGAGAAAATCGAGGAAAAACCAGTATTTGAAACATTCAGTTTTAGTTATTCCATCCTCTCATCTTACGAGGAAGAAATATCTTCCGACCGGGTCAATTTGCTCACCGCAATGGATTTGATAGCCGATACTGACCGTCACTGGTTGTTTGAAAAAACTGTAGAAATCCCCGAAAGTCAAGCTACAGCCATTGCACTTTTGACCGTATTGGACACCAGGCAACAGGACGAATATGTCTACCATATCGACCTGAAGAGTTCTTTTGTATTTGATCAGCCCGACTTTGGATATTATTACTCCAACGAAATTCCTTTTGATCAAAACTACCTCACCAAGGAGGAAGCTTTGCTTTTCAAAACAGGAACCAAACCTTCGATTTATACTTTCTTTTACCCAACCAAATTCGACGTTCCCTTTCCTCCTATGGAAACCCGTCCAACAGAGATCCCGAAAGAAATTGAAGTAGTCAATCAGGGAGATTTCCTTTCCAATGTTCCCAAAAAATTAGAGGATGAAGGATACTATTTTTTCCAGACAGACACTTCCTCCCAAGCCGGATTGCTGTTGAAAACCGTCCACGAGTCTTTTCCCAAGGTAAAAGACTGGGATGAAATGGTTCAAATGGTCACTTATATTTCCACCCGAAAAGAACACGAAACCCTTCTTCAGGCACCCGATAAAAAAAGAGCATTGGACGAATATTGGATCAACCTCACCCGAAACCCCGAAATTGCCAAAGATCTGATCCGCAATTATTTCCGGATGGTGGAGTTTGCCAATATCCTGTTTACAGATTTCAAAGAGGGATGGAAGACTGACCGGGGTATGGTCTATATCGTCATGGGGCCTCCGCAAGAGGTCAATTTTTATCAGGACCGTGAAGTCTGGTCATATGTAGGCATGGACGATAACTCCAAAATTCGGTTTACCTTTGCCCGGGTTAAAACATTATTGACCCCACATTTCTACACCCTGAACCGATCGAGAGCATATCAGCCTGTCTGGTTCAAAAACATTTCCCAATGGAGAAGCGGAAGGATGGCTTTCTAATCGAAAAAGGAGCCAACGAAAAAGATTTTATTTTTGGTACTAGGGCAGTGATGGAATCCATCCATGCCGGAAAAGAAATTGACAAAGTATTGGTTCAAAAGGAACTGAACAACGACCTGATCAAGGAACTGCTTCAACTTTGCAAATCTGAAAATATTCCGGTGGTTCGGGTTCCGGATGCTAAACTCAACCGGATTACCCGAAAAAATCACCAAGGAGTCATTGCCCAGGTTTCCTCCATCGCCTATGCGTCTTTGGACCACGTGATCGACAACTGTTATGCTGTGGGTAAATCTCCCCTAATTTTGGTATTGGATCACATCACGGATGTCAGGAATTTCGGGGCAATTGCACGGACTGCTGAGTGTGCGGGGGTGGATGCTATTGTGATTCCCGAAAAAGGAAGTGCTCAAATCAATTCGGATGCGGTCAAAACCTCTGCAGGAGCCTTGAATTTTATCCCGGTGGCACGAGTTAAAAACCTTTTTTATACCTGTAGAGATCTTCAAAAAATGGGGCTATCCTTGATTGCGGTCACTGAAAAAACAGACCAAGTCATGTACGAGGCAGATTTTTCAGCACCAGTAGCCATGATCCTGGGATCAGAGGAGGATGGAATTTCTCAGGAAATCATGGGTATCGCAGATGTCAAGGTGAAAATCCCCATGGCCGGAAATATTGAAAGCTTAAACGTATCGGTCTCAGCCGGAGTGGCTATCTATGAGGCGATCAGACAACGGAAAAAATGATCAATTCTCAATGATCAATTCTCAATGATCAATTCTCAATGATCAATTCTCAAAGTTGAAATGAAGGATTTTGAAATTTGAATTCGAGGTGTAGGTGAAACAGCCACTTATTTGGAGAGGGTTTTAGACAAAATCCTCTCCTTTTTTTCTGGCACTAGAGACAAAATCCCGAAACTTTTTCTCTGCATCCAACTTACAAATCAGAAGCACATTATCCGCCTCATTGATCAGGTAATGATCAAGTCCCTGCACCACCACCAATTTGTCTGAGTCGGTTTTGATGAAACAGTTTTCAGTTTCAAAGACCAAGGCATTTGCTTCGATCACATTGTTGTGCTCATCTTTTTCTCTCAACTCGTGAAGGCTATGCCAAGACCCTAAATCTGACCAGCCGAAATCTCCTAAAATAACATAGACTTCATCTGATTTTTCCATGATTCCGTAGTCAATGGAAATGTTTTTCACCTGAGAATAAGCTCGATTGATGAAATCCTGCTCATCAGATTTTCCATAATGAGCCTTTCCTTCTTCGAAAACATCCGCTACATCCGGCATGTATTTGTGAAAAGCTTCAATCAGACTCTCCACATTCCACACAAACATCCCTGAGTTCCAGACAAAATCCCCACTTTCCAGAAAAGTCTTGGCCAATTTTGCATTGGGCTTTTCAGTAAATGTTTTGACTTTCAGGGAAGGGTGATGATTATCGCTTTCCAGGTATTGAATATATCCGTAGCCTGTCTCAGGACGATTGGGCTTGATCCCGATGGTAATTAATCGACCTGGCTTTTTGGCAGCTTCCAAAGCAGATTGGATGGTTTTGATAAAGCGGTTTTCCTGAAGAATCAAATGATCCGCCGGAGTCACCACCAGCATGGCATTTGGATCTACTGTCCTGATTTTAAAAGCTGCGTAGGCAATACAAGTGGCAGTATTTTTTCTCAGCGGCTCGGTCAGGATCTGATTATCCGCCAATTCGGGAAGCTGTTCTTTGACCAAATCAAAATATCCCTGATTTGTCACTACAATAAATTGCTCCGGCTCGGCAATTTCTCGAAACCGGTCATAAGTCATCTGTAAGAGACTTCTTCCGGTACCCAGAATATCCAAAAATTGCTTGGGCTTATTATTTCGGCTGTAAGGCCAGAATCGTGAACCGATTCCTCCTGCCATAATTACAATATAGGGTTTGTCTTGCATGCTGGATTAGACGATACCTTCTTTCATTAGGTCATGAATATGAACAAATCCTGCGATTTTTTCGCCATCCATAGCCACCAACTGGGTGATATTGTGATTTCGCATCAAATTAAGCGCACGAATGGCAAATTCGTCGACAGAAATGGTTTTGGGACTTACGGTCATGATATCCTTGGCCTTCATTTGCTGAATATTCAGCGTTTTTTGAAGCATCCTTCTCAAATCCCCATCAGTTATAATTCCTTTTAGAACTCCGGATGAATCTTCTACTGCCGTAGCACCTAATCTCTTTCCGGAGATTTCTACAATTACCTGAGCCAAGTCAGCATCTTCCAAGACCACTGGAACCTGATTTTTGGAAAGAACATCTCCGACTTTGAGATACAATTGTTTCCCCAGAGATCCTCCCGGATGATATTTGGCAAAATCATCCGAAGTAAATCCACGCCCTTCCAGCAAACAGACCGCCAAGGCATCCCCTAACGCCAAGTGTGCTGTGGTACTGGTAGTGGGCGCCAGATTATGCGGACAAGCTTCTTCCCCAATAGTGGCATTAAGCACAAAATCAGCCTGTTCGGCAAGGTAGGAATTGGTATTGGAGACCATCGCTACCAAGACGGACCCTAATTTTTTGAGTAAAGGAACCAAAACTTTGATCTCCGGTGTATTGCCGGATTTGGAAATACAAATAACGATATCATCCGACTGCACCATGCCCAAGTCTCCGTGGATCGCGTCAGCCGCATGCATAAAGACCGAAGGGGTACCGGTTGAATTTAAAGTAGCCACTATTTTATTGGCAATCAAAGCGCTTTTGCCGACTCCGGTGACCACCACCCGTCCTTTGGAACCAAGGATTTTTTCCACACAGGCTTCAAAATCACCATCTAAAAAATCAATTAGGTTTAGAATGGCTTCGGACTCATTTTGCAGGACCCGAACGGCGGTATTTCTAATATTTTTAGCTAATTTCAATTTTACCTGCGTTAATCACTAATTTTGTACAAAGGTATAAAAGTAATCGTTCAATCCTGTTTACAGGTAGTATTCACCCACTAAGCCCTTTCTTCGCGTGGAAGAAAATGTTAAATCAGATCTCAAAAAAATCTTCGGATTCAGCCAGTTCCGGGGCAATCAGGAACTGATTGTGGACAACCTGCTCAAGCAGCGAAATACTTTTGTCATCATGCCTACCGGGGCAGGGAAATCACTTTGCTACCAACTACCCGCAGTGGTCAAGGAAGGTACGGCAATTGTGATTTCGCCGCTTATAGCCTTGATGAAAAATCAGGTAGATCAGCTCAATGCCATCGGAATCAATGCACATTTTCTCAATTCCACATTGACCAAGTCGGAAGCGACCAAAGTGAAAAATGAGGTTTTGAAAAAGAGGACCAAATTGCTTTACGTTGCGCCTGAGTCTTTGACAAAAGAGGAAAACATTGCCTTTCTGAAGGAAGCCCAATTGAGTTTTGTGGCCATTGATGAGGCGCATTGTATTTCAGAATGGGGCCATGATTTTCGTCCGGAATACCGCAAAATCAAATCTATAGTAGGTCAGATTGCTCCTCATCTGCCGATTATCGCGTTGACAGCTACGGCCACTCCGAAGGTGCAGCAGGACATTCAGCGAAACCTTCAGATGGAAGAAGCTGACCTGTTCAAATCTTCTTTCAACCGGACCAACCTCTTTTACGAAGTACGGCCAAAGGTGAAAAATGAGTCTAAAAAAGCCCTTATCAAGTTTATCAAACAGCACAAGGGTAAATCAGGAATTATCTATTGCCTCAGCAGAAAAAAAGTAGAAGAGATCGCAGAGCTTCTAAAGGTCAATCAAATCAATGCCGCTCCATATCATGCAGGTCTGGATTCTTCGGTCAGAATCAAAACTCAGGATGATTTCCTCAATGAAGAACTGGATGTGATTGTTGCGACCATTGCCTTTGGCATGGGGATCGACAAACCGGATGTTAGGTATGTCATCCACTATGATGTCCCAAAATCTTTGGAAGGATACTACCAAGAAACCGGACGTGCCGGAAGGGATGGATTGGAAGGTCACTGTCTGATGTTTTACCGGTATGAGGACATCATCAAACTGGACAAATTCAACAAGGATAAAGCGGTAACCGAGCGTGAAAATGCCAAAATCCTACTACAGGAGATGTCTGCCTATGCCGAAACCGGAGTTTGCCGAAGGAAGTTTATACTAAATTATTTCGGAGAGACTTTGGAGGAGGACTGTGGATTCTGTGACAACTGTAAAAGAGAAAGAGTGACTTTCGAGGGGATGGACGATGTGACCACGGCACTGGAAGCTGTCAAGCAGACCAATGAGCGATTTACTTTGGAGCATTTGGTACGGGTGATCCGTGGTGAAATGGATGATTATGTAGTCAGCTACAAACACGACTTACTTCCTGTTTTTGGTAAAGGTAAAGAGGCAAGCGATAAGCATTGGACTTCCGTGATCCGTCAGACGATGATTGCTGCCTTGCTGGAAAAGGATATTGAGAACTACGGGCACCTGAAAATCACCAAAAAAGGCCATGAGTTTCTGGATGCTCCTTATTCGGTGGATTTGTATCAGGATCATGATTTTGAAAAACTGACCGAATCCGAAACACAGGAGGTGCAGGTAAATACCGGACCGGCTTATGACGAAAAGCTTTTTGAGTTGCTGAAAGCAGAGCGTAAGCGGGTAGCAAAAACCAAAGGATTGCCTCCATATGTGATTTTCCAAGACCCTTCCCTGGAGGAAATGGCCACCGTCTACCCTACCACCAAGGAAGAACTGGCGCAAATCAACGGTGTGGGCATGGGCAAAGTCGCCAAGTTTGGCGCACCTTTTCTTAAGCTCATTGCAGCTTATGTAGAAGAAAACGAAATCGAGACAGCTGCCGAAGTGGTTGTTAAAACTTCAGGAACCCGATCCAAAGTTAAGATTTCGATCATCCAACAGATTGACCGCAAAACTGACCTGGATGAGATTGCAGACAATCTCAACATTACCATGAATGAGCTTCTTCAAGAAATTGAACAGATCATTTATAGCGGAACCAAACTAAACATCGATTACTACATTCATCACATCATGGATGAGGAGCGGGAAGAAATCCTCCATGACTATTTCATGAATGCAGAAACCGATCATATCAAATCGGCATTGGATGAATTGGACGGTGAGGACTTCGCGGAAGACGAACTGCGAGTGTACCGAATCAAGTTCATTTCAGAGCATGCCAATTAAACTAGAAACGAGTCAATGAACATACTCTTATTGGGAAGCGGAGGCAGAGAGCATGCCTTTGCCTGGAAAATCGTACAAAGTCCAGCGTGCTCCCGTCTTTTTGTGGCCCCGGGTAATGCCGGTACCGCCGAAATTGCTCAAAATGTGAAGCTCGCCGCCACAGACTTTCCCGGTATCCATCAATTCATACTTCGTGAATCCATAGATCTGGTCGTGGTGGGTCCGGAAGAACCTTTGGTAAAAGGTTTGGTTGATTTTCTTCAATCCCAGCCCGATACCGTGAATCTACCCATCGTGGGCCCATCCAAACTAGGGGCGACATTGGAAGGAAGCAAGGACTTCTCCAAGCGGTTTATGCAACGAAACGGGGTCCCCACCGCCGCTTATGAAACCTTTACGGCGGATCAAATCGAGGCCGGATTGGCCTATTTGGAAAAACAGTCCCTCCCGATCGTGCTCAAGGCAGATGGTCTGGCAGCCGGCAAAGGCGTATTGATCTGTGAAAATCTGGAAGAAGCCAAGTCTTCCCTGAAAGAAATGCTTTTGGACGCCAAGTTTGGAGACGCCTCTTCCAAAGTGGTTGTGGAAGAATTTTTAAGCGGCATTGAGTTGTCTGTTTTTGTAGCTACTGATGGAAAAAGTTATAAAATCCTGCCAGAAGCCAAAGATTACAAAAGAATCGGTGAGGGTGATACCGGCCTGAACACCGGAGGAATGGGTGCGGTAAGCCCGGTAATCTTTGCAGACAGCGACTTTATGCAAAAAGTAGAAGATCGAATCGTCAAACCTACTATTGCAGGCTTGGAAAAAGAGCAGATTGATTACAAAGGATTTGTCTTTATCGGCTTGATGAATAACAATGGAAATCCCTTTGTCATCGAATACAATGTAAGAATGGGAGATCCGGAGACGGAAGCCGTTTTACCCAGAATTGAAAGTGATTTTGTAGGCTTGCTGACCGCAATTGCTACGGGTAAGCTAGATCAATATGAGCTCAAAATTTCTCCAAACTACTCTACAACGGTAGTGATGGTCAGCGGTGGGTACCCCGGATCCTATGAAAAGGGCTTTCCGATATCCTTACCAGAAAAGACTGAAGGAAGTGTGATATTCCATGCCGGAACAGCCACAAATCCAGAAGGACATCTGGTCAATCAAGGCGGCAGAGTCTTGGCTATCACAGGAGTAGGCTCAGAACTGCAGGAAGCTTTGGATCATGCTTTTTCTACAGTAAACCAAATCTCTTGGGAAAAAGCCTATTTTAGAAAAGATATCGGACAAGATATCTTAAACTTGACAAAATAAACCCAATATCTAACCGAGGCGAAAGCCCTGTATATATCAATTATGGCTGGATGTAGTACCTGCTCCACCACCGGAGGTGGTACCGGAGGCTGTCAAAACAATGGCACCTGCGGAACGAGCGATTGCAATAAAATGAATTCTTTCGACTGGCTTTCCCATATGGGAATCCCTCAAGTGGACAATTTTGACATTGTTGAGATCAAATTTAAGGGCGGAAGAAAAGAATATTTCAGAAACGTAGATTACTTATCTCTCAACACCGGTGACCCGGTGGTAGTAGATGTACCCAGTGGACATCATATCGGATACGTTTCCCTTCAGGGCGAACTGGTCAGACTACAGATGCAAAAAAGAAAGGTTCGAGATGATGACAACATCACCCGAATTTACCGCATTGCCAACCAGAAAGACATGGAAAAGTGGGCGGAAGCCCGAAACCGGGAGATACCTACCCTGTATCGATGCAAGCAGATTGTCGACGAGCTTGGCCTACAGATGAAAATGTCTGATGTGGAATTTCAAGCTGATAATTCGAAGGCGACATTTTACTATTCCGCAGAAGATCGGGTTGATTTTAGAGAATTGATCAAAATTCTAGCTGGAGAATTTAAGATCAGAGTAGAAATGCGTCAAATCAGCCTGAGGCAAGAGGCCGGAAGATTGGGAGGAATTGGAGTTTGTGGAAGAGAGCTTTGCTGCTCTACCTGGTTGGTGGATTTCAAAAACGTCACCACTTCGGCTGCCCGCTACCAAAATCTTTCGCTCAATCCCGGAAAGCTAAGCGGACAGTGCGGACGGCTCAAATGCTGCCTCAACTATGAATTGGACACCTATATGGATGCTATCAAAGACATCCCTCAGGTCGAAAAACCGCTCCAAACCGAGCAAGGTCCTGCCAAGCTACAGAAAACGGATATTTTCCGAAAACTCATGTGGTTCAGCTACAACAATGACAACGACTGGCATAGTATCACCTGTGATCGCGTAAAGGAAATTCAGGAATTGAACGAACAGGGAATCAAGGTATTTAACCTCCAAGTAGACAAGTCGACGGATGTGGAGGACTTGGCTGCGCAATCGACCCGCGAACTAGAATTGCTGGATAAGAAATTTGCCAAAAAGAAAAAGAAGAAAAAGAAAAAGACAAGAGACGGTCAGCCCATAGAAGCGGCAAACAAGCCTGCAACTAATCAACCGGAGCGTCAAAATCCAAGAGCCCAAGATCCGAAAAGTGCACCATCCAGACCTCCCAGGGCATCGGAAATCCCTGGTCCAGGATCTCAGGAGCCAAAACAGGGTGGAGACAATCGCCGCAAAAAGAAAAACAGAAACCGTCCTAATCCCGGACAACCAACCAATCCCAACGCCCAAAGAGGAGAAAAATCAGAGCGTCCTGTACCTAAGCCAGAACGAAACGAGACCAAACCTGAGGGTCCAAAACCCGAAGGAAAGCGTCGGTTTCCTCCAAGACGAAACGAAGGTCCAAACAACGGTGGTAATGAATAATTGGAAGCAATTACTTGGTGTAATTCTCCTCAGTGGACTGTTTTCATGTGAAGGAGACCGGCTTTACGAAGAGTTTCATTCTTTCGACTCTTCTGTTTGGATAGAAACGGATTCAGTGGTTTTTGATTTGAATCATTTGAAGACCTTGGAAGGCAAAGGATTGATTGGCGTAAGGTTTAATGAAAATTATCCCTTTTCCAATTGCTATATCAGGATCATCAGCCGGGATTCTAGCCATGTGGATCTCAACAATCTACTGCTTAATGTTCCCATTTTTGACTCTAAATCAGGACAGCCACTGGGTACAGGTTTTGGAAATACCTTTACTAAATACGATACGCTCCCATTCGATTTCCCAAAAGAGACCAAAGAAATCTTACTTGTTCAATACATGAGAAAGGCTGAATTGGAAGGGATTGAGGCAGTCGGATTGAAAATCCTCAAACCCTAAGACCAAAAAAAAATGAGTGCCTTAATCAAAGGCACTCATTTTTTTTGCATGCTGTCGGATCAATTGATCCATTTCCTTAGTCAGGGGCTTGAGGTACTCAAAAAGCTTGTGATTTTCTTGATCCAATTGTTTTCTGTCAATCAATTCAAGCAATCCCATCATGGTAGACAAAGGCCCCCTCAGGATATGGGAAGGATAAAGGGCAAATTCTCTAAGCGTTTCATTTTCTTTATGCAATTGCGCCAATTGCTTTTTATGAAACGAAATATCCTTTACATGAATCCAAATTCCTTCAAAAAGACCACTTTCAGAGTACGTTGGATTTACGGTCACGTTCCAATAAGAGAAGTCTTTGGTTGGATTCAACATCTTCAATTCCAACTCACCCGTCATTCCCATTTTTGCCTCTTCAATGGCCTTTACCAACCTTGAAAAACGATTGGATTGACTGGGAAAGGATAACGATTGTCCCTCGGAGTAGGCGCGTCCTTTCCAGTTTCTCCCCACCACTTTGCCAAGTTCATTTTGTTGGACTAGCTTACCTTGGGTATCCAATACAAATACTGCATTGGGGAAAGTCTCCAGAATCTCCTGACTGATCACTTTTGCAGGCGAATTGATGGTCATATTTTGTTCTTTTGGCACCAAGAAAAGTTGAAAGCCCTCGCCACAGGATACCAGCAAAGAGGCATAGGTTGAAAATTTGCCTTCATTCGTCTGAATCAAGAAACACTTTGGTTTAGACTCATTGGACAAATTATCCACCAGATAGTTCATTTTTTGAAATCCCGAAAAGGCAAGCGTTGAGGTAAGTTCTGCCTGAAGCCACTCAGACTTCTTAGGAGAAAACCAAGATTGGATTTTACTATCCCATTCTTGAATTTTAAATTCTGAGTTCAAGGATATTTTCCCAAAACCCAAAACATCCACCAAGTTATTCCAAGGCATTTCCTGCTCCAGAAACTGAATGCCTACCCCAATTCCAATAATGGCAGAGATATCCATGTCGGGAGTAGTAATCACTGAGAATTCCCACCAAACTTGGGAAAAGCTATTATCTGAATGAATCGGATGCTCCAACAACAAATGGCGCGTGATCTTGGGTGCCCCAAGCATCAATTCCAATGAATAACAAAACTCCTCAGCAGAATCGACAGAAAGGTATTTCCAAAACTCTTTCTGAAGAGGCTTTGCGCTTATTCGTTCATAGTTGTGGTTGAATTTCAATATCCGGCCTTCCACATCCGTGATGACCAGATAGAAGTGCCCCGACTCCATCAGGAAGTCCGGCACAAGGCTCTCAATATCAGCGGTACTTATCACAGGATTATTGGGGTAAGGTTTAATTTTTCGAAAAATGGATAAAAAATTTTATTAAAAAAAACAGCGATTTTAAAGAATATAATGCTTGAAAATGAGCCATTTCCATATTTTATTCTTAGAGAAACGCAAAAAAGTTGAACCTCTAACAAAAAATGCTTTTCGTCCCGAAATCGGTTCAAAAAGCATTTCAAGTATTTTTTTCGAGATTTAATGAAACCCGCAGGTATGTAAATCAACGGCACCTAGGCCATCACCATACGGGGCAGGGAAAAATTATTGTAATCGATCTCTTTCACGATCAGAATCAATGCATTGGCAAAATCCTGTTTGCATGTGAGCGCCCGATATTTCCATTCCGGTTTTGAGGAGTACTCTACGGCAGAAGATCCAAATAATCTTTGGAGTTCATCAATTGAATCAGAGTAGATAAACAAGGTCCCATCCATTTCTCCACTTCCCTCTATCAAAAAATCACATTTTAAAGTTTGAATAATCATAATCCATTAGACGTTTGGTCAAAATTAAAGCTTCATTCAAAGAATAAAAATACCCACTAGTGGGTATTTTCTGTTTTTACCCGAAATTTTTTCCAGAAAATTCAGTTAAACTCAGAATATTCCTAATGATATTCTGAAACAGAATAGGATTTCCAAATGAAGCTTATTGGTACAATCTCGCAATCTGCTTATCAGCCGATTGATCTTTATTTTGGTTTTGGGCGAAATCATTGATTTTTGGGCACCCTATGGTATAAGGATAGAAGTCAATCCTGTTCACTCAATCGGAAGCAAGAAGGAAATGAAGATCGAAAGGATAAAAAATTGCCAGTTCCCAAGTTACCCGAGCTTAATTTTTGGGGATCAATAAAGTTCTACTTGTCATAATTTCATTTTCCTTAAAAAGTGTCCTAAAATATTCAAATTGATTTTCAGACAATTAATACGAATTTGCTTCCAGGTAATTTGTTTGGGATGGGTTACTTGTATAAGTATTCTCAATTGGCTTATATTTGCATCACTTTGAAAAAGGGAAGTGATTTCCCGACAAGCTCAAAGTGGAATAGAGAGTTGGGTGAGTGGCTGAAACCAACAGTTTGCTAAACTGTCGTACGGGTTAAACTGTACCGGGGGTTCGAATCCCCCACTCTCTGCAAACAAACACCCTAACTGCCTGAAATATTGGTAGTTAGGGTTTATTTTTTGGAGTCAGTAGCTAATTCAGTAGCGAATCTGTCTGATTTTTGAATTGATACTTCCACGTTTCGTCCCAACGTTTCCCCAATAGAACTTGTCCGCTGTTTTTTTGAAAAGTTTTCAGGGACTTCCCTTCAACCTGTAATTGATCAAATCCTGGGATCTATCTACCTGGAACTTCAATTGAATCTTTTCAAATATCGATCCTCGAACACTTCGTACGGTGCGAGGTGTACGATGCGTACGAGCTGTACGAATTGCAAAAAATTTTAGAAACCAAAAAGAAACTTCAATGCCGCAAAAGATCCCAAAATGAAAAAGCTGAAGGAACCAAAGCTAACTAGCCTAAATCCCACCTTCGAAAGGAATGGCCTCTTCAAATGTGAATCTTGGACCAAGGAAAGTACAAATCCAGATCCGAGAAATAACGTGACGATAAGGAGTGGCTCCAGCATGAATTCAGATAAATGGATTAGGTTGGATTGAACTTACGAAAAACTAATCCCAATAAAGAACTTCAATCTCTTGCATTCCAGCTAGTGGCGAAATGTGAAATTGGATCACACTTTTTTCTGGGCCAAATATGTAGGTGACTATTTTTCAAATATAAACATTGCTGCTTTACTATGAGATTCCATTTTTTTGATTTTTCCAATTAGGCCTAAGCTAAACCCCCATTTTCAGAGATTTGAATCGTGGAATAATCGATTGGATTGATTTCATCAAATATCAACCCAGTAAGCAGCCCACCATATCCACAGCAGGTATTGATATTGATGCCCTGCCCTGTTTCACTTACACTCCTTATCGGTAAGTGGCCATGAATAAAGCGCTTCCCGGTCCAATGTGGCTCATAATCATAATTCCACATCAATTCATCCATTGACTTTTTTCCAAGTTCCTCACCCGTATCTCGCAAGACAGCATGGCAAAAGATAAAATCTCGGGTTTCGTGAAATAGGATGGTTCCATTTAAGAAATCATAAATTGCTTTCCTTCCCTCAGCATCTAATTCCTTCCACTCGAAGAAAGACTTAGCTGCTTGCCAATAGTCAAATTCACCATTGAGAACGGTACCGATATCCATGGGACTCGCTTTTTCCTCAATCAAGTCCAAAAGCATCTGATCATGATTTCCCCTGATAAAGATCCAATCAGGATGTTTCTTTTGGGCTTCGATTAGGATCTGAAGTGTTTTGACTGCCGATGGACCTCGATCTACATAATCACCGAGGAATATTGCTTTTGCATCCAATTCTTCGCTGAGCCTGACGGCTTTGGCAGCGGCTTGATAGCAGCCGTGGATGTCTCCGAAGGCAATGATTAAGTTATTTTCCATTTGGTCGAGATTAAAGGATAGTTATGGGCATGTCATTATTTTTGAAACTAGTTTTCCAAACAAGGCACAGTCCAGAGTATTTCATTCAGAAGTGTAATCATAAACACAGCCACTAATTCCCTACTAACCAAAACTTTATCCAAGGCCTTTATTAGTACCATTCTAATACCAGCTTTTGCGTTCACGTCTCGATTGATCAGACTTTGAAAATTCGAAACAGATTTGAACACATATTTATATAAATACTTT
Organism: Algoriphagus aquaeductus; assembly: GCF_003253485.1. Taxonomy (GTDB): domain Bacteria; phylum Bacteroidota; class Bacteroidia; order Cytophagales; family Cyclobacteriaceae; genus Algoriphagus; species Algoriphagus aquaeductus. Next base: position 195,498 of record NZ_QKTX01000001.1, on the reverse strand, counting down.
TTTATTTATTTATATGTAAAACCCAACACGCTTTGATCCAAAACCGTAAAATAGTATATTGATTATCAAACCGTTCAATCATGTGGCCAACCATCAAATTTTTAGGAACTATTTTCATCAGCTTCATTGCAATGATTGGAGCATTGGGAGCAGAAAATCCTTTTCTGCTTTTTGCAGTTGCGTGGGGGATTTGGATACTTTACATCTTAAGCCTACGGACAAAAAGAAAAAAGGAACTGGACAGGGAGCGGTTGATTCGGGAAATTTTGGATAAGCTTTAAACGTATCCGAAATTTCAAATATTTATCCCCTTTTCTCTTAATTCCCTCAAACTGGCCGCTAACGTGATTTCATCTCCATTGTCTATTGATGCAATCGCCAACAAGCACAATTCCTTTAGGTGCCGACCCGCTGCGAGTCGCTCATAAGGCAACTTCAAATTGGTTTCACAGATCCTTCGAATCTTCAATCTGATACGCTCCTCCAAGGTCACCAATTCTTCCCGGAGACTTTCCTCTTCGAGTGTTAATTTTCTTGACAAATCCATGTCAACATTTTAAACACTAGAAAAAAATCTTGCAAGAACCAATCACTTTTTGATAATGCCTATTTCTCCAAGATTAGAAGATTGAAGATTCCTAACTAATCCAAAAACCTGTCAGTTTTCCAAATTCCACATCCACCTGTCTGCTGCTTTCATCCAATCTCCAATTGGATCCCCAGACTGCGAACGCCAATAAGTTGATCGGTGGAAGAAAAAGAAAAGCTCCCCTTCTTCTATTCCAAACCTGTTGGTTAAGAAATAATCCCTGATTTGATCTATAGTAGGGATTCTGCAACCTGATTTCTTCCGTTTTTTAGCTCCATCATTCATGGTCTTTTTTGATTTAGTGGAGCGATAAACTTCCTGCAAGAATTTCTCTCCTATTCAGAAGTACCACCGAAGGGGGTCGATTTTTTTTGGTGGATGGAAAGAAAAAATTGACAAAAAAAAGGAGAATTACTCCTCCCCTTCTTGGTCAATTCCAAGGATGTAATTGGCTGCTTGATGTGCTTTTTGGGCTGCATAAATCAGCATTTTTGGATCTTCCTGAAGTGGTTTAAACCATCCTTTCAGGTAGGCCAAGGAGTTTTTGAAATTGGCATCCTTGATTCCGGCAAAAGCATTCAAAAAACTGGCTCCCATTTCGGCAATCAATTCCTCTTTTGAATATTCCACCGAACCAAAACCAACCAAAGCCGGTCTTTCGACAAATCTTCCTAATCTGATCGAATGGCCTGTGCTATGGATCATTTCATGAAAAAGAACAGAATAATATTGCTCGTCTCCTTTGAAGGATTCCTTTTCCGGCATATTGATTAAATCTTTGGATGGGCTGTAAAATGCCTCGTCTCCTTCATGAAAAATATCCGGACAGGTGGTGTAGCCTGAAATGATTGATTCGCAAGTTTCGATTGGGGAAAAAACCCTTTCTTCAGCACCGTCAATGGAAAAATCGATTCCTTCTATTTGATCGATATTGAAAACCGTCCAGATAAAGGGGGTAAATTTCCTTCCAAACAGGTCCTCGCTTTCTCCTTCTTCATTGATAGCCTTTCCTTTTACAAACTTGGAAATCTTCCAGAATACGACTTTAGAGCCTTTTTCATCCTTCTTGACATTACCGCCAAGGTGTTTTGCCTGATTATAGGTCAGGAAATAGGGACTTTTGAATTTCTTAGAAATAGTCACCCAGGCAAGCCAAAGTGCATTGAATCCCAAATAAGGACGGTTGGAAGCATAATTCTTCGGAGAGTTTTTAGGACTCCATACCTGTTCCCAAGTAAGATTTTCATTTTGGATACCTTCGATAATTTCATTGGTGACAGTTTCCGCTAATTGGTTGAAATTTTCCCAAGCTTTCATAGTGATAATGTTTTAAATTGTGACAGAAAAGGATTGATAAAGTGATTATTGATTTGTCTATCAGCCACATAAAGCCCAGTTATATCCAAGGATATTAGGAAGTTCGACCCGACACTTATACCGAGATTTTTCCCGAGTTCAAGGGGTAATTTTTTGGAAGTGAAGGGCGATATGTGGGCGTGAAGTGACATTTTTTTTATCCACTGGTATTGAGGTTCTGACCGACATGCAACCCAAGGAGTGTGGCTCTGCATAGGGCAAAAGCTTGGGATAAAAAACTGGGAGGCAGTCCGTAGGAGACCCTGTTTTTTAGATCAGGGCGGAGCGCACTTTTGACTGTTGCAGGTTCGCACTCAACCTTTGCATCGTCGTGTCATACACCGAAGACCGGGGGATCGAGTAGAAAAAAATGGAATGGAGCGCTCACCGACCGAAACGGACAAAAATCTCGATGTACTCGGAAGAAAAATCAAAAAAGGCTTGCCCCCCTAAAGGAGGTTCGGGCTACTGCTTCACGATACGGCCTTCCCGAGTCCAAGGCTTGCCGGGACTTAGGAGAAGGGTAAGTGGAGTGAAGCGGTAGCCGTGGGGAGTGAAAGCCCTTTCCTAAAGTGGAAAGAAAAGAGCTGTCATTTGAAAAATGGCGCGAATGGATCGAAACGAAAGGAGTGGGCGAAACGGGGGAAATGACTTAGGGATGGAATTGAAAATCCATTTGAAAACGAGTCTTTAACTTCAACCGGTTGAAAAAGTAACCCAACCTTAGGAATGCCAACCTTCAGCTAAAGAAAAAGAGGATTGCAAGTACACCTGATTGAACTTTGGGTTAAGAGCGCTGTATTCTTACAGCGTTCAAAATTGCCAGCAATGCCACTCCAACGTCGGCAAAGACTGCTTCCCACATGGTGGCTATACCTCCGGCTCCAAGTGCCAGTACAATAACCTTCACTCCAAAAGCCAAGCTGATATTTTGCCATACGATCCGTTTTGTCTGCTTGCCTAACTGAATAGCAGTAGCAATTTTTGAGGGCTGGTCAGTCTGAATCACAACATCAGCTGTCTCAATGGCTGCATCACTACCCAAACCACCCATTGCAATTCCCACATCGGCCAGAGCAAGGACAGGAGCATCATTGATACCGTCCCCCACAAAAGCAATGACCCGGCTGGCATCTTTTTTCAGTTCTTCTACCTTTTCCACCTTTTGCTCAGGCAGCAGATCACCAAAGGCTTTATCTATTCCGAGTGATTTTGCCACCTGTTGGGTCACTGCATTCTTATCTCCTGACAGCATGATCAGTTCCCGAACTCCTAATTTGTGTAGTTCATTGATGGACTGAACAGCATCTTCTTTCAGTTCATCCGCGATCACTAGATATCCCGCATATTTTTGGTCTACTGCTACATGGATAACGGTATTGACCTCCCTGGCTGCATCAGTATGGGTAACAATCCCTTCCTTATCCAGCAGTTTTTGATTGCCTACCAGCACATGCTTGCCATTTACAATTCCTTTCAGTCCGTGCCCGGCAATTTCCTCCTGTTGTTCGGGTTCTGAAATTTCTCTTCCTTGCTTTTTAGCATACTCTGTAATGGCTTTTGCGATGGGATGGGTGGATTTGCTTTCCATTGCTGCTGTCAGACTAAGCCAATCAAGTGTAATTCCCTCCATGGTCACGGCTTTCTGAACTTCAAACACTCCCTTTGTAAGTGTGCCTGTTTTGTCCATCACCACGGTAGTAACGCTGGTCATGAGGTCAAGAAAGTTGGAACCTTTAAACAGTATGCCTTTTCGGGAGGCTGCACCAATCCCTCCGAAATAACCAAGTGGGATAGAAACAACCAACGCACAGGGGCATGAGATCACCAAAAAGATCAAGGCCCGATAAAGCCATGCTTCAAACATATAGTCTTCCAAAAAGAAATAAGGCAAGAAGGCCAGGCCGATGGCCAGAAAGGTGACAATGGGTGTATAGACCCGTGCAAACTTACGGATGAACTGTTCAGTTTTTGCCTTGCGTGAGGTGGCATTCTGGACTAGCTCAAGGATGCGGGCAATTGAACTTTCATTGAACCGTCTGATAACTTTCAATTCAATCAGCCTATCGAGGTTCACCATCCCAGCAAGCACATTTTCTCCTTTGTTGTAGGTCGCAGGTTTGCTTTCGCCAGTTAGGGCCGAGGTATTAAAGCTGCCTTTTTCACTGATCATTTCCCCATCGAGGGGTACTTTTTCTCCGGGTTTAACCTGGATGGTTTCCCCAATTTGTACTTCCTCGGGGTGTACGGACACCGTTTGCCCACCTCTATAAACCGAAGCCGAATCGGGGCGGATGTCCAACAGGGCTTTGATGTTTCGCTTGGCCCGGTTCACGGCCGCATCCTGAAACAACTCACCGATGGCATAGAAAAGCATCACCGCAACCGCCTCTGGATATTCCCCTATGGCAAAAGCCCCCAATGTGGCTATGCCCATGAGGAAAAATTCAGTGAACACATCACCTTTTAAGATGGACTTCCAGCCTTTGACCAACACCGGCCATCCCACGGGCAAATAGGCCAGCACATACCAGCCAATGCGAATCCATCCCTGGAAAATTGCAGGCTGTCCCAACTGGTCAGCGGCAATTCCAGCAAGTAGCATGACAAAGCTCACCATACCACTTCCCCAAGTTTGCAGAAAAGTTGGAGAGGTTTTTTCCTCTTCCTTTTTTGGTTTGCCTGGATGCTGGTCAGTGCTGCAGCAGGCTTTATCGTCTAAGTGATTTGTATTTGTCATCGTCTAATCTGTTTTAATCTGTGAAAAAGGAAATGATGCCAGTGAGAATAAGTATGCCACCGGAAATCAGTCCTGCATTATGTTCCAATTTGTGCCAGTTGAATCGGTGCAGCCCTTTTTGGGCCAGGTAAACCCAAAAAGTAATCCCGAACACAGAAACAATGGTGTAGAGTAGTCCCACAGCTAGGATCATTGGAAAGCCATGAGTTCCTGCCATAAGGAAGTAGGCTTCAATTTCCAGGCAGGGCGAAAGAAACATGGTAAATACCAGCAAAGTCACAACCTGCGCTGCTCCTGCTTTTTCCAGCTTTTGTTTTTCAGCAATGTGAAAGTGGTGGTGACGGTGGTGTTGAATGACAAAATAAAAGCCGATAGCTATAAGCAATCCAGGAATGACCCAACGGGTGTAAGTGTGTAGGTTTTCAGAAAGTGACAAGCTGAACAAACCCAAAAACACTCCTAACAAAAAGGTGCTCAGCGAGTGAGCCAAAGCTGCCATCGCTGCAATGCGAACCGTCTTGATTCCCTCCCATCCAAACTTTTCTTTCAGGGCCAGCACCGGCAGCCAATGGCTGGGAATCAGTCCATGAAGGAGACTGAGCATAATGGTACCGGTGAGTAGAGCGGTCATTCTTTAGGACTATTTTATTTTTTGAACTGATTTATTATTGCCTTCAGATCTGCTGGTATTTCCATAGGCAAGAGAGGCGGAACATTGGCGCCTCCAGTATTACCTACAGGTATTTTCCCTACAAAGGATTTTACTCCACCTACAAAGAGCCTGAGAATCTGACCCCGTATTTCCTTCCAGTCTTTGATTTTAAAACCAAACCGAAGCATGAGCCAATGCACTTCAGAGTGCTGGTAAGGATAGGGCTGACCAAGGATGTGGGCCCTTTCCAGATGCTGCCAAGCTTCCCGTAAAAACCACTTCCCCAGTTTATCCCGATATGCATCCAGTTCTTTTTGATAATGTGGCTTTAAGCCTTTCGGCATGGTGGTATTAAATTTCATATGCTCCTAATCATCCTAAGTTGTGAGGTTTTCCATGATGCATGGTTTCATTTCATTGGATGTTTGACTTAAAATTACTAGTAAACCCAATGCATAGTACTTGCAATATTCATCCTGCACATTTCCCGCAAATCCCCTTTACTACCAAGTTGGCTTCTTCCCCTTTGAACATGCTTGGCAGTTCAATTTCCGGGATTTTATACTTGGGCAAACAGAAGGTTTCGCTACACACCCGACAATGAAAATGCACATGCAGGTCCCTTTCGATATTACACTCGCATCCCTCTTCGCATAGGGCGTATTTAGGCGCTCCGGTACCGTCATCGATACTGTGCACCAGTCCATTTTCCTGAAAGGTTTTCAGGGTGCGGAATAGTGTCACCCGGTCTGACTTTTCAAAGGCCTTTTCCAAGTCGGAAAGGCTGATGGCCGTCTCTTGACCTGCCAGTGCTTCCAACACCAACAGCCTCATGGCTGTTGGTCGGATGTCTTTCTGCTTGAGTTTATCTTCGAGTTCTTTGATCATAAGGATGATTCATTTTAATGTGCGTGTCCTTCTCCTTCTTCTTCGGTATTTTTGGCTTTAGCCAACAAGGTGAAAGCACCTTTGGTGACCACTTGAAGGGCACTTAGGTCCTTTTCTGAATCGGCCAAAGAAATCTGGGTATAGCCATCTTCGGTATATCCTTTGATGACTTCCATCATTTCAAAATCATGAACGGTTGCACCGTTTTCTGTTTTTTCTCCTGTATAGGCAAAGACATATTGTTTTCCACCAAACCGAACGATTCCTTCCTCTTGGATAGCCAACACTTCGTTGCTGTCGGTTTCGATCCTTGCAGCTATATACATTCCCGGCTTCAAATCTTCGTGCATCTTTTCTAAGTGGCCATGTACAGTCACCGACCGGTCTTCCCGCACTCCGCTACCTATCAGAAATACTTCTGCTTCCCGCCATTCTTCAGGAGAATTCGCCAATGCAAAGCGGATCCGTTGTCCTTCCTGCACTCTGGGGATGTCGTTTTCATACACGGTAAGTTCCACATGCAGGTCTTCGGCATTGGTAATGTCCATGATCACATCTTGCGGGTTGATGTATTTGCCCACATTGGTATAAATCTCCCGAACGGCACCGTTAACCGGAGCGAAAATATTTACAGAAGCCGAGATATATCCTTCGCGGATTTTTGCCGGATTGAAGCCAATGAGCTTCAATCGTTCTTCCATAGTTTTAATCCGGGCTTCATTAGCCAGAAAGTCACTTTTGGCTTGCTGAAATGTTTTACCAGAAGCTACTTTTTCATCAAACAGCTCCTTCTGACGGTCAAATTCGGCTTTCAGAAATTCCTGTTTGGCCAGACTCTCCAGGTATTCTTGTTGAAACTGGATGAACTCCGGATTTTCAATTACCACCAATAACTGACCTTTTTTAACCTTTGTGCCAGGCAGCATTTCAGTGTATTTCACAAAGCCTCCATAGGGCATATGGATGGAAATATTGCTTTGCGGGGGCACGTCAATCACCCCGTTGACCCGGAGTTCCGAACCAATAACCCGCTTCTCAAGGCTTCCGAATTTGATGCCTGCCTGCTCAAACTGCGCTTTGGTAAGTTCCACTGTATTCTCACTTTCTGTATGATTCACCTCAATGACTTCCTCATCTTGTGGTCCGCAGGAGGAAATGGTCAACCCCAGGAGAAGAGCCATTGAAGTTTTGCTGATGTATTTGAATATATTTTTCATTGTTGAATGTCTTTTTATTGAACGCCTGAAATGAACTCGATCTGGATAACAGTCTGATTGTACTGGTTGAGAATGTCCAGGTAATTAAACCGGACAGCCAATGCCCGGTTAAGTCCCTGAATGTATTCCACGTAGCCGATTTCCCCGCTTTCAAATCCTTTTTGAGCCTGTTTAAGAATTAGCTCTGCCTGAGGCAGTGCGTTTTGCTCATAATACTCAAGGCTGGTCTGAAATTTTTGGTACTGCTGAATGAGTGAGTTTAGCCTGCCTTGCAGTTGGTTTGTCACCGCTTGCAGCCGTGCTTCGCTTTCCTGCTTTTTCAATTCGGCCGCTTTGATGGCCGATGCTTGGGACTTCGCCCCAAAAATGGGGATGGCCATTCCCACTTGAAATCCGGTGAACCGGTCGCTGGAGGTAAAAGTGACGGGGTTACCATCCAAATCCTGATTAGGTCCATTGAGGGACTGGTTGAAATACCCTGCCGAAAGGTCGGGTAAGAACTTTGCCTTCTCCACCGATTTCTCTTTTTCGGCTACTTCCATTTGTTGGCGAAACCAGGCAAGTGTAGGATTGTTGGCAATTCCTTGCGTATCGAGAAGTACATTGCTCTCCCTTGCTTCCAGATAGCCCATGGCGATATCCCCAATACTATCCAGATTAAGCAAGGTTTGCAGCTGTGTCCTGTGGATTTCGATATCCGACTGGTTTTGCTGAAGCATGGCCTTGAGTTCTGCTACTTGGGACTCCGCAGTTGCTTTTTCAAGCAAATTGGTTTCCCCGGTTTGATAGCGGAGACTGGCCACTTGGACAAATCTCTCGTAAATTTCATCTTGCTCCTGCAGTAATTGTTGTTTGCTTTTTTCCAGCCACAACAAATACCAGGAAACCTTTACTTGCTGAACCAGTTCGTTTTGGGTAGCCGAATGCATCCATTCACTCGCTTCAATCCGTGCTTTGGCCAATTTCTTTTGATTGGCATAAACCGTGGGAAATTCCATGGATTGGGAGATGTTGAACTGATTGTCATTGTTGTAAATGCTGTTGTACTGTCCGTGAGTGAGGCTAAAATTGGTTTTAGCCATATTCCAGCTGGTCCCTTTCAGCTCCCTTTCCTGCTGGGTTTGCAAGTCTGCTGCTTTCAGGGTTGGATTGTTTTGGATCGCAACTTGAATGGCTTCATCCAATGACTGATAGCTGACCAGAGAATCCTGCGCCTTGGCTTTAGGCATCTGAACACAAAGCAAGCCGATAGCCAAAAGTGGAACAATTGCCCCTGGTTTCATCTTTATCCCTCTTTCAAAATAATAGTACAGGATAGGCAGCACAACCAATGTCAGAAAGGTAGCCGTGATCAAACCGCCAATCACTACAGTGGCCAGTGGACGCTGGACTTCTGCACCACCGGACTGGGACAGAGCCATCGGCAGAAAGCCCATGGAAGCCACGGCAGCCGTCATGATTACCGGTCGCAGACGTACACTCGTGCCTTTGTAAATCCGTTCGAAAATATCAGATACACCTTCTTTTTTCAGGTGATTGAATTCACCAATGAGGACAATGCCATTCAGCACTGCTACCCCAAATAAAGCAATGAAACCAACGCCTGCAGAAATACTGAATGGCATATCCCTGAGCCATAAAGCGAAGATTCCCCCAATGGCAGAAAGTGGGATGGCTGTGAAAATGAGGATGCCCTGCTTAATGGAACCGAAAGTGAAATAGAGTAACACAAATATCAATAGCAGGGCTAGAGGCACAGCTAAGGAGAGTCGTTCACGGGCTTCAACCAGGTTTTCAAACTGCCCACCGTAAGACACGGTGTAGCCGGGTGCAAATACGACCGTCTCTTCAATTTTCTGCTGAAGCTCTGTTACTATGCTTTCCACATCCCGGTTACGTACATTGAATGCTACAATGATCCGTCTGCGGGTGTCGTCTCGTTGGATTTGGTAAGGACCTTCCTGGATTTCCACTTCGGCCACCTGATAGAGCGGTATTTGGTGTCCATCCTTCCTAGCGATGTAAAGGTTCTGAACGGACTCTACATCCTCCCGATTGGTCTTATCCAATCGGACCACCAGGTCAAAGCGTCTTTCGTTTTCGTAAACCAGCCCTGCAGACGCTCCGGCAAAGGCAGCCTGGACCGAGCGGTTTACATCCCGGATGGTCAGGCCGTATTTGGCCAATTGATCCCGTTTGTAATTAATGACAATCTGCGGAACACCGGTTACCTCTTCTATATACAAATCTTGAGCACCTTCCACACCGGAAGCCAGCCGTCCTATCTGTTCGGCATATTCCGAAAGCTCATTGAGATCCTCTCCGTATATCTTAACCGCTACATCCTGCCGAACCCCAGTCATGAGTTCGTTAAAGCGCATCTGGATGGGTTGCTGAAATCCGAAAGTAACTCCCGGAATGACCTCCAGAGCTTCGGCCATTTTGTTGGCTAATTCTTCCCTGTTAGAGGCAGAGACCCATTCATCTTTGTTTTCCAGAATCACCATCATGTCAGCAGCTTCTACCGGCATGGGATCAGTTGGGATTTCTCCTGCACCAATTTTAGATACTACCTGCTTTACTTCCGGGAACTGTTCTAGTAGAATTTTTTCTGCCTGAGTCGTTGCCTGGATGGTGTTTTCAAGCGAGCTGCCAGTCATCACCCTCGTTTCTACAGCAAAGTCTCCTTCCTCTAGGGTTGGAATAAATTCCCCACCCATATTGGAAAAGACCCAAAAGGAAGCCAGAAACAAGCCCGCAGTCAGGATTAAGATCAGCGGCCTTTTGTGCATTGACCAACGGATAGCCGGATCGTACAATCTGTGGAAAAAAGCCATGAGCTTGTCCGAAATATTGGGCTTGTAATCAGTGTTCTTGCTCAGAACCAGTGCTGACATCATCGGCACATAGGTTAGCGAAAGGATAAATGCTCCCAGAATGGCAAAACTCACCGTCTGTGCCATAGGGCCAAACATTTTTCCCTCAATCCCCACTAAAGCAAGAATGGGGAGGTACACGATTAAAATGATGATTTCTCCGAATGCGGCGGAATTCCGGATTTTGCTGGCCGACTGGTACACTTCCTCGTCCATTTCATTCTGGGTCAGCTTTCTTCCCAGTTTCAACAAGCCCAAATGATGCAACGTGGCCTCTACAATGATGACCGCCCCATCCACGATCAACCCAAAATCAATAGCGCCCAAGCTCATCAGGTTACCCGACACGCCAAAGAAGTTCATCATTCCAAAAGCAAAAAGGAGCGCAAGGGGAATGACCGAGGCTACAATCAAACCTGCACGGAGATTTCCCAAGAGCAGCAACAAAACAAAGATCACGATCAAGGCACCTTCAGCCAGGTTTTTGCTCACCGTACCAATGGCAGTGTTTACCAATTTTGTTCGGTCCAGGAAGGGCTCGATGGTTACTCCCTCCGGCAATGTTTTTTGTATCTCAGCAATTCGACTCTTTACATTCTCAATTACTTCCGCGGAGTTTTCTCCCTTTAGCATCATCACAATGGCACTCACCACCTCACCCTCACCGTCTCGGGTAGTGGCTCCATACCGCACTGAATTACCAAGATTTACCTCAGCCACATCCTTTATGAGAACCGGAATTCCATCCGGATTATTTTTGATGAGCATGTTTCGGATGTCGTCCATGTCGCTCACCAGGCCTTCACTTCGGATAAAATAGGCGCTGAGGTTTTTTTCAATGTAAGCCCCTCCGGTATTCTCGTTGTTTTCTTCCAGTGCCTGGAAAATATCGGCAATGGAAACGTTCATGGCCTTTAGTCTATCCGGGTCTATGGCGATTTCATATTGTTTAAGGTAACCGCCAAAGCTGCTCACATCCGCAACCCCTGGAGTACCGAGTAATTGCCTTCGGACAATCCAGTCCTGAATCGTACGAAGTTCACGGGCATCGTATTGATCTTCATAACCCTTCTCGGTTCCCACCACATATTGATAGATTTCTCCGAGTCCGGTAGTGATGGGAGCCATGCCCGGCTGACCTACACCCGGAGGGATTTGTGCTTGTACATCGGTCAGCCTTTCACTTACCTGCTGACGAGCCCAATACACATCCACATCTTCTTTAAACACGATGGTCACCACAGACAAACCAAAGCGGGAAAAGGAACGAATCTCCTCCAACTCCGGGATGGTTGCCATGGTAATTTCGATGGGGAATGTAATTAAACGTTCTACCTCCTCAGCTGCCAGAGATGGGGAGGAGGTGATGACCTGAACCTGATTGTTAGTAATATCCGGTACGGCATCAATGGGAAGTCTCGAAAGGGAGTAGCCTCCCCAAATGATCAAACCAAGCGTGAGCAGGCCTATGATCAGTTTGTTTTTGACTGAAAATTGAATGATTTTATCCAGCATTTTTTAGCATTTATGAATCTGATTTTTTGGATAGACAGGGCAGAAAAAGCCCTTGAATTTTGAGCTGGGGGAGTAAATTGAAAATGCAGGATCACCTCCATGCAACAGCTTGGAAGTAATAACTACTTCAATTTAAATGTCCGGAAAATCAGGCCTTGGGCGGCTGGAATGGGGATTCGGGGTGTTCAGAGCAGAGTGAGAAGCTGTAAAAACCTGTCTGAGTAAGTGTGAAAAAGGATTGGGTGGGTATTTCCACTTTTTCCATTAAAGGGGTAATAAAAATGGAGCCATGGGAACACTGATGCTGGTCATGGAAGGGTAAGTTCTTGTCATGCTCGTCATCATGGTGGTGGTCTTCTTCATTTTGACCGTCTCCATAATGGAAATCAAGAAATTCCAGAAATGAAGTTCCGTCGTGTTCAGACTGCTCCTCGTAGTGTTCAAAAAGTACTGGAAGCTTTGGCAATTCACAGCATAAATCCATAGTAGGCCCCAATGCCTGGATCAGGAACAGAAAACCTAACGATATGGAAAGAATGAATTTCATTTGCCTGCAAAGGAACACAATAATAGGACGCAAGGGTATTGCAAATCGAACAAGATTTTAGCAACAGCTACCGCCATTTTCCTGTATTGGCGGACATTTGACCGTTCCATAACTGCAATACACGCAACAATCTCCTTCTTTTGGTTTTAGCACCTTGTGGCAGTTTTCACATTCATAGAAATACTGACAGGCGTCAGTGGGCATGGTTTCTTCCTTCTGATGGCCACAATTAGGGCAGGTGATGGTTGATTCTAATATGATTTCCATTTATTTCTCTGTTTTATTGGTCACGGAATATCCCGTTGAGTTGATGGCTTGTTGTATTTCCTGAATACCTGTTTTTGTATTGTCAAATTCTACAACGGCATTGCCCAATTCATAAGAAGCAGCTACTCTTAGTATACCATCGAGCTTATTTACCTCGTGCTCGACATGAGTTGCACAGCCCTGACATGTCATTCCTTTGATTTCAAAATTTACGGTCTGTATATCGGACTTCTCTACGATGACCAGTTGCTTGTCGGCTTTGGGGTAGAAAATGTGAGCATAGAGCGGAAATGTTAACATCAGGGCTGCAAAAACCGTGATTATTGATAAGAACTTTTTTGTCTGCCAAAAGCTTGGTTTCTCATCATCTTCACATGCACATTCGATGTCTTCTGCTTTCCTGGCTTTAAGCTTCTGGTACCAGGCAAATCCCAACACAATCACGGTGATACTTACAAAAAAAGGCCGTGCTGGATCCAGCCAGGAGAAAGTGGACGCGATCCCGCTCGCACCGGCCACTAGAGCAAGCACCGGGGTGATACAGCAAAGGGAACTCACTAAAGCGGCTATAAGGCCGCTGGTTAAAAGGGATTTTTTCATAACGTAGCAATTGAATTTGGGAGGTTAAACAAATCGAGCACTGACGAAATGATTCGCTGACTTTGCGCTTCTACTGAATAAAAAATGGTTTGCCCCGATTTTTTAGTAGTCACGACTCCTGCATCCTTCAGCTTTTTCAAATGTTGGGAGACGGCCGGAACTGTCATACCCAAAATGTCTGATAAGTCGCACGGACAAAGTTCATTTTCCTGATTCAGGAGGTACAGGATTTTGAGGCGAACCGCATTACCGGCAAGATTCAGTACATCTGCCAGTTCTAAAAAACCTTCCCCCTTGCTTTTCAAGTCTTCCCTGCACCTATTGATCTGGTCGCTATCGGCAAAGACACGGATGCATGTATTCATAACTTTGTATTTAAGCATTTGCTTAACAAAGGTATGGAGTGGAACTTATTTAAGCAAAGCCTTAAATACTGAAATTACCCCTTTGGAATACAATGCAGTTAAAAGTAGCTTGATAACCCAAATTGCACTCCCCCGATTTTAGCCGGTGGATTTCCCAAGATATCCTGTTGTTGCATGTACCGGTAGTTAAGTCGGATGACGGTTTGTGATACCGGCCTGAAACTGATTGCCGGAACTACTGCCCACAAATCATCAGAAATATTTCCTCCGGTTTCCTCGAAACTTCCCACGTTCCAGTCCACATATTCCAGTCGGCAGGCCAGACTGAACACTGCTTTATCAAAACCTGCCAGTTTTCCTCTCAGGATAGGTTGTACAATGTCTACGAACCCTCCCTTTTGCCGTTCACCATATTGCTGACTATAAGTCTCCGGTACATCAACCAGTACCCAGGCCCATTCGCCAACCAAATAAGTCTTTGTTGCCGAAATGGTAGTATTGAAATCCACCGCTAATACGTCCAGGCGTCTTTTGGCATCCAAAACGAGACCATCTTCCTCAAATCGGTTATAAATCCCCCCCATGTAGGAAAGTCCTATTTCTCCCACCTTGTTGTTTCTGACTGCTATTTTGCCCGTAAACAAGGGTTGCCCATTACTGCTTTCCTCAAAGCGCAGGGCATTTTCTTTTGCTGCCGGGAGGAAAGTTTTGTTTTGATTATTGCTGATGATACTGTTGTCGAAGCCATTGGTCAGGTAAGCTTCATACCCAAAAGCCCAGGCCTTTGAATAATATTTACCATACAGACCAAATCCGACATTGCTCCAGGTGGCTGGCAGCATTTCTGTCATGGCAATTGGCCGATCCACAAATTCCCATTTTGGACCGTCATGATTTTGGTTGAATGCCCCGATGGGATTCATTACCACTCCACCTCGGAGGTTTAGTAGTGGATGAAAAGTTAAATCCAATGCAGCAAATTCGATGGATATTTGTTTTCCACCTTCCTCCAACTCAATCTCAGAGAGGAACTTGATTTTCCTGTGAATCGAAGAGGCGACAAAGAGCGTAAAGCGGGGGATACGAAAACTGTGGCCCTCAGTGATCCCATCTTGGCCCATGTATTGATAATCGGCCTCTACGTACCCGCCAATGGAAGCCGGTAAATTCCCTATCTGAAGAAAAGGACGGTTGTACACTGCATCCATGTTCATGGCTCTGGTATATGAAGTATCGACTGGTACTCTTTTTAACAGCGTACTGTCAATCTGGGCATTTGCAACCAAGGCAAACAAGAAGACTGGAAGGAATAAATATTTTTTCATTTCAAGTCGATCTTCAAGGTGTTTGCTTCAATCCGAACCGGAAAGGTTCGCAAGGGGTCGTCTGCCGGGCCGTTTTGCACCATACCGGTATTGGTGAATTCACTACCATGGGCCGGGCATTGGAGCCTGTCGCCAAAAACCTGAAGTTCTGTGCCTTGATGGGTGCACCGCATCCATAAGGCTTGGTATTCTGTTTCAGACAGCCGGAAAACCGCAATCGGATATTGAAGTGATTCGTGATGCGCTATCACACTTGGCCGGAAGCTGGATTGATCATCCTTCGAATTCACGAATGCATCCAGCGGAACAATCATATAATCCCCTTCAAGGCTAGCCTGAAAATACCTGGTGCCCGCACAGGATGTTAAGCCGGAAATTCCCGTCATGATGCCAAAGCACCCCCATCCACAGGTTTTGATAAACTCATTTCTATTCATGGATTTGGAAGATTATAAGGATTCAAGAAAACGGATCAAAGCAGTTCTATCTTCGGCAGATAGCGACTCAAACTTGGTACGGCTGCTATTTGCCTCACCTCCGTGCAGTAAAATTGCCTCCTCAATGCTGCTGGCCCGGCCATCGTGCATGAGAAAGTAGCTGCCTCCTTGGGAATTTGGAGAAAGACCCAAACCCCAAAGGGGAGGTGTCCGCCATTCGAAAGTTTCAGCAGAGCCTTCGGTTACACCGTCATCCAATCCCGGCCCCATATCATGCAACAACAGGTCTGTATAGGGAAAAAAGGTTTTATTGGACAAAGCTACAATATCAGAGGTTGGGGTGGTCCATTCTGGGGTGTGGCAATCCCCACATTGGATTTGGGAAAACAAAGTCTTACCCTGAATTATTTGTTGGTCATTTTGTGAGCGCTGGATAGGTGCTTTTAGTGTACGGAGGTAAAAAACCACATCCCTGACGGTCTGGTCGCTCACTTCCTGATCCACTTCCAATCCTGAAAAAGGGTCAACTGGTTCAAATGTAGAAGTGATGCCCATGTCCTGGTTGTACGCTGATACGGTCTGCTGGAGCAGATCGATGGTAGCTGCCTTTTTGCCAAAGCGCCCCATATAGCGCCCATTTGCATCTTGATGAAACCACTTAGGAACAAAATAAGCGGGAGGATTTACATAGTTGGGCACCCCGGAAATTCCGTCTCCATCAAGATCATAAGGGTCTGCATTAGTCAGGATCTGCTCATCTGTAAGGGCTGACAGCAAACCCAAGCCCGTGACGGCAGGTGGGGTTAGCTTCATAAATGGTGTTCCTTCCGGAAGTATTTCCGGTGTGTATCCTGGTATAGCTCTATTTTGGAGTTGAGGACCTCCGATAAGCAGGTTGGGAGGCGTATTTGGAGCCGTCTGACCAAAGCGTGTCAGTGTAGTAAACGGATGGCCTTTTCCATCACCAGCATGGCAACTACCACAGGAAGTAGCCACAAATGTAGGCCCCAGACCTGTTCCGGAGGAAAATACCTCATCATTGAAGGCAAAATCCCCGGCCAGAAATCGGGCTTGCTCGCTTGAGTTTAGCCCATCAATTGGGCCGTCTAGAATTTCATCCACTGCCGGTGGCTCGGGAATGATATTTTCACAGGCGAAGGCCAGACAGCCTAGTAGTATCAGAATCAGCTTCTTCACATTCTTATTATTAGAATGGTAAAAGTAATAAGTTAGACTTATCTAACATATATCTTTTATGATAAAAACTTTATTTTCTGAGTAGAATTTTTCCCAGGTTCTTGTGTGACAGTCAGTTGTTTTGATGGTGCGCAGTTATCTGTCCGATAACTTGACGGCTTTATTGGTTAATCGCTTGCACTTGGGGAGGAGGCTCATGCTACGGCTTCACAAAACGGCCTTCCCGAGTCCCAGGCTTGCCGGGACTCGGGAGAAGGGTAAGTGGAATGAAGCGGTAGCCGTGGGGAGTGAAAGCCCTTTCCTAGAGTGGAGAGAAAAGAGCCGTCATTTGAAAAATGGGGCGTATGAATCGAAACGAAAGGAGTGGGCGAAACGGGGGAAAAGGCTTAAGGATAGAAGCGAAAATCCTTTCTCTTGGAAACTGAGAAAGATTGGGAGTGGATTGTCTGGCCGAAGGAAAGCCCCGCCTTGCCTTTAAAGAAAAAGGAAACCCGACTCAAAAACATAAAAAAATCGACACACCCTTTTACTGTAAAAGAAAATAAATGAGCTTTTTATTACTTTTTTTTAACCCTGAGTAATATTTCTCCGTATATTTGAGTGTAGTTCTTTGAAAGTTTGCGATTTGCCATCCCAAGTGCCTTATAATCGAGGCAAATGAAGAGAGCTTGCTCTCCACCCTTCAGCGGGTTTTTGTAGTTAAATCATGTTCCTCCTCCAAAGCACAGTACTGAAAGGTTTCCCAGAAAAGCGGAAAGCCACTCAGGTACAAAGCCATAGGTCCAGAACAGTCTAATTACATGTAGTCTTATTGACAGAATAGAAAAAACAGTTTACTGACTTTAAGCAGAAATTGTGAAGTGTAATTACCGTATCCAATATGGGATGGCTTTGACGGGTCTGAATTAAGCAGACGGATATCCCGTCAATAATTTAATCAAACTCCATATGGAAAAAGAAAAATTAAAAAATCGCAAAAATGACCTGCTTTGCGAAAAGTTAAGGTCGCTACTAAATGAGAACGGGTACGGGTTCTCGGATGAAGACAAAGTTCTTTTGGAAGAAATTTTAAATGAACTTGAGGAGTTATCCAAAAGGGAAATTGATGGTAATAGCCGTGATGCCCCTTTAAAATTTCTCCTTATTGCAATGAGGTTTTTGAAACTCTTTGGAATCGACGACATTGATCAATTGTTCTAATCCCACTTCACATTTCTTTTTTAACACATTCTACTATGAATATTGGAAAAACAATCAAAGACCTTCGATTAAGGAAAGGGTTTAATCAGGGGGAGTTTGCAAATAAATGCGGACTATCTCAACCATATCTATCATTAATCGAAAAAGGTAAGAAGGAACCCACCTTAGGGCTATTAAAGGATATCGCCCAAAATTTATCTATACCAACACCAATTCTTGTTTTTTTATCTTTAGATATTAACGATGTTGATGATTCTAAAAAGGAAGTCTACCATTTTTTAGAGGATACAATGAAAGATGTTATATCCAAAGCATTCCTATCTGATCCTTTAAAAAATTGAAAAGTAGAATCAAAGATCTCGCCTTTGCCTTAAAAGTTCCACCAAATGAGCTCAAGTCTCTATTTGATTCGATAGAGGAAGATGATTCTAGATTTTACAAGCAATGGAATGAGGTAAAAAAAGACAAATCAGGAAACCCGAAAATAAAAGGCGGGGTGATTCAAACAAGACCGATAAATGCTCCTGTTGAAAAATTAAAGCATGTTCAATCAAAAATTTTGCAGTTATTAAGTACAAACTTCCCTTTACCAGATTATTTTTTCGGAGGAGTAAAAGGAAAGGATGCAGTTAAGAATGGTAGATTTCATCAGGGAAATAAATTCTTCTTCCAAGCAGATTTTAAAGGATTCTATACATCCATACATTTTTCATGGGTAGAAAACGCCTTGAGGAAAAGAGGCTTTTATCCCGATGTGGCTAGACTAATAACCAGGATTTGCACTACAAAAGGAAGTATCCCTCAGGGATGCCCGACTTCTTCTTATTTAGCAGCTATGGTTTTAGAAGACAGATCTAGCAATATTTTTCAGAGCTACATAGGCCTAGGATATAAGGTTACAGTCTATGTTGATGACATTACAATCTCTTCCCCAGTCGACTTTAAGGATCAAACTTCTAAAATACTAGAGGGATTAAGGGAAGCTGGATTTCAAATAAGCTTTGATAAATGTTCCTACAAAACAAGAAATCCTGAGGTAACTGGAGTTATTGTCAAAAACAATGGAATTTGTGCAACGAGCAATGCATATCGTTCTTCAAGAGACAAAACCAAATCAGAAGCTTCTAGATCAGGCCATAAAAACAGAATTGCCTATATTAAGAAAGTATCCAAGAAAAAAGATTGAATTTGGCCTTTACTTTGAAGTATTTATATAAATAATGTACTTATACCAAGGCCGTCAATATCTCCTCAAGCTCTAAAGCTCTTTGTCTAATCCTATTCATAAAAGAAATAGAGGCAATAAACATTCCTTCGCGTCCAACTTTGAATTGCAAATCATCAAAAGAAAAAACAAGATTCCTGTCAATTTCGAGCTGACTTTCCCAGTGTTTCTGAGAATCTTCGAGCATAGCTTTTTTGCTTGGATCTAGTTTTCGCAATAAAGTATTGAAAACATTGTTCAGTTCTTTTTCCCAAAGATCTCGATGTTTATTGATGCATTCTCCCCATTCAACATTAGTCACCCACTCACATTCTTGGAATGATTTGTCTATCCAGTGCTCCTTTGCTTCAGGATTAGAATGGGAAAAATTACCTCCCCTATGTTCGACTTTACTCTCAAGAGATTCAATGATTTTGGGTCCGACTTCAATTATCCATTTTGCCGTCCTCTGATCATATTCCACTCCATGCGAAGCTTGATTCAACACCCCAATCATGTCTCTTAAAACACTTTCCTCTTCAATCGGAATAATATGATGGGATGCAAGCTCCCTTAAAAGATTGTTTATGCCCAACTTCTGGGTCTTTAGATCATATTTTAAAGCAATACTTCGTAGGCACTTTTCAATATCAAGTCTTAAGCTCACCAACGCCAGTTCTTGATTTTGTTCAGCTAGCTCAACAAATAGCCTTTTCCCAGCCTCTTCTTCTCCCGGCTCTTTTTTTACATCTTCAGAACTAATTAACCCTACCTTTTGGGCTTCCTCTTCAAGTTTTCGCAATTCTTGAAATTCAAGTTTTAAGCCACCGGGCAACTCTACAGATTTGAAAAGTGTCTCAACCCATGGAATAACAGCCAAAGCCAATAATGAAACCGTAATAAGATCAATATTGATCTTTGGAAAAAGAAGATGCAGAATAGCGAGCGTAGACGCTGCTATTGTCACAACTACCTTTACTGTCTGTTTTGATTTCATGCATTTAATTTTAGGCTACCGACTGTTTTTGAGAATTGTACTTCCGAAGACTATATATCCTTAATGATCTTCAAAAAGTCCTCAAGCTTGTAGGCCCCATCTACCGTACGTCTTTCATACACCATAAAATACCGGAAATTATTTCCCGCTTTACTTGCCCAAAACGCACCCAATCGGATCTTTTGCTCAGCATCCAAATGGTCTCCTTTTGTCTCCAAAAGGACAGTCTTACCGCTCTTCGTTTGGATGATAAAATCAGGATAGTGGTTTATAAAGCCATTAATCCGGAAGCCTTTTCTGTCAATATTGCGTGACCAAAATGCGATATTACTCATGTTCCCGATTTCATTAATTACCTGCTCTTCAAATCCATTCATCTTCCCTTCTTTCTCATAAAGGGATTTGGTGATGTCCTTAGCCGTATCCCCAGGGGAAATGCTTTTGGGCAGTGAGTAGGATGATTTGATGAAGACCTTATCCGTATCCAAAAAGTCTTTGAACTTTTGTTCAGCGTAAGATTCAGAAAGCGCGGTAATTTTTTGCTTTATCTTATCCTTATAGGTGTATTCGTTGTTTGCGAAAGCAGAAAACTGCTCATCAGTGAAGTCCTCTAAGATCCGATTGATGTATTTCTCTATTTCCCTATCAGCGATAGGATACATGTTCCCAATCAAATCCATGATCCTCCTTGTAAAATTCTTAATCCTACTCTCTTTTCTGGCTGGATCAAGTAGATAAGTCATGACACTTTCTTTGACTACTCCATCTAAGCGAACAAAAGTAGGGGTATGTTCCTTTTTAGTCTCGTCCAAATCTACCTTGTAAAGCTCCGAAGTGATGGTGTCAAAAGCGATGTTGGTATCGGCTTTACTCAAAGCAAAGCCTTCCAATAAGTTTTCCTTTTCTAAAGGAAGTTCTTCTACCCCTAAGCTGAATAAATCGTTGGAAGGCACCTTGAGATAGAACTGGGGGAGATTTACTTTCTCCGCCTCCTCTATAAAAACCTCTTTTATCGTATATCTTTTCACCAATTTTTGGATTTCGTTGGGCAATACTGGAACACCACTGGATTCCATTTCAGTGACTGCTTTTTCAAAAGCTTCGTTTTGTTCAATCGCCGTGTTTTCAATTTCAGATACCGATTCCACTTCCGGGGAATCGTCCGAAACTAAAATTCTTGACACATCAATATCTGAAGTGATATCCTCATCTGATTCCGGCTGATTTTGAGTCACACCCAGAGATGGAATTAAGGTAAGCTCTTGTAAAGGATCTGCCGGTTTAGCAGGTTCTACGGCAGTGGAATCAGCCAACTTATAATCTTTGTCACTGAATCCCGCCTTGTTCAGCCCCTTTACAATGTTGTCCAGCGTCTCTAAAAATCTGGAAGAAGCGGTCAAAACATAGCTTACATTAAGCAAGGGGAATTTGTGCTTCATAACGTAAGGCTGCCTCAAAACACGACCCAAAATCTGCTCCACGTCCACTGCCGAACTCTTGTCTGCCAGAGAAGCCAAAATATAGGCAAAGGGACAGTCCCACCCTTCCTTAAGTGCATTTACCGTTATGATGAATCGTACTTCACAGTCCCGACTCATCAAGTCGATATTCTTTAATTCATTTAGATTGGCAGTCTTGATTTTGATTTGCTCCTCCGGAATTTTTAACTCGATGAGCTTCTCCTTCAATTTTTCGAAAGTTGTATTATCATCCGCATTTCGGGGTTGGGCTTGAAAAAGCACAATCGGACGAATGTATTTCCCTCCGTTTTTCTCTTCATCAAGTGCCTGTTTCTCAAGTCGCCTTTGTAGTTGCAAGGAAGAGTTGATCACTTCAGTCTTATCCTGGTGATTGTACACAATCACCGGAAGTTTCACCATGTTCTCCTTTTTCAGATCCAGTGCATCTATGAAGCTGATGATATTGCTGTTTTTTCGTGGTGTAGCAGTCAGGTCCAGGATAAAGCAAGGATTGATTTCCTTCAGCATATCCACACTCAGATCACTTTCTGCGTTGTGACTTTCATCTACCACCACCACCGGATTCAGGTATTTGATTACCGCCCCCAGCGTGATCTCTTCATTCTTATCCAGTAAGCTCTCAAAGGATTGGAGGTTTCCATTTTCTTGAAAAACCTTTCTGTCTTCTTTGTTTTTGGCCTTTAAACTATCAAAGCTAAACACCATGATGTTCAATTGCTCCTTCACCGAGGTTGCATTGAATCCGCTACCCTGAAGCAGGGTGGATTTATCAAAAACCTCAACTTTGTTTCCAAAGTGAGAATTGATTTTTTGTCTATAGGGGTGAGATGGATCTTTAAGATTTTTGATGGTCTGTTCCAAAATGGTAATGGAGGGAACCAGCCACACCACAGCTTTTGGCTTGTCATAGTTAAATGCATCAAAAATGGTCTTGATGGCATTGCAGGCAATAAAAGTCTTTCCTCCTGCTGTGGGTACCTTCAGACAAATA
Source organism: Algoriphagus aquaeductus (assembly GCF_003253485.1). Classification (GTDB taxonomy): domain Bacteria; phylum Bacteroidota; class Bacteroidia; order Cytophagales; family Cyclobacteriaceae; genus Algoriphagus; species Algoriphagus aquaeductus. The sequence goes on along the minus strand of NZ_QKTX01000001.1, from coordinate 173,054 downwards.
TGGGGTACCCGAGGCACATTGTTTTTGTAAGGCTCAATGGCTGTTCCGGGGAAAGGCATCAATGGCGTTTTGGGATGAGCTGACCAAAAATTATGAAATGCCTTTGCCGTGTCCTTGGTTTCTTGCACGTTCTCCAGGAATAGAGACAAATCATTGATGACTTCTTGTTGATAGGGCTTCAGTTCCATTACTTCTTCTTCAATTTTTTCACTTCCTTGTCAAAGTCAGAGATGATTTTTTGCGTTTTGTTAAACTCATCATATTCCTTCACCGCTTTTTTGTCTGCCTGTAGTTTAGAAATCCGGCCTTTACCCGAAAGGACTCTATATTCATTAAAAGTCAAAAATTTGTTGACGCTTTCTGCCAAGCCTTCCATGGTAAAGGTGTTTTCACGCTCGATCAGCCCTTCGATGTAATCGAAATATCCGGTCACGGTTCTTTCCAATTGTTGGATCTCTTTTTCCTGAAGGTAATTCTTGGCGATGATCACATCCGACTTTAACACTCGGCCATCGGGGCTATTTTTCCAAGTGGTTAAGCCCATGTTTTCTTTTTTGGCGTTAGCTGAGAGATGAATAATTTCAGCGGCCGTCTTACCCGTGATGGCAAAATGAAATTTATTCTGAACCATCGCATAAAAATTCTTGGTGATCTCCGACTTAGGATCATAATCGATGCTGCATTCTGCAAAAATGTCTGTCACCTGCTGGTATATCCTTCGTTCGCTGGCACGGATGGATCGAACCCTGCGGAGCAACTCCTTAAAATAGTCCTTACCAAAAGCGGTAGTCCCCTGCTTTAATCGCTCATCATCCAACACAAACCCTTTGATGATAAATTCTTTTAAGGTTTGGGTCGCCCAAATCCTGAATTGGGTTGCTTTGGATGAATTGACTCGATACCCGACTGAGATAATTGCGTCCAGATTATAGAATTTCTGTTTTCTTGAGACCTGACGATCACCTTCCTGCTGAACTTGTAAAATTTCTTTACAAGTTGCCATTTCGTCCAATTCACCACTTTCAAATATGTTTTTGAGGTGAATGGTGATGTTTTGGGTGGTAGTGTCAAAGAGCAAACTCATTGCTTTTTGAGTCAACCAAACACTTTCATCCTGAAGGTAAACCTGCACTCGTACTTCCCCGGAAGGGGCGGTGTAGAGCAAGAAATTATTTTGGTGGTCGCTCATGCTTAAAATCTGGTAATGTCTCTAGGTATCTTCTTAAAAATGATATGGTGCTTTACCATAAACTCTTTGGTTAGCAAACAAATGTCGGCGTAGATCACATATTGCTCAGCTTTGGTCTTGATGCTTGCCAGGAAGCTATGGTCCAGTGTAGTAATGGCCTCTGATTCGTAATAGAAATAGTAGGAAGTATCGTTATGCTTCCCAAGAAAATGGACATTGTCCTCCAGCTTTTCTTCCTTCAAGGAAGTTTTGGTTTCAGTGTACCATACATAGTTTCGGATTTTTGGCAGCCCAACAGATTCATTGAGATTTCCGACTTCATCAAATAGTGGCTGACCCAATTGGTAGAAATCGAAACTACCGCCTGTGCCTTCTACCGACTTTTTGTCTTCGCCATATCCATTGATTACCCGCTTCACCCGCTCCGCGGTAATTGTCTCTGCATAATCCTCCATTTCTATGCAGATAAATTTTCGGTTTCCCCCATCTTGTTTATTCAGATTAAGCACCGCATGCGCCGTGGTACCTGAACCGGCAAAGGAGTCGAGGACAATATCTTCCTCATCCATTCCAATCGTCAATATTTGCCTTATTAGCATTTCAGGCTTAGGAAAATCAAAGATTGATTTTCCTAATAAATCCGTGATTTCTTTAGTGCCTCTTATTGAATGGAAATTTTTATTATCCCAGGTGGTCTTTGCAGTTTGAGTCAGTTTCCTTTCTTTCTGAAATATCCTTATTTCATTATCGTTGCCACGATAAGCAACCAAATCGGATTTTTGATTTTTGGCCTTGTCTTTTCCCCATCGCCAGACACTTTCAAGACCATCTACGGTGCTTGCAAAAACCTCTTTCCAATCGTCAACGGGTTCAACACTTACTTCAAATAAACCATTTTCATCAGGATTATTAATATTTACATAAAATGGATACCTAAGATTTGGTCGGTTATTTGAATTAAATGACTTTACGTTTCGATTTCTTAATCCTTTTAGGTTAAACCCGCCATCCTTATCGAAATAGGAATATTTTGTTCCTTCTATTTCAATTTCATTCAAAAATAACTCAGATGCCTTTTTTGCAAAAACTAAAATATATTCATGCGTTTTTGCAAAGAATCCATATCGTCTTCCTTCAGGTTTTACAACAACCGTAATTGTTGAAATGTAATTTGCTTCTCCGAAAATCTCATTACAAAAACATCTTAAACTTGTTATCTCATTTTCATCAATTGAAATGAAAATAGCCCCATCCTCTGAAAGTAGCTTATGAAGTAATTTCAATCTTGGATACATCATACAGAGCCATTTGTCATGACGGCTTAGATCTTCACTTTCTTTTCCCACCACTTGCCCTAGCCACTTTTTTATTTTGGGGTCATTTACATTGTCGTTATACACCCATCCTTCATTTCCGGTATTGTATGGAGGATCGATATAGATGCACTTGATTTGGCCTTCATACTCCGGAAGTAGAGCCTTGAGGGCTTCCAGGTTGTCCCCGTGGATGATTTTATTGCCGCTTTGCGTTTCGTTGCTGGTTTGCGTTCCGTTATCAAATCCATAGCTATGCTCCAGTACCTTAAAAGGCACGTCCAGGTGGTGATTGATTACTTTTTCCTTTCCTATCCAGTGTAGTGTAGGCATTGGTTTAAATTAAAGCTGGTTTTAAAAATTTTGGTTAGACTTGATAAGTTCTTTCGGGTCCACGCCCAATATTCTAGCAATCTCAAAGAGAACCTCCAATCGTGGTTGGTGCCGATTTTGGACATAGCCATTGACCATATTGTAGCTTTTACCGAGTTGTTCGGCAAGCCAAGTTTGGGTAATCCCTTTTTCCTCAAGCACTTCTTTGATCCGGTTCATTCCTGAAATTCGTCAGAGACTAAAAATAGAGAATTATTGGGAATATCTCGTTTTTTGAGATAGAAAGGTGACTAAAAAAATTTTAATAGAGAGCTGGCCTTTATTCACTTTGAGCAACATCTAAACTGTACCAATGCTCAAATTGTCTTAGAATGTTAATATCAGTTTGACTATTATCATATCGATCATTAAACTTTGCTTTTTCTTTTGAAATTTCTTCCCCAAAAGAGGATTCCAAGATTCTATGAATGTATTTTTTGTCTAAAAAAGTTATGACGTATTCATAATATTCTTTAGTAAATGTTGACTTAAAAGGCTCTGGATGATTGGAACTTCTAGCTGTAGGTGTAAATGACCAAAGTAATTCCTTTATTTTCTTTGGATCATTATCGATAATCTTCTTTAGGTAGCTTTGTAATTCTTTCGGTTTTTCATCTCTCCAGATTCGAAGTAGGTAACCAGAATGATCAGGATAGGCCAAAAAAAGTGGTTCTCCCTTAGAATCCTCTACAGCTCTCATTCTAAGAGTTGATTCAAGTTTCACATACTGATCAGGAGTAAATATTTTTTCTTCTTCAGTATCTCCTACTCCAATCCAATTAGTGACTTCAAAGGAGAATTTTATAGGAACTGGGTTTACCATAAGGGAACTGGCGAGTTCAAAACATTCGTCTCTGTTCTCATGCTTCTTCATTATTTGATAAATAAATATTGCTGCTTGAGAAAGAGCCCCATCCATTCCGAAACTGAAATAGAATGAGTCATTTTTTGGGAACGTATCTCCCATTTGAGCAAGCGACAATGATAATTTTCTTGAAATATTCCAAGGCAGTTCCTCTTCTAGACTTCTGACCTTATGAAGAAAATTATCAACAGAACTATCCTTTATCAACTTCTCGATTTGCTTTGTCAAATCGTCTATTGATGAATCATTTATTGAATTGAAGAAAGAATCAAATTGAATATCAGAAAGCTCTCCCTCAATAACCGTATAAGAAAAATATCTTTTAAAATAACTAGTTGAAACGATTCGCTTATGCTTAAACCAAATATTTGTGCCTTCATGCAAGAAGTTACTATTAAAAGCCTCATTTAGTCTTGGAAACAAATCATTTAAAAGATTAAAAACGTTTTCTCTTTCCCTTCTGGAAAAATCTTTCGATAGTTCATTCAAATGTTCTTGGAGAAGTTCAGCTCTCTCTTTGTATTCTCTTGAATCTCCAAATTCCATTTGTCCCCCATAGGAGGATAGAAAAAAATGAGGATTGTCTTTAACAAACAAATAATGAGTTGGGTAAAAGATTTTCAGCGCCTCAATAAGCATAAGATCGACATGATTCACTTCTCCTTTGAGAAGAGGCATAGAAAAGGACAATGTGTTCCCATATCTCACCGCAAACCGTGGAGTTTTCAGTTTTAACAACACATTCTCTGAAAATACTGAAACGAATCGCTGAGCCTCTTCTTTGGTAAGCTCTAACCCACTACCATGCAAAGCTTTATCTACTAATTCAAAGCAATATTTTTTAAGTGCATCAGGTTGAGCTTGCGGGACCTTTAAGGGAACCTGAATAATCTTTTCAAGAAAATTTTCTCCTGATTTTTGACTTCCTTCACCAAACCTACTTCCAATAGCAGAAGCGACCATTTGTTCATCAAAAGAAAGAAGATATGTAGTATTGGTAAAATCTGCTGTCAGTTTTACAAGTTTAAAAAGAGTGAATATTTCCGACCTATCTAAACGATCAATATCATCCACAAAAATTACAAGCTTGCGTCGACTTTCCTTCAAAAATTCATCTATTCGGTTCTTTAAATCCTCTAGGTTAACATCGGCAATTGACTTTCCAATTCCAGAGGCATCTACCCCAAATATTCCGCCGAGGCTACCATATTTAGAGATGAAATTCCCCAATTTCTCCTTTTGATTCTCTAGTTCTCGACCAAGAATTGTAGCAATTTTGCCAAAGAATTTTTTTAAAAGGGTCTCTTCGTCCCCGTATCGCCAAGGATTTAGTTTTATGGTTAGGACGGATTCTTGAGATTCGAGTTCTTGGTTGATAAAATTCAAAATGGAGGTCTTTCCTTCCCCCCAAGCACCATATAAGCCAATTACGATACCATCAGAACTCTCTCTCTGAACTATGGATTCAGAGATTCTCTTTGAGAATTCATACCGCTGAAATCTATCATCAGCTTTAGCTGAAACTGGTTTATCTGAAGAAAAATTTATGTCCATTTTGTACAGTTATTTTGTCAAAGTAATAAATAGTCAGAATAATACCGGAATGAATTAGTGTTAAAACCTACTTCAAGCTATTCAAAAACAAATTTTTCTCGGTAAGAAAACCTAGACCCTCAAAAAAAGCCCCGAAGGGCTTTTCTCAAGATTCTTCCGAATCCGGTTCTTTGACGGAAATGTAAACCGTGTGGGTTTTTCCGTACTGGTCAGGTTCTTTTAGCTTGGCGACATTGAACTTGACGAAGGTTTCTCCTTCATATTTGAAGGTGTGGTTTTGAAGCTCGGCCATATTCAGGCTCACTTCCACAATGTCCATGTTTTCGACTTGCTTTCCTTTTCCGATGTACTTTTTTGAGAATGCCATAGTATTTTGGTTTTAGTTAAAATTTATGCAGGTCATTTAGGATGGCCGGGAAAGTGATGAAAATTAGAATTGAAAAACTGGGAGGCAGTCCGTAGGAAACCCTGTTTTTAGGAAATTCTGCTGGAAGCCTCAATTTTTTAAAACTGACTGGCAATCCGACCTTTGTGCATACAATTGGACAAAACCGGAATAAGGCATTCCATAGGTAAAGTTTCCAAGAAACACTGGGATTGTTTTTTGGGATACCTGATAAAAAAATTTTAATCGGCTTCGATTAAATGTAACCGGTTACGTAAAATATTGCATTATATTTGTGTAACTGGTTACATAATGGAAGTATGGAAGATTTTCTAACCTTATTAGGCCATGAAGGATTGGCGGGCAGGCTCAAAAGATTGAGTGATGAGCTGCTTTACAGCACGAGGGATTATTATAAATCTGTTGGCTTGGACATCGGCCCCAACTGGCATCTCGTTTTCCTGCTTTTTGAAAAAAAGGAGGAATTGACAATTACTGATATTTCTGAAGCCCTCAACATGTCCCATCCGGCCATTGTCAAAATCGTCAGCAGCATGAAGGAAAAAGGCTACCTGCAAAATAAAAAGGATGAAAATGACGCCAGGAAACAAAATTTGATGCTTACAGAAAAAGCCAAGTCCAAACTTCCAGAATTTAAAAAGCATTGGGAGGCAGGGATACTCACCATGCAGCAATTAGTCTCAGACAGTCCAAATTTTTTAGAAGAGCTAAGCTATGTTGAAGCAAAATTTAAAGAACGCAATTATAAAGAGAGAACCTTCGAAAATTTCAAAGCAGGATGAATTGGGTAGCAGAAACAATGGGATACCTGGCTATTGGGGCAGGTTTTTATGCCATCTCCAAAAAGGACATGGCTAAGTTTAGAGTTTGGCATCTGATCTCTAGCGTCTTCTATACACTCTATGGATTTTTTCTCATGGCTTTTCCTTTAATCATTGCCAGCGTGGTATTTTGTGTGATCCATGTCTATCATCTGAGAAAATTGAGATTGGATAAGGTTAAGGTTCCAAATCCATGATTTCATGACAGGCGTAAATTGACCCGATTAACCTGACTTAGTTTATCAAGGTCAATTTATCGGGTTACTTTTTCGGAAAGTGCTAGCCATCAATTCGCATGGATAATCCCCTGCTTTAGCGCCTCCTCGTAATTTTCCTTTTCAAACTGGTAAAGGAAAGGTGATCGGTGGGCTCCTATGGACCGCTGTTCGTCCAGTTTCTTGATAATTCCCAATGTCATCATCTTTCTCAAAAAATTCCGCTGATCGAGTTTTTTGTCCAAAATCGTTTCGTAGAGACTGTGAATTTCAGGAAGCGTGAACTTTTCAGGAAGAAGATTGGAGCCAATCGGCTGATGATACAGTTGAAGGCGAAGTGTTGTCAAGGCCTTGTCCACGACCTCATTCTGCTCAAACAAAAGCTCGGGGATCTCATCGATACCAAACCAATGGTAATCGTAGGTGAAAAAATCAGTGGTCACATTCACCTTTGAGTGATCCACCAAGGAAAAGTAACTGATGGACAGCGTTCGTTCAAATAGCCAACTTCCTTTCAAAATATCCTCACCTTGTTCTTGAGTAATTTCCTTTAGGCTTTGCTCATGCGTCCGGTAATGTGAATCTCCAAAGGTGTAAAATTGCTGAAGAAAGACATTTTTTAGCCCGGTACGCTCTTCCAAAATCCGGTTGGCTGCTTGGCTAATAGGTTCCTCCCGCTTAATGTAGCCTCCTGGCAATCCCCAGCCTTCCAATCCCTTCCATTTAAGGAGTAAGATTTTAAGCTTTTGATCACTATAACCAAAAATTACCGGATCAATCGAAACATGCGGCAAATATTGCTTATGGCCGTTTTTGATAAAGTCTAATAGCTCTTCTTGTGAATGCATGACCAAAGGTAAAATTTTTTATTCCGTTAATTTGACGGATTGATAAAAACTTTCTTTACTTTTATTCCGTCATATTGACGGATTGATTTTGTTTCAATTTCTTCTTTCGAATTCTCCATTAGAAACAACAATGAAAAATCACACGCAAATTTCTTTTACACAACAGCTCAGGAATTTCAAGAAAATCATCCTTCCCATTTTACTAATCATGTCCCTGCCTGCCCTAGGCCAAAAGCCCAAGCTTTCTTTTTTTACCGAACTGCCATCTGTGGAATTGGAAGCATTGTTTGCTGATTCTACAGTGATTTCCGATTTGCATGCGATGGAGGCAGAAATTCGAATGGGGATACTTGATTTTTCTCCTGAACGGGTTCGAGTGGTACAGCAACTCAACAGGGAGGGAATTCCTGTGGTCGGATGGCTGCTTTTGCCTAAAGAAGAGGGCTATTGGTTTAATATGGAAAACGGGGCTGATGCATTGCAGCGTTATGAAGATTTCCAAGAGTGGACCTTGGCCAACAATCTACAATGGGCAGGGGTGGGAATCGATTTGGAGCCAAGTATGGAGGACATTGTATTGATGACCAACAACCCTCGGGCCGCCATGAAAAAGGCTTTCGGACGTCTGTTTGACTCTTCCCGAATAGAAAAAGGCACTGCCGATTATCAAAAGGTGATCTCCAGGATCAAATCAGATGGCTATGCGCTGGAAAGTTACATTCTACCATTTCTTTTTGATGAGCGGGAAGCCAATTCAAGGGTCTTTCAGCGGGTAACTGGTATCCTAGACATACCGTCTGATTTAGAAATCCCTATGTTGTACAGCAGTTTCTACGGTCCAAATGGGGCGGCATTTATTCCCTTGTATGGAAAAGGACTTAAGGCAGTTGCAATCGGAAGTACAGGAGGAGGAGTAGAAATCGAAGGAATGACTCAAATTCCACCTACCCTAAGTTGGGAGGATCTGGAGCGTGATATCATCCTTGCCGGGAATGTTGTAGAACAGGTTCATATATTTTGTCTCGAAAGCAGTGTAGAGAGAGGATACCTCCCAAAAATAAAAGACATCGATTACAGTCAGCCTACTCCTGACTTATCGGCCAATATCACCCAATTAGACCAAACAAGATCAAAAATCCAATGGGTCCTGACCCTGTTGAATTATCCGATTTTGCTCTCAATTATAGCTTTGTTAATTCTTGCCTTGATCCTAGGATTTTTGGTTTGGTTGACTAAAAAGGCAATCCAGCTTTTCAAAACCAACCAGCATTTGGATGACTTGGTCAACTAAGTCTAAGAAATCAAAAAATCAAATCCATATAACCTCCATAAAATGAAAAAATCACTCGTATTCCTTCAGTTTGTAAATTTTTTGGTTTTTGGCTCACATGCACAAAGCAGAGTTGAAAAAGAAACGTTTGTGTATGCCGAGAAAGATGGTGCTTCGCTTCACTTGGATAAATATGTGAACAAGGATGTTCTTTTCGAAGGTGAAAAACCGGTTTTAATTTATGTTCATGGAGGAGGTTTTTCAGTAGGTAATCGAGTCAATGCCTTGCAAATCCAATATGCCAAGCATTTTACAGAACAAGGCTTTGTATCCATCTTAATGGATTACCGCTTGGGAATCACTCCAGGTTTGGAAGCAGGTCAGGATGAAATAATGCATGCGGTTTCCATAGCTACAAGTGACCTGATTGATGCTACAGCTTTTATCCTTAAACATGCTGAAGAGTGGGGAATTGACCCCGACAAAATCATTATTTCTGGGGGCAGTGCTGGTGCGATCACCTGCCTAAATGCAGTGTATGAAATCAGTTCGGAGGGAGAAGGTTCCAAGCACCTTCCGCAGGATTTTAACTATGCCGGAGTGATATCTCATGCTGGAGCAGTCATAGTTTCTCAAGACAGCCTAATCTGGAAAAGAACCCCAAGTCCCATGTTGCTCATGCATGGGAATAAAGACATGCAAGTGCCTTTTGACTCATACTCCATCGAGGGAAATCTTTACGCCGGGTCCAATTACATCAGTAAGCAACTTCGAGAAATGAATGCTCCATTCTGGCTCTATGAAGAGGATCAGGCGGACCATATTGTGGCACTAAAACCACTGCAATACAATTTTTCAGAGATAGATGCCTTTATCGAAAAGTTTGTAATGAAAGGCCATAAGGCCTCTGTCCATACGGTTTGGAAAGATGAAAAACCAGGTACGATGGATGCCATGATGGAATTAGTACCGCTATATCTCATAGGTTGGGGAAAAACAGATGAAGAAGTTGCGAACTAGAATTATAAAACTCCAAGCCTTAATTGAAACGTGTTTTAAATATTAAAACAGACATAAAATTCCACCGCCATGACTACTAAAATTTCCCGTAGAGGAAGCCTTCAAAAAATTGCCAGAAGCCTCGCTTTAACTACTCTTGGTACTTCCCTATCCTTTCGCCTGGAAGCAGCAGACAATGCCCTAGGCCCTGATCTGAAAGGAAACATCAACCACTCTGTTTGTCGCTGGTGCTATCGGGTCCCACTGGAAGATCTTTGTAAAGCTGCAAATGAAATCGGCCTTCAATCCATTGAACTGGTCGGGCCCCAAGAGTGGCCAACACTTGCCAAATATGGACTGACCTCAGCTTTGCCTTGGGGTGCTGACCTGGGCATTCCTAAGGGGTTCAACGACCCACAGTACCACGATGCCTTGATAAAAAAATATGAGGAAGTAATTCCTCTGGCAGCCCAAGCGGGATTTAAGCAAATCATCTGCTTCTCCGGCAACCGAAACGGCATAGACGATGAGCAAGGTTTGGAAAATGCAGCTATAGGATTAAAACGCCTGATGTCTTTCGCTGAAAAGCACCAAGTAACCTTAGTCATGGAACTGCTCAACAGCAAGGTAGATCACAAAGACTACATGGCTGACCACACTTCTTGGGGAGTCGCTTTGGCAGACAGGATCGGTTCAGACCGCTTCAAACTCCTGTATGATATCTACCACATGCAGATCATGGAAGGAGATGTAATTGCCACTATCAAAAAATACCATCCTTACATTTCCCATTACCATACCGGTGGCGTTCCTGGACGAAATGAAATCGATGAGACACAGGAATTGAACTATCCTGCCATCATGAGGGCAATTGTGGAGACCGGCTACAAAGGATTCGTCGGCCAGGAATTCATTCCAAAGCGTGAAGACAAGCTCGGTTCGCTCAAGCAAGGGGTTGAAATCTGCGACATTTAATCCCACTTTTTCTTGACCGATATCTTACCAACAAATCAAATTCTAAGCATTTCTTATGATTCGTTTTAATTTCCATCCGCTCAGAACTGTCCTCGGCATCCTGCTGATAGGATTTGTAGTCATCAGTTTTCTGGGTTGTTCTTCTGAACAAGGTCCTTCGAAAGTTTTGGTGTTCAGTAAGACTGAAGGTTTTCGCCACAATTCGATAGAAGCCGGTCAAAAGGCACTTTTGGAAATGGGGATGCAGTATGGCTTTGTAGTGGATACCACTGAAAATGCCACCCGATTTTCCGAGGAGAATCTGAAGAAGTACAGTGCCGTGGTTTTTTTGAATACTACAGGCGATGTGCTCAACCCCGAGCAGCAAAATGCCTTTGAACGCTACATTCAGGCGGGCGGCGGGTATTTGGGTATCCACGCCGCCACAGATACGGAATACGGTTGGCCCTGGTACAACAAGCTGGCTGGAGCATGGTTTGAGAGCCATCCCATGCCTGAAAATGTCCAAAAAGGCACCTTTATCAGAGCGGATGATACACACCCTTCGACCAGTTTCCTTCCTGAACTTTGGGAGCGGGAAGATGAATTTTATTCCTTCAAGGATATCCATCCAGACATTCATGTCCTTCTGAAAATCGACGAAAAAACCTACACGGGTGGAACCAATGGAGAAAATCATCCGATGGCCTGGTATCATGAATTTGATGGAGGACGATCTTTTTATACTGCCGGTGGCCATACCGACGAAACTTTCGCTGATCCCCTGTTTTTAAAGCACCTCCATGCAGGATTGCATTATGCAATGGGTGGAGACAAGCCGAAGCCTTTGGATTATTCCAAAGCGAAAACCAAAAAAATGCCAGAGGAAAACAGGTTTGCCAAAGTGATCCTGGAAGAAAAACTGGATGAACCGATGGAGTTGACTGTCTTGCCAGACAGTCGGGTGTTGATTGTAGAGCGGAAGGGTAATTTGAAGCTATACAGCCCAGCAAATGGCAAAACAACCGTGGTTGCGAAAATCCCTGTTAATACCATGGTGACAGACAAGGCGGGAAATAAAGAAAATGATGAAGGCGGATTGCTAGGAATAACTAGAGATCCGGAATTTTCAGAAAACGGCTGGATTTACCTCTATTATTCACCTGAGGGGAATGAACCCAAAAATATTCTTGCCCGCTACCAAATGAAGGGCGATGAGTTGCTGATGGATTCCAAAAAAGTGATGTTGGAAATCGCCACTCAACGGGAAATTTCAGGTCACGCAGGCGGATCTCTGGCTTTTGATTCCAAAGGCAATCTCTACCTCTCAACAGGCGACCATATCAATCCCCATCAATCTAATGGCTACAGCCCGACGGATGATCGTCCCGGTCGTCAGCCATTCGATGCCCAGATGACTTCTGCAAATACAAATGACTTGCGTGGAAAAATTCTGAGAATTCATCCGGAAAAAGACGGGACTTATACCATTCCAGAAGGAAACTTATTTCCTCCCGGCACTCCTAAAACCCGACCTGAAATATATACAATGGGGCACCGCAACCCATTCCGGATTTCAGTTGATCCAAAGACTGGATACCTCTATTGGGGAGATGTAGGTCCTGACGCTTCTCAGCCAGGCGAAAACCGTGGTCCTGAAGGACAGGATGAAGTTGGGCAGGCCAGAAAAGCAGGGAATTTCGGTTGGCCATACTTTGTGGGAGACAATAAGCCCTACTATCAATTTGACTTTGCTTCCGGTAAGTCAGGCGATCTTTTTGATCCCGCAAAAACAGTCAACAATTCTGCAAACAACACAGGAATCAATCAGCTTCCTCCAGCACAGAAAGCATTTATCTGGTATCCTTATGGAGAATCAGTCGAATTCCCTTTAGTCGGTGCTGGTGGCCGATCTGCCATGGCAGGTCCGGTGTTCTATTCGGATCAGTTCAAAAATGCAAAACGGGCCTTTCCTGACTACTATGATGGAAAATTGCTGATCTACGAATGGATGCGGGGTTGGATCCTGGCGGTTACGATGGACGAAGAAGGAAACTATAAATCCATGGAGCGTTTTATGCCTAGCTATAAATTTTCCAATCCCATGGACATGGAATTTGGTCCAGAGGGTGACCTGTACATGCTGGAATATGGCAGCGGTTGGTTTACCCAAAATGACGATGCCCGCCTGATCAAGATAGAATACAATGGAGGCAACAGAAAGCCAGTCCTACAAGTGGCAAGTGATAAAAGAGGAGGTTCAATTCCGCTTACGGTTCAGTTTTCTTCCAAGGGAACCAGTGATCCGGATTTTGATGAGCTGGAGTATGTTTGGAGCATTTCCAATGACAAGGGTGGCGATACACGCAAATTCAAAGAAGCAAACCCAACGGTGACATTTGATCAGCCAGGAGTATACAAAGCCACGCTAACTGTGACCGATTCTCAAGGAGGAAGCACCAGTCAGTCTTTGGAAATTCTGGCTGGAAATGAAGAACCGATCTTGGTTTTCGAAACCCCAGTAAGTAATCAGACCTTTTTCTTCCCCGGTCTGCCCTTTGACTATGAAGTGAAAGTGACTGACAAAGAAGATGGCAGCTTGGCAAACGGTCAAATCAAGCCTGAAGAAGTAGCAATCAGTTTTGATTACCTCCCTGAGGGATATGATTTGGTGGCCATTGCACAAGGACACCGCTCAGCGGATGCCGCAGCAGGGACGATGAAGGGGCTGAGTCTGATCGAAGGAAGCGATTGTAAAGCTTGTCATAGCGTTGATAAAAAATCGGTGGGGCCGGCCTATAGCGACATCGCCAAAAAGTATCAAAATGATTCCAAGGCTGCCGAGATGCTGGCCAAAAAAGTCATCAGCGGTGGTGGTGGTGTATGGGGAGAGGTGCCGATGAGCGCCCATCCTCAACTATCCGAGTCAGATGCCTTGGAAATGGTAAACTATATCCTGAGTCTCGGAGTAGAGAAAAAGGCTACTGCAAACCTACCTGTAAAAGGAAGCTATGTGATGGCAATCCCAGAGGGTGACAAGGGTGAAGGCATTTATGTGGTTCGAGCTGCCTATAAGGACCGGGGCAATCAAGGAATCCCTTCCATCACCGCAGAAAAAGTGCTGACACTTCGAAACGCTAAAATGCCAGCTGGCAAGGCTGAGGTTGCTGAGGGCACAATGAAGTATGCGAGTGTGATCATTGCTTCTACTAGTGGTTCCTACATCGGTTTCAAAAATCTGGATCTCACAGGCATCGAAAAAATTGCTTTCACAGCGACTGCTCCACAAGCCCAATTGAACGCTGCCGGTGGCACGATTGAGGTTCGTCTGGGTTCCGCATCTGGCAAGATTATCGGATCTGCTGAGGTAAAATCCCAGGCTCAACTACCGAGTCAGGGCAGTTTACCAGCTCCTATTGAGGCTAAACTTGCCCAGACTGTGGGCTTACATGATGTCTATTTTGTCTTCAAAAACGATGCTGCGGCTTCGGGACAGTCGCTCTTTGTGATTATGGACTTAGAATTTCAAACAGCCCAAAGTGCTGCACTCAAAAATGCTCCTGCTCCCATTTCCAACAAACAGCTTTCCGAAGAATCACTGAAGGCCTACAGTGGAAAATATAAAATATCCGGACTTCCTTTTGAATTTTTGGAGATATCGACAAAAGCTGGAAAACTCTATCTAAAAGCCGGGGAAAATGAAGGAGTTCTGACTCCCGGTGCTAAAGAAGATAGCTTCACCGGTGAAAACGGTACCGCCTTGGAATTTGGAAGAAACTCCGAAAAGAAAGTGGTTAAACTCACCATGAAAGCCATGGGGATCAGTTTCGAGGGTAAAAAGCAATAATCAAACGGATCTAGGTAATTTCTAGGGATCCAACTCCCTTTTCGAAAAATCAAATCACAGTATTTCAATCAATTATAAAACCTAAAAACAAGTAATCATGAAAAAAGTAAGCGTATTATTCATTCTCCTATTCTTGGGCTTGACTTTCCAGGGATTCTCTCAGACCGCATCCAAAGACTTCTTTGCAGGTCCTTGGGAAATTTCAGTTTTCGAAACCCCAAATGGGGATGCAAAGTTGAAAACCACACTCACTAGAGTAAATGGGAAATTGACCGGAGTCTTGTCTGATGCCACCAATGCCACTGCACCAAAAATTCAGATTGAGCAAGTGATCGAAAACCCAGACAGCATTTCGATTCTCTTTTTTGCAGAGGGTACAGATGTCAACATTGATCTTCGAAAAAAGGATGAAAACAATCTGGAAGGTACCTTGATGGGGATGTTTACCGCAAAGGCCAAACGCCTATCTAAGCCCTGAATTTGAAAGGGTGTAAATCCCTTTAAAAAATGAGGACCACAAAGGAGGTCTTGTCAAAACCTAAAGCATTTATCTATGAAGACTTTATTCAGGATTCTAATTTCTCTTTCCTTGTTTCTTACCCTTGAAACAAGTTTTGCCCAAAATCCAATTCTCGATACTCCAATTGATTCCATGTTTCTTCATCCATACATCGATATTGATGAATGGAGAAATGAGCCAGTTCGCCATCGTTACGTGCATGGCGGATTTGAAGGGACTGAGACTCGATTCTCTTTTTACTTTCCTCCAAAGGAGCAATACGAGGGAAGGTTTTTCCAATACATTACCCCATTCCCAGATAATGAAAACTTGGCTCAAGGAGCTCAAGGAGAGGAGGATGTGATCGGTTTTTCAATTTCTAGTGGAGCCTATTTTGTAGAAACAAACGGTGGCGGAAAAACGGATTTTGCAAATCCCCAAGCCAATGATGCCTCTATCGGCGCATATAGAGCGAATGCCGCATCAGCTCAGTTTTCCAGAAAAGTGGCTCAGGAATTTTATGGCGGGGATAGGCCTTTTGGATATGCATTTGGAGGCAGTGGTGGAGCTTATCGAACCGTTGGAGGTATTGAAAACACAAAAAATGTTTGGGATGGAGTAGTTCCTTTTGTAATGGGTTCTCCCATGGCAATTCCAAATTCTTTCACTATCCGAATGCATGCCATGCGAATTTTGAAAGACAAGTTCCCTCAAATAGTGGCATCATTAGAGCCTGGGGGAAGTGGGGATCCCTATTTAGGATTGAATGAGGAGGAAAAAGCAGCTCTATTAGAAGCAACCCGAATGGGCTTTCCTCCTCAGTCTTGGTATGGATATAAGGAAATGGGAATCCATGGTTTTTTGGTTTTGTATCAGGGAGTTGTGATGGCTGACAAAGGATATTTTGAAAATGATTTTTGGAATACACCTGGATATTTGGGAGCAAATCCACCTGAATCCCTTTTGAAAGCAAGAATTCAGGAAAAGACTAAGGTAAAGGCCTCCATTAACTTGGATGATGCAATTGCGACGGGAATCAAAGAACCTATTTCTGAAGCGGATAGGGGAAGTGCCGATTTGGCTTGGAAAAGTATGGGAGGAGAAGAAGGAGGAATGCCTGTGGCTTTTGAATTGGAAGACTCCATGCCGAATGTAGGCTTTTTGGGAGGTGACTTGATAGTTCAAAGTGGCGAAGCTGAAGGAGTTGTGCTTCAAATCACAGATGTGATTGGAAACAAAGTCGTCCTTGGGCCTACAAATTCCCCTGAAACCCTTTTCAAAATTAAAGCAGGTGATCAAGTTCAGGTGGATAATTCAAACTTTCTCGCCGTTCAGACCTACCACAGGCATCAAGTGCCGGGACCAGAATACACGGCCTGGGATCAGTTCCGGGATGCTGAGGGAAATCCGATTTATCCCCAACGACCCTATTTGATCGGTCCGTTTTTTACTATGGGAGCTGCAGGTTCTTTGCCAACAGGGAAGTTTGAAGGAAAAATGATCCTGTTAGGTTCGCTTTGGGATAGAGAAGCCTATCCTTGGCAACAAGCTTGGTATCGAGATCGGGTTTTTGAGCATTTGGGAGAAAAAGCCAATGATCATTTCCGTTTATGGTACACGGATCACGCGATTCATGGGGATGCTTCCGGGCAATTGGATGACAATACCCGTGTAGTGAGTTATTTGGGTGTTCTTCAGCAAGCATTAAGAGATCTTAGTCAATGGGTAGAAAAAGGAACAGAGCCAGCATCAAGTACTTCATATAAAATAGTAGATGGAGGACAGGTAAAAGTGCCTGAACATGCAAATGAGCGGGCAGGGATTCAGGCTACCGTTCATGCCACTGTGAATGGAACTGATCATACTACCATTAAAAAAGGCGAATCCTTAAGTTTCCATGCGAAGGTGGAAATTCCAAAAAATACTGGAAAATTGGTGTATGCCGCTTGGGATTTTGACGGATCAGGAGAATTCAAAAACCTGATTGACTTGGGAAACGCAGTAATTTCTAACAACGGCTCACAAGTAGAATTTGATCTGGATTATGTCTTTGATAATTCAGGAGTTTATTTTGCTTCTCTAAAAATTGCCACTCAAAGAGAAGGAGATTCGTCTACCCCCTTTGCTAGAATTCAAAATATTGACAGGGTGAAGGTCTCGGTTAAAGATTGATACTACCAACTTGTTTTAAAAGGGAATGAAAGTAAAGGATAAAGTTTTTGTCGTTACCGGAGCAGGTAGTGGAATGGGAAGGGAGTTGTCTATTCAATTGGTTCGAAAAGGTGCTCAGGTTGCTTTGGTAGATATCAACCGTAAAGGAATTCAGGAAACTGCTGTTCAAGCAGGGATTGAAAGGGTTTCTTTTCATGAAGTGGATATAACAGATAGAAATTCAGTTCATTATTTGCCATCTCAAGTTCTTTCTCAATTGGGAGAAGTAGATGGATTGATAAACAATGCAGGAATTATCCAGCCTTTTTTGGATGTGAAGGGTCTGGATTATGCTGTGATTGAGAAAGTGATGAATGTTAATTTTTATGGAACGCTCTATATGACGAAAGCCTTTTTGCCAGAACTCCTAAAAAGACCAGAAGCTCATATTGCCAATGTTTCAAGTATGGGAGGATTTATCCCTTTTCCCGGTCAGACGGTTTATAGTGCTTCCAAAGCCGCGGTCAAAATCCTGACTGAAGGGCTATACTCGGAATTGAAAGGGACCAACGTCGGTGTCACCGTCATCCATCCGGGTGCTGTCAACACCAACATCATGAAAAATTCCGACCTCAAGACTGCCTCGACCAACTCCGAAGCCGGATCAAAAATCCTTTCTGCTGAGAAGGCAGCAGCCCTCATGATCGATGGGATCGAGCGGAATAAATTTCGGGTCTTGGTAGGCAAAGACGCTACCCTACTGGATATGCTCTATCGCTTCAATCCCAAAATGGCTGTGGATTTGATCGTCAAAAAGATGAAAAAACGATCTGAATAAATTGAATAAATAAAGTTTGAGCCTTAATCCTTCCCCCAAGAAACCAAACTTTACTGTGGGTTTGAGGACTAAAATCTTTTAAAGGTTATTTGGCATTTGAACCACATTTTTCTAAATCTGACAGGCCGTCCGACCTTTGTGCATACAATTGGATAAAACCAGACTAGGGCATAGTTTACTAGGTTGGAATGGCCCGGAAAACTACGATTTGGAAGTCAATTGCCCGGAAATATTCAAGACCAGCCTATGATAAAAACCTTCTGCTCTATTCGAGACCAGAACCTACATTAGTTTACCAAATTCACTAATCGCATTTTCCCTTAATAACTCGTTCACCTTTCTTTTTCTAACCTTATTGGCTTCCATTTGCTCGAAAGACAGCAAAAGCTTCATCAACATAAATCTCAGGTCCTTATCGGTTAAATCAATTCCATTCTGCCGAAACGACTCCTCTATAAATGATTTGGCATTGTAGGGATAGACCACTTGACCTTTGAACGCTGCATCCGCTGGGTGCACTACTTCATTGTACATGTTCATCAGAACAATTCCATCATCAGCCTTATCCAATAGATTCAAGGCATTTTCTACTACTTTTTTGATACTCATAGGGGTGTGTTAAGTTCGAAATTAAAAACAGGTGATTATCCAAAACAAGGAATTATTTCTATTATTGAAGTGAGTATCCTACTCTAGGTTTACAATTTCATTTTATATGTTCATCTGGACTTTTTATAACCACAATAAAAGATATTACTATTCAATATCACTCTTCTCTTCCAAAGATTTTATTTTATCCTTTATCTTTTCCAAGAATTCAGACATGTCACTCCCAAAATAATTTGGTCTAGAAAATTCATCCCAAATTATATGTCTACCAAAATCAGTATTATCCTTACCTGTTAAAAGTTGATAGGCTTCTGGATAGTCTGTAATCCAATTGCAAGAAAGCTGAATACTATTATATACCTTCCTTTCCGAATTTTCTCTTATTTTTTTATTTCTACCATTTTTCATTGTTGGGTATTCCAGTAGAAAAATTGAATATTGACTATCTAAAATGGAAAGTAGCTTTTTCCAGTCTTCTATTTTCATTATATATTAAAGTTAAAATTTGATTTTTCAGGAAATCAGATATTTTCAATTAACTAACCTTACCAAGAATATTATAAATCCTTAATTTGCACAAGAAAATCTACTTTATTTTACCACCAAGCTTCATTATAATTGTTTGGTATATTTTTTAATTACAATAAATTTTTATCAGAGTGTAGGCGTAACTATATCCCAGTTCACCTGATTTAGAAAAGTCTAAACACGCTTCTTCTTTTTGACCTAAAGCAAGTTTGGACAAGCCTCGGTTTGTATACCTCATTGGTTCTTTCGGATTCAGGTTTATTGCCTTAGTTAAATCAATAATCGCTCCTCTATGATCACCAAGATCAGATTTACAAGTCCCCCGTAAATGATATGCATCAGAATAGTTTGGATCAATTTCTATTGCTTTATTATATTCTGATATTGCTCCAGTGTAGTCTTTACTCATACTTTTAGTGTTCCCTCGGTTCACATAATCCTTTGCTGTTTGACTATAACTATTAAGGGTAAAAAGAGGCATTACCAATAGAATAATTAATAATTTCTTAATCATTTTACTTAACTATTTTTTTAAATTTTATATTGACCTGTAATTCAAAGCTACCTATCCAACTTTCAAGGTTTAGACTCAGAAAACCATTCCCAGATTCAAGGAGGATTGATACACGTCTTATCCCTATCATCATGAAATGAATAGTTGAATATAATTGAAATCTTGTAACTCCCCCAATTTTACCAACCAACTTTTCTTTTGCCTAGCTGTTAAAAGGAAATCTCCTCAGCAAGTGGCACAGAAACTTCTCCATGAGGCATAGCTTCAAATTCAAATTGTCGATAGACTACGCCATCAGCCAAAACATTGACCGTCGCTGAAAGTGGCTGGAAAGAATGATCGGTTTCTCCTCCCAAGTGAACGGCATTGAAAACAAAGCCTAGGCTATGGATCGGGGCTGAAGAAGTGGCTGAGATTGTTGGAACGTCTGGCTCAAAAGAAAGTGTGTAGGTATTGCCTTGTTCGATCACTTGGCTCCAGTTGAGTTCAGTTGGCTGATCCAATACGGGAGCGACAAAGGTAGAGGTACCGCTCAGCATACTATGAACCGAAAAGGTCACCAGATAGTCAGCGTAATTACCATCCATTTCAACTTCAATGGTCACTGATTTTTCAACAAGTTTTGGAGTCTCATCCTCTGAGGAACAGCTAAAAGAAAAAACAGCTACAGCGATTACTAACAGGTATTTCAGATTTCTCATGGCGTAAAATGGTTTAGTTTAATTCGAAAATTCTTTTTTAGCCCTTTTCTTGGCTTAATGAAATTCATATTCAAAAATCACTTTGGAATGAACTTTCCCATTCATTTCTGTAACTTCTGATTGGATCAATCCATTAGAAAAACTCTTTGTAGTTACTTGATAAGTTTCTCCTTTTTGATTTACAAATTCCAACTTAACAATATTTCTCCCTTCATACCGATAATTAATTTGAGATTTGACATTTTCAGTTGAAAGAGACTCCTTTACTTTAATTCTTCCTTGTTTATCATATTTATTCAATTCCAAAACTGTTTCATATTCTTCTTGAGGAGTTCTCTCATATCTTATAAGTTTACCAGCATTATCATACGTATAAAGGTTACTATTTCGGGGCCAATCTTCTTGTCCCCAAATTCGCTCTATTAAATTCCCTTTTGAATCATATTTGTATTCAGCCAAATAACCATAATCTGTTTTTTCAGTAATAACTTTATTTTGGGAGTTATAAAATTTTTCAGTCACGGATGAATTATGGGGATAACTGCGATCTTTCACGATAATTTTTGTAACATTTTGGTTATCATCAAGCTCATAACTGAAGTCCCTAATCCATTCTGCAGAATCTCTATTATTGTGAAATCTTAACTGTCGAGACTGGAAGCCATCCGCATATTCAAAGCAGTCCTTAGTCTGTTGGATAATTATTTTGGGGTCATTTTCATCAAAATAATAAGATTCAGAGCAAAGTAGGTCTCCTAATTCATTGAAAGAAGAAATGCTTTTATCATTCTGGTACAAGGGTCCTGGTGGGATCGTCCAAAAAAACGTACTTGTAATTTTCTTAATTTTTTTCTCTTTGATTACATCATCCTTAAAATATTCCGAATAGCTGAAATATTGATATTCAGATGTTTGCCCATATGACAGATTCCATCCGATCAATATCAAAAAGGTAATCAAGAGAAATATTTTCTTCATTATCAATAAATACTTGAGGCTAATTTTAAAACTTAAACAAGTTGATTTTACTTTCATCACCTACCCATTTCCTGGGTCTGAGTAGGTAAAACGTCTAATTTCTTGAAATCCATGTCATAAAACTGAATTTTCTTCGATTCCGGATCTGCTTCGATAAATACGGATTGACCATTTTCCAAAGTGGCTTTTTGGATATTACCCCGTCCTAAGCTGGAAATAAGCAGTTCCTTTTCCTGAAAATTTTCAAGCTCCTTAATCGGGAATCTGCTCAGTTCAGTTTCCAGGTGGAATCCATGATCAGGATAGAACTTTTTGTAGGAGAAATTCCCCTGCTCATTCAGCTTTTCAAAATCCAGTTTGATCCAGATGGAATCAATCTTTTCTCCTGAGCCTTCCTTCACCTGACTGACCTCGCCCGAAGCCAATACCCTATTATCCATTTGCCTATTTAGAATAGCTTTTTTATGGATAGATGCCCCTCTGAGCAGATTATAGGCTTCCTTTGCCGTCACGTCATTCCCCTTTCCATAAGAAAATGTGCTTTGGATCTGTTCGTTGAGGGTGACTTTTACGCTATCCAAAGAATAATTAAAAGGCTTCGAAGATCTCGAAAAATTCAGCTCATAATTAACCTTGTCCTTTCCCGGACTTCCATCTTTTTGCCTGGCATTAAAATCGGCAGAAACTCCGATTTTAAAGAACTCCTGTCGCTCAGAAACTTTAGCTTCAAGTGCGGCATTTAACGAAGTGCCAAAGCCGAGAAATTTCAGGCTCTTTTTCATGAATTCAAGATTATTATTCTCCATAATATTGAGTGGCCAGCGTTTAAATATAGCAAAACCGTATTAATTGAAATTTTCCCAATTCATTTGATTGAGCTGATAAAAGGACTCAACTCCTTTTTGCTTAGGCTTGAAGGTTCGGACTGTTTGCTTCACCCCTTGAGAGATGCAATAGGTTCGCAGGGAAAAGGTGAATATCGATTCAATCGAACTCTTGGCTTTTTTTGAATTTTCAAGGTGAACCAAATCGCTGGTCAGGTTATAGATACAGTCATGATCGTGAATTAGATCCTGGATTTTACAATCCATCACACGACCCAAAACCGATGAGTCAAAGACAGTATTTACCTTTGCTTTTTTTGAGATTTTCTCAAAAGCCTGGCGCAATAAATTGTAATCAAAATCTGCCCCAATGATCAAAAAGCCTGCTTCATCAAAGGAGATTCTGGCTTTGAATTGATTAGCAAAACAAATCAGGGAAGCATAGGAGTCGGAGACAAAAATTGACCGAGAATCTTCTGAAACATTAAGGGCAGAGATTCCTCTGGAAGCCTTCCTATTTCGGTAAAGGCTCAGGATTTCACAATCCACTTTCTCGCCTTGCTTACCAAAGAAGTAAAAAATGATCTGGCCCGTTTGATCCTGATGGGCAAACTTGGAAAACAGACTTTGGATAGCCTTATCCACTCCTTTGTAGCTCAAAATATCAAAGGTCTCGGTCAAAGCCATTGTCTTGTTCAAAGCGTTTTCTTGGGTTCTTTCCTTCTTCAGTATCGATGCTGTTTAGCCTTTTGATGGCATTGATATCGAATTCATCCCTAACACCTTTTGGGAGTGAGAAATCAGCCGAAATTTTGGAGTATTCCTCCTTGATGTTGTTCAAATCACGGATTGCATCTCTGTCTTTTGGGTTTCTAGCGATTCGGCGCTCTACTTGTTTTTGAACCTCCTTGATGGCTTGAAGGTATCCTTCGCTATACGCCTTTTCCTCCTGGCTTTCCTTTCCGAGCACTTTCTGAACACCGGTAATCAGTAGGTAGGACAAACCGCCATCCAGCAAAACCGAAAGGACTAACCCTGACTTATTTGATCTGAGGCCTTTTGGAGCAGATGGAGAAAGTTGAAATGCTGTCCCATCTGCCAACAGCACCGTTTCCCCTTCCTTGTATTTCTTCTTTTGCTGTGGATCGAGTTCTTGCCCATTGACTGATTGAGGGGCTTTGATGTCTCGGGGATTGTAGGAGAGAAATTGTTTGGTTCGCTGATCGTACTCGATGATCTCAGTCTGAATGTTCCCTTCTTTGTCAACATAGCTTTTCTTGATATTGGCCAATTCTTTCCGGACCAGTTGATTCCGCTCAGCGTCATTCAAATTGGGATGTTGATTAGGTTCCCTGTAAACCGGATCAATCCGCAAGGCGGGATTCCCATCTTCTCCCCTGACTATGGAAAGTCTAGCCGGTAATTTATCGATGAAAATATCCTTCCCTTTCAGGTCGGTCAATTCCACTACATCGGTTATCCCTCCATTTTTAAGGGCGTTGACTTCTCTTTCAGGAATGGTAAATTTTCCGTTCTTGATGACTCCAAAAATCTCCAAATCCTTCATCGGTAATCCATTTTGATTTGCCATGTTGCTTGCTTTACGGTTTTGATAAATAAGTGATTGCTTCTTCTTTAGTCGATAGCATTGAAATCAATTGAATGAATAAGACTGGATTGACGTATTCCTTCCCCTTCTTAATGCTCAGGTGAAGGTGTTCGCCAGTAGCTCTTCCCGTACTTCCGGAAATCCCCAGGATAGTTCCCGGTAAGACACGATCGCCCTTTGCTACAAAGGATTGAGAAAGGTGACCGTAAATCGATTCATAGTTGCCGTGTTGGACTTTGACAAAAATTCCTAAAAGCGGATCGTTGCCCACCGAAACCACAGTTCCATGAAGCATGGAAAGCACCTTTGAACGCTTGGTTTTTAGATCGATTCCCCCATGAAATTTCGTTTTTCCGGAGAATGGATCGGAGCGGTAGCCAAACTCTGAAGTCAGAAAAAAATCCTCTAAGGGAAGGGATGCCAACAATAGCTCCTCCCCATGTTCCACGGCTAGTTCCTGTTGGGACAAAGGAGGAATTTCAGACCCTTTCGCTTCTTGCTTGAATTCAGCGGACCTGATCACGTTCACTGAAGTCATTTCCTTTCGAAATTCAATGGAATTGAATTGAGGAAATGCCTGGTGAGCAAAAAGAAGAAGTATAATCGATAGGTTCCTTTGCATGATTTCAATGACTTAATCTAGGATTGCCATTTCCCGGTGCTTTTCAATAATCTCAGTAACCTGTCGGTGGATTTTCTCAAAGTGCTTGGTCAAGATCTCTTCCTTTTTCCCTTTGAAATCATAGAATTTCGGAGTGCTTCGATAGGAGTTTTCCTCCAGCCTGATCTCCCTCATATCGTGATTGACGCGACAATGGACATTAGATGTCTTGTATTTCCCATCAAACTGAGTTCCTTCCGTGGCAATAATTCCCGCAATTTCCCCGGTATGCATGGAGGCAATTTTTCCCGCAGGAATCAGTGGATCGTATCGCTCACTGTATGAAATCGAGGTTTTATCCCGATCAATCGAAACGCTTTGCCCCAGCTGCTTTCGCTTTCCAAACATCATTTCCAACCAAGACAGCGTGTCCTTATGGCGAACTGAACCACAAAGCACATTTCCGATCACCGAGGTCATGGTCGATGCCGTATCCTTTCCCTGAAGCTGATTTAATTGAGGTAATTCCTGCAAGCCGAGCAAGACCGCTACTTTATTACTTCGGGCTGTAGAAATCAGGTTTTCGATTTTATGGATGTAAAAAGTCGGCGCTTCATCCGCTATCAAGGCAGTCGGCAGATTCCCTTTGGTATTGATCAATCGGGTCAACCGGTTAATGATCACCGAATAGCAAGTACCCGTGATACTCTGCGTTTCGGTACTGTTTGCAAGAACCAGAATGGATGGAGAATTGGGATCCGAAATTTTAAGGTCGAAATCATCCCCACTGAAGACCCAAGCGGTTTCTTTGGTATTGAGCCTTGAAAGGAAAATCTTCAGAGTACCGACCTGCCCTTCCAGCTGTTTGTAAACCTTCTTTTCAAAGGCGCTTCGGAAGGGAGATACCATGGATCTGAGTTCAGGATATTTGGTCAGACAGTTAAAAATATCCTCGTAGTCCCTGTTCAGGAAATCCAGCACATGAGCGAAGGTAGAATATTTGCCTTCCTCATATCGAGACACAAAAAAGATACAGGCAGAGAGAAAGTTGATGGCCGATTGCTCGAAAAACTTGTCTGCTCCTCCTGTGGAATCGGATTTTTGAAGGGATTGAAAAATAGCCTCTGCGGTTTCAGAAGCATTGGCCACTGTCTTCAAATACCTTCTGTTGATCGGATTGATCCTCCTGGAATATTCTACCTCATCCAGATTGATCACATGGAATTTGAAATATGGATTTGCCTTTTTGTCCTGAGCTTTCAGATAGTGGAAATAGGCAATCTGAGCCAAGTCAGGAAACTTAAAATCGTAAAGACACATAGTAAATCCCTTGCCAATCATCTGTCGGATAAAAGGATTGATCACTCCAAAGGACTTCCCGGAACCCGGGGTTCCGATCACAAAAGTTCCTCGGAATGGATTGACCAAATTGATCCAACCTTTTCGGACTTTTCCCCTGAAATAGAATTTCATGGGAATGTTGACAGAATAGGGGTTTTCGATTTTTTTGGTGTCTTGCATGAAGGACTCTCCTTCGATATTCCACTCATCCTTTCCCAGACCCGATTTGATCAGTTTCGATACATTGTCCAAGGAGGTATGGATCAAAACAGCCCCAAGAAATAAAGATAGGCTATACCCTAGGTCTTGAATGGAAGTGAAATCCATCACCAAAAATGAATCTTCCAGCGTGTAGAGATAGATCGATCCAAAGAATAAAATCAGGCCGATTGTCAAGGGAAAAATGATCTGATTTCTCGGGTTTAAATCCAGGTTCTTTCTGGCCACTGTCCCGATAGCTGAAAGGCAAATTGCTATCAAAATGGCCACTTTTCCAAGAAGCACATTACTGTAAATCTTCAGGTTTTGTAGCTTTTCGAAAAGAGGAAAAAGAAACCTTCCTACCCCATCCATGGCCAACAACTGTGGGGCGTAGACAAACATCAGAATGTCCAGAAACACCATCAGGTAGACAATGAATTGAAAGGTCGCGTGAAGGCTTTTTAATTCTCTTTTCTCATTCATGGCAAGGAATTAATTGAGAGGAAAAATCATTTTTAAAGTGTGTCTGCCGCCAAAAGGTCTGCGTACTTGATCTCCAAGGAAAGCGTCCTTCCGCTGATCTGGGTCTCCGAAAGCTCGATGGTGAACACCTTTGAATTGGGGAAGGTGAATTTTTTGAACACGTAGATATTGCGGTATTTCTTATCAAAGCTTTGCGGGGTGAAAAGCTGGTATTCCGGTTCTATCTCAATGGATTGGACATTGGTTTCTTTAACAATTCGTTTGTCCTCGATCTTAAACCTCAACTGGTCCAGATCAAATTTGAGATTGGTCTTGTTGGTAAAGGAGATGTCCAAAAAGATGTAATCGTCTACCGTGTAAATCCTGTTCACCTGACCGGAAATCCCATACTGGCTGCTTTTGGTGATCTTGTCCTTCTTTTTCCTTTTAAATGCCTCTATCGAAAAATACCGAAGTTCTTGGTCGCTCATGGGGATTTTACCAACCTCCAAGGGACTGGTGTGGATAGGAAGAATTTCGATTTGAGTTTTCAGCTGTCGCTCATCATGGGCATACCATAAATCATACTGCGCGATGAATTTCTGCCCGACAATGGTAACCACTCCCAAAGACTTATTGTATCCATTAAGGTTGGAAACACTGTCTCGGATTGCTTTTACCCGAAATACACTCTCCAAAGGAATATCCCCGATCATATTGTCGGTCGAGATATCCACGTATTGGATAGGTTCGGGAGAAAGAAAGTGTAGAGAGATTTCCTCGTCGATGTAGATCTTGGGAAGTTGGCTTTTCAGCAGCGTTCCGTTTTGCTGTGCGTAGGCCGAAACGGATATCGCCCAAAGGATAAGGGTTATAATCTTTTGTCTCATGGTAGGTCAGTTTTGATTTTGGATCATTTTTCCGTTTTCCTGCAATTCGTTGGTATCGATCAGATAGACTGAAGTGCCATACTTGATATTGGCCTTGTTCTTTTTGATGGATTTAGAAACAGCCTGGGAAGTTGAAGTGAACATTCGTTGGAGTGCAGACATATACAGTTGGCTCAAGGCATCTGAGTTTTGCTGCATGGTAAGATTCATTCCTCCGGTGGTATTTCCTCCGAGTTCTTTGGAAAATTCCCGGAAGGCACTGGCCGGAACATACAGCCCTTCCATCCCGTCCACGTCATAAATGGAGAGCTTAATCGGAAAGATTTGGTCATTGATCATGACCGAAGAAATGGTCAGCTTCACCCGCTGCGCTTCATATCCGGAAATCAAAGCATAGAGATAAGTGCCTCTTCTCACCATAGCATTTCCAATCAGGATATCGTCCAAAAGTCGAATTCTCAATCTGGCTCCAAGGGTACCGCTCTTGATTTCCTGGTCAATGATTGCCTCGATGAACTTCCCTTTTTTTTCTCTGGTGACGGTATTGAATAAGGTCGATGCCCCCTCTGACTTGTGGACTCGATAAACCACGTTTTCGGTCTCATTTGCTACGGGTTGACTCTCCTTTTCTTTTTGCTGTAGCTCTTGATAAGCCGGATCATTCGCTTTGGAAATGGAGTCTATCACAGCCATTTGAGCTTTGAATAGATCCATGGGATCTTCGTATCTGTTGGCGGGAACTTGGGTCTTTTTCCCTTCCAATTGATTGATGGCATTCAGCAATTCTTCATCTTCCTTGGAAAAGCTTTGCTGTCTGGTAGGTTGTGGCAAAACAGTTGGAATCGGATTCCCTGCATCGGGTTTTTCCGAGTACAGACCTGCGCTTTTTAAAGCGTTATCTATGGAATCCAGCAGCCTTTTTTCTTCCTCGTTATACAGCGTTTTAATTTGGCTGGATTCTTCTACCTCGAGCTCCAAGCCTTTGATAGCCGTGTATCCATCATTTGCCCTTTTATAGGTTTCCCTGGAAGCATCGAGTTTGGAATCAAGCGGTTTTTTCTGGATCTGTTCCGATACCTTGCCAATCTCGGATTGGATTCCACTAAGCCCCTGAACAGGCTCAGCCGGACCGTCTTTGCTGAAGGATTTATAGCCGTAAAACAGCAAGCACAAAAACGGGAGCATGATAATCGGCAGGATGTATTTGGGTTGTTTGAAGTCAATTTTCATGGGAGTGGTTGTTAAAGTATTGCAGTTACTCAATTGCTTTTTCCAGATAGGCTGAATCCGTCTTTGAAATGGAATCCTGAGCGATAATCCGTTCGATTTCAGTCTTTAATTCCGCCATTTTCGCAGCTCTCAGAGTCAAATCCTGCAAGGCTGAAAATTCGCCTGACAGCTCTCCTGGGATGGCCTTCAACTCTTTTTTCAAGTTTTCAGCCTGATTCTCTGGCTTTGGCTTCAGCACAAAAAAGGTCAGGATAAAAGAGGCTACGATGAGAAGGAGCATGACACAAAAAATGATTTTGGCATGACGATCCATCAAGCCTTTCATCTGGCCATTTACCCCAACCAGGTGAGGATAAAGCTCATTTTTCAGCTCTTGGAAAATGGTAGTTTCCCGATCCTTAAAAGGTGTTTTTCGAAACATTGCTCAGATCTTTATTTTCAATGGTTTTCCAATTCGTGATCAATACCCCGTGGCTGTTATTTTCACTTCTCGGGATATCGATCAATTCACCTTCAGTGATGATCGATCGGGTGATTGTGGCGCTTCTTCGATCAATCTTTTGCTTGCCGTAATACCTGAACCTATTCTGATCCAAGACAATGGAATCCGTCTGGATAGACAGCACCGAACTTGAGGAAAGGATGGAATTGAAGTAGCCCTTTTCTTTCAGGTTATTGTATTGGCCGACTCCGGTCTCATCCACGAAGTACATAGCCCTGCTCATTTGGTATTCAATGTGCTTATCGTCAGGAGTCAGGTTGAAAAAAAGGCTATGGAATAAGTCCACGGCTGCTTTGTACTCAGCTGGCCTGTTCATTTGCATATTGGCCTGCTTGGCCAAAATTGGGATATCATTGTCCAGGATATAAATGGACTGCCTAGCATTGGCTACCTGTTTATAGGCATAAACCGAAACAAAACCGCAGATAATGATTGAGGTAATCAGGCTTCCCAAGGAAAGAACAGTTGCCAATCTGATTTTCGACTCAATATTTTGGATGATCATGGTTAGATTAGTTTAGCTCTTGAAATTGATTTTGAAGCAGAAGTCCCCATCCTTCCGGCGGTGGTTGCTGCCGAGGATATTCCTGAAGTAGAAATGATCCAAGTGGAAATCGAGGGCACGGTAGTAATGGCAATGGCACTGACAAAAAATGCTACAATCACCAGCCCGAAACTCAAAAAGCCATTAGATGCCAGCCAAGCCATTTTTTCAAGTCGATCCGCTCCCCCACCGGTTGAAAGCAAGTACTCGTACTTGTCAATTTCGACCTCCAAGGCGTATTGCTGAAGTCTTCCTGTGATGTAGAGAATCAAATAGGCTATTCCTACATAGAGGTTAACCGAAACGAACCTGGCTATCCAAGTCGTGAACGCATCCCGAAAGGCAGGAAGAATACTCGCCACCACTGAAAATGGCCCAAGTATCACTAAGACCGTGGAGTAGATGATCTGCAACATGAAAATGATATAGACACACACCCTCAGAATCCAGATAGCCACCAATTCGATGATTTGGGTAGCAAGCAGCTGAAGGCTGGTTTGCATCCTAATCCTCATTTGGACAATTGGAGCTAGAATTTGATCAGAGAAAAATCCTTTTACCCCATCCACAATCACTGTCCCCAAATCTTTATCTGATTCCTGCGCCTGTTCAGATGCCATCTCGGTCATTGCCTGATATTCCACCAGCTGATCGGCCATCTCGATCATGTAGGCCGCCCGGTCAAGCCGCAATCCATTATTGATATCGTTTTGAGTCCCGAAAAGCGCTTCGGTTTTGGCGGCGATCAAATCGGTAGGAAAAGCGATGATCTGGCAGAAAATTGGCCACCACATCAGAAGAATCACCAAAGCAAATGGCCTCAGAAGGGGCATAATTTCAAGCTTCTTGTCTCCTGCCATCATTTCGTAGCATTTCAGACTGAAAAAAATCAACATGAAAATACAGGCCAAGGTCTGGGCATCTCTCATGAAAGGATCGGAGTGAGCAAAGCCATAATCCCTCATTTCTTCAAAGAATGTCATCACTCCTCGGTCGTAAATACTGTTTCCCTGCAAATAGCTTATGGTCTCCTTGTACTGGTCATGGTTGGCCGATTGTGCAAATCCGGAGATGGATATCCCAAGGAAAATAGATAGTCCTGTGGTCAGTCTTTTCATCTTATCACTTGGGTTTGGTTAGCAATTTTCTTGGCTCTCTCCTCCTCGCTTTTTGGATCTGAAAGGATAATCTCACCGCTGATTTTTCGCTGGTTCAACTTTCGGAAGGCAAGCATATTGGAAGACATATCCAGCTTGTATTGCCACTTTTTAAGGACATCCCTCATTTCAAGCATGATTCTGTGATACATCAGAATTCGTTGCCCTCTTTCCATATCCAGGCTTTTGGCAAACTCAAATCGCTCTGAAAGCGAAGCCATGTTGTTTAAATACCATTGGTATGCCCCATGATCAGTCATGTACTTTATTACTTCCGCAGGAACACCCTGAAAAGCTGAAGCTTCAGGATTTTCCAAAGGCTTCAGCTCTCGCTTATAATAGAATTGGAAAAGCGGATCAGCTGATGAAAAAGCACCTGAAATGCGGGCCATCTCCGCTGTTGCCAAGTTCTTGACCGTATCAGAGTGCTGCTTGTAGTAGTTGGATGAAATCTGCATGGCCGCTGCCAATCCCAGCCTTTGAGTTTGTTCTCCCCTTGGAGACAAAGGCCTTCTGTCCAGATCCGGGTAATTGGGATGCAAACCCCAAGTGATATACCAAATCGGATTCGTTGGGATTCCAAGAAACCTGTTGGGTTCGGGAAAGAATTTATCCTTATCCCATTGCTTAAAGACCATCCTTTCCTGCTGAGCGACAATCGCTCTATCGTGGATGGGAGTCTGTCCGTAACTGAGAATACAAACAGAAAAAAGGATCAAAAATGAGAGTGGTAGCTTCATCGGGTAAGGATTTTCTGTTTGATGATGATTTCATTGATCAATCCCAAATCACGATTGATATAAGCTTGATAGGGATTGAGAGATCGAATTATCCCATTGGTCTTAGCCCAGTAGATGCTGTTTTTTGCGGCCAGTACCAAGGCAAGAATTACCCGTAATTCCTTCTGAACCGAATCAAGGAGCTCATCCCGGACATTGTAATTCATCAGGAGGTTATCTCCTTCATTGAGAATCAGGGAAGAAACTTCCGTGGCCAGATTGAGACTTCGTTTTTTGGCCTGAGCCGTGTACTCTTCCACAAAAAGAAAAAGGATGGGATTATCGCCCGCCAACCGGAAAGCCTCTGCGGAAATGGTACTGATATCCAAGACCGTCTCAGCGATCATCCTCACCTGAATTGCATCCTTGAACCCTTCATTGATTTGGGTTAGGGAGTTGACAATCATGGTTTGAACCAGTGCCAGGCTGGATGAATTGAGAATGATATCATCGGTGTTTTGCCTGATGATATTCAAGGTTTGGTGATATCCTATTTCACTGGCATTTCTTACGGCTGCATTGGCATTGACAATCGAAAAATGGGCTTTGTCAAATACCACTGTCTGGGCATAAGATTCAACAGCCACGAAACACATAAATAGAAAAAGGAGATTCTTCATCGGGTTAGGGTTTTGGCGTTTTGAATGATTTCTTCTACCAAAGCCATTTCCGTTGCCACATATTGTAGGTAAGGATTGGCTCCTCGCTTCCTTTCCAGATAGTGTTGAAGTGATTTGGAAACGGTATAGGAAAGTCCGTTGATCTCCCTCAGCTCATCCAGAATG
Source organism: Algoriphagus aquaeductus (assembly GCF_003253485.1). GTDB lineage: Bacteria > Bacteroidota > Bacteroidia > Cytophagales > Cyclobacteriaceae > Algoriphagus > Algoriphagus aquaeductus. The sequence continues at coordinate 140,658 of NZ_QKTX01000001.1, read as the reverse complement.
TGCCCGAAAAGGATTCTTCTTTCCGAAACTTTCATCTGGTTGACCACTCCGATACTTGCCGAAAGGCCAAAGAGGTAATTCAAAAGTGAATAGGATCTTTCGACGAAAACCTTTTCAGTCTCTAGCGCAAAAATTACTAAATCAGGATTTTGGCTACAGTAGAAAACAATTTGCTGTTGGTTATCAATAATGGAGTTGACCAAGGGCTCAGCCGCAGCACCAATTCCAAAAGCATCGATAACTATCGAGAGTTTGGCGAATCTGTCTTGAACGGCTCGGTATTTCTCCTTCACTGACTTGAGCAAATTGGTATTGACCTCCTCGTTGACCGCGTTCCTTCCCTGATTTTCCTTCGCCTGTTTTTGAAGGTTGTATTCAGACTTGGACTCCTCAACCAGCTGGTGGAGAAGAGCCACATTGGTTTGGGCAAAACTCACCTCAAGGGTTGCAATCAAAATGAAGGAAAAAAGCCAAAAAGATTTCATCATTGCAGGGTTTTGGCTTTTCTGGCTATATCCTGCGCAAGCTGGATATCCACGTTGATGTAACCTTGGAAAGGATTTAATGCTCTTACAAATCCTTTCATCTGAGCGAAATACATGGCTCGATACATTCCATAAGAGTAGGATCGCAGGATGACCATTTCAGTCAAAATCTGATTGATCAGTTTGGACCGTTCTCCTGCATCCATGAGATTATTTTCTCCTCCCTTCAACACAAAAGAACTGACCTCCAAAGCCAAGGAAGTTGCCCTTTGCTGAAATAGGGTAGCATTCCGTTCGGCAAAGAGGAGTAAAGCGGGATTCTCTCCGGCCAAGTCCATCACCTGGCTGAGGTCACTGGAAATCCCGGTGGCTATTCGTGCGATTTCCTGCACATTGGAAAGATTGGTCAAAATCGAACTGACCTCAGAAAGTCCCTTGTAGATTTTATCCTGCATCGTGTTGACGATGGTCAGATTTCCGGTAATCGCCAGTTGTCCTCGCTCAATCAAAGTCAATCGTTCATTGGTAGCATTCAGTTGGGAATTGATCACCGCAGAATGTGCAGCCGTTGCTCCCGCCACTGCAGGATCTACATAGACCGTCTGCCCAAAAGCAGATCCCGAGAGAATCAGAAATACCAGTAGATTCAAGGTCTTCATCATGGACTTGGTTAAAAGGTGGCAGTTAGTGTTTCTCTTACTGGAGCCCCTTGCTTGTTGACTTCACTGAAAAACTCATGGAGAGAAAGCTCAGAAGCTTTGAAATCCTCGACAAAAGCATCAAGTCCCATTTGGTATCCTCTAAATGCTTGGATATAGATTTCGATGGCTGACTTTTCGGGCTTTTCCGTAGTATAGGTCAGGTATTGGTACAGGGAAACTTCTACCCCATACACCTCTCCGGTAGATCCTCTTCGGATGTAGACTTCCTTGAATCTTCCCCTGCCCTCATGATTATCCAGCTGATTGATTGTGAAAATCTTCTTCCTTTCATTTTCATTGATGGACAGCAGGGAGGCGATCTGGGAATAATTGTCTTTGAATTTGGTCTGATCCAAGAGACAGATGGTATCCGAGTTATTGATAATGCTGTCTTTGACCACCGCATTTCCAATGATATCTCCCAGCTCTTGGGTTACCACAATGGCTTCCCCCCAGAATTTTCGAACTGTTTTATAGAGGTATAAAATATAGCCTGCCATGAGCGGGGAGGCGATGGCCTTCCAAGCCTCTTCGATGATGAGCGCTTTCCTGTATTTGGTTCGGAACCTCATTTTTTGGATGAAAACATCCATGATTATGAGTGTGACAATCGGAAAAAGCACCTTGTGCTCTTTAATGCTGTCGATCTCAAAAACCACAAAAGATTCGGTAAACAAGGACTGGTCAACTTCCTCATTGAGCAAGTTTTCAAACTCTCCTCCTTTGTAAAACTTCTTCAGCACAAAGCGAAACTCTTCAAGTTCAAATCCGATGCTTTCACTCTCTTTGATTTCGGGAATTTTCTCTAGGGCGAATTCATAAAAGCTGTTGAAGCAAAGTCGGTCGATTTTACTTTCTCCCGAGAAAAAGGAAGAATAGTAGGCCGAAATGGTACTGGAAATAACGTCCGCTTCGACCTGAGCGACTGTTCCTTCCGCTGTCTTCCACAAAAGGGAAATCAGGGTCAGGAGATAGTCTTTCTTCTCAATGTTGTATTCTTCTTCGGTAATGGAAAAAGGGTTGGTGGTTATTGGCTTTTCCTCAGTATAAGTGATGTATTTCCCTTGGTAGTATTGGCAAAGTCCGGAATACGAGTGGCCGGTATCCACAATGACCACATCCATCAGCCATTTCGGATTGGGCCGATTATTCCACATGCAGTACTGCTCGATCAGGGCATTCATAAAGAATGATTTTCCCGAACCGGAGGGACCCAGCACAAACTTGTTTCGATTGTTAATCCGATTGGTTTGCATCGGCAAATCAGCCGGATCAATCTTCAAAGGAATTCCTTGCCTATCCGTAAATCGAATCTGAAATCTGCTTATCTCATCCTTGTTCAGTGACTCTTTCAGGAAAAAACATAAGGCCGCATCGGAGGTGGTTAGGAAGTAATCGTAAACTTTCAACTCAGCGGTATTGCAGGGAAGTAGTGTCCTGAATAGCTCCAGTTGGTTATAGGAATTCTTGTTGGCAACTATCCCCTGTTGGAAAAGGGAGGATTCCACATAATTACAAGCTCCTTGGATATGCTCCTTTTTGGCAGAAACCACCACATTGAAGTGGCAATTGACCAGAAGTTGGTTATGTCTGGCCACGTCCTCCAATAGCCTGTCGATATCTTCCACACAGATATTATTGGCTGGATCGGGTATCCCGGAATGTCGTTTTCGCTTCAATTCAAGCTTGTTGAGCGTTGATCTCTGCTCAATTATTTCAATGACCTGGTTATAAACTATCGTCTGGAAATTAGGGACTTCGAAGAGGAAGGCCATATTATCCACCGGAAACCCTTTTAGGCTATCCTTGTCGTTACGCTCCAAATGGGTGGTTACTTTTTCCGGAAGTTCTACTTTGTCGGTATCCACCAAGGTGATCGACCGAAACGCTCTTTCTCCGCTTTCCACCTGGCTTTCTTCGGCAAGCAGGTTGTCCAGCACAATCTTTTCCTCATGAAAATTCATGCTGAGAATCCGTTTTAAATATCGGTCAGTCTCAATTTTTGAGAGTGCTTCTGCCTTGATTCCCGCGCGTTCAAAAAGATCGGTTACCTTACCCAATGTCTGGATAAAATCCATGACTGACTTTTGACTGTATCTGCCTTTTGCCCGTTTGGTAATCACCAAAAATGTCTTTAGCGAAGTGTATTGCCTCCCCTGGAAATGGTCATCATACTTTCGCTGTAGGTATTCTGTTGAGAATGTTTCGCTGTAGGTCTTTCTTGAAAAAATGTCCTGCTTTTGGATCAAATGCCCTTCACCCAATATTTTGATCAGGTTGGTGTATAGCTGGTGAAAGGAATCGTATTTGGAAGAATCCGCTGAATACTGCAAGACTAGATTGTCCAACCCAAGGATGATTCCAAAGTCACCCTTCAGATTGAATAGACAATGAAAACCATGGATCTGATCTTCAATCCCCAGATAGGGAAGCTTAAATTCATTCCTTTTTTTCCCAAACATGATTACTTCGATTTTAAGGATGTAGCGATCTGAAATACCCCTTTGTACCTTGTTTTGCTATGCAGGCCTTTTTTCTGCTGCTGAGAGGTGATGAAAAGTCCGGTTGTCATGGCGGTTAGCGTAATCACCCCGCCTAAAACCATACTGGTTAAGCTTCCAATTAATCCTCCCGAGACAACCGCGATGACTAAGGAAGCGACTCCCCATCCGATGAATTTTCCCTGAAAACCCCGATATATAAGAGGCTTTTGAAGCCCCTTATAGATCGGAAATTGCTTAGCCATCAGACACCGAAAAACGCTTTGATAATCACACTGACCAAGACTAAAAACAGGCAGGAGCCGCCCCATCCCATCAATTCTTTATTGATGTCCTGATCACCGGAATTCCATTTAATATAAACTCTTACCCCTCCGATCAGCCCTACTACCGCTCCGATTACCAGGCAAAGACTGGCCACGGGATCCACATAGGCGAGTAAAGAAGATTCGGCAGCGGTGATCCCTTGAACACCTTGAGCATTGGCGGTTGTGGTTGCAAGCGTCGCAAACAGTGCGCTTGCGATCATTTTTTTGGTTTTGTTGAACATGGTTTTCATAGTTTATTGAGAAAATAGTGATAGTTGATTTTGCTTTTTTTGGGTATCAAGTCAGTGGAACAGCGTACAATCCGCTGAGAAAAAAGCCCATCGTGGCCAAGAATAAACAGGCTCCAAACCAACTGACTACCTGGACATCGATCTGATGTTTTCCCATTTGCCAGTTGTTGTAAACCCGAAGACCGCCAACTAATCCAGAGACTGCGCCCACGGCAAATGATAGTCGGGAAAGCGCGACATAGAAACTTTTCATGTCCGTCTCGACCTCCTGAAATTTTGAAACTCCTGGAGGGGATTGCCCATAAGTATCCGTTGCCGAGAAAAAGAGAAGGAGGGAAATAGCGCATAGGATTAAGCGATAGGAAAGCTTCATGAGAACACGACTTTCTTTTTCATTTCAATACTGCCTTCCTTGGCGAGTACAAAGAGGGAATTGAGTGTGGTCACTCCTCCGGTAGATTTGACCGGGCTGGGATCATTGATTTCAAATTCGATGTCCTCAGAATCCTCCTCGCTGTGGACCCATACTTCTGAAGCCGATTCCTTTTTAGGCTTTACAGGTTCAAGCATCGGTTCATTATCCTCAATCACGGTTGGGTTTTCGTCAAACTCATTGAGGTCCGTCTGGAATGTGTAGGCATTCCCTGCCGACACTTCTGAGACTTGTGGTTTGCGCAAAACATCGATAACGACATTTACTGCATAGTACACCACATAGAAAAGGGATAGGTATAGAAAGAAGTCTGTCCAGCTCATGGTTATAGTTTTTGTATGGATTGTTTGATTTCGTTGACCAGTTCTGGGTTGTTTTCCAGAAAGTCCCAGCACAGAAAATTCACGAAGGAGGTCACGTCCACTCCAAAAGTGGGATTGATTCTTTTAAGGACTTCTTCGGTTCGAGCGTCCATCCGAATCAGCCTTTTGGAATCTCCGTTTACTTCAAAATCCTTTATGGCACTTATCAGATTATTGATTCCACGGCTTCTGGTTTTGATACTCACTTTTCTTTTGGACTTTATAGAAGGTTTCGCCTTATGTTCAGGTAGTACCAGATCTGCCCTTACTCCTTGGACAAGTTTGCTTATGTAGTCTCCGTTTCCCATGGCTGGTCTGCTTCTATATGGTCATCAAATAATTTGTTGAAAATGGGATCCAGGATAGGCACGAGCGATTCCGGAGTGTAAGAGGTAGTCAGTCTTTGGAAGTCTATCCGATCCGATACTGGGGAGGTCAACTCACCGAATTGGCCAAGTGCCTGATTGACACTCTCCATGGTTTCGTACTTGACCGATGTTTTGACTCTATTGGGAATCAGGATAATCCGGCTATCAGGATTCACCTTTTTGACCACGTAGCAAAACTCAAAGGTGCTCGTGACGCTGTATTCATCGTAGCAAAATGGACAGATGATCAATTCTGATTCCTTGAGTACCGGGACCAGGTTGTCGTCATCCATTCTCCCGGCAAGGTCAATGACGGTGAGAATTCTGGGATCTTGGGAGGCTCTTTTTCGGATAGACTTGAACCCCGGAATACTCGATAGCTCGACTTCATAGAGCTTTTCATTTTCCAAGAGGTCTGAATTGAGATACTTGTTGTAAAGCGACTGCTGAAAGTCCATATCAAAGACTTTCACCTTTCTTTTCCTTTTCTGGACGGCAAAATTTGAAAATAGCACCGCGAGGGTACTTTTTCCCACTCCGCCTTTTTGGTTTGCGAATAGAATAATCATGGCCTTCTCTTTATCTGGTGATTTCATTTTCTCCCTTGCGCTTTTTGCTTCTTTTCCTGCCGTGAACCGACTCATCATCGATGTCATTGGCGATATTGAGTACCGGTGCGAGGTCAAAAATCGTTTGGCTTTGTCCTTCCTTATGGGGTTCGCTTTCATGGAAGTATTGCCGTAATGCCAGCTGTTGCTCAGCAGAAAGAATGTCGCTGGCTGCGATATCTCCTTGGGCTGTTTTCAGGTAAGAATACCCATCCCGATTCTCCAGCTTCAAAGCATGGTGCTCCAAACCTTGCCGAACAGTCGAAAAATCATTGAGAGCTGATTGAAGCTTTACTTTTGCCTCGATCAAATCGATCGGTCTATCCTTGCTAGGCTGCTGAGCTTGATAGGTTTTTCGTTCGCCTTCTTGTTCAAAAAATCGCTGAATCGGAAATACCTCACTTCCTTTAAAAATGATCTTGTTGGCATGATCAATCAGGGAATAACCATAGGGCCTTTTCCCATCTTTGCCATGGAATACGAGCTGAAGCCCAAATTTGTCCCGGATAAAATCACCAAGATCCGAGCGATACCCAGTTTGGTTTCCTTTTTTTCCACCGGGTTTCGGCTCAAAAAGACAGGTGGGTTGGCTCTGGTAAACCTTGGAATACCGATCCAAAATCGCCTTTAGTTGTTTTGCCCGATCCTTATTCAACTGATAGGACTGGATCTTTTGGTTGAACTCTGAAGCAGGAATCTGGCCTTGTACTGAACCATACTTGATCAATTCGATCTGCCCGTCTTTTTCCCGCACTTTAAATCCCAAGTTTTCCAGAATTAGGAATCCTTGGGCTTTGGTACTGAATCGAAACTCCATCAAGCCATCCGCAGCCTTCGCTGCTTCATGCTTGGGATTGAGCCTCATGATCTCGTTGATTGCTTCTTGTGCTCTTAGCTTCTCAAATGAATCACTGATCTTTTTGCCTTCCCGGTCGATCCTCGATGACACAATGTGGACGTGGTTATTTGCCGTGTCCTTGTGAAAAACGATCAAAAAGGGATTAGCTCCATAGCCCATTTTATCAATCCACTCATGGGCAATATCAGTCAGCTCTTCTTTGGAATACTCCCTCCCCTTGCAGCTGATCATCGCATGAAACTGCTTGTCCTTGACCAGTGTATTTCTGTTCGAATGAGCTATCAGGTAATTTTTCACCTCATTCGGTCCCACATCCCTGGTATCCTGCAAATACCCAAAATTCCGGAGTCGGGTCAGCTCACCCTTTTCATTTTGGGTTTTGTTCGTGTTGTAGGTTACCCCATTGAATGAACTTGCGCTGGAAAGAATTTTAACTCTCATTTGATTGCCTGGTAGATCTGCTTCAAAAACTTGTTCATGAAATCCCGATGCTCAAGATGCTTGGCCATCTGTATGGTGTGATTCAGAAAAATCTCTGGGGAAATTTTGTCTCGATAGGTATTGGCGTGCTTGGCCAGCTGGTTGATATTATTGTTTACCCGAGCCTGTTCGGCAACCACCTTATCGATTGCATTTAGAATTCCCTTAGTGTCGATGATCTTGATCGTTTCAGCGCTGAGCTTCATTCTGATCAAGTGGCTCAAAGACACTCCAAGGGATCTGCTTTCCTCCTTCAATCGGGCAAAAACATCCGGCTTTAACCGAACCGATACCCAAGAGAGATTTTCTCTTTTCTCCATCATGGCGACATGTTGATGGGGGTAAAGGATTGGATTCCGTAGGCGAAAAAAAATACCTAAAACTGCGTAATTGGGATAAATAGGCATATCTGCGTATAGAGAAATACCTATACGCAGATATACTTAGTCTTAGGATAAAGCCTAGAAAATCAGGATTATGAGTAGGAATTCAGTACGTTGATCAGCTCAACTCGATTTTTGCTGTCCGCTTTTTTAAAAATTGTCTGAAGGTGTTTGTTGACGGTTCGTTCTGAAATAAAAAGTTCTTCAGCGATTTCTTTGCTGGTAAGGCCTTGGGCTACTTTCTCCGCCACTTCGCATTCTCGTTTGGTCAAGCCCAATTCGGCACATCGTTGGCCGAAAAAAGCACTGGGATCAACCGGAGGTCTCAGGTCAGAATCATTGAGTTTTGCGAAGACCTTTCTGTTTTCGAAGATCATCTTTCGAATAAACAAAAACGTGATGATGATAAAGCCTCCATTGGTACAAATCACCTCGACGAATTGGGTGGCATCAACATAGCTAAAAACCGGTAACAAGACCCAAGGTACCGCTGCCGAATAAGTCAAAATTGCTTCCAATGAATTTTGTGATCCTTCAAATTTCTTTCGGATACTCAGAAAAATGATCACAATCAAATAAATCGCATAAACCAAAGGAATAGCTAAACCATACCAGATGGTGGCTGGAAGGTCATCCAATAATGGAAGCCCAATACAAAAGAAAAGCAGGAATGGAGCTATCAAAAATATCCAAACGCCGATGCGCGCATTCCATCTCAAATCATCCAGTTCAAAAACTCGATAAAAATAATAGGGAAAATACGCCCCCATTACAAAGCCAGTCCCGTAGGCAAGATTGATCTGCAAATTGATATCAATCGGGAGAGCGGGATCTGGAAATAAACCTCCCGCAATATTGTAAATGATCAAGAGACCCAGGAGAATCAAATAGTATTGACGATTCTTTTCAGCGGGATTTTGGAGATACAAAACCAGCTGAGAGACAAAAAATAGCACCTCGCACACGACAAAAATAAAAGTCGCCAGGTGCATGTCAGTTCCAAACACTGTCATAATTAATCCTTTCTATAGAAGTAAAATGGGAAGCCAAATTGAGCGGAAGATGCATAAACTGAGAACCCAAAATTCTCATACCATTTAAAATTGCGTTCTGTCGAAGTCTCCAAGCAAACAGGAAGCTTCTTGTCTTCAGCCATGTCAAGAACTGACTTGAGCAGCTTGGATCCCTCCCCTTTACCTTGATTTTCTGGCTCTACGCCAATAAACCAGACATATAGAAATGGCTCTTTGGGCTGGACAGCTTCGATGCTGGATTCCCGTTTGAGCACCTTCGAAATTCTTGAAATACCAATTCCCTGAAGGGCCAGTTTCAGGTCCCAAATCCAAAGGCTAAATGGCTTTTGCTTTCGGTCAGAATACTTGATCAAGACGCAGGATTTTCCGCTATCGGATACATACACTTCTCCGTTTTCCAGACAGTTTGCCAAACTGTACTCCATTAGAATTCTTCTTCCGGAAGCTGATTTGCCCACGACAAAATCAACGGATTTATTGCCTTCAAAAGAACTCACTAAGATGTTAATGATTTTTTCTCGATCCTGTTCAATGAATTTTCTCATGGTTCAGTCATTTTAAATTTTACCGAGTTGCGAGGTCAAATCCCTCCATTTTGGATGATTCTGATAAGAATCACCGGAATGGCAAGTGCGTGTTTGGGAGAAAAATTCGGCAGAATTTGTGTCACAAATACACAACTTGCAAGGAACACGCAAAAGGTTCCTCAACACTCTTATTCATCTTCACATGCTGAAAAAAGCAAGGTCAATTCTTCGATATCCCTCAAGGCCATAGCTTCCCCACTACCGGGAAAGGCGCCAAAATTTTTGGCTGAAAATTAAATGTGGCGTACTGATTAAAATCGGAACAAACCTCAGATCATTAGAAAAAGGATATCGAAATATCCCTATATCGGTATTTCGATATATATAGATATGCAGATATTTACATATATAGAAAACCAATAATCACCTTTCAAAATACATTTGTAAGTATATATTTGTCATGAGTGATCTACAGTAGATCGGCAAAAGAGAAAATAGGCAAAATCCTATTCCTCAGACTCTATTTGCTGATGGTAGCCCTGAGTTCAATAAATCAAAGAATGAAGAGGCCAAGCAGAGCGGCTCAATTGAGCAATCCGATTAGACCTAAGGATAATTCCTTTGAATATATCCATTTATAAAAATATATGGTTTTGCTATATTTTGGAAAAAATCTATCGTTTTAAAATCCGAATCTTTCAGATATGACTGAAAATCAACGCCTAAAAATCATCAGGAAATTCTTAAAAGAAACCCAAGAAGATTTCGGGGCTTCCTTGGGATTGACTCAGGCTGGATATTCTGACATAGAACGAGGCAAGAACAGTGTTTCAGGAAAAATCAAGATCCTTCTCAAAAGGGAACACCACATCAATCTCCAATGGCTTGAGACGGGAGAAGGTGAAATGTTTAGTGCTACCATCGAGGATCGTGAAATGGATTCAGACAAAATGGGCCGCGAACAGCACTTCTTTGAGCAGCTTCAGTCTGAAATCGACAGGCTTCAAAAAGAAGTGACCCGACTCTCTGCCGAGAACAGCTCCTACAGCGAATTGGTAAGATCCAAGAACCTGATCATCGAGAACTTGGAATCCAGAATCAATCAAAAGTAATTACATTTTTATATAAATACTTTTTTATGGAAATACATTTTCATATCTTTAGTTAAACCAACTGAATTATGAAGACTATTTCCATCATGAATCACAAGGGAGGAACGGGTAAAACCACCTCCTCCATCAACATCGGTGCTGGGCTTGCCAAAAAAGGTCTAAAGGTTCTGTTATTGGATATCGACTCCCAAGCAAATCTGACTGAGGGATTGGGAAAGGGTGACCCGGAATTATCTGTTTATGATTCCATCCGAGAAAATAAAAAGTTACCGATCCTAAATGTCTCCGAAAATCTAGACCTAGTTCCCTCATCGATCGATTTATTGGGCGCTGAAATGGAGATCGTATCCAAGATTGGCCGGGAGCAAATCCTCCATAAACTGCTAAAGCCTATCCGCTCAGAGTACGACTACATCATCATTGACTGTCCTCCTTCTGTTGGGCTGTTGACCGTCAATGCAATGGTAGCCAGTGATACCATTCTGCTTCCTCTTCAAGGAGAGTATTTCGCTTACAAAGGAGTGGACCGGCTTCTGGGCATAGTAAATGAAGTCCGGGATAACCTAAACGACAAATTGGAAATCGGAGGAGTGTTCATTACTCAAATAAACCCAAACCGAATTCTTACCAAAACTATCGTCGAGAAACTAACCGAGGATCTCCAGGATAAAGTATTCGATACTAAAATCCGGATCAATGTTGCCTTGGCTGAAGCCCAACTCCAAGGACAAACCATTTTCGACTATGCACCTGAGTCCAATGGGGCAAAGGACTATGAAATGCTAGTCGAAGAAATTCTAAACAGATTAAACTGAGCAAACCATGGCAAAGAAGCTAAATGACCCAAGCAAGGGCAATAAAAACCTCGGCACCAAACAGCGAGGAATCGGAGTGCTGATCAATCCCGAACCAGAACTCCAGCAAAAAGAAAAAGTATCAAGCAAAGAATTCGACACCGAAGATGTAAAGATCTATTCCCTACGGATTCCTACCGCCATGTTTGACAAGCTCAAGTATGAAATCGGCCGGGAGACCAAAGCGTCAATGCGGGATATGATTTTGAAGGCGGTGGCGGAGTATTATGGGATTTAGGTAAGTGAATAAATACTTTTTTTTGTGTAACAAAAGCCAGCCTTTGTGGCTTTTGTTAATATTTCGTAAGCGACAATTCGCTTTTCCATTATTTGAAAAAAATGCAAATTTCTGAGCCCTGTTTTTTTGATATCATCAACTCTATTGGTCTAAAATATTCAGATTTTTAACTTATTTACTAGGAGCACCTTTTGCTCCATTCAGGTCTGCCCGATTAAAATTAATTCTTTCTCCTTGTGCCATACTTAGATCGGCCTCTTTAAGATTTGCAGAATAAAAGTCAGTTCCAGTAAGCAAGGCTCCATAAAGGTCAGCTTTTTCAAGATTTGTATTTCTAAAATTCGCAAAAGAGAGATTCGCTCTTCGTAAAGTTGCTCGTTCTAGATCTACTCCTTCCAATTTTGCCTTAGTTAAATCTGCATTTTCTAGATTGGCTCTATTAAGTGTGGCTCCAGTTAGATCCGCTCCAGAAAGATTCGCATCCCTAAGATTTGCATTCCAAAAAAGGCATCCCTTTAAATCCTCCCCACTAAGGTTGACCCCCACCAATTTTACATCTGTCAGGTCCGCTCCTTTTAAGGCTTTCCCATTCAACTTTGCTCCTGTAAGATTCGCATAAAGAAGATCTGCATCTTCTAACTTCGCACCTATAAGGTTGGCATAAGATAAATCCGCATGTTGAAGATCTGTTTTCATGAAATTAGTGTTGGAAAGGTTTGCAGAATAAAAGTTACATGCACTAAGATCTTGATTACTAAAGTCTCGGCCACTAAGATCCACCTTTTTAAAATTTGCTTTGTTTAAGATCGCTGCAAATAGAATTGCCCCGTTTAACAAAGCACCGTTTAAATTTGCTCCCTCAAGATTAGCTTTTCTTAAATTAGCTTTAGTTAGAGTTGAAGAACAAAGATTGGCTTCTTTTAAGTTAGCTCCTTCCAAATTTGTCCCCTCTAAATTTGCTTCAAAGAGATCAACTCTACTTAGATTTGCCATTGAAAGATTAGCAGATCCTAATTTCGCATTATATAAATCTAAATACCTTAAATCAAATCCAGAAAAATCTCCTAATAGTGTAGCTCCTCGCAATTCGAGCAATTCATTTTTCCCACGTTTTTCTAAAAGTTTTTTTAAATCATCTGGCTTTAAAATCATAGTTTCAAATATTTATTTGTTTTGTATAAGTGAATTAATTCTCTCTCTTTTTAATTTCATTTTTTGAAGCTAACTCGATTGATTTTTCCACAATCCTATCTTCATTTCTATTGATTCTTAATTGTTTATTTTTAAAAAGTGGGGAGAGGGGGACTCGAACCCCCAGCTCTCTTCCCTGAGTTCAGATTACTCTTCTATTGTTTCCAATGTCATATAGCATGGGGCTGGAAACCGTTCTCCCCGCGAGAGCTACCCCAACTACTACACTTTTGATTTTTTCTATCATAGCCGTAAAGTTTAGCATTAACATCATTGTAACCAATGAGGAGAACGATATCATTCCAACTAAGGACATTGTAAACTCAATAGTCAATGAAATCTTTAAACTCAGGCTCTTTTGTTCCCCTTTCAGGAACGATGCTTTTAATAACCAAATTTCTTTTTCTTAATATAAACAAAACACCAAATCTAACTTCACAAATTAATTCGTATTTAGAAGAAATGCGTGAAATTGGAACCTTATCTGTTAAGGAGAGAAATTTAAGCAATTCGGTGATTTGACCAAAGGCTGAAACACACCTTTGTCGGAAACAATCAAATCTGACTTTGTTTATTTAAAAATCCTGACTCTTTTGTCCTTGAAATCAAGTTTAATAGAAAAAAGGAAGCCTAAAGCTCCCCTTCATCTGCAAAGGAAAAGTACCCTTCTGAACTTAGGATAACATGATCCACAATAGGTAGATCCAAAGCTCGACCGATTTCTACCAATCTTCGGGTTAGTCTTCTATCCTGTTCGGATGGTTGAAGATTTCCACTCGGATGATTATGACTAATAATTAAGGAGGATGCGTTAGCCTTCAATCCGGCAGCAAAGACTAATTTAGGATCTACAACAGTTGTCGACGTTCCGCCAGTACTGATGGTGCAAATACCCAACACACGGTTGCCTCTGCTTAGAAGCATCACTTGAAACTGCTCGACGTATTCCAGAGCATCTGAATTCCAGAACTTTAACAAGACATCATAAACTTGCCTGGAACATGTAACTTTTGGACGTTGACTTGCCTTGATTTTGGGTCGATAAGCCAGTGTGATTTCTGCGACTTCATTAAAGTGGAATGATTCATGTGATTTTGATTGATTTTCATCGGTCACATGGAATCTCGCATTAAGGTTTATCAAGGGTTCAGACACGTTAGAGTTTTGCTCGATTTGAGTTAAAGCTTCCATAATTTTTTGAGTTTTGGTGAAACATGAATTATGGAATGATCCCAGCCCTGTTCCGAGCAAGGCCAAGAGGAAAAGGAATAAACCATCGGAGAATTGAGGGATAGCTTTATGCCGGAAGCTCTTGGCTGCCCCGAGGATAAAGGGCTAACTTATTTCGGAATTCAGGGTCACCTACTCATCTCTTTGTAAAAAATGAAAAAGGGTTTGGCGATGCCAAGAAACAATTCAGGGAAAAATGGACATTAGAGAGTTGCTAAAGCAATATCAAAATGACTTTTAGGATGGAAATAAAGATTAGGGAAAGATTTTGAACGCCACCTTTTCACCGAGCCATTATTCCAACCAAAAACGCATTCAGATCCTCATAATCAGAATAAACAGCCCTCTGGTCGAAAATATCCACCTGCATTTTCCAAATCTCCTCTACTTTTGACTCCTCGATTTTTAAGTTGACTATCAACTGTGCAAGTTTATCCTTTCGACCTCTCAATGCTGTCAAATCCCAATCAGTAGCCAATCCATTTTGAAAGCAGTATTGGTACAGCTTAGCAACTTTGATAAAACCATTGGTGTAAGTCTCCCCGGTAGCGTCATTATCTAGGTAAAGCTCAATTTTCTGACTTTCCTTTAAGCTATCTAGCATCAGACGCATACTTAGATTAGCTGTACTGTTTAAAATGATGGCTTTGAAATCTGTAGCCCCAGAAAGTTTCAAATAGCTCAGAAAGTCAAACCAGCCTTCAAAAACTTTGATGGATTTAGCGGCCCCAAGGACTTGAATCGAAATTCCGCCTCCCAAAATATTACCCTTGAAAATAGAGGATCGGAGTACCCAACCGCCCGATTTATTCGGAAAACCAACTGCGAAATATCGCTTGCCCTTGTTCTGCCAATGGACCTCCTTAGCGAAGGGAGCTATATCTTGAATATCAATCCCCCTTCCTTGAATGTATTGTATCAAGGCATCGTGGCTGATCTCTGAAACCTTCTCCACCACGATCTTCTGGGCGATCTCAGTTTTATGCCTCGGAACAAACTTTTTTACTGGAACAGATCCAGAAAGACTTTCTACTGACTCAAAAAAGGTTTTGTTTTCAAATTCCTGCACCGCTGCGATAATATCTCCCCCCTTTCCGGCAGCATGGTCATACCACACATTCGCTTTGTCATCCACCGCAATTGAGCCAGTTCGCTGTTCCAAAAAGCCAAAAAAAGATTCTTTGCCGTGGATGCCTTCGTATTTCAGAAGTCCGGATCTGACCAGGCTATGGAAATATTCCAGCACTGGGAATTCCTGTTTGATCTTGGCCGCTACTTGTTTTACTTCAGAGTAGTTCATAATATTTACATTTTTATATAAATATATCTATACATAAATAATGCATCTTATTGATTTAAAGGAGTCTTATCTTTCCTTTTGTCGTGAATTGTCGGACTACCTGCAAAAAGAAAAAGAGGGGTAAAGGCTAGTTGAAATCGTACGAATCGCACACCTCGTACCCCTCGTACAGTTCGATTTTTACGATTGAGCTTACTCGTCCAACTCAAGTTGCTTGAGCCATTTCCTTACAGCTCCTTCTGACACTCCGAGTTCCTGAGCTATCTTGACATTGGTATGGCCTTCATTTTTGAGTTCTAAGGCTTTGGTCTTCAGTTGAGATTTATCGACCGGATTCAACTGCTTTAAATGATCTGACTCTTTCCCAAACTGGAGGAAGCGAAACGAACTGAAATTGGAGTCTTTACCGATTTTACAGACCAGGACATTTTCAGAGGGATATTTAAAAGCACCATACCTGACTTTTATCTGCTTCAGGTATTTAATGGAGGGGTCTTTTTGACTTTCACCTACAGCGAAACAAGAATCAATCAGGTTGATAAAGCTCTTACTACCTTGGATATCGTTTCTACTGATCGGAGCAAACAGGTTCCTTTTTGGAGTATGGGCAATGAGCAAAATCGACCACCCGTGAATCTTCTTCAGATTGTTTAGCCTGATTAAAAAAGGAGTGGTATTCCTTGCCTTCTCATTATCTGAAATCACACAAGACAGATTATCGATGACGAGGATTTTTGCACCAGACTTGGAGGCCTGAACTTCTATCTCTTTAAAAAGAAAGCTTTCATACTCTTCAAAAGCCTCATCAAATCCATAAGGATTGATTTCTGCTCTCAAAAAAAGGTCACTGAATTCGAAATGATCAAACAGAATATCCCTTTCCTTATCGTATTGAGCATATCTCATTTCAAACTGCTTGGCAGTCAGTTCCAGGTCGAAGTAGATGACTTTGGATGCTTTCAGCTCCATCTCCAATCCTAGAGTTGGAACTCCTTTCGAAACACTGTCGATAATTTGTACGGCAAGCAAAGACTTACCTTGATTGGTATCAGCGAAGAGAATGCATAGCTCTTCCTCATACCAAAACGGACCAAAGATCTTTTTTGGAATAGGTTTGGTCTTGGCTTCATCCATCCATTCGTTGGCGGATTTGATGATTAGAAAGTCACCGGAATTTGGATCATTGGAATTTGTACTATGATTTATTGAAGTCATATTTCTGCATGTAAGGGTTTGATAAAGAATGCAGAAACAGTATCTTTAAGTCGTCAAACAGGATACTGAATCCACAAAAGAATTGGGCGAGTTCGAAAGGGCTCGCTTTATTTTTTTCTGGGGTTTCGCTGTCGACCAGCATTAAGGACCTCTGATTTCTTGAAGTACACACTGCTGTTGATCATGTGTTCCTTCAGGAATCCTTCTTTTCTCCAATTATTAATGGTGGTTCGGGATCTACCCAGGAGCTTCATCACTTCGGGGATCTTGATGAATTCTTCTTCAGGGATAGTAGGATTTGAAACCTTGGATAATTTGTTGACGATAGCTTCCGCTATTTCATTGATGAGTTGCCCTTTGTCGATGGGACTTAAGATGACATTGTTCATGATCGGCTGAAAATTTGTTTCTGGCCGAATCTGCCCAAAAATGACCTTGGATAGTTAGTGGGATACTATCCAAAAAGAATGATAGGATTACAAATCTGACCGATTACCGATAAAATCGTCGATAGAGGCAACTTTTCTTTTCAAGCCTGCTTTCACGAAAATTTCTCTGACTTTAAAAAGTTGTTCTTTTCTTTTGCCGCTTAGGTCTTTTGTAGTCAGGATATCATGGGAAATCTTAGAAAAATAATCGCGGATTCCCCTGTCGGTTCCGCCAATCACACTTGAGATTACCTTGTCAAATCCTCCGCTGGTTAATTCCGGATCCTGTTGCAGCGCTTTTTGCTTCAACTCATTTAATGAGCCTGGACTCCCAAGGAGGAAATCGATGGCAAGAAGGGAGATGGTTTTGTCATACTCCACGAGCTCAATTTGCTCTTCTTGATAATCGATACCTTTTCTAAGGTTAGAATAAAAAATCTCAGCTCCTGCGAAATCATTCAAATCCAGATTGAGGAACTCCTTATAATTATATGGCTTGGTCAGAGGATCGATGTAATCAAAAAATCGACTTGTCTCCCGTAGATTCTTTCTGGCCTTTCCCATGATCACGATGAAAGTCATAATTGAGCCCGCCAATACGAATAATCCAAAGGCATACTTTAGAGTAGACGGGTGAACCAAAACAATAAATAATACCGATATGAGCAAAACTACCGCAATGAGGTAACCAAGACCTTGGAGCAGATACCCTCTCCTTTTATGAAAGGCTAAAAAATCTTCGAAGAACATTTTATGGCCATCAAAAATCTGCCAACCTAATCGGTAGGCCAAAATGCGTTCCTCCTCAGATAGCTCATCAAAATACCAGAATGTTTCTTTTGCCTTGTATTGGCCAAGTGAAAGGTCTGATTCAAATTTTTTCATCAGTAGTTGGTTTAGTCCCAGGCCTGACTCATGGCATCTCTTTTCCTTGACTCATCGACCTGGACGTATCGCTTGAAACTTTTGTAATCGGAGTGGCCGGTGATCTTCATGACCACTTCAGCCGGAATTCCTTTGGCAAGAGATAGGGTAACAAATGTTTTTCTGCCGGTATGAGCGCTGACAAGTTCATGCTTGGGGTAAATTTTGGATTCCCTTACGGCTCCTCTATACCTTACTATCTCAACAGGATCTTTAATCCCCGCCAATTCGCATAATTCCTTGACGTAATCATTAAACTTTTGGTTTGAGATCATAGGAAGTGGAAGAACTCTTTCCTCATACTTTTTCAGAATCTCCCGAGAAATTCTGGTAAGAGGAACAATCGATGGTTCTTTCGTCTTGGTGATTGTCAGTCTGATTTCATTTTCCTTGATATGCTCTCTCTTGAGCTGGAGTAAATCAGAAAATCGATAGCCAGTTACACAGCTAAAGAGAAAAATATCTTTGACTTGGCTTAACCTCGGATTTGCACTTACATCAAGAGCATACAAAGAATCGAATTCCTGCTGATTAAGTGCTATGACTTCAAGTCTTTCTTTCTTTACAGAAAAATCCTTGTAACCCTCATGGATCTTGATGCCTCTCCGTCTTGCATAGCTCATAAAGGTCTTCAGCGTACTTAACTGTTTGGCGATGGTGATATTATTAATTGTTTTTATGTTTCCTGTGTTAGGGTGGACCTCTTTCCAGTCAATTAGGAAATTTTGAAATCTCTGCATGAAGGAATAATCCATGTTTTCAAATCGAATAGGTGTCCCTGTCTTTTCCTGGAAATTTTTTAAATGCTTCTTCAAGGATTTATAGACCACCATACTACCCTTCACCCTATTGACTCCATTTTCCTGAATGTATTGATCGATAAAGTCATAAACCAATTCTACTGGCTCAGATTTTTTGATGACCTCCTTTTTTGTTTCTTTGATTTTTGCAATCAGCATATCGAGATCATAGGGTTCTTCTTTCGCTCGAAACCCTTCTTCGATTTGTCTGACTTTATTTCTGATTTCAAGTAATTCATCTTGGTTTTGGAGCAGATAGCTTTTTGGAGGAACAACAGATCCAAACTTCTTCTCGAGAGCTACTTTTTGTTTTGCTGTCATGTCTAGGATCTCTTGCTTTTCAGCAGACCATAGATCAGGCAATAATCGGATTCCAGTTGAAATCACTTTCCTTTTCCCACCTAAATGGACAACTAGCATTAAGGGCTGCTCGCCTTTCTTGTTTTGTAAATCGTGCCTTAAAATGAATCTTACTGTTGCTTCCATTGTCTGATCTTTCTTAAATAAAGATACTGAATGAAAATTTCAGTAGCGAATTCAGTAGCGAAAATATCGCTCAAAAGTGGTCAAAACTTACCAAAAACTTCATCCTAAAAAGAAAAAAGGACTTCATTTGGGTGTTTGAAGGTGATTTTGTACATCTACGAAAAAAAGGTTCGAATCCCCCACTCTCTGCAATAAAAAGCCCGTATTCAAATATGATTACGGGCTTCATTTTTCTGAAAGTTTCCAAAAAAACTTCACGATTAGAATAAACCTGACAGCGGTTTTACACTTTCATGGCTGTGGGCGAAAAGCCTAATTTCATATAACTTTTCTCTGAAAGTCTCCAATAATTACCTCGCAGCAGAATAACTGAAACTACATTCTAGCCCAGCTGCGCATGATCCTCCTCCCTTGCCAGATCGTCTAAGTAATGTCTGCGGTCAGAAGTTGGTCTTATGTGCCTCTTCTTAGCGTAGAATCTTCCCAGCACCTCTGAACGCCAATTAGGTATTGAGCGAAGTTTAATGACTTCACTCAATTATTCCAACCAATATGCATTTGGTCCATTTTAATTCCCACCTACTTCATAACTATACCACAAATTTGTTTTATATGAAGGGTGGATCGAGTGTAAGCTAAAGCTTTGGTAAACTTTTTAGCCAGAGGCCCGATTGCAGGGAAGTAAATCTGCACCTAGTCCTATTCATGATTCTGCTCTACCCAGAGGAGGTGGTCTTAAGTCAAGAATCTGAAACCAAAAAGTCAATGCCCCCGCTATTGAACAGAAAATTAATAGAATAGCAATTCCTTAATGTTTCCGGATTGGATATCAAATCTGACCAAAAAGAGACTTAAGCTTTACTCTTTTTTTTCGGGAATCAACCATTAAAAAAAAAATCATTCTTATTTAGATTTAATAAAAATAGACTTTTACTTTTGCCTTAACGATAATCAGTCTAAATAAAGCCAATGAGATCACTATTACTTTTCCTAGCACTCTTTTCTTTTACTGTCAGCCTAGGGTATTCTCAAAACCAAATATCGGGTAAAGTTACTTCGCAGGATGGTCAACCCCTGATAGGAGTTACCGTGATAGTCACAAAATCCAAGAAAGGAGCGGTTACCAACACAGAAGGATACTATTCCATTTCCAATCTTCCCAATGGGGAAATCAAACTAGTCGCCAATTATCTGGGCTACCTAGCGGCAGAGAAAACCCTCATCTTGGCCAACAATTCCCAAACCGTAGATTTTATACTTCAAGAAAGTAATGAACTCCTTCAGGAGGTAGTAATTGCCTCAGAACGTGAAGTGGGATATGTAGCAACCACCCAAACCGCTGCCACGTTTGGCCCCCGAAGAATGCTGGATTTACCCCAGTCTGTATCGGTGATTACGCAGGAGGTTTTACTCGATCAGCAGGTTCGGGCATTGGGGGATCTGGTCAGGAATGATCCCTCTGTCATAGTCAGTAATCCTCCGGGATTTAATGAGACCTTAAACATGAGAGGCTACAACCTGGATAACTCCAGCAGTTACAGACGCGAAAATTTAATCTTCCAAAATCAGGTCGTCAGCCCCTTTGAAAACAAGGCCGCAGTAGAAATTGTAAAAGGTCCTGCGGCAATCCGTTATGGATTTACTCCTCCCGGTGGAATCATCAATTATGTTTTGAAAAGGCCTACTAAGACTCCTCTTGTATTTATCCAAGGATTTGGAGACAGCAATGGAACAGTTGGTGTTCATGGGGATTTTGGAGGCAAAGTCAATCAAAATTTTGGTTACAGAATCAACACAGTGATTTCTGAAGAAGCATCTTATGTAAAAGGTGTTTCAGGCCCTAGACAACTTTTCAGCGCACTGTTTGAGTGGACCCCAACGGAAAAATTGACGATTGATTTCGAAGGAGAATATCAATACCGAGAATTGGAGCAACAGGCTACCCTAAGGCTTAACTCCTTTTCAAGAGATTTAAGCATCGAACAGCAAAAACAACTGATCAAGGATTTTGACCCCAGAACCTTCATTGGCCAAAAGTGGGGAACCTACCCTACCCGAAACTTTGTAAGTTCCATTGGGACCACCTATAAGATCAATGCTGATTGGAAGGTTCAGGGAAGGATTCAAAAAATGAATCTTATCCGGGATCAAAAAGCAGCTGGAATTGTAAACCGGTCCCTTCAGGCTAACGGGGATTTCGTTTCCGAGATATTTTTTGATCCCGCCCAAGTCAGAGATCCATTGTCTATCGAGGCATTTATTACCGGTAAGGTAAAGACTTTTGGATTGGAGCATAATCTTTCCATCGGTGGTGCCTACAGCAACAATCCGCTCAAGTTTTCTCAGGGAAATGCCCAATTTATCGCAGGACCTTCGAACATTTTCAACCCGGTTGAGCTACCCTTCCCTGAGGCGAAAGCCGGTCAATCCGTCGAAGCATTGGTATTTACCCAAAAAGCGGCCTTTGTTACCGATTTCATCAAGGTTTCCGAAAAATTGGAGCTTTTGGCAGCGGTCAGATTTACTGAACAGCAAAACCGGGATGTATTCAATGATTCGGGCACCCTTCAAGAATCGTATAGAGACAATATTTTCTCCCCAAATTTTGGAATAATCTACAAACCACTGGAAAATCTGAGTGTGTACAGCAGCTATGCTACCGGAGTTACCAACGGTTTACAAATCCCTTCTGATGCAGCCAATTTTGGTACTGATATCTTCCTGGACCCTGTAGAAACAGCGCAATTTGAAGTAGGCTTTAAGGCGGATCTATTTAAGCGGGTATTGCTAACCGGAGCCTATTTCGACATTGATCAACCTTTGGCCTTCCTGGATCAAAACAATGTGTTTGGATACGGGGGAAGCCAACGACACAGAGGGGTTGAGACCACTTTCTCTGGTCAGGTGACAGACAACTTTAAGGTAATTGTGGGAGGATTGTATTTAAATGCAGTGATTGATAATCCAAGTCAGCCCAACCTGGATGGACAGCGCCCTGCAAGCGTCCCTGAGCTTCAAGGTAATATTTACGCGGATTATGCTTTTGACTTTGTAAAAGGTCTTTCTGTAAATGCCGGGGTTTTCTATACGGGTGATCGTTTTGCGGACAATTTCGGCACATTCAATGTGGATGGATTTACCCGATTGGATTTGGGCTCACGATATGAATTCAATCTCTTCGGTAAAAACCTGACTGCCCGACTGAATGTAAGGAATGTGACCAACATCCGCTTTATAGAAGGATTGGCATTTGGCAGCTTTCTCTATGGAGCACCCACCACTGCAATTTTTTCCCTAGCGGCGAATTTCTAATTGCAAACTGAATATCATGCGAATCAAAAAGGCGGTAAGAAATCTACATTTGTGGCTGGGACTAGTCTCCGGATTGGTATTGTCCATAGTGGGAATCACAGGTTCCATCTATGTATTCGAGCCTGAGCTTAGCGCCTTTTTGGATCGTGAGCTGTATCACTTGCAGGGAGAAGAGTCCATTTTTCCGAACGATTATGCGATTGCAGAACATATCGAAAGGGAGACTGGTCAACTGATCCAGAGTATCCAATGGCCTAAAAGAGGTCGGGACACGTATGTTTTCAAGCTTTTCGATGACCCTATCTGGTACTACCTGGATCAAAGCACAGGAATAATTACCCCCGGAGGTGAAGCCTTGGGAAATTCTTTTTTTGGATTTATTCTCGATCTTCATACTACGCTGACTTTGGGTGAAATCGGGCGATTAGTAACCGGAGTTGCCACATTGATTTTTACTCTAATGATTTTGACTACGGGATTGTATTTATGGTTTCCGACCAATAAAGGGAGAAGAAAATCAAGTTTCAAAATCAAATGGGACGCCAGCAAAAAAAGAGTCAATTATGATCTGCACAATGTCACTGGGTTTTATTTTTTCCTCCCCCTTTTTCTTGCAGGGATTACAGGAGCTGCTTTCTATTTTGATGATGAGATCCAATGGGCGGTAGACGTGATTACCTTTTCAGAACCCGCTTCTGAATCGGTTTGGGAATCAAAAAGCAGTAAACCCGAGTCAAGCCCTAATGCCAAGCTGATGTCTACTCAGGAAGCCTTAAAGGAAATGAATAAATACTATCCTGATTTTTTCAAACGTAACCTATGGCTCACTGATCAAGCCGACGGGAAACTATCCTTTGCTTATCAGCATCGAACTGATATTTACAGTGGACCGGATCATAGAATATTTTTGGCCGTTGATCCATACACTGGTCAAGTTTTGTCTGAGAACAATCCAGATAAATTACCTCGGGGATCGGCCTTGATGGCTCAATGGCAATTGCCGGTTCACTTCGGAGAATTTGGAGGCTATCTCACTCGAATCATTTGGTTTATTGCAGGGCTTTTACCGGCATTATTGACTTACACCGGAGTTAAAATCTGGTGGGGAAGAAAGAAAAACAATACTTTTTTTAAGGTCTCCTCAAAGCATAAAGTGAAGTCGTACTCTGAGACCATAACTTAGGATCCCTCCTCTAGATCTTAACTCATCAATAAAGAACCGTTCGGGAGACCTTCATGCCTGAGTATTAGTCAAATTTGAATAGGAAAGATTAGGTTTTGCTTCATTCTCCAAGGAATGGATTGATCTGAACTTTGTTTGCAACCTAGGTCACACCTTTATTTTATTGATTCGGGTTAAAAATATGAGTTTGCAATTTTATCTTATGTGATTATCCGCAATGATGCCAGAAGATCAAAATGGCCTCATCCCCATATTTATCGGGACCGGCCTTCGGATTCGGAGTTATTAATGGGAAGTGAGAATAGAAAATATGTAATCAGAATATATATCCTGGCTGACACTGATATTTATCTCTCCTGATTACCTGAATATTTGTTTCCAAATGAGAATTGACCTTGAGGAATTCAACTCAATCGCCTGCTTTCTTTAAATATTAACTTGCCTACGGGATACCAACTCAAAGAACTTGTCAAGAATTGCGTTAATATTAGAATTGTTGACCGTAATTGTAGCAATGCCTAAAGAATTTTGAGATAAGTAGAAATCTTAGATAGAAGGCGTAAAAAATGAAAAGGGCTCGAAACAAACAAGCAAAAGGTGACCGCAAGCAGGACATCCTAAACTGCGCGGAAGAACTCATTCAAGAAAGCGGATTAGAAAGCCTGAGCATTGCCCAAGTTGCTAAAAAGGTAGGCTTGGCTGTAGGCACGATTTACCTGTATTTTCCAAAAAAAGAAGACATCATCGCTCATCTGACGATTAAATCGAGAGAGATCCTTTTGCAAAAATTCATAGAAAGTGGTGATTCGAGTTCAGACGCTTTGAAAAAAGTCCGCATGATGCTTTGGGCCTATTTTAATTTTTACAAAGAGCATCCATTTTACCATCAGTTGGTGTCCTTTTACGAAACCAATGCCGGACTGGAAGAACCCGAGGAACTCCTGATGGCCAGCCGAAAAATCACCAATTATGTTATTGAGGTCATCCAATCGGGAAAAGCTCAAGGATCAATCCATCCGGATATCGATGAATCGGAATTTTCATTCCTGCTTTGGGCCTCGGCAGTGGGAGTCATCCAACTCATTGATGTAAAGTCAGGCATCATCCAACAACAGTTAAACAAAAATACAGACGCTTTTTTTTCATCTTATATTAACATGATAATCAGATCATTGAAAAAATAAATTGATTTTTTTTCCTTCTTAAAAAACATAAATGAATTACGTTCAGTTATCGAGTCGAGACAGATAACCTGTCCCATTTAATCCAAAACAATAACTATCGTACATCTATGGAACTGAAAGAAGTTACCCTATTTGAGACCGCCGCGAAGTTTGGAATCTTCTCCATTGCGAGGCGTAAACCAACCGTCTTTGATGCATTTCTCAACCTGGCCCACGAGGTCATGCATTCCGAGAGTGCCTTCACACCACTCACCCGCGAGCTTTTGGGAGCGTATGTTTCCAAGCAATTTGGCTGTTCATTCTGCCATTTGGGGCATTTGGAGACCGCTTATGCGATCGGAGGTGAAGAAGTAAGAAGTCTGGTGGATCATCCTTCCGAGGAGTTGAAACCGATTTTTGCCTTGGCGGACAAAATCGTCGCAAACGCAGTAACCGAGGAAAATATTCTTTCTTTTTTGAACCTTGGCTACACCGAAAAACACTATGAAGATGTGGTTTTTGTGTGCGCCCTTTTTGGCTTTGCCAACCGTATGGTTACTGGATTTGGGATCGAATATGACGCCAAGCGAGACGAGGCCTCCTCCCGGTTTTTGGCCCAAGGTTATCGAATGAATCACTGACACTTGACTTTCGGCTTTCTTTCCATGGTTCTTTTGCTTCAAGAAAGAGGTCTTTTCACACTAAAAATCCATGACCATGTTCACTTCCAATTACCTATCCTTTTTCGCACAGCTCAGCGAAAACAACAACACTGATTGGTTTAACACCCATAAAAAAGACTTCGAAAAAGACGTCAAAAAGCCTTTTGAAGTATTTATTTCAAAGTTAATTCTTGAGATGAACACCTTGACTCCCGAGATTACCATTTCTCCTTCAGAGGCAATATTCCGAATCAACAAAGACATTCGATTCAGTGCGGACAAGTCTCCTTACAAAACAGAAATGTCTGCGGTGATTTCCAAAAAAGGGAAGAAAAGTAATCCTTGTCCTGGGCTTTACCTCAGTATTGGCGCTAAGGAGGTGACTATTGGTTCTGGATTGAAAATGCTGGAAAAGGAAGAATTAATCGAAGTCCGGCACCATATTGCTCAGCATTCTGAGCGATTGGAGGAGATCATCCAAGAGCCAAAGTTCAAGCAGGCCTTCGGAGAAATTCAGGGGGACAAAATCAAGAGGATTCCTGAGGAGTTTAAAGAAGCGGCAACCCATCAACCCTTGTTGTACCACACCTCGTTTTTGGCGATGACAAAACTTCCGGCCACTGAAATCACCAAGCCAGACTTTCTTGAACAAATACTGCGTTTGTACCAACTTACCCTGCCTTTTGCGAAATTTCTTAGCGAGCCAATCCAAAGCTAAAAACCAATCCAATGAAGCGATCCGGCACTGCTGACCTTAAACTCATGGGTGGAAGTATTCCCA
Organism: Algoriphagus aquaeductus; assembly: GCF_003253485.1. Taxonomy (GTDB): domain Bacteria; phylum Bacteroidota; class Bacteroidia; order Cytophagales; family Cyclobacteriaceae; genus Algoriphagus; species Algoriphagus aquaeductus. The sequence continues at coordinate 114,479 of NZ_QKTX01000001.1, read as the reverse complement.
CCTGGTTATTTGATCGGATGACCCGACTGAGTCTGCCGATTGTGGAGACGATTTTGATGGAGTACGGGAAAAAAGAGTTTCTGATAAGAATCTCAGACCCTTTCTGGTTCCAGAGTTTCGGAGCGGTCATCGGGATGGATTGGAATTCGTCCGGTGTCACCACTGCGGTGATGAGTGCCTTGAAAAAAGCATTGAACCCGTATTCAAAAGAATTGGGGATTTTTGTCTGTGGGGGAAAAGGAAAAGATTCCCTTCAAACACCCGCCGAACTCCTTCGAGTAGGCGACCTTATTGGGCTGGATGGGCAGGAGCTTTCACGCTCAAGTAGACTTTCAGCCAAAGTAGACAGCACTGCAATTCAAGATGGTTTTCAGGTGTACATGCACTATTTCCTGGTCAGCGACGAAGCAGATTGGTCGGTCGTTCAGCAAGGCATGAAGCCAGAAAACGGCAGGGCGCGGCGTTACCATTGGAATTCCAGCAGCCTGAAGTCATTTGTGGAGGAGCCCCACACGGCGATTTGTGGAGATCATCAGGGGGATATTTTGAATTTGGTGGACCGAAAAGCCAAACCAACCCAAACTTCCATGCTCCACATCGCCCAAGAAGATCCCGCCAAAATCCTCGCAGAAATTCCCCACATGAAGCTTCCGAACTACTACGATGTCAAGGATCAGGATGTAGACATAAAACGCCTGGGTTCTATCCTTTGGCTAGCCCAAGAGTCCCAAACACAAACTTTCGAAGAGCTTCTTCTTCTCAAAGGACTTGGACCAAGAACGCTCCAATCTTTGGCTTTGGTGAGTGAAGTGATTCATGGCAAACCTTCCCGATTTACTGATCCGGCAAGATTCTCATTTGCTCATGGAAGTAAGGGTGGAAAGCCCTTTCCAGTACCTACAAAAGTCTATGATGAGACCATAGCAACGCTAAGGAATGCTGTGGAAAAAGCCAAGATCTCTTCCACCGATCAGCAACAAGCCATCAAAAAACTCAGTGAACTCGCCCAAGCAGCCGAGTCAGACTTCACCCCCACAACTGTAATCCAAGAACTGGTCCAAAAGGAGAATGAGGAATCTTGGAAATATGGAGGGCGGACAATTGTTGGATATTCAAAGAAAGTTGAGGGTAATAGAGACTAGGCAGTAATTGGTTAATTATCCCCTTCAATCCAAAAAATTAGACCTGGAAATTTTCTATTTACAAATCAAATAAGGCTGATCTTCTACCCTACCCACTCCCCAACAACCAATGCTTGAATTGGGGACTACGTTCTTTGCTGATTTCCACCCGATTGAGCATCGGATTTTTGAGCTGCACCTCCAGACCTTTATAGGTTGTCTTGATCTGCTTGACTTCATCTATTCGGATGATGGTTTGCCGATTAGCTCGAAAGAAAACGGCCGGGTCTAATTTCCCTTCCAACTCCTCCAAGGTCTGAAAGTCTGTGATCAATCGCTTTCCTTCACGATTGACCAGAAAAATCAGTTCTTCCTTTACAAATCCCGAAACCTCCCCAATCGTCACCGGCATCAGGGTATTTTGTACCGTCACCAACATCCTTTGCAGGTGCGTTTTTCCTGATTTAACCCGATCCAATGCCATCCTTAGCTCCGGCAAAACGTAAGACTCCCGACGCTTTCTGAGTTTTTCCAAGGCATTTTTTAGCTCCTTTTTTTCGATGGGTTTGAGCAAAAAATCCACACTGTTGACCTCAAAAGCCCTGATAGCATATTGGTCAAAGGCCGTGGTAAAGATCACCGGGCACTTCGGCTCAAATCGCTTAAAGAGATCAAAGCTAATCCCATCAGACAATTGGATATCGGAGAAAATAAGATCCACCTCGTATCCATTTCCAAACCAATCCGATGCTTTTTTGACACTGGGCAGAATGGCCAAAACCTCTGCCTCCGGCATCAAATCCTTCAGATGTTTATACAGCCCATCGGCTACTAAGGGTTCATCCTCCAGGATCACCACTCGAACACGCTCGCTTGAGAAATAACTGCTCATCGTTTAGGATAAATTTTGGATCAAAGGGATGATGACTGAAAATTCACTTTCCGAAGAAATTACTTGGACAGGCTCATTACTTAAGAAACTGTATAGTTTCTTGAGATCTTCCAATCCTCTACCGTTGGACTCCATCACTTGGATCTTGGGATGAAGGGAATTGCTGACCCGAAGCGAATTCCCCTCAGCCGTTACGTTTATTCGGAGCGGGGCATCCGGATCGATGGCATTATGCTTGATGCAGTTTTCAAGCAAGATCTGAAGGGAAACAGGAACGATTCCCAAACTTTTGGACTCCTCTGATACATCAATTTTAACGTCCACACCTTTCCCAAAGCGGGTTTCCAACAAAAAGATAAAGTGCCCGATAAACTCCAATTCCTCGCGAAGGGGAACCGTCACCTTGGTTTCATGAACGAGTACATAGCGGTAGACCTTGGACAGGTTAGTCACATATTCAGAGGCGAGCGCAGGCCGATCCATGATCAGGCTGTGAAGTGAACTCAGAGAATTGAAAAGAAAGTGCGGGTTGAGTTGATTTTTGAGGTTGTCAAATTGCACCTGCGTCTTTTCACGCTCCAGTCGCTCAGCACGCAGGAGGCTTTTTTTCCATTCCTGGAAAAAATACTTTCCGAAAAAGATACTGTTGATCAGAAAGGAAAGCGTAGCAAAGGTGGCATAGGTCGTCATGCTAAACATGACCGAAAGCGAACCTTCGAGGTATTTTCCCGCAACCATGAAAAGAAGCCTATTGACCATGAGCATGTAAACCGCTCCAATCACCAGCTGAACTGAAATCCGCAGTGCCAACCCTTTGGAGTAGGGAAGGATGCTGTTCATGTACCGGTCCATCCCTTTGAAAAACTCCCAGCTCAACACAAGGAATACAAAAGTAAAGGCGATGGTCTCCGGTGGAAACTCCCCTTTTAACCCCAAGTCATCCCATAGCAAGTATCTGGTCACCCCGCTGACTAAGGTGACCAAAACAAGAATGGCATACTCCATCCAAAGGCTTTTTCTGATCTTCATTGTGCTTGTTTCAAGCGTAGATTACGTGTTTTTCTCGGAGGAGTCAATTCAAAATTCAAAGAATTCCAATTTTCCAAGCTTCGGTCAAAGCCTCGCAGGTAGGCAGTTTGCTTCCCATAGCCAGCCAATAACTGACTCCAAAACCCGTGATTAGGAAATGATCTTTCCATCCTTCATCTCAATGATGCGGTCTGTTTTTGCAGCAAAATCATCGTCATGGGTCACCGTGATGATAGTTTGCCCCAGGTCTCTGGTGAGTTTTCGAAACGTATCAAACACGATTTTCGAATTGACTGAATCCAGATTGCCGGTAGGCTCATCGCCCATGATCAGCAAGGGATCATTGATTAAGGCCCGGGCAATGGCCACCCGCTGCTGCTGTCCTCCGGATAGCCGGGAGGAAGCTTTTTTTGCCTGATCCGCAATGCCGAGTAGGTCGAGTTTTTCCATCGCTTTTTGACGGATCACTTCCTCTGAATACTTTCCCAACTTCAGTGCAGGGATCATGACATTTTCCAAGGCAGTAAATTCCGGCAACAGAAAATGAAACTGAAAGACAAAACCGATGTGCTCACTTCGAAATCGTGCCAGGTAGTCCGGAGACTTCCCTGTCAATTCTTCCCCGTTGATCACCAACTTGCCTTCAAAGTCCATATCCATAGTGCTGAGCAGGTAAAGAAGGGTGGATTTCCCACTGCCAGACTTTCCTATCAGACTGAGAAACTCTCCTTTATGGACTTCTATATCGATGCCTTTCAAGACCTGAAAAGTCTCTGGATCATGGAAATATTTGATGATTCCCTGCGTCTTGAGCAGGATGTTGCTAGTGCTCATATTCCTCTGATGATTTCGATAGGGTCAATTTTTCCGGCTTTTCGGGAAGGCATCCAGCCCGCCAAGGCAGTAGTCAAGACACCAAAGACAATCCCGATGATGTAATATTTAGTGTCAAAGCTGATCGGAAGAGAATCCAAGGAGAGGAGTTCCCCCCCGTCGAAAGGTACCTGTGCCAGCAGTAGGGAAAAGACAAATCCTACCACCAAGCCCATTAGGCTCCCGATCAATCCAATGATTAAGGACTGAGTAAGAAAAATTCCTGTCACATCCTTGGCCGCAAAACCCGTGGCCTTGAGAATGGCAATGTCTTTCATCTTGCTGTAAATGGTCATGTTGAGGATGTTGTATATTCCAAAACCAGCCACAATCAATAAGGTGATCGACACCGAATAGGTCATGATGTCGCGGATGATTGCTCCGGCCAAGAGGGTAGCGTTGGCCGTCTCCCAATCTTCTGCCTTATTCCCATAGGCTGCCTGTATTGTCTGAGCTTTGGCTTTAGCCTCCCGATAATTGGTGATTTTGAGATTTAAGTCGGTGATGTAGCTGGCATCTTTTCCCAATAGCTTTTGGACTGTGGACAGGTTGGCATAGCTGCGGACGTTGTCTATTTCCCCCAATCCCAACTGAAAGATCCCGACCACCTTCATGGTATAGATGACCCCTTGTGGCGTAGTGACCATCAGCAGGTCACCTACTTGGGCAGACAGCTTTTTTGCCAAACCAGAACCGATAATCAAGCCATTGGAAGTGGTTTTGAGTGCTGCCAGAGAGCCAGCCTTGATTTTAGAGTGAAGGTCAAAGAGCTTGTCTTCCTCCAGAATATCCACCCCTGCCACCGAACCGTTGAGTTTTACAGGGCCAAAGTTGTAAAAGACCTGACTGGTGAGCCGGGGAGCCACGCCGATCACTTCGGGGTCTTGGCGCAGCAGATCGGCAATTTGACGGGCATTTCGGATTTTATCGGATTCATTTTTGGGTTTGACGTGATGTACCCAATTGAGGCTTTCTGGACGGATTCGATCCAAGAGTGTAGCCCGTGGCTCGGTGACATCCTTGTAAATTCGGATGTCTGCCGATGCGATTTTGGTCAGATCCTCTGTGAAATTGTTCAGACCGGTCATTAGGCTAATCATCATGATAAACATCCCGATGCCAAAGGTCACGCCCAGCATCGCCACTAGAGTCTGCTTGGGCTTGGACAAGAGGTGAGTTTTGGCGATTTTCAGAATGACATTCATGGTTTGATCAGATTGGATTCGGCTGTGATTCCCTCTAGGATTTCCACCTCTGACAGGGTGCGAATACCGGTAGTCACTTTCACTTTTATCTCTTTACCCTCCTTCAAAACCCGTACACTGTCACCTGGAAGCAGGAGATTTCCGGGGATGACTAGGGCATCCGATTTTTCACGGATGAGTATATTGGCTTCCAAGGCCAGTCCAGTAAGTACTGTGGGCAGCTTGTCTATCAAGGCGACATCCACACGGAGCATCTGATCAATGGGGTCGATTCTGGAGTAGATTTTGGTCACTTTGGCCTGAAAGGTCTGATCCGGGAACGCGTCCATCTCCAACAGGACCTGTTGGCCCAGACTGACCCGACTGATATCTTTCTCATCGATTTTGAGACTGCCGAGGTAGCCCTGATCCGAGCCGATGATGGCCAGGACATCGCCTTTTTTCACCAGCTCTCCGGGAGAAAAAACCGATTCATAAAAGATCCCATCCCGGTCGCTTTTCACCTGGTAGAAATCCAACTCGTCTTGAATCATCCTCAGATCCTTTCTGCTGGCCTCCAGCTCCCGAATGACCTGATCTCGCTTACTTTTCAACTGGCTCTGACTGCGCTCCAGACTCTGTCGGGAGGATTCATAGGCTTTTCGTGAATTCTCATAGGTTGATGAAGAGACTGCCTTCTGTGCATAGAGGTTGGATTGTCTGACCCACGTGAGCGAGTCGTTGACAAATTGTTCTTTTGCGATAGCCACCCCTTTGACGGCTTCTTGAATGACAGGCCCTGAATCGGAGGCGTTTCGCTGGGCTACCTCAAAGGCGGTTTTAGCCGACTGGAGGCGACTGTCGAGTGCTACACCGGATAGGGTAAACAAAAGCTGCCCTTTGCGGACAGGTTCTCCTTCCTGGACAAAGGACTCCAACAGGACTCCTTCTACTTGTGCCCGGATCTCTGCCTGACCCATTGCTTCAAGGTAGCCAGAGGCATAGACGGCCTCAGTCACCGATTTGACTTGTGGAGTCTGAGTAGGCACTTCCGAACAGGCCATCAGTGCTGCCGAAGAGAGAATAAAAAAGAACAGGTTGCTGAATTTTAGATGAAGCTTATTCATGGATTTTCGGAGTAGGTTTGGTTTCGGATGGCAAGCAAGGCTTGGGAAGTAAACAGGTCGGCGAGGGCGATTAGGTATTCTTGCTGCTGCTCGATCCACTCTCTTTCTACCTGAAGGAGCTCATCGGCATTCAGTGGGCCTTCGGCCCACTGAATGCCAGCTAGTCGGTAGTTTTCTTCAAAAAGTTGCAGGAGCTTGCCAAATTCATTCACCAGCTGCTGACTCTTCCCCAATTCGGTTTCGAGGTTCTGTTGCTCTTGCGTGAGCATTTGTCGGGTAAGTATTTGCCGTTCCTTGGCAATTTGCCAATCGAGATAAGCTGTTTTGATTTTAAGGCGTTTCAGATTTCCCTGGAACAGGTTCCAGTTTAGGCTCAATCCTACCACTCCTACCTCAAAGGAACTTGCATCGCGCAGGCTGAACTGATTCGCTAGCGTCTGCTGGTAAAAGCGACCAGTTGCATTCAACTTAGGCAGATGGCCCGCGCGGTTTTGCTTCCAGGATTGCTCACTCCATGCAACAGCGAGTTCGGATCTTTTCCAGTCCGGGAGGGATGAAAGCTCATAAGTTGAGAATTCCGCTTGGGTAATTAGATCCTGAATTTTCCCGGAAAACCTGATCTGCTTATCACCGGCACCGATCAAAGAAAGCAGGGAAGACTTGACCAGATCAGCCTGCTTTTGCTGTCGGATGAGGGCTTGCTTGGCTGCTAAAGCAGAAGACTTGATCCGTTGAAAGGGCAAGGGCTCCATTTCACCTTCCTCGTAGATTAACTCTGATAGTCGGTAGATCGAGTCAGAGAGATGAAACCGAGTATCTGCCAGTTTCAAACTTTCTTCATACAAGAGCAACTGAAAATAGGTTCTGGCAATTTCCTCCCTCCAAGCTTGTTCTTGGGAGTAAAGCTCCTGAAGATTCATCTGTGCTCGAAGACGGTCCGATTTAACTCTCCGCCACAGCTCAGGATCAAAAAGCGGAAGCGAGGCCTCCAATCCAAGACTGGCCTGGAATTGAGTGCCAAAACGGATTTCCGTGAAGGTTCCCGGTTCTCCTCCTACCGCTTCCGATGGCAAAAGTTGAACTGGAAGCTGGAGGTAATTGTCCCAGGTGCCATAGGCTCTTAGGGAAGGAAACAGCTCGGCACTACTTATACTTGGCGCATATTGTTCGCGTTCCTTCTGCCAATTGCGGATTTGCTGCTCAGGGGCATTTTCCTTTGCAAATAGCAACACCTGTTCCAAGCTCTGAAGGATAAGGTCCTGGCCATGAACCGATAAGCAGCTCAAACAAAGCACGCTTAAGGTGAGTAAAAATCGAGGTAAGGATATATTCGGCATCAGTGTAAAAGATGATTGATGACGCCAAATTGATGGCTGTGGCCCAACCCTAAAAAAAAAGAAACCTGAAGCTGCTGAAAAATAGGTTGAAGCCGAAAAAACTGGAGGCGAAGCGGTTTATCGTATTTCAGGACTAATTACCCCTTACCAATAAGAGTGTGTAAGAGTTGACCAGGTCTTTTGCTAATTCATGCGGAATAAGTCACAGCTCCTACTTGGAGAATTACCTTTTTAAAATTTTAGCAATTTCAATTCTACCTAAATTCCATCTGACAAAAGGATCCGGAGAATGTAGTCAACGTGTCCAAGATTATAACCTTTCCGAGAAATTTTTTAAGCTTTTTTGGCCACCAGGTAAAATCAAAAAGAAATTATGATCCAAGAACTTGGAAGTTTCACCAATTCTAAAAACAGTTAAGATTAAGAACATGTATGTACTTTCCTTTGCAGGCAGTTTACTACAAAGATCCAATGAACTTGTAAAGACAGATTTTTTGATTTTATCGACTTTAGGTCACCCGTGGCATATGCGATCCCTAATCGAACCATACAGCCGAAAATCAGGGGGATCTTAGTACTTAAACAGGATAGCGAATGATGAGATTAAGCAGTTTATGACACCGAAATTTTAACTTTTCGTGACATTTCTGTGATATCCGTTGGGGAATTTTGATCAAACAAAATTTCTCATACCATGAAAAAAATCCTGTTCTTATTGTTGATCATCGGATTTGTATCCTGTTCCGGTGAAGAGACCCCCGAGGTAATCGATCCTACCTTGCCAAACGGCTCTTTGACTATACAACGATCTGGGAACTTTGTCGATCAAAATGGAGCCGGAAGTACCGGTACAGCCTCTATCGGCATAGATTCCCAAGGCACTTCATTTTTGGCATTCAACAGTGTATTTCGTACAGCGCTTGCTACAGGTACTGTCACCGTATACTTATCTACCTCTGGTACCTTCAATCCTGACCCGGGAAACGGAAACCCCAACTTGCTTTTGGTAGGTCCTGTGAGAAATCCCGGAGAAAATTTCTTTAGAATACCATCGGATGCAGATCTGGCAAAATTCACCCATGTAATCCTATGGTGCGGCTCGGTAGGTATCCCCTTCGGAAATGCACGGTTGCAATAATTTACTCCATTCATCCCAGCAATCAGAAATGTTTAAACTTCAGCTAAAGACTCGGGAAAAATGGATCGTGACCCTTGCCATAGGATGCAGTGTGGTAAATGCCCAAGGACAGAGTGGGTGGACCAAAACCAAAGGAGAGGGATTCTTTCAGAGCAGTTTCTCCTTTTTTGCTTCAGACAATTACCATACCCTCGAAGGGGAACTCCTCCATACCAATGAGTACAAACAGAGAAGCATAGTTTTCTACGGAGAATACGGTGTTTCTGACCGATTCACTTTAATTGCAAACTTTCCAATTCGAAATTTCAACGGATTTTCAACAACGGAAACCGTCTCTGGATTAGGAGACTTAAGGCTGGAATTGAAGCATGCTATTTTGAAAAAGTATTTACCGCTTTCAGTAAGCATTGCCCCAGAAATCCCGATCGGTAGAGCCAACAATTTTGCACAGAGTAAAATAAATGACTTTGAACAGATCAATCTGCCAAGTGGAGACGGCGAATTCAATGTTTGGACCACCTTGGCAACTTCCTTCTCTTTGGGCGAAATCCCATTTTACGGATCAATCTTCGGTGCTTACAACCTGAGGACAAGCTATCAGGGGATTTCATTCAGTGATCAAATAGGGATCGGGGCGGAGATTGGGTACAAGATCGCCCAGACTGTGTGGTTAACCGGTCGCGTAAATGGGCTAACTTCAGTGAAGGAGGTGCTTGAAGTAACCGATTTTGTAAGAGGAGATGGATCAGCGTATACCAGCTATAGCATAGGGGCTAGTATCCCGATCCACAAGAATACCCACCTGACTTTAAATTTTAGGAATTTCGGAGATCTTCTTTTTGAGAGAAAAAACATCTACTCGGGAGGAGTTTTTACCCTAGGCATTTTTATCATTTGAAACCTGAATCTAAATGAAAAACTCATTGGCCAAGGAATTTCCATGTCGAGAAAACATGGGATTCGATCTACCCGGAATTATGTTTGGTGAACCACAGCAGTTCGTAAGATTTAGTTGCATTTTTAAACAGGGGGCTCTAGCAAACAAGCTTTTTATGGTAAAATCAGGATTGGTAAAGATCGTCCACGAATCAGAATCAGGGGATCAATTTATCCGTGAGATCAAAACAGAAGGGGAGATTTTTGGAGAATGGGACTCCGTATTTAACCCATCCAGCAGATTCACCTGTACGGCAATATCCATTTCAGAAAAAACTGAAATCCTGAGTTTCAATCTAAAAGAGATCGAAATCAAAGGAATGACAAACCCTTTGGAATTGACCAGAAGGATCTTTGAAGAAATTGAGACTTGGAAAAAAAGGTATGAAAGATTGCTTCATAAAAGTGCCGAATATCGAATTAAGGAGACCCTTAGAGAATTGGCTTTGAGAGCCGGTCAAAAATTCGGAGAAGAAACTTTACTTAAAGTATGGCTCTCCCATGAGGATATTGGCCAGTTGACAGACTGCAGTAGACAGACAGTCACTACGATCATGAATCAACTGAAAACAAATAACTTAATATCTTATCGGCGGGACAGAATTTTATTCAGAAACCTAAATCTTATTCATCGATAAATTTACTGATTATGAAAAAGTTAATTCAATTTTATCCCATTCTCTTCGCCCTGCTAATGGGATTTGCAGGATGCGACAACATGGGGGAAGAAATGCCTATGAATGCTTCTACCGAAATTGAGGGGCCGCTTGAGGTGCTCAAAAGAGGAACGTTAAGCAACCAAAGCGGTGCTGGGACCCGAGGTACTATGGAACTTCTGAAAGGACCAACCAATAAGTATTATATAGGACTGAGTGAAAATTTTACCACCAAATTCTCCACCGGTACTGTCACTGTTTACCTGTCCACCTCGGCCAGTCTCCGACTCAATGAAAGTGGAAGTTTTATGTTATTGGGATTAGCGAATAGGCCGGGGGTCCATTTCTTCGAATTGCCAGGTAGTCTTGATCCAAAATTTACTCATGGAATCATCTGGTGTGGAGCGGCCGGGATCCCTTTTGGGAATACCTTATTGGAATAAAAGGATTGGCCTACGACCTTCCATTTGGTATAGCTTAATCTAGTATCCTCGATCCAAAGTCATTTCGCTAAGAAATTCAATCAAACCAAACCCCGGAATTTGGCCTTTTTTTAACCAATAACATTCTGATATTGAACCATCAGGTATGATCCAAATGTGAGAATCATACCTGTTTTTTTTTATGCTTGATGCAATCTTCAAGATTTGGGATCAAGCTCGAAAACAAATTCAGTATAGGTAGAAGAATCAGAAAAAACTTTAATCTGAGAATCATGTACTTCCAGGATTTTTTTGACAATAGCCAAACCCAGCCCGGCTCCTTCTATTCCTTTTTTATCCTTATCTACCATATAGTATCGCTCAAATAATGATTTGAGGTCCTTTTGGGGGATTCCGACACCTGTATTTTTGATGCTGACGCAAACTTTAAACGTATCCTGACAATAAAATGCTCTGAGGATAATCTTCCCGTTTTCAGGTGAATATTTGACCGCATTATCTATTAGATTCTGAATCACCCGATCCAAAAGGTACAGGTCTGCCTCCACTACAGGGAGGGATGGAGAGATATCAGCTACTAGGTCAATTTTCTTTGCTTTTGCAAGCAATTCATACTTAAGACAAGCATCAAAAAGCAATTCTTGAATTCTAAACGGTTCCCTGTTTAACAGCATTTGCCCGGATTCGAGTTTGGATAGTTCAAATAAGTCCGAAACCAATTTGGTAAGCTTGTCAGAGGAGTCATTGATTATTTTGAGGTACTGTTCCCTTTCTGATTTGGAGATTTTATCCCCTTTGATCAACATGGTTTCCACATACCCGTTGATTACCGCAAGTGGATTTCTAAGATCATGGGATACATTGGCTATCAATTCCCTTCTCAATCCATCAACTTTTTGAAGTTCCTCCATATGGTTTAGGATATTATCTGCCATTTGATTGAATGTTGAAGCTAGGACCGCTAATTCTGACCTGGTTTTTAGATCAGGAATTCTCGCATTTAGATCACCGTCTTTAAATTTGCTTACAGTCCTGACGACTTCTCTTAAATTTTTTGTAAGCATTGCAGTTAAAATGAATCCGATCGAAATGGCAACAATCATTGTGATCAGAAAGGACTCCAAGGTAAGCTTCATCCAGTAACTTCCAAGAAGTCCAGAGGCCACCGCTTCAAACTTCTCACTGACTAGGGTAATGTATACATAGCCCTGTAATTCACCTTCTTCCCTGACTTCCGTAGCAGAAAAAATGGTCTTTAGACCGTTTCCTCTTGGATCTTCGCCTAAAATAAATTTGGCACCATGGGTATCGATAAACTCCCTAACGGGATCGATATCGATCCGGCTCAATTTGACTTTGGAGTCCAAAACCACAAAAGATAAAATCTCTCCCTCGGGGTCCAAAAGGTATACTTCAATGCCGGGATTTACTGCCATCATAGAATGCATGATCACACCTAAAGCCTCCTCATCTACCCTTCCCTCTTTGAAGGGAGGTGCCTCTTTGATTAGGTACTCTGCTACTGATGCGTTCAATCTTTGCGTGGTTTCAAGGAAGTAGTTTTTGGAAGCAAGCGTCGTGATCATCATGTAAGCAAAACCCACCAACATCATCACTCCTGTAAAAGCCAGTGTGATCCTCCAGTATAAACTCTTCATCGTCTCAGTATGGGTATATAAAATTACAAGTCATCATTAAATCGGTATCCGATGCCCCAGGTGGTAAGAATGAATCTCGGGTTATTGGCATCGGTCTCTATTTTAGCCCTTAGTCGGTTGATATGTGCGTTAACAGTATGTTCGTATCCATTGAAATCATACCCCCAGATATATTCCAGCAACTCCGACCGACTGTAACTTCTTCCCGGATTTTTAGCCAGCAAAATCAGTAAGTCGAATTCCTTTGGTGTCAAATCAATCCGTTTTTGAAACAAAAGAACTTTTCTTCTCTTTTCATCGATATCCAGCCCTTCAAAGTGTATGGCCTGATGGTTATTGTGACTTAGAGAGAGAAATTGATCTTGACGCCGCATAATTGCTTTTACTCTGGCTATGAATTCTCTGATTTTAAAAGGTTTGGTGATGTAATCATCGGCACCCGATTCCAAACCCATGACCTTATCGATTTCCTCGGACTTTGCAGTGATCATTAAAATGGGGGTAAAGTTGCCCAAAGCCCGAAGCTTTTGACAAATCATAAGCCCATCCAGTTCGGGAAGCATGATGTCTAAAATGATCAAATCAAATGATCCGGAATAGGCAAGGTCATACCCCTTTCCACCGTGATTAGACACCTGAATCTGATATCCAAGATCATCAAGATGGATTTGGATCAGGTTGCTGATATTCGCATCGTCTTCCACAACCAAGACTTTTTTCATATCTGGGGATTCTTTTCGAATAAAAATAACCAGTAAAGTTCACGAAAGTATCACAACCGGTAGCCTCCTTTCAATCGTAGGTTTCGTTAAAATAGTCGCAGGCACGACAAAAGATTAAAGCTTCATTTCATTCCTTTAAAAATCAGGATCTCATTTCCGTCTATAGAAACTATGAGAATATCGAAGTATTTTATCTGGGCTTCGTTTGTTTTACTTTCCCTACAATCAGTCCTTGCCCAATCAGACAGTCTCTCCCAAAAGCCCACATTTGCCGCGCTTCCTGTGCTTTATTTCACCCCGGAGACAAGTTGGGCCTTTGGGGCAGGCGCGATCAGCAATTTCAAATTAGGTGATCAGCATTCAAAAACTTTTGAAAGTCAAGTAGCTTTAGGGTTTGCCTATACCCTTTTCGATCAGATCCTGTCCTTCGGGAGTTGGAGGATTTTTACCTCCGAAAACAAGAACCGATTCTCAGGTGAAATAGGTTGGTTTGACTATGTTTTTTTCTTCTATGGCACAGGCAATGGAGTCAGGGAATCGGACAAAGAATCCTTTGAAGCCAAGTTACCCAGACTGCGTTTTGATTACCTGAGACAGATTTCGGATAATTTCTATGCGGGATTCCGGCACCACTACGATGACTTTTTGATTAAAAAAACCGAGCCAATGGGGTTGTTGGAGTCAGGAAATTTTACGGGAGACCAGGGGGGAAGAGTCAGTGGATTTGGGCCTATGGTTTACTTTGACAATCGGGACAGCCAGCTGTACCCTACTACCGGAACCTATGCAGAAAGCAGTATTCAGTATTTCGGAAGAGAATTGGGAAGTGATTTCCGGTATTGGAGATGGGCAGTGGACCTGAGAAAAGTCACACCCCTAAACGAAAAACACCTTTTGGTCTGGCAAGCCTATTCTGAAATTCAGGTTGGAGAACCACCATTTTTCTCGCTTTCCCAAATGGGAGGAAACCGCCTGATGAGGGGCTTATTTGAAGGAAAGTTTCGTGACAATAATATGGCCATTCTTCAAGGGGAATACCGTTGGAAAATTTTGCCTAGATGGGGTGCCGTGGGGTTTGCAGGACTGGGAAACACCTATTCCAATAACCGTCCTTTTCGGGCAAAAAACACAAAGGCAACTTATGGATTGGGAGGGAGATTTCAGCTAAGCAAGCGGGAAAAGCTCAACCTCCGCCTGGATTTGGCGCATTCTCCGGGAGAAGATTTGCGGTTTTACCTGACTTTTGGGGAGGCGTTTTAAATAGAAAATCTTAAACTGGATTTTGGCAATTACCTCCATCTTCCATTGGAAAAGTAAACTACCATTGGATTAAGCCATAGTTGTAAACCGTTGAATTCCCCCGTCTTTTGGATTAAAAATTTCAGTTCAGCTTGACCAATTACCCCAGAAAGTCTTAGGCCGATAAGTTTTCTTGTGGCAGTTTCAAAACAGGAAAAATAAAAAATGAGAGTATTAGAATTTCATTTAAAAAACCCTCCCCCAATACCTTCACTATCCACAGGCTTGATTGAAAAATCAATTTCAAATGATCAAAAATCAGTTTTATAAAACAGGAGCCAGAAAATACAACAGCACCTTTCAATCAGGCAATTGAAAGATGCTCCTGGATTCTTATTTCACCGTGATTTTATAATGTGGTGTTGGATTCAATGGACAGGAATAGACATACTCCCCCTTTTCCAAGGTGACCACGCCGGTCATTTTTGTTTCCCCCTTCTTTATTAATTCTGTGGTAAAGGAGTTGGGAACTGCGGATTTCATTACATCCACATTTTTATCCGCTGCCTTTTGGATCACAAACCCAAGATCTTTATCCACGTTTTGGTTCTTCACTTTAAATTGGTACTGCCCGGGTTTAAGCGTTAATTCTTTGGTATTGAACTCCCCGGGAGTTTGAGCTAACTCAATGACCGTGACGCCCTTCACATTTCCTTGGGCATAAAGATTTGAATTGTTCAGAATTGCAGCACAGACAACCAATATGCCAACAACTAATAATTTTAAATTTCCCATGATTTGTTTGTTTTAGTTACAACTGTCATAAAGCTAAAAGCTGACTCTACTCAGGATTGTCACCGTCAAGACAAAAAATAAATGTTCATGATCATCAGCAATTGTAAAATAGTTCCAAGCCTCTCTGATTAATGGGTTGGATGATTGGAACTCCCTGACTCTTGGCGGTAAGGAGTTTATCCCAGGCCTCCAATTCTTTAACCAGCACCTATTTCAAAAAAGGCAAGGATTCAAATCCACTCAATAACTCACAAATGGCATTTGTCGGATATACGTCTTATCCTCTAACTGCCTTAGAATAAAATCTGCCAGATCAGCTCTACCGATTTTTGTGCTTGCATTGACCCCAACCCAACCCACGCGGTAGTTTCCTTTTTCAGGTTCATCTGTCAGACGTGGACCTCTTACAATGATCCAGTCCAAACCGCTTTTTTCCAGGATGAGATGATGGTCCTTTGCATCCTTAAGGATTTTTGGAACTGCTATCCCCATGATGAACCGGATCAACTTATCGGCAAATTTTGGTTGATCCTTTTCAGGATAGGGTAATCCACCTCCGGAGAGGGAAATGATTCGCCGAATTCCGTGGGCTTTCATCGCCTTAATGATGAGTTTAGTCCCTTGAGTTTGTAAGCCGTCTGGTGATCCTTTGACGTGTCCGAAAAGACTGACCACGATATCAGTATTTTGAACTACCAACTCAACTGTTTCCTCATTAAGCACACTCCCCTCAATTAGGTTTAATTTCGGATGCCTCAGTTTTAGTTTTTCTGGGGCTCTGACCAAGGCTTTTACTGCATAGCCTGCAGACAAAGCCTTTTCCAGAAATAGTTGTCCGGTTCTTCCAGTTGCCCCAATCAATGCAATTGTCTTCATTTTTATGCCTTTTTCTTCAAAAGTATCTAGATTTGGAGCACAGTAGAAATAATATGGTACTAACCTTTTTGTAAGTATGAATTCAATTGAAATAACACCCCGATGTCCGATCCGTACCACTTTGGAATTAGTAGGTGGAAAATGGAAATTATTAATCCTGTTTCAATTGACCAATGGTCCGTTAAGGCTGAGTATTCTCCGAAAGTCCATTCCTGATATCAGTGAAAAAATACTGATTCAAGAACTTAAAACCCTGGTAGAAAGTGATCTCGTCGACCGAAAAAATTTTGGAGAAGTTCCCCCTAGAGTAGAATATGCACTTACAGAAAAAGGAAGGTCTGCCCTACCCTTGATTGAAGAGATGCGAAAATTTGCCGCTTCTTACACCGCCTAAATATCTCTTATTCAATAAGATTCAAATACAACACTAACCTCCAAGAGGAATCAGATTGAATCCTATCTTTCTTTAATCGCTTATTGGGATTTGCCCTTTACTGCTCCCTTGTTCAGCGCATATTTGAAGCATCCAGCCCTAAATCATGAAAATATTCGTCTATCTGGAATAGCATTTAATCTGAATAAAGATTAGGAGGATGTAGCTGGAATAAATTAGCCGAATTTGTGAAAAAAAGAGCTACTTATGATTTAGTGAACTTTTTCCTAGCGTCTTAGAGATAGAGATTCAAGCCATTTCCATGATATGTCAGCTGATATGTCAGCCCAATGACAATTGGAGATGAATGGAGCTCGGATCTTAGGTCTTCAAATTCGATTTCCTATGGTCCGACTCTGCTTTCGATGTTTTTTAGTGGTTTTGACCTGCCTTATGAATGGCTGTATCGGAATTGACTATTTGGATGACCCCATGGTGGAGCCGCTCATATCATTGCCTAATGACATTGTAGCCTTGAAGACTGGGGAATCCTTTCAAATAACCCCAGAATACTACGATCAATATGGAGTAGCCCGCAAAGTGGACTTTTCTTACTCATCTCTTCATCCAACTATCCTGGAAGTGAGCGCTTCAGGCTTGGTCAAAGCAATAGGTACCGGGACCGGGGTCATCACTATCAACTATCGAAATGAAGCCTCTACATCTCTTCGCTTCAATGTGGTCCGAGATGGTACTCAGGTCGCTTTGGTCAAAATCACGGCCGAGAAGTCGAGACTGAGACCCGGAGAACAAACCCCACTTTCTTTAGAAGCCAGTAGCATTGATGGGACACCCGTTTCAGCTACGGAAGTGGAATGGTTTTCAGAAAATTCTTCCATTGCTGAAGTGAATTCCGAAGGAAGGGTCACGGCCAAAGCTTTTGGAAAAGTGGATATTCATGCCAAAGTTTCCGGGGTAAAAAGTAATGTGATTCAGTTTACGGTAGAAACCGACCGGGTGAGTGGCACCTTCGTCCCAGCCGGAGGCTATCGGGCTAAAGGCACTGCTGTCCTGTCCCGTGAAAACGGGAAATTAATTCTACGCTTGGAAAATGATTTTGAAACCAGTTTTGCATTGGGCACCTATGTCTATTTGGCAAATTCTACCAATGGGCAGACAGTCAGGACCGAAGGTCTCGAAATCGCTGAAATCAAAACCAACGGAGCTCATACCTTCGACCTCAGCAGTCGATTCCCCCAACTCAGTATCACTGATTATAGCCATGTGATCATTCTTTGCAAACCGGCTTCCGTCACTTTTGGATTTGCCCAACTGAAAAATTAACATGTCCAGAACCCTATCCATTCTGATTCTTTTAATGTGGTCAGGTCAATCGGCGCTTTCCCAAGGATGGAGTCAGCCATCTGGGGAAGGCTTTTTTAAGATCGGTTTCAGTCAGATCATATCAGATTCTTACTACGCTCCTGATGGTAGCCAAGTTCCCATCACGACCACCGGAATCAGTTCACTGTACCTGTACGGAGAATATGGTTTTACCAACCGACTTACCGGAATAGTCTATGCACCGGTGTGGGTTGGAAATACGCTGAATGAACTCCGGTTCAGACAAAGCGGAAATCGAATCCCCGGTGATTCCTATGGAAGTATTGGTGATATGGATCTGGGAATCAAAGTAGGATTGATCCAGAACAAACCTGTTGTTTGGTCAGGAACGTTGATGCTGGGGATTCCCACCGGACAAACAGGAAAGGGAATGAGTGGAATTTTACAGACCGGAGACAGCGAATTCAATCAATTGTTGAGGACCGATGTGAGTTTCTCCACCCCATTTTCAGTCTTCTTTTCTGCCTATTTGGGACTCAACAACAGAACCCGGGATTTCTCAGACGAATTTAGATACGGTTTTGATTTGGGGTATTTCAAACACCCCTTTTTGGCTGCCGCTCACTTACAAGGCATTCAATCCTTCCAAAACGGAAATGCCGAGAACGTTTCCAATGGGATTTTTTCCAACAATTTGGAAATGCTTTTGCCTACTTTCGAACTGGGCTATTTTTTCACCAAAGCCATGGGCATCACTGTTTTTATCAACAAACCTTTCAAAGGACAAAATATATTGAATGCGCCGGGATATGGGATTTCCCTTGCTTATCAGCTCAAGAAAAATTCGCTCTCTCCCTGACCATTCCGCCTAAATCCAATCTTTCCACCCAAACAAAAAGTCTATGAAGTCTTTACACCTTTCTTTTCTGATCCTACTTCTGGCCGGAGTACTCCATGGTGCATATGCTCAAAAATCCGAAATCAACAGCCAAAACGGTAAAGCGATCTCTGGATACGATCCAGTTGGCTATTTCAAATTGGGAAAACCTGTGTTGGGAAATGCAGAATTCAAAGCCAGCTACGGAGGAGTCGAATGGTATTTTTCCTCCAAAGAAAACATGGACTTGTTTCTCAAATCGCCAAATGACTATCTTCCTCAATATGGGGGATACTGCGCTTTTGGGGTTGCGGGTGGATACAAGGCCAAGATATCTCCTGAGGCCTGGAGCATAGTAAATGGAAAACTGTATTTAAATTACAACAAGAGTGTTCAGGCGGATTGGCTCAAAGAAAGGGATACCATGATTCAAAAAGCTGATAAAAACTGGACTGAGGTAAAAAAGAAATAAGGTACGCTAGAATTTGAAGTCTATTTTGCAAAAAGAAGCAAAGTCACAAGCCACTTTGGTAGATCCAACCCGGGAAGTCAATTCTTTCGAGTTTCTTCCTTCTTGGACCTTGCAGATCCCTATGGTATTGATTGCTCTTTTTTGGGCTTTACGTCTGGGCAGGCTCAACTTTTTCTCAGCGGTAAACCCAAGCATGGCATTTGGTGGACTATTCATGTATTCCAAGTCGGAAATCATGGAAAAACTAGCTCCTTCCAATCGTCCTCAAACTCTGATCCTGAAACCCAATACCCCGGAGGATTCCATACTGGCTCAACTCAAATCCTTGAACATGGATTTCCCCTTATTTGCGAAACCCGACCTGGGCGAGCGTGGTCGAGGAGTAAGTAAACTAAATAGCCCGAAAGAATTGGCCGCCTATCTGGATCACTTTGCCAATGAAACGCTACTTCTTCAGGAAAGCATCTCCCTTCATCAAGAGTATGGGGTATTTGTCCTGAAAGATCCTAAAACCGGGAAACTCCAAATCAGTTCGATAACTGCTAAAATCCCGCTTCAGGTACTTGGTGATGGTCATTCTAAGGTAATCGAACTCTGCAAAAATCATCCCCGAGCAAGTCGCTACCTTCATGAAATTCCGTCGGACTTGCTGGAATATGTACCTGAAAAAGGACAAATCCAAAAACTCAGTGACTATGGCAATCATTGCCGGGGAGCTGCCTTTGTTGATCAACGCGAATGGATCAGTCCTGAAATCATCCAAAGTTTTGAGCAAATCTGTGCTCCTTTGGATGGTTTTTACTACGGCAGACTGGATGTAAAAGTACAGGAATTGGCTGACCTCGCCCATCCTGAGCAGATTAAGGTCTTGGAAATCAATGGGGCCAATTCCGAACCTATTCATCTTTACTCTTCCCACTTCACCTATTTGGAGGCTATTGAAGAGTTGATCAACCATATCGGATATATGGCTGCGATCGCAAGGATAAATCTCAGAAAAACAAGTGCTTACCCAGGAATCCTGGAATTAATCCGTAATTTAAAAAGGTATTCCAAGCTCCAAAAATCCAGTGGTCATCGAGGAAGTTAAATACTGGCACATTAAGAATCATCAGCTGTTTTGGTTTTTGAATCAAGAGCAAATCCGTCAGCTGTGTATTTTGGCAAATTTCAAAAAAGCCCAAAAAGGTGAGGTTTTGGAATTTGTCCAACCCGGACAGCACTACATTTATTTGCTTAAAAAAGGAAATCTGAAGGTGGTGCAAGTGGATGAAGAAGGAAACGAATTGATCGTGGACATCATCAAACAAGGCGAACTTTTCGGAGAATTGGAATCATCCGGAGGCAAATCCAATACCTATGAATATGCCCAGGTACTTACCGACAAGGTTGTCCTTTGCCGTTTTTCCAAAAGTGATTTTGAGCGACTCCTCCTGGAGTTTCCCCAGATGGCGTTAAGCTATACCAAGTTGGTAGGTTTACGTCTGAAAAAGATTCAGAACAGGTATTCCAACTTATTTTTCCTGAAAGCCAAGGACAGGCTGGTCTTCTTTCTGAAAGAATGGGCTGAATCCGAAGGAGAAAAAATGGAAAAGGGAATCAAGCTGACTAATTATCTCACGCATAAAGACATCGCTCAGATTATCTGCGCAGCCCGACAGACCACCACCCAATTTTTCAATGAATGGGAAAACGAAGGAGTCTTACATTATTCCAGAAAGGAAATTATCATCAAAGACCTTCACCGATTGAAATAATCCCAAAAGTGTAAGCCTGCGGACAAATCGGAAGTATAAATGGTAGAAAATTAGGGATAATCTAACCCTAAGCACCATGAATCTTTTGCTCACTTCCAACCGGCTGAGTCCGGTACAATTTCGCCTTAGTCAGGTTCTCCGGATACTTGCGGCGATCATTCTTTTCCAATCGCTCTTTTACAAATTCGGGGCTCACCCGGACTCAGTGGCCTTATTCTCTATCCTGGACCTGGAACCTTGGGGCAGAATCGGCTTGGGAACGATCGAACTGCTTGTCGTAGCCCTGCTTATAATTCCCAAAACCCAATTAATCGGGTCATTTTTAGGGATTGGCATCATGTCCGGAGCGATCCTCACTCATTTGTTTGTCATCGGTATCGTGTTTAGGGAAGATGGGGGACGATTATTCTCCTTAGCCTTACTTTGTTGGAGTTGC
Source organism: Algoriphagus aquaeductus (assembly GCF_003253485.1). Taxonomy (GTDB): domain Bacteria; phylum Bacteroidota; class Bacteroidia; order Cytophagales; family Cyclobacteriaceae; genus Algoriphagus; species Algoriphagus aquaeductus. The sequence continues at coordinate 93,194 of NZ_QKTX01000001.1, read as the reverse complement.
TGCCTGATCAATTTCCTGCTTTTTTATAAATTATTCCGTCCTCACTAATGCCTGTCTATATGATATTGGAAAGCTGTCCAAAACTGCTGAATGAATTAAAGACCCTTATCCTCCAGCTCAAAAAGGAAGATTATTCCCAACCCAATCCGGTATTGATCAGCTCGAGTATCGGGCAACATATCCGGCACATTCTGGAATTGTTTGAATGCCTTTTGGACCAATACGAAGGCGGAATCATCTGCTACGATACACGGAAAAGAGATCTTCAACTTGAAACTGATCCCCTTTCAGCTATCCAAAAACTGGAAGATATGGGTTTCCGATTGTCCAAACCGGATAAAAACCTCTTATTGATCTCTCAGGTGGATGGGGTTTCCTGCGCCTTCAAAACCTCGTATTTAAGAGAATTATGGTATAATCTGGAGCATGGGATTCACCACCAAGCGATTATCAAACTTGCCTGTGCTCCCTTGGATTACGTGACCTTGCCCAAGCATTTTGGAGTCGCACCTTCTACCCAGGTTCACCAAAAAAGTGTACAGCCAACCATCTAACAGGAGCAGTACTTAAAGCCTCATCCAAAACACAATCTTATCCTCTCCAATCTGGTAAAAATCTCGAATTCTTGCCTCGACTTGAAAGCCGAAATACGTGTAGAATTTTCTGGTATTTTCAAAATGGGGATGACCGGATGTTTCGACCAGCAAAAGATGACTGTTCAGTTCACGTCCTCTGGAGACAACTTCTTTCAAAATTGCCTTGCCTAATCCCCTACCCTGGTACTCCTTATGCACAGCAATCAGCAACAAATTGAGCGTCAACTGGGTGAGTCGTTCAGGTAGAAAATAGGCCAGTCCAACGATTTTCCCATTTGACTCTGCGGTTAACCAGTGTGCTTCGGATTGATTCTCTGCAAAATAATCCGAAATCATCTCGGGAAGCATTTCTCCGGGAAACAATCCGGTCGAATCAATTACTTCCATCATTGCCTTGATGTCAGAGGAAATGGTATTTCTAATTTTGTCCATGTTGAAATTAATTTGGACAAAATTCTCACTTACTCCCTGTAAATACTTGTACGATTCTGCTATTGTAACCGAAAGAAGGCTTTACTCCTAAAAATCGTCTGAACGAATTGCTAAAATGAGCCTGATCATAAAAACCGCTTTCGAGCAACGCATTTAAAATCCCCTCTTTTTCTTCCAGCAATAAGGAAATTGCCTTTTTCAATTTTACCCAGAGTAAATATTTTTTCAGGGAAACTCCGATTTCCCTTTTAAACAGGTGAGCAATTCTGCCATCGGACAGATGACTGACCCGCTTCACTTCTGATATAAACTCCGGATACTCCATCGAACAAGAATGGAACAAATCCATCACCCGGACTACTCGTTGGTCCAAATTTCCCTTACCGGATAGACCGGTGAGTAGGTCATACAAATCTGCCAGGCAGATAGGCCGGTCAGGATAAAAAAGAAAGAAGCCATCTTCATTGCCCGTCAAATTTCCCCGAGCATTTAAAAACGAAAAAACAAACTCTTCCTGATTTTCTACCAGCATCAATTTGAAGCAATCATCAGAAGCCTGAACTCCATGAATTACATTTCTGGGAATTACGGCAAAATAAGTTTCGTAGGACATCCCGGATTCTCCCAAAATACAGAATGGTTTTTCTTCAGAAACAAGCAATTCCGCTGCTGGATGGGCATGAAAATCCGCCTGCAAGTACCTCGTTTCAAAAAAATAGAGCCCTTTATCCGGATTAAACTTCCTGATTATCATTTTGGAAAATCAACAATTTGCCACATTTTTTTTCTGAATTTACGACTTCCAAGTAGTAGCAGGAATTCCTAATTCGAGATTATTCAAACTACCACATAATATGATCTGAATATCGACTTTCTTATCAATACGTTTAGCGGGATTATGAAATTTCTCGAAAAGGATGAAATCAAGAATCCTTCGGTCACTTATACCGAGCTTGTCGTAGTATCGATCGCCAGTACGGAGCACTTTCCTGACGAGTGTCGGGAGGCCCGAAGGATCCGACCCAATGATCAAAGCCGATTTGGCTGGTGGTGCAATTAGGGATAATCGTAAAATTTTAAAATCTCTGGTTACTTTTAGCAAAATCCGTTCAAATAATCAAATAGGCTAAAATCAACGCGGATATCACCGATTATCCAATCCTCCAGTTTAAAAAAGATCGGATGAAATTTCATTTCCCTTCATTACTGTTCAAACCTCAAGTCTGCATTTGAGGACAAGGCCACAATTTTGTGAATAAGGCTATCCAAGTTTTTTGATTCTGCCAGAATCATCCGGATATACTCTTCTCTTTCCTGTTCTGAATCCGGAGTATAGTTACTTACCAAATCACAGAGGGCTAAAATATTGGCCACGTACCTTCTCAAACCGTGGGATTGGTACCAGGTGATTTCTTTCAAAAGTTCGTTCTGCCTGAGAATTCGATCTTCGTTTTCCTTTATCAGGGTGATATCCTTCAGGATAAAAGACACCCCGATGATTTCACTCCGTTCATTGTCGAAAACCGGCTCCATCAAAATATCCCACCACCTTTCATCCTGGATTTTCTGGAAATTAAATTTTGAACCCAAAATCGCTTGCCTGAAGTAAGCGGAAACTTCCCTTTTCGAAATAGGATGGGGAAAATCCAAAAATGATTCACCAATTGTCATGGAACGACCCATCAGCGATTGAGTCAACAGTTTTGCTGCCTTATTGCTGGATTTAATTCTCAACTCTTTATCGATGAAAAACCATGCCTCCGAGGTGCTATTGTAAATTGCATTCAGCATCCCTTGGCTTTCTTTGAGTTCAAGTTCGGTCAGTTTCCTCGCATTGATATCCTTAATATTCATTGCCACTCCCATCAAAGAACCTGAAGCATCCCTTACCGGAAAATACGATACCTCAAACCAATAAGGATTCCCCTTCAGATACCGGAGTACCTCCACTTGAACCTGATTGCCAGCCAAGGCTTTCGGGAAATTCTCATGAAACCCTTCCAGACTATCCTCCGGTAGAAAATCCTCAATTGAGCTGCCCAATGTCAATTCTTTCCCCTTTGTTTTGAGGGACACTTCATTGGCCACTCGGTTAAAATTCAAAATTTCACCACCCAAGCCAATCAGAAGATTGCTGTCCACCGTACTATCGAAGACTGCTTTCAACTTGTTTTCAGAAAGCTCCATGTGTGCCTTTCTCCTTTTCTCTTCGGTGATATCTCTTATAAAGCACGTAAGACCGGCATTGGATGGATATACGGTGATCAAAACCCATTTTTTGGAAAATCCTAAAAATTCCTCAATCACAGCCATTTGATTTTCCAAAAGAATAGTGGAAAGCTTTCGCAAAAGATTTTTATTGAAAACTTTATCTCCTAATTCTTGAGCAGATTTTCCAAGGATATCATTTCGATCCAATTCAAAAAGATCTTCAAATTTGGAATTGATTCTCCGAATCTCCAGGCTGACCCCAAGGTGCAAAAAGCCGTCTGAAATTTCTTCCAAAATAGTTTCCACTCTTTTCGCCAATTCCTGGGCATTTCGGGTGGCTTTTTCTGCATCCGTGATGTCATGACCAACACAAAACATCCCAAAAGGAACCTGATTTTCATCAAGCAGTGTCGAAAACTCCCATTGAGACCAGGCATGTTCTTTTTGGTCCTTTACCGGTTTCCTCAACAATACTGGAATAACCTTACCCGGATGAGCAAGACATGACTGGACAGTTTCCAGACAAATCAGGTGATCATCAGGATGAATACCTACCATAAATGACTGACCTAATAAATCGGTTCCCAAAAATCCAAATCGTGCCTGAAAACGCCTGTTGACGTATTGGTAGACCCCTTCCAAATCTGTGACAATCGCAAAATAGACCGATGAGTTTTTAATAAAATCCGGTACAAAAATTTCAAAATTCGGATTTCCCATTTTAACTAGTGACGATGAAATAACACCCATATAAAAAAACAGAGGAAAATTAAAACAATTCAAAGAGAAGAAAAAACTGAAATTATCAACTGTAAAAAAATGTAAACACAATGGATACCAGGTTAATCCAATGGTTGTTTCATAGGATCAACCAACAAGGTGTTTGATGCTCGATAATCAGGAAACTAAGAAGAATATTGCCACCACTAATCTCAACAGCTACTTTTTCCCCCTGTTTTAAATGGGGTGATTGGCCTTGAAATAAATAAACCAATGAGCCAGAAGCTCATTGGTTTACACCTTTAGAAACCAGCGAATAGCAATGATTTCAGATTAATCGACCTATCTATATGAAATTTTCGAAACTTGATTACTTAAGGGAGTTAATCCAACGGGCAATTTTGAGTGCTTCTTCCTTAGGCACTTGTGGCATTGGAGGCATGGGTGTGGCGTAATCCGGCCAGTTTTCCGGTTTAGGATTGTAGATCAATTCCACCATTTTCTCAGCAGTATAGCCTCGCTTCGCTATCTCATTAAAACCCGGTCCCACCTGCTTTTTGTCCGGTGCATGGCAAGCCGTACAGGTGTTTTTAGCCAACAGCGCTTTGATCTCTGTCTCACTCGGAATTGCAGTAGCTGGTTTAGCTGCTGGCTTAGGCTGAGCCGCTAAAGGCTTGGTAGCACCGGTAGCTGTCTTCGTTTCAGAAGTTACCACTGTCTTAGGTTCAGGAGCTTTGATGGCCATTTTAGTTCCCGAAGGAATCTCATTCAGGGTGTAATAAGCATCCGTATGGACCAATTCATGGTAGGTACCAGCCTCTCTTACACCAATCAGACTCAGGCGATGTACATGATATTGATGAACTTGATCCAGTGCAATCCTGACCTTAAGCCCATCCTCGGAAACTTCGATTCCCTTGATCTCATGATTTTGGTTTTTCACCGGAGGAGAACCATATACCGGGAAGTATTTGTAGGTAAAACTGTTGACCAAATAACTCTCCGGATCTGAGGCAGACTTCTTGTCCACGGGATGGGTAAATTCAAATTCAAATCCATCCGGCATGGCTTTCACATTGCGGATTTCAAAAGGAATCTGTCGATTCCAAACCAAACGCTGCAAACCCTCATTGGCATCACCCGCAGAGCCCCAGCCCCGGTTGGTCTCCCCGACAAACAAGGACTGATCTGCCGCAAAAGCCATTCGAAGAACCCCCGACTGAAATCCGGATCGGAAGTCAATCGATGCTCCCTGATAGACCTCGTTGACTTTTTCGAGCATTACCCGCATGATTTTGCTTTGGCCCTGATCTCCGATGAGAATCTGACCTGCAAATGGCCCCCAATAGTTCTCAGGAATTACCAAGGGTTCCGAATTCGAGATTCCATGGATACCATGGGGCAACCATACCGCTGGAAGCTTGATAGCAGGCAGCGATTTTTTAGCCTCATAAAGGGTTATGAAGTTGTCATCCTGAACATTTTCAGGCTTGATGAAGCGCCCATTTTCATCTTTTATTTTCATTGGATCTACCACTGCATTGAATTGCTCGGTAGTCATCGTAATGGGAGATCCTGGGGTTTGAGACCAGGCCAACCCTGCCGGATGTCCGGAAAAGTCTCCTTTCTCCAAGTGCCAAAGCCCACCTGAAGCCATATAGTCGCCTTGATTTTCGGTATAAAACACCTCTCCGTTCAGTATGCCCGGACCGGCTGGAGAGCGCATCCCGGTAGCGAATGGCTCAATCTTTCCATCCCGATGGATTTTTAGGGTCCAACCTCGGTAAGGAACCCGGCTTTCTCCTCTCCACCATTCCTGATCTCCAAAGGCCACGTTGGTAGTGACGATGAAGGTATTATCCGGAGCGAGTTTTGGGCCAAAGCTATATTCGTGATAATGGGCAGAAAGCGGCCATGCAGCAACAGTCTCGTACCAATCAGCCTTTCCGTCACTATCCATGTCTCTAAGTCGGGTAAGTTCTCCCCGCTGCACGGCATAAAAGCTGCCTTCTTCATAATGCAATCCCAGGATCTCGTGCAGGCCCGATGCGAACTTTCGGAAATAGGGTCTGGAGGCTGTGGGATTTTCCACCACAAACACATCTCCCCGACGAGTGGCCACACCTAGCGATCCATTGGGTAGCATGGTTAAGCCTCCCACTTCCAACAACGTCCCTTCCGGCGCAGGTACTTTGGCTATTTTGAAGAAGTCCTCCTCCTTGGGAGATTCCTGAGCTGATGCAGAAAAAATGAGTCCTGCAGTCACGGCCAGTAAAGCTCCTTTTTTAATTAGTGATTTATATGTCAACATGATGAGCTATTCGGTTTAAAACAAGAGCGTATAAGTCAACTCCGAAGAAAATGGCAAAACCACTTGACCTTGGGAGTTAAGCGTGGGTTTGACGGATTTATCTCCGACTTGGAGGTAAAGTCCTGCGTCCTCGATCCAATAGAAATTTTCCCGGATCTGCTTGATCGACTTACCTTCCAAGACAGGGACTTCAATAGAAGAACCTCCGGTCCTTTTCAAGGTTCTGGTTAACCCTTTGCCATCAGCCAGCAACTGCACTTGGTCGGTCAATTCTCCAGTCGCAGTAGTAGCCAAGAAGCGAACCTGTCCATCTCCGATGATTTGATATCCTTTGGGAGTAAAAGAATCAGTTCCTGTGATGGGGTCGGATTTGGAACTGGAATTGAGATAGGTCAAATTACCCAAAGGCCTGGAGACCCCATTTCCACGATTGTTCCACATCGGGGTGGCATCAAGAAACAAGCCTCTCCACACCCGGATTAGCCTTCCGGTACTCAAGTCATACGAAAAATGAATGCCTGCCTTTGAAGAAACCGAAACCGCATGGGAGATTTTACCTCTATCCGGCATCTCAATGAAGGAGCGAAGAACCGGAGTTTGATCCGTATCAACCCAAATTGGATCGGAATCCGTCTGGGTATTTCCGGCAGGCTGACTGAGTTGAACAGGCCAGAGTCCGTTTTCCTGGATTTGGAGAGAAAAGCCCTGAGTCGTCCAATCTCTTGGTTTGGAAACAAAAAAAGTGATCGGATGCGAACCTGCAGAAAGATTTTTCTCAACCCGGATTCTTCCGGAACTTAAGGAAGAAGCAGATTCACTTCCAATTGAAATTGCGCCCAATCCATTGGGTACCGCCATGTCCAGGGTATAATTCCCAGCCTGAACTATTTGAATGGTGCCTTGTACCTTGGTGAGCGAAGTCCCCGTAACTCCGGTTGACAGCTCATTCAATGAGTGGAGTGACTTTTTATTTACCGGAGTCTTTCCGGCAAGTTCATTTAAGTCGGCGAACGATCCGGAATACACTTCCATCGTCAGGTTGGCCAAGGATGGAGCCTGAGTATCCATGGGCTTGATTTCAAGAGATTTAATGGCAATCGGCCCATGATCCCCTTGGATACGGATAGGACCTCGTGCTACTTCAACTGAACGAAGAGATCCACGAGTAGGTCCCTGAAGTTCGATGTCTTCCTGTACGGTTACACCATTTAGACGAACAAAACGTATGCGGGCATTTTGGATCTTTTCTCCGGAAGCAGAAAACTTAGGCGCCTGAAAACCCACTTCGAGGATTTGCCAAAGTCCCGGTGCTTTGCTGGCGTTTTGACGGGGAGCATATCCTTCGTATCCTTTTTGGCCATCAGGGCGTGCTTCATCCCATCGTTCGTAGATCCCCCCATTATCTCCTGCTTTGGGTGAAATTTTGGTCCAGCTATCCAGGAGCTGGATTTCATATTGACCTTGCAGGTATAGGCCCGAGTTGGAGCCCTGAGCCATCATGTACTCGAGTTTCAGCTCAAGATCTCCGTAAGATTCAGTGCTAACAAGGTCTTTACCTGGATTTTTTTTGTCGGGGAGATTGACCAAGACAGAACCTTGGCCATCGGTAAACAGGGAGTTTGGCAAGGATGGATCAGCCCAAACTTGACCAACTTCTTTCCAGCTTTTGGAAGGGTCTTTAAAGTCCGAAAGCCTAACGGTGGTTTGAGCCCACGATGACTGCGTGACCCCGACTATGAGGGCGAGCCCAAAGCCAATCTTTCCGGGATTGAAATTCATAAGGGTTTGATTAGATATTGATGATTTTAGGTTTGAGTGATGTGAATTTGAGATTTCAGAATTAAATCTGGAATTAGGGCATTTTATACCGCTTAGATCAGCATACTTAGGTCGCTGAAAACGAGCACAATACAACTTTCATGGTTACTATTCTTTTTTGTTTTGGAGAATAGGGTTGAAAGTGACAATTTCTATACTCTAGTTGAAAAGTAAAAGTCTCTGGTCTGGCTTTGCAGGCCAGAGACTTCAATGAAATTAATAACCCGGGTTTTGTTGCAGGTTTGGATTGGAGGTGATTTGAATCTGAGGGATGGGAAACAATTCCAGATTAGGATTATTGGTAGGTCTATGATCCCACCAGTCACCTGTGGTAAACTTCCCGAAACGGATCAGGTCCGTCCGTCTTTTTCCCTCAAAAATAAATTCCCGACCACGCTCCGCCAACAATTCGTCTAGCGTCAAGCTAGAGGTCGTGTAGGCAGCCGATGCCCAGTCAGCTTCCGAAAATGCCCGCTTCCGTGAGGCGTTGATCAGATCAACTGCCTCCTGATTGGCAACTCCCCCATTCTGCCGCATAATGGCCTCAGCCTTATTGAAATAAATCTCTGTCAATCGATAAATGATGTAATCATTTTCCCAGTACATCGGATCATTTAAGGTACCCGAGCGATACTTATGAAATCGAGCTCCACTATTCTCTTCTCCGGCTGTCATGGAACCTTCTCCGGTTTGCCCCTCACTGTTTCTTCGGATTGAATTGACATAGACTAAGGGTTTACCGTCGTACTCTTCTGTTCCTAAGATTGGATTTTGAGTGTTGAAGAAATACTGTGGTCCAAAAAGGAACCATTCTTTCTTTCTCAAGTCCTTTTCTTGGAAGGCATCAAAAGCTGTGGGAATAACGACAAACGCATTCCAACCACTATAGGTAACATTCAAAGCTTGGGACATATTCCCATAGCCGAAATAGAACCCTGACCAGTTGAAGGTAAATCCGCCTTCTCTACTAAATGCAAACTGGAAGATGTTTTCCGGGGAAAGATGATTGTTGTTTTTGAAAGGACCGAGTATATCCGGATCCAGCCGCATGGCTCCGGAAAGTGATCCCCCCTCTCCATTGATTACCTTATCCGAGTATTGAATACACTTATCCCACATCGGAGTACCGGACCATTTTTCCGCATTGAGGTATAGTTCTGAAAGCATGGCATAGCCAGCAGCTTTGGAAACCCGACCTACCAAGGCTTGGGATAGGGGTTCAAGCATTTCTACATTCTCTTCCAATTCATTCATGACAAATTGAAATACTTCTGCTCTGGGAGCAGTCGGCGGATTCAAAGGTTCACCAACTTTGGTGATGATGGGCACATTACCCCACATATCCATGATCCGCATATAATGATAGGCACGCATTACCTTCACCTCGGCAATCAATTTTTGTCTTTCCTGTTCGGTAAGCCCTGCCCTTGCAATATCCAGCGTTTCCAAATCACCTAAAATCGCATTGACGTAGCCTACCCCTTCCCACATAAGTGACCAGGCACTTCTCATCCTGGGTTCATCAGGAGTCCAGGTGTGGTAATGCAATCTGATATGGTCACCGCCATCAAATCCGTGCCGGCCCTTTTGAGGCCAGGCCACTTGGTCCGCTGCCATTTCACTATGGTAGTAATATCCATTCTGACCAGTGGGCGCCAGCCAAGCCTGCATGTGGGTGAAAGGCCGGAGCACTCCTTGCATAACTTCCACCCGATTGTTGTAGAAGTTGTCTTTTGATAATTGGCTGTAGAAGGTTTCGGACAGGTCCATGCAACCCGAGAATCCCAAAACCGCGGTAGCGACTAATACTTTATATGATTTTCTTAAAATTTTCATCTTCATCGTCCTTTAGAAAGTAATGTTCAATCCGAGGGTATAGGAATTGGTTCGAGGATAGAATCCTCGGTTATCGATCCCTGTAGTAAATCCTGTGTCCTGGAGTTCAGGATCAAGTCCTGAATAGCTGGTGAAAGTGAGTAAGTTTCTTCCGGTAGCATACACCCGGAAATTTTTCACTGCTTTCCCTTTTAGGTTGAAATTATACCCAAGGGTGACGTTGTCCAGCTTGACGAAGCTTCCGTTTTCAAGGTAGTAGTCAGAGAATTGGGGATTGTCATTGAGGTCGGCATTTTTCTCTATTGCGCTTCTCAACAGGTTATTAGGCAACCAAGCTTTGTTGCCAAAATAGAGATCCTGAGTATTGAGAATATCATAGGCAAACTTCCCTCTGAAAAAGACGGTAAGGTCCCAGTTTTTGTAACTGAAGTTATGGGATAGAGAGGCCATGAATTTAGGCACCCCATTTCCGATCACGGCTAGGTCACCCGGAGCAATCTGACTGGCAGGAACAGCGGTACCATCCGCTTTGAAAAAGAGCCATTTTCCATCCTCGTCAAATCCGGCGAAACGCTTGCCGAAGAAATTACCTACTTGGCCACCTTCTTCAATACGGATTGCTGCACCCAAGTTGCCCGGAGAAGGGAGGAATCCATATTCCAAGAAGTCAGCAGAATAAAATTCATTGGAAAGCGTGCTCAACTTATTGAACTGGGAGTTTCCCGCAAAGTCAATGCTGTATCGGAAATTATCCTTTTGGACCAAAATGGCATTGACATAAAGCTCCACCCCTCTGTTTTGGATACTTCCCACATTGGTATAGATAGAGCTACGCACAAAAGGTGGTTGTTGCGCAGTATAATTGTTCAACAAATCCACGGTGTTTCTCTGGTAAATATCCAAAGCACCGGAAACCCGATTTTCAAACAATCCAAAGTCCAAACCAAAGTTCCACTCCTGTTTTTTCTCCCATCTCAAGTTTGGATTTGGGTTACGGGAAGGACCGTAAGTCTGATAAAACACCCCTTCCTGTGGATAGACTCCTCCGGTACTGAGCGTGACCAAGGATTGGTAGTTGGGAATTCCCTGATTCCCTGTGATTCCGTATCCAACCCGAACCTTCAGGTTATTTATCTCTTTCAGATTGGAGAGAAATTGCTCTTTGGAAAGATCCCAACCTGCGGAAAACGCAGGGAAATTGCCCCATTTATTATTTGCTCCAAATTTGGAAGATCCCTCTCTCCGCAAAGTAACCTGGCCAAAAAAGCGTTCATTAAAGGAGTAGCTGACTCTCCCGAAAAGAGCAATCAAGGTATTGTCTTCTTTGAAACTGGACATTCCAGGACGGGGAAGTCGGGTATTATTGATCGCACTGCCTGCTCCCAAATTCCAATCCAGAAAACCATCAGTAGTAAATCCACTGTTATTTACCGCGAAATTCTCAAAAGCACTGTACTGATACGAATAGCCTCCGATAAAATCCAAGCTATGACTTCCAAAATTACGCTTGTAATTGGCAGTCGACTCAAACACATTGGTCCAAGTCACTTCATTGTATTTTCGGGCATAGCCAGTTCCCTGAAACTGAGAATTTGGCCGCTGCTCGAAGTCATTCAGTGATCTATACTGTCGGTCATTGAACATATTTCGAACATGTGCACCAAATGCACTGACAGTGAGTCCTTCAATGATTTCCAATGTCAAGCGGGTGTCTCCTGAAAAAGTAGCTTGATTCCGCTCATTGACCCGGTTTGCCAAGCGGGAAAGCGGATTGTAATTGTTAAATGCTTCTGTTTCAACAAACCTCCCATCTGGAGTTCTGATCGGAGCGGTTGGATTACGTTGAATGGCTTGTTCGAAATCACCTCCACCGCCGCCCAAGAGGTTGGCAAGATTGAAGTTGGTAGCCAAATTAGATTGCATTTGCAGTCTTCCATTTAAACCGGTCTGGTTCAAATTTACCCTGCCTCCAAACTGTCTCCTTCCATTTTCTTTTGCAATCCCTTCCGCATCGTTGAAATAAAAAGATGCTCTATAATTGGAATTGAGAGAGCCTCCTGATGCCGCGAAATTGTGATATTGGGAAAAGTTTTTTCTGTTTAATAATTCGTCATACAGATCTGTGGATGCTCCAAGGTCATTTCCTTCCCCAATAAGACCTTGACGGATAAGATCCCTGTATTCCTCTGCGGACAGAAAATCCGGTTTCCGGTCCACTACATCTCTTTGAATGTAGTTGGAGTATTCAAATCTTGGGTCTCCCGCCTTTCCTTTTTTAGTTGTGATCAGGATGACCCCGTTATTCCCCCGAGTACCGTAGATGGCAGCAGCAGAACCATCTTTCAACACTTCAAAGGATGCGATATCATCCTGCTGAAGAAGATCAAGGGAGCCTCCCGGAATACCGTCTATAACGATCAAAGGGCTGAGATTTCCAGTAAGAGACGTCACCCCTCTCAATTGGATTGCTGCTCCGGAATTAGGATTGTTTCCCTCCGTACGGGTAATGCTCAATCCGGCAACTTTACCCTGAATCAGGTCCAAAGGAGACCTTACCCCACCTGAGTTAAAGCTTTCCTGGTCCACCTTGGCTACTGAGGAAGTAATCTCCCTTCGTTTTTGGGTACCATAGCCAATGACCACCACTTCATCCAGTGATTTGGTATCAGGTTTAAGTGAAATATTAAGCTGAGACTGTTGGCCTACCGTAATTTCCTGACTGAGGTAACCAATAAAGGAAATGATCACCACCGATTCCGGTCCTGCCACATTCAGGGAAAACTTCCCGTCCATGTCAGTAATTGTTCCGTTGGTGGTCCCTTTCTCGATCACAGAAGCGCCGGGAAGCGGTGCATTGGACTCGTCCAGCACCGTGCCTGTAAGGGTCACCGGGATTTGCTCCATGATGCTTACGGGTATTTCCTGATCAGTTGCGGGTATTTTCCGAACATGGATATTCTGGTTGATTTGCTTGAAGTTGAGACCCGTTTGCCTGGACATTTCTACCAAAGCATCATAGAGATTGGAATCCGCATCAAGATTAATTTGGGGTATATCTTTCAACTCTTTGTTGGTGTACACAAAGTTGAAACCGGTGGCATGCTCAATCCTGGAAAATGCATCCAATAGGCGTGCATTGTTGAGGTTAAGCTTCAGTTTGACCTGATCGATGGTTTTCACCTGTGCATTGCCGCTGGAGGCGAGCAAGACACTCATCGAAAGGCACTGTATCAGAAAAACTTGCAGTATTCTCTTGGACATAGCCAATACATGTAACAGTATGACTTTTTTCATAACTTTACTTGGTGTTTAAACTTAAAGAATGGGTTTAGACGGCTTGTGAAGGATGTTTCGCAGACAGGACTTCACATGCACTGGCCGGGGATGTTGATTCATTCCCGGCTTTTCACTTTTGGATCGCTGGATGTTTCATAGGCTTTTTGGGTTAGGGTTTAAAGGTTAATTGGACTTGTTTTCCCTGGATTTTGTAGGAAAACCTTGCACTAAAACTCAATCCCTCCAGGATATTCTGAAGGGTTTCATCTTTAAATTTGCCAGATACGCTCAGATCTTTTGGGATTTCTCCTGCTACCTGAACCTTGACACCATACCAGTTTTCCATTTGCAGGATGGCTTCTTTGAGAGGGGTATTTTTAAAAACCAGGGTTTTGTTCATCCAAGCAAGGATTTCTTCCAAATCAAATTTGGATTGTTTCCAAAGGTGCTTTTCCAAATCTGCCTGAATCCCCTCCCCCGGAGAAAGCAATGCCTGATTGGCCTGATTATTTTGATCTTCTACCCTCACTTTTCCGGTGACCAGTGAGACTGCTACAAATTGATTGGGATAGGCTTTGATATTAAAAGAGGTACCAAGAGCGGTGGTAGTCAAATGCCCAGAGTTGACCATAAACGGTCGGTTTGGATCCTTGGCTACCTCGAAAAATGCCTCTCCCTCCAATCGGATCAACCTTTTATCTTCAGAGAAATTTTTGGGATAGGTGATTCTTGAACCCGAATTGAGATGCACCTTAGAGCCATCTTCCAAACTGATCGAGGACTTTACTCCCGCAGGAGCTTCAAATGTAACCGATTCTGCAACCAACTCCGGACTGGAGTTGACGGACTCTCCTTTGAACCAATAAAAAATTGTACTAAATCCCAAGATCAGAGCGAGTGATGCGGCCCATCGGATTCTATTTCTCCTGCGTCGCATACGTTCCTTTTCAAGATTATATCGCTGGATAGTAGCCCAGCTATCCAGAGAAACGACTTTGGAAGATTCAGCAACTTCGGCTTTTTGAAGAAGTGCTATTTCTCTGGAAATGTTGGCAAAAAGAGACTCGACCTGGTCTTGGGACAGCTCCTTTTTCTCGCGGGACAGGTGCACCAGGATCTCCCTTGCCTGAAAAATCTCCTTCACCTTTTCAGGATATTGGTTAAGAAAATCCTCCCAATAGATTTTACTTTCTGGATGGTTTTCCAGAACCCATTTTCTGAAGTCAGGATCCAGGACAAAATCTTCTGTAGAATATTCCGATTTGCTCATAGGAGAAGGTATTCATCCACATAAGTCCCACAATGAAAAAAGTTATCCTTCAGTTTTAGATTTTTTTTCAGCTGATCAAGAAAACAAAATAAAACATCTATTAAACTCAATTTTATTCAGATTTATTCTGAAAAAACTGACAAAACTATTGGTCGTTTTTGCTTTTTCATCCGGTTAGGAATTCTTCCTGCTAAAGGATGAGAGAGATCCAAAGCAATCCAATTTGGAATTTCCCCCAAAAGTGATCCTTGGATTGGATCACTGTAAAAACTTCTCTTGCTCAAAATAAAAAGCCACCCAATCGAAATCAGGTGGCTTTTAGGTTGGCTCAATTTGCCAATTGACCAAGAAAATTGGCCCTATAGGTTCTCGATTCGCTATTGTTGATTAACGACGTTTTTTATTTTTCTTTTCTTCCAGCTTTTTTAGGATTTTCTCCTGTTTTCGGGCTTTTAAATCAACCGTTGAGGGTTTTAAATCTTTTCCTTTTGCCATGGTAAAATTCATTTAAGGACTGTAGAATGGAATACCGTACGCAGTTCCTGTATCGGGAAAAGTCTATTCGCCGCGAGTAATCACCCCGGTAAGAAAGAAGGTTTAGAAGTATGGTTTGCGAAAAGACTACAGGAAATCAAGCACACCCGCGGGTGCTTATCAAATGGGGAAGATGATTTTCGATTTCCTGATGTGCAACATGACTAAAACACTAACCAAGGCCTTTGGATGTTTGCCTTTAGAAAGACAAAGGTAGCAAAGATTGTAGCGTATATCAATCTTTATTGGTCCATCAATTCCCGTCCTGATCTTAAATACAACTTCAAAAAACCACCACTGACACAGCGTGAGGAAAAATCATAACTTAAAGGATTTCTATAAAAAGTGAGGTCATAGACTTCGCACCCGGTGACCTGAGCAGTCTCATAAGTTTTGCAAAGAATGGATTGGAACCGATTTTTTCTTAAACAGAATCATTTCTTTCTGTGTCCCTGCTGCTTATTGAGCCCCACACCAGCCCTTTTTAGCTAAATAATCCCACTGCAAACAGCAGAAAAATCCTGAACCCTACGGATTCTTTTAGACTGGAGATGGCTTTCCAAGCCAAGGTGTACACAGACCTAAGGTTAATATTCATGATCTTGGCAGTTTCCTCGTAGGAGAAATTTTCAAAAAACAGGCAGTTGATTACCTCTTTTTGCCTTAGAGGCAGGTATTCCAATGCCTTTCGAAGACGAGTTTGAAGAGATCTATTCTGACTGGCCGTGATAAGACTAGTTTCGATGCTTTCGACTATTACCTCTTCATCCAGCATATACTTTTCAAGTTTTGCCTTTCGCTTTTGCCCGGATTGGGATTCTTTTTGAATTCGATTTGACAGGCATTTGAATAAATAGACCTTGACCTTGTCCGTAGGCTGAAGTGTCAAATGATATTTCCAGAGATCAACAAATACTTCCTGGATGGCATCTCTGACCAAATCCTCGTCATGAACTAAGGAACAGCCAAACCTGAATAAATCCTGCACATACTTATGGTAGATCGCGCCTAAGGAATCGCGATCACCAAGGATGAGCCCATTCCAAAGCTGCTCATCACCAGAAAGTCTGGAAAGTGAAAAAGTATTCAATGGGTTTTTGGATTTACTAATGACTTTTAAAGAAAGAGATTTAATGGAAATTTAAAAACCATTATTCCATGAACTTTCTAAAAGGGGTCTTCTGACAGTACAGGTTCCAATTCACCAGCTTGATAGTTTTATGAAAGGCCTTTGTAAAACCCCTCAAAAGAGAAGAGTTTCATAAGGTAATCAATTACATCCAATTCAAAACCTTTAAGAGCATATTGATCATTGAGGGTGGTCAGAAAAATTGAAGGTTTAAAGCCTAAAATGGGATAAATCTAAATCTTACAATTCCCCAAAAGCTGATGCATTTGGGTAGATCGGGTTTTAGATTGCTTTACACGCACTATGATGCATGGTATCACTTCAAAAATGAGCTGATTTGCTTCCCTTTATCCAATCAATGGCAGGAAGGACAGTCACATCCTCCAATAGGTTTTCATAATTATCATCACTTTTGATATAGACATCGGGAATAACCTTCATACCAAAATTGACTGACTGATTGGCATCTGCAATCATTTGGACAGTCAGGAGCAGATATCCCTTTTGATCCATAAAAAAGAATCCTTGGGTGGCATTGCAAAAACCAAGGCTAGGCTCTCCAAATGCCGATACATTGGGCTGAGCATGGAGCAAGTATGCTAAGATTTCTCCTGAACTAGCTGTGGATGGACCAATCAAAACAGCTATTGGCATTTCAGGACTTGCCATACATGAATTTTGAATGTTGACCATTTTCTCTCCATTTTCACCGATTACCACACCATCTTGGAGCTTGATCTCATTAAGCAGATTGCCGTCCTTGTCTACGCTATATCCTATTACTTCTTGATGAAAAATAGGACCCAAACCGGATAGCATGGGAGCGGAATTTCCTCCTGAATTCATCCTCAGATCCAAAATCAATCCTGAGGGATTTTCAGCTAAAAGTTCACATAGCAGGTTTCTCAACTTATTGCCTAAATCATCTATATCCTCCTGTTCTGTGATTGGCATGGTCGGTACGCGGAGATAGGCTATATTTCCCGGCAAAAATTGATGAACAAATCTATTTCCTTTCAAAAACTCTGATTTAATTCCAGGACTTAATACTTCGCTGAAATTAATCGATAAAGGTACCCGATGGTAATCACTTTTGCTGGCCAACATGCCATGAGAATCATTCAATTGTTCAAAGGCATATTTTATAGCAATAAAAGATTCCTGAATGTTACTGGCTTTTTTCCCCAATTGATAAGTAGAATCCCTGATTTTATTCCAGTCTAAATTTTTAGCATAAATGGATTTGGATTCCATGATATACAGAGCACTGTCGATGTATGTTTTGACCGAATCTGGCATTTGAGCCATACTTTTTCCTTTAGTAAAAACTAGGCAGAAAACTATGATGATAAAGAATTTTGTGTTCATGGTATTTATTACAGTTAGATAATGTACTAGAAAAATGAATCAGGGTATCGCATGGGACTATAATCTGAAAGTCACCTCAATCCTATTGCCGTCAGGGTCTAAGGTTTCGAATTCATAGTAGTTGTCTCCAGTGATTCGGGGACCCTTTAAAATTTCAAAACCTGACTCCAGAAGTTCTAAAGCTTTTGCATCCACATCCTTTTTAGACGCTGCCCCGAAGGCAAGATGGATCAATCCAAGATGTTGTTTTTGTTTCCTGTCATTTTGATTGTCCGGTATTCCCGGCATTTGCATAATTTCCAGCCTCGCTCCAGATTGAAAAGAGATAAAGTAGCTTTTAAACCCGGTTTTGGGATTGATATATAGGGTATTGGCCTTGCCTTGAAAATACCGGCTATAATAGTCTTTCAAGGTTTCTAGATTTTCTGTCCAAAGTGCTACATGTTCAAGATTCATTCGTATTATTTACTTTAGAATTAGTTTTAAGTCTCGATTCAGGTCTTTATAAAAATATGACGCTGTTACTGTCTTTGGCTTGAACACTTTTCCGGAGATTTATAATTTTTGGTTTATAACCTATGTGTGGCATGATTGAATTTTTAGATTGACCCCTAGCACCACCAGCCTAACCGGCTTTGATTATTGGATCGGAAGCCTTCCTACCTGAAGGTAGATGTGATGACCGAAACTTTGACCTGCTCATTACCGGCTATCGAAGGATTCTTGTTTTCAACCTTCTCGGGAAATATCTCAAGCATGCCGATCCTTCTAGATTGATTTTTTTATTTGACAAATTTCAGAAGATAAGCAGGTGTCTGAAACCACATAAATGGGTGAAATTCAGATTGCTCGATTTTTCCAATCTTTCAAAGAATTTTGTTCCTTTTTGTCCCAGTCCTATGATTTGGGAGAAATGAGTATTGAAACCCGGAAGAGTCATTTTTTACTCCCCAGAGAAACAAGGATAAGCCTTTTGCATCTTCTTATCCCATGAGGAAATAATATCTGGCCTGCTATGAAAAAGTGAAGGTCCGGAGAAATGCAGAAATCGTAAAAATACCCTTATCATATAGTTTAAACCTGAAATATGCATTAGAAAATCCACATCGAGCTTATCGGCCGCGGCGGACAAAATCAGTCGTTTCACTTCACTTTTCTCCAGATAATTATCGGGATCCAAAGTGACTGATTTTCTTGCATTTTGAGCTCCTCCCGATACGCCACGCTATCGGGAAAGGCAGCTACGAAATCTAATGCATCATCCAGGTTAAAGAGTTTTTAAATCTCCCGACACTAAAGTAGCCCTTGAAAAAAGGGGGTGAAGTCACATGTTTGTGTGGACTGAGTTTTTCAGATTCGCTGTGAGAATAACCCTGTCGACCACTTTGGGCGGCATGTTCTGGAATTAATTTAAACCTTCATTACCCTTACCTAGGAATGAGCTAGACAAGTTTGGGTACTAACTTCCAATTTCTTAGTCAAATCCAAAAATACAATCAGTTCTAAATGAAATACTTACCAAATTTTTCTCCCCAGCATATCTAATTTTTTCCTAAAAATGGTCTTAGGGGAGAGTGTGTAAGTCTTATTTTTAAGTCTAGCCTCTTATCTCTCGGCTCTTTCTTCTCCCCTTACCACATAATCACCTCATCTTTGTTCTGTCTTTCATTGAAGCGGAACAGGTTCAGCGCGACCGTAAACTCATGGATCCCTCCCGGAAGCAGGTAGGAACCCACCATCGGAAATTCATACACATAGCCAATTCTTAGTTTGCCTGTCAGAATTCCGGCCTGAACATTTGTTGCATAGTCGAACCGATGGCCCAACCCTATCCAAAACCGATCCATCATCAGCAGCTTCAGGTTCAGTTCCATTATGTCGGGCAGGTTTTTTCGTGTTCGGTAAAATGCATTGCCTGTGAAAGCAAGATTTTCACTCACCGCCTGACGGAAACCCGCCTGCACCATGTGCTCTGCCGGATAGCCCTCCATAAACTCATCCCCTCGCTGAAATTTACCTCCGTTGGCCCGGTGGATCCCGTAGGACAAATAGTAGTTGGCATGCGTCAAGGCCATCCCGATGTTGAAGTCGATAACATTCAGATTGCTGAATGTCCCCAGGTACTGTCCTATCGTCGGATCGTTGGCCTCCTCTGTAGTCAGCGCATTTCCGTCCAACCGGATGCTCTGATAGCTCACTCCCGTACCCAGGCGAAGATTATGGGATTGACTGATTCTGACCCGTGCGGCATAGTTTACCATCAGCTCATTTTCACGGAAAGCACCAAAATTATCCTGCAGCAGGTTCACCGAAAGTGCATTCTTGCCCAACAGGGCCGGATCCTCCTCCCCTGCCAGTTCGCCAAAGTCAATGTCCGCGGATAGAAAGTAGGTCTTCGGTGCCCCCTCTATCCCGCCCCATTGATTGCGGACAAAACCCCGGACCACACTTCCTTCATAGCCTGTCAAAGCCGGGTTGAAGTAGCCCTGAAAGTGGGAAAACTGGCTGACAAACTTTCGGGATTGGGAATAGGATGCCGTACTTACTGTCAGCAGAAAAAGGAGGAATAGGTAGCTGTATTTTTTCATTTCAATTTCCTGATTTTAAGAGTGGGTGAGAATTGCTCATCTCACCCGGTAAAAATTTTCTTGACTCAACTGGTTAATTCCTGATCAACGTGAGCGTTCCTCTTCTCACCTCACCGGTTTCTCTCGATTCCAAAATCCAGATATAGGAACCGGTCGGAAGCTCTTTTCCTTCGAAACTTCCATCCCAGCGGACAGCAGGACTTTCAGTATAAAAGACTCTTCTACCGTCCCGGTCAAACACCTGTACTCTACCCCCTTGGAAGAATTGCAAATCCGGAATCCCCCAGGTATCGTTGGTCCCATCGTTGTTTGGCGTAAAGCTGTTGAACACTTCTATCTGTTCTATCGGAATCCGGGTTCTGGTCAAGGTAAAGGTCCGCTCAATGGAATTGCCAACCCTGTCCGTACTTCTCACCGTAATGGTGAAATTCACCTTACCAGGTAAGGACTCCTCTGTGTCAAAGAACAGCTGATTTCCAACGATCCGGAAGTACTTTCCGTCATTCAATCCCGGAGATACCAACTCATACACATGGATATTGTCCTGGGGATCCACCGTCGTAAACCCTCCTATCGGCAGATTGGTCCCCGTGTTGGCTCCAAAAGCAGAATTTGACAAAAGGATATCCGTCGGCAACAACTTGTCAGCTACCAGAATAGTCAATTTAGGCTGAAGGTTTTCCGGATTTTGAATATCACCCAGCGTAAGGGTCCCCATGAACTGATAGACAGCCGACAGGAGCGGATTGTACCCCGCAAGATCCCAGGTCACCGGAAGCGTAATCACCTCTCCGTCGGATAGCGTCACCGTTATATTCTGTGGAACTGAAATCGCATTGGCAGCGGTATTCCAAGGAACGGTTATCAGGGCCGGATCCGTCAGGCCTATGAGCAGACGGTTACTCAGGGTAATGGTGAAACTGACCGTGGTCTCATTTTCAAAGCTGTCCACCGCTGTCAAGACCACCTCTATTTTACCTGGAGTCATGAAGACCCTTCCGGGTTCCAGATTTTGAGTGAAACTTACCAAAGTACAATTGTCTTTTGCATTTGCTATTTTGGTAAAATCAGGCAACACATACGGCCGGTTTGCAAACAAAATCACCTCGAAATCCTCCGGAACCTCTGAAATCTCCGGAGCAACCGGATCCTCTATTCGGATCTCTTGGGTCTGTATGGTCTGATTTCCCTGGGAATCCACAAAGACCCATGTCACTGTTGTAGTTTCTCGGATTGGAAGTTTGGCATCGGTAGTTGCTGTAATCAAGCCTCCACAGTTGTCCTCTGCGGTTGGCGCCACCAACTCCGTCAACTGACAGATCGCCGTGATCGGATTGAGCTGTGCCCGGGTGGGTACCGGAGCTAGCCTATCCTCTACCGTCACCACGGCCGTACCCGTGGCCGTGTTGCCGTTCACATCGGTGACGGTCAGCGTTACGGTGTTTTCCCCAATATCGGAACAATCAAAAGTAGCCTTGCTCAGTATGATGCTCTGGATTCCACAGGCATCATTGCTTCCGTTGTTGAGATCAGCAGCATTGATACTGGCGTTGCCTGTCGCATCCAGCTGGATTGTGAGGTTTTGCGTGTTCACCACAGGAGCGATGTTATCTTCAACCGTGACGATTGCCGTACCGGTGGCCGTGTTGCCGTTGACATCGGTTACTGTCAGGGTCACGGTGCTCGGTCCCACGTTGCTGCAGTCGAAGCTGGTCTTGCTGGCTGTAATGCTCTGGATTCCGCAGGCGTCCGCACTGCCGTTGTTCAGTTGATCTGCCGTGATGCTGGCATTGCCTGTCGCATCCAGCTGGATTGTGAGGTTTCGGGTGTTCACCACCGGAGCCGTGTTGTCTTCAACCGTGACGATTGCCGTGCCGGTGGCCGTGTTGCCGTTCACATCGGTTACCGTCAGGGTCACGGTGTTCGGTCCCACGTCGCTGCAGTCGAAATCAGTTTGGTCGATCATCAGATCTGCGATTCCAAATCCGTCGGTACTGTTATCGTCAACCTGGTTGGCCTGGATACTGACATTGCCCGTTTCATTCAGCTGAATCGTGATATTCTGGGTGTTTACCAATGGAGGCTGTGTATCCACCAGATAGTTGTTCGATTCGGTAGTTCCCGAACCTGAATTACCCGCTAAATCCCGGAAACCGGTATTATCCAAACGGATCACATTGGTTGCATCTTCGGTATTGGGCAAAGGGGTCAAGATTGCCGTGTAGGTCATGTTGTCCTCGGTGCTCAGGCTTCCCAAAAGTCCGTTTGAAACTATAAAATCTCCAAGGCTCAATCCGGTCACCGCTTCACTGAAGGCGATCGTAACTATAGTCGTCTCCCCAACCGTAAGCTGCGTGTCGCCAACCGTGATGGTAGCAGTGGGACGCTGGGTGTCCACCGCATAGTTGTTCGAATCGGTGGTGCCTGTGCCTGCATTCCCCGCTGCATCCTGATATCCCGTGTTATCCAGCGTGATCACATTGGTCGGGTCTTCCACTCCGTTGTCCGGAGTCAGGGTGGCCGTCCAGGTAATCCCTCCGTCCGCGGTACTCAATCCGCTCAGGGTCCCGTTGGCTACCGTGAAGTCAGCAACTGTCAAACCCGTGACCGCCTCGCTGAAGGTGACCGTAACCGTAGTCGTCTCTCCAAGAATCAACTGGGTATCATTCACCGAAAGTATCGCAGTCGGTACCTGGGTATCCACCGTATAGTTGTTCGAATCGGTGGTGCCTGTACCCGAATTGCCGG
Source organism: Algoriphagus aquaeductus (assembly GCF_003253485.1). GTDB lineage: Bacteria > Bacteroidota > Bacteroidia > Cytophagales > Cyclobacteriaceae > Algoriphagus > Algoriphagus aquaeductus. The sequence goes on along the minus strand of NZ_QKTX01000001.1, from coordinate 70,357 downwards.
CAAGATCTGTGTATCCTGTATTATCCAGCGTGATCACATTGGTCGCATCCTCCACGCCGTTGTCCGGAGTCAGTGTCACCGTCCAGGTAATCCCTCCGTCTGAAGTGGTCAATCCGCTCAATGTCCCGTTGGCTACCGTAAAATCGGCAACTGTCAAACCCGTGACCGCCTCGCTAAAGGTGAGGGTCACCAAGCTGGTTTCCCCTGCGGCCAACTGGGTGTCCGATACCATGAAACTCACAACAACCGGACGCTGCGTGTCCACCGCGTAATTATCGGATGCGGAAACTCCGCTTCCCGAATTGCCCACAAGATCTGCATATCCGGTATTGTCCAGCTGGATGATATTGATCGGATCTTCCACGCCGTTGACCGGAGTCAGCGTCGCCGTCCAGGTAATCCCTCCGTCCGCAGTGCTCAATCCGCTCAATGTCCCGTTGGCTACCGTGAAGTCGGCAGCCGTCAAACCCGTGACCGCCTCGCTGAAGGTAATCGATACCGTGGCTGTTTGACCGATTGCCAACTGATTTTCTGATACTGTGAAGGTTATAACCGAGGGTCTTTCCCCGTCTACCAAAACCTGGCTGGTACTCCCAACGCTATTCAAGGTTAAATTGGCATTATTACCAACTGCATCCCTAATCGTTCCATCATTGAGCGACAAAGACCCTACAACAATTCCGTTTAGATCAAGGTCGCCGCTTTGTACAGTATACCTGAACACCAAAGCCGTGGAACCTGAACCAGCTATATAAATGGCCTGTCGGGTCGTTGCTCCCACGGTAAGGCTGAGTTGTGGAGTACCATTGACAAGCACCGCTTCAGAGAGGTTGATCGTAAAATCCAAATTCTGACCGATGGCATAAATCCCATTAGAAGGAACCGAAACGGAAGTAATTACAGGAACAACTCCGTCAATGCCAATATCCTTTTGTCCTGAGAGAGAATTGGAAGTTCCAGCAACAGGCAAATCCAACACTGCAGGATCATTTGAAACATTCTCAATAATACCTCCATTTAATGCAAGGGCATCAATTCCAGTGTAGTCCAAATCCGATGAAAAATCCCCTTCCTGTACGGTGTAGGTGAAGCTTAAGGTATTGGTTCCAGAACCCTCCAGATAGACTGCTTCCCTGTCTGTTCCTCCTGTTTCCAGTTTTAAAGTTGGAGATCCTCCAGTAGCATTCACCTCTACTACCTGATCAAATTCAACCTCAATAATAAGAACGTCCCCTATCTTATAAAATCCGTCGGCTACACTGCTTGTAACCCGATTTACAATTGGATTTATTGAATTGACAGTGATCGAAATTTCGTCCGTGTCTGTCAGGACACCTCCCAGTCCAAATTTTCCCCCATCATTGGAAGTGATGGTGAGGCTAGCACTACCGTTATATCCAACCGTCGGCCGAAACGCCAACCCATTCATCGCACTATTGACATTCGATACAGTCCCTGAAAGGGTAATGGTAGGATCTTCAATCCCATCTCCAGGGCTGGTGGTCACTCCGGTATTCCCACCCAAGGTAAGCGTTCCGTTTATTGCTGTGAGGGTGACCGTAATCAGACCATCATCTCCGGTTTCCACATCTGAGGTAGAAATAGCATTACCGTTTGCTATACTGAAAATTAAAACTCCTCCCTGATCCACGTTTTGTGGCCCGGGAACTACGTTTACAGGAGGATCATTTACTGAAAGAACCAGCAAATTCACAGTCGTGTTGTCGGTTTTGGCTCCACCTGTTCCCGTATTGCCATTATCATTCACCTCCAATTCCATCCCTACTTGATCCGTTTGGTTCAAAGCTGTCGTAAAGCCCACCTGACCTGCTGAAATAAAATCATTCAGATCCGATAAGCTTCCCGAAAGGATAAGCGAACTTGACGTGCCTCCCACAGTAACCCCGCTGCCAGCGGTAGCGGAAAGCGCGCCCGAAGTTACACTTAAAGTCAAGGTGATCTCCCCTGTTCCCGCATCTACATCCTCAATACTGATTCCGGTCAGTGGTGTCAAAACATCTTCAGTTACCTGGATAAAAAATGGCGCTGTGACCACCGGAGCATCATTAACCCCTACCACAATTAGGGTAAAAGTATCAGAAACAGAGGCCCCTAATTCATCGCTTGCCGTCACCACAATATCCAAATTGCCCACATCCGAATTCCCTGGTGTTCCGCTGAACCTTCGATTATTCCCATCGAAGCTTAACCATAGCGGTAAACTACCTCCGTCAGACAATTGGGCGGTATAAGTCAAAATATCCCCCACATCGATATCATTGAATACATTCAATCCAAACTGGAAGTTGAAAGCAATATCCTCTGTGGCAAATTGGTCCGCAATCGGATTGGCTACTGTTGGAGCATCATTCACATTAATCACTGTGATATCGAAGGTATCCGTCACCGTCCCACCATTTCCGTCATCTGCCGTAACCGTAATGGAAACCGTACCTACATCTGAATTGGTCGGAGTTCCGCTGAAGGTCCTAATTGCCGGATTGAAAGTCAGCCAGCCAGGCAGGGAGCCTCCACCTGAGAGTTGGGCGGAATAACTCAAATCATCACCATCCAGATCAAAGAAAACATCCGAGCCAAACTGGAAAACAAATTCCTCATCTTCTGTTGCGTCTTGGTTAGGAATAGAATTCTGCACCGTTGGCGCATCATTGACATCCACCACGGTGATCCGGAAAGTATCGGTTACCGTACCTCCATTTCCATCACTCGCTATGACATCAATATCCAAATTACCTACATCGGACTGACCTGGGGTACCACTAAACCTTCGGTTTACCCCATCAAAACTCAGCCATGTTGGCAATTCCCCTCCACCACTTATTTGGGCCGTATATGTCAGTACATCACCCAAATCAATATCCGCAAATACATCTAGGGCAAATTGAAAGTTAAACGCAGCATTTTGTGTGGCAAACTGGTCCAGAATGGGATTTACAACGGTCGGAGCATCATTGGTATTGATGACCGTAAGGTCAAAGGTATCCGTTACCGTTCCCCCGTTTCCATCATCTGCTGTCACCGCAATGGAAACCGTCCCCACATCTGAATTGGCAGGGGTTCCGCTGAAGGTTCTTTCAGCAGGATCAAACATAAGCCAGGCAGGTAAAGGACCGCCACCTGAAAGTTGAGCGGTATAGGACAATACTTGATTGTCCGGATCCTGGAAGGTATTTAGATCAAACTGGAAATTAAAAGCTGTATCTTCATCGGTATCTTGATTCGGAATGGGATTAGCGACCGTTGGTGGAGAGTTAATAAACTTGATACTCGTATCGGTAACGGGAGAACCGGTATTGGAATAGGAGTCAGTCAGTGTCAAAGTCAATGTAATTGTCCCTTGTCCCAATCCTGAAAGATTAATTCCTGCAACCTGTTGGGAAGCTGATGAAACTGTTCCAGACCCGCTCACAGGAGTACCCCCACCTGAACTGGTAAATGAATATTGGTACGTAGAACCGATTTCCGCATCAGCAAACGAGAAACTTACCGCACTTTGATTCGACTCATTAATCAGGTCTTGATCAATGGCCACTGTATACCCATCAGGAGGCGTGGTGTCCATGATAATTCCAATAGCTGCTGAAGCAGTAGATGGGTTTAGTATATAATTGGCCACATCCGCTCCTGTAATGGAAAGGCCGGAAACAGTGACTTGGATATTGGTACCCGGTAAAGCAGAAGCATAGGTTCCCGTCCCCGGATTGACCAAGGCTACAAGATCAGTACCGACCACTCCGTTCAGTTCCAAATTTGAATTCTGGATGGTTGCATTGGTGTTCCCGTCTCTTTCCTTTTGAATTGTACCAATCAGGCTAGCAGTTAAGGTTTTGGGATTGACTGTCAGTGTAATGGCAGAGGAAAAAGTTTCATTTCCACAGGCATCCACAGCATAAACCCGATACTGATAGTTGGTGTAGGATACAGGAGGTTTGGTAATCACCAGGGTATTGGTCGATACTCCTGAATAAATTCCACCTTCCGTGATAGGATTAAAGGCAACACCGCCGTTGATACTGATTTGCCATTGGTAAGTAGCAATGTTTCTGATATCCACTGTTGTAACTCCAAACTGGGTATTGTTCCCATACGTGATCGTATTGGTACCCGTAGGTGCGTTTAAGAAATTAAACGGAGTGACAGTAAACGAAAGGTTTTTAGGGAGCTGGAACCCTGCTGGAATAGAAGTTGGCAAATAGGTCTCATCAAAAGACCAGTTAGCAGGAGAATTAAACGAAGATACAATGGTGGAGAATAGACCAGAGAAGCTTGTTCCCGTGATTACAGCATTCGTAAATCCATTTTGAAAAGAACTGGTCAAGCTTAAATTTTGAACATTGGCAATGGATAATCCTGAAGGAATAGCTGATTCTGAAGAGGTTAGCTTATCCGGTAAAAGTGAAGTCCAGGCTTGGTTCAGATTGACCCCTGCGATAAAAGTCGGGGAGGCCAAACTTCCTGTAAATGCGAATAACTGATCACCTGAAATTCCCAGATCCAGATAAAGGGCAGAATTGTTTGGTGTCGCCCGAACCCCCGACACCGTTCCATGGGATGCAGACAGATTATATTTTGCATCAATGGTGATCTGTGTGCCCGCCTCTACCCCACCTACTGGAGCAGTCCATTTAATCGCTCCATCAGACAAGGCTTGAGCTGAAGACTGGAATGAACCGGCGGAGGTCCAACCAATATCGGTAAAGTAGATTTCAAAATTCTCACTCACATCCTGAAGCAGAACGAAACTGAAGCGGTCATTTTTTTGGGTACCATCTACCCCATCATCGTCCAAGTTTACTCCCGAAAAAACCAGGTTTCCGGGAAAAAGGATACACTGGCCCAATACGGGGGTGAGTGCGGCCCAAAGAAGGGCGAGACAAATCCAAAAACTCTTGTAAAGTTGCTTCATATTTAAGTGCAGAAAACAGCCCGCTAATTGATCAGAAAAATGATTGAAATTAGTTGGGTGGATTTTTACTCATGATAAGATTAAGAACATAAATAAGTGTTAAACCACCCTACTTGAGGGGGATTTGTACGGTTGGCAATCAATTCTTCCCATTCGGATACCACAATGGGAAGTTCGATAGCGTCGGTTTCAAGACCTTTATCTGAGGCATGAATCCGATATAATTGAGGAAGAAAGTGGCTAGTCTCCGGATGAAAAACCAGCTCTCCCCTACTTCCATTTAACCTATTACTTTTCAGCTGAGCTTTTTGCAAGGTCCAATCCAAGTCCTGTTTCGCTATAAGCTCATCGATCACCAGACCCGCATCCCAACCCAAATAAGAAAAGATGCCGATTTCTCTTTTGGCAACCTCTTGGAGATACTTTCCTAAAGCAGTTGAAGCTTCATTTTCAGAATTTGGGTTCAGAGAAGAGCTAGCAAATAACCTCATAGGGGAGGTTTTCTCCCGGAGATTTTTCTTTCCAATTTCATGTAGCATCATCTGAGAACAGACTAGTACTTGAGCACGATGATGAGTTTGGATTGCCTGAAGGAAAAGTTCCAGAACCGGGCCTGTAAAGATCGAAAAGATCAAATGTGGCTCACTATTCGAATCCAAATATTCCAGCAAAGGCCTTGGGTCAAACTCAGCGGGTAGATGTTTGCCCACGAAGTTATACTTGATCTGACCGCCTGAGGTCTCCTGTCCTTGATAAAAACTATCTCCTATCCCATAACCTCCATCATAGAAGTTGGTCGCATTGATCCCGTTTTTGATTCCCAATTGAGAGACGGCGAGTTTGGCTGCAATTTTTGCCGAAAGCATTTCCTGAAGCGAAAGAATGGCCACATAATCCGGGGTTTTCCATTTCCAGGGGTATTTAGCTCCAGGGTTGACTACCAGAATTGGTTTTTTGAAAAGAGTCGCAAGCGGAAAGATTTTGTCCACTTTGGGATGCTCAGCAAACACCAGGAGTATGTCTACATTTTTCTCCAAAAACAGGCGTTCAGCTTCGGAAAAAAGTAAATCCTCATCAATTCCAAAGCCGATGTTTGCCGTATGGAAATCGGGGGTTTGGTTCTTGCCTGCGTAATACCCTTTCAACCCAAAGAAGAAATCGTACCCGATTTCGGGATGCGTACTTGATTTGGGAAGAAGTATACCAATGTTCTTCATTAGGTTGGCGAAGGAAAAACTCCAAAAAGACTGATGATAAAATGCACCGCAAGGTAGGGCTGCATGTTGTTGTGCGGTTGACTTCCACCGGCTGAACTCAAAAAAGCGGAGGGGTTAGAGACCGTGGGATCTTCCATAAAAACCCCATCTCGAATGGTTGTACTATATAGGTTTGTACCTGGAACCATCGCCGGATACCGGGTGGCAGGACTGGAAGAGTTACCAGCTCCAGAACCTAAAGCTACCATCCCAGGCCCTTTGAGCTTATGCGCGTGATTTGGAATTTGCTGGACGGTCAGGGTCACTTCTTCCACCCCACCCATTTCCCCGATTTGATAGGTGGTGCCATCAGGGCCTGTACCCATATGAATAGGCACTCTACCTCTTAAATCCGGAACTGCAAATGTAGACTCACCATCTCCTCCGAATGTTGTACCTATGAGTTGAAATAGTACCTCATTTTCGGAAATGGGTAAAAGTTGGCCTTCGCAAAAAGCCCAACCAGCAGGGGCAAAATTTCCGGCGAATAATCTGATTTCTCCAACGTATGGTGGCATGGTATTAAGATCTAGGTGGAAATACACCCTGAAGGGCAATGCAAAAATTCAGGAATAAGGTGGGTTGCAAATTGTTATGGGGAAGACTGCCCCCATTGGGAAATGTGCTGATATCGGCAGTGACAGTTCCCATTTGGGTAAGGTTGGGGTCAGTAGTTGAAGCATAGAAAATCCCCGGCTTTCCGTCAACCTGTGCGCCATCTGCAAAAGTTGCCGGAAATGCATTTAGTGGGCTGTCCGTATTGGCAGTTCCTCCCACAGGAACCCTGAGCGTCACACTATGTGTATGCGCCGGAATTTCGGATTCCATCAAGGAAACAGAATCCTGGCCGCCTGCTTCACCTAAATCCCGAAGGCTAAGTCCGGCTCCTTGGCCCGGATGTATGGGTACTCTTCCCTGGAAATCCGGAAGCGCAAAATTGGATTCGCCATTTCCACCATAGGTTGTCCCAAGCAAGGAAAACAGTGCGGTATTTTGAGATATAGGTAAGAGCTGCCCATTGCAAAAAGCCCATCCTTCCGGAGGAAAATTAAATGGGAATATTGCTATCTGGGCAACAAATGGTTCTAATCCAGCCATGACAGATTAATTTTGAGATGGAAAAACACCCTGAAGGGCAATACAATAATTCAGAACCAGGTAGGGCATCATATTTTGATGAGGCTGACTTCCTCCTACAGAAGCAGAGTTTTGGGTACCCGCCTGAGTCTGGTCAGCAAGCCCTTCGTCAAACTTGTTGGAAAATCTTTCCGGAAACTCCGTGTTTCCGGCAAAGAGTTTACCATTTGGATCACCGGAGGAGGCTGTCTGACCGGCTTGAGGCGTATAGTTGGAACTTAACGATTTGGAAGCCTGGTGACTATGCGTCGGTAAAGTTTGGATATTGATGGTGACTGATGTGGATCCGGTAGCCTCTCCCAAGGAATATCCGTTACCAAAATGTGCGGGTGCTCTCCCCCTCAAGTTGGGAAGGGCAAAATTGACACGGCCATCTCCACCATAGGTTGTTCCTAATAGTGCAAAAAGTGCCTGATTTTGATTGATCGGAAGCAATTGACCATTACAAAAGGCAAATCCCTTGGGTGGAAAATTGAAGGCAAAAAGATAGATTTCAGATAGAAATGGTTCCATTAGACAACTTGATTTGAATTGGTGAAGGGTTGGGATAGGTACGCCATTTTTTTAGCCATATTGGCATCTCCAGGGACAAAAGAAAGATTGGTAATGTGATGTACTTGATAGGCTGGGTTCATCGTGTAATGAAATACACCCAGAAATTGTCCAAATTCACCCGATTTTGAAATCCAAAACTCAGATTGTTTCGATGACCGAACTACCTGGGTACCCAAGGGAAAAGAATTTCCAGAATCACTGAGGTAGTGATTTACTTCATGGTGCTTGGACTTGAGGGACTCCATCCTGGCAGCAAGTGGAATGGGCCCCAATCCCAGTATCAGGTCACATTGGTGAATCAGTTTCAGTTCCAGACCCTTTCTATTGATTTCAGAAAGCGAAATTCCGCGAGTTGGCAGGACACCCACTTTATATTTTCCCCATTGGATAATTGCTTTGGAGTAATACGTCTCACCTAAAATAAGCCCATTCTTCTCAAGCGCATTTCCGAGGATTTTAGCCCCCGAATGCTCTATTAAATAGTGGAGATCCGCCTTGGGAATATTCATTTCACTTTCCCCTAAAGCTGTGAGCATCAAACCACTTTTAACCAATTCAGTCAGGTAATCCAGATTGAAAGAGCGATCACGCTCAGCATTCATAAAATCACCTGAATCCAAAAATATCGGGCTTTGGGGACAGGACTGAAGATATCCTTGGATCGCATTCAAGCCTCCTATTTGCCCGACTCCTTCTATGGTACCTTTTAATCCAGCGGTATGGATTAAAGAAATCGTTGCCTTATCGGCGGGGACGGTGAGATGAAGGATCGCCTTGTCCTTCAAAAACCATGGGGTAGAAATGGTTGTCAAAGAAGCAAGTGCAGTACTTGACCGAAGAAAATCTCTTCTGGAATTTTTTTTCATGTTCAGGCTGAGGTAAGACAAAAATATTATTCTCTAAATTTAAAATGAGGCCAACTATTTTCCGATTTTATTGTGAGCCCTTGCTCGCTTTTACACAAAAGGCAATTGACGATTACTAGCGGTTAAAAAATTAGTGGATATATTTTATTTATTAGTTTATTTACTATGATTAAAAATTCAGCCTTTCGAAGTCAAAATCAATCATTTTAGTGAAAAGGAAGACCGACCCTAATTTTTGATAACCAATAACCTGTTGAATAAATACAAAAAAACAAATATGACTATTCGGAACGCTGCACGTGTTATGGAATTTGAAATTATTTGGATTTAAATCCCCCTAGCCCCCTTTGAAAGGGGGAATTTGCCAAAATCCAGCATCAAACCTTTAAATCCTTTGGATTCGTGCAAGAATGCGGATACTCATTAAAACAAATGTATGCTCCCCAAAAAACTTAACAGGATTGCCCGCATTTGCACCTTCATCCAAATCGGCTATGATTTAAGGGTTGGATACTTCGACAGCTCAGCACAGGCGACCAAAGAATTCCTGATTTCGGCCTCTCCGATAAATTCCTCAGGGAAGCAAAGCCTTAACGTAAGAAGCGGAAAAACAAAACCTTTGCGTATAAAATAAAGAATTTATTCCCCTCCGATTCAACGAAATAGCGCTTGGGTATATTCCAAAAGTTCTTGGCCTCCCCACTTGCCGTGGCCGGGAATCACCAGTTCGGTTTCAGGGAATTTTTCTCTCACCCTTTGGATTGTATTTGACCACTCCAGCAGGTTAGCATCCCCTAAGAACCCTTTTCCTGCTCCGACTTCTTTGACCAAACAGCCTCCGAACAGGAGCTTTTCCTCTTTTACATAACAAACCACATTGTCAGTGGTATGGCCTTCTCCCAAAAAAACTGACTCCACCTGTAAGTTGCCCACTTGAAAAGTCATTTGATCTTTGAAGCCATTTTGGGGGATTTCTATTACTTCTTTCCTAGCCAGTTGAATAGTTTTCTCATTTGCAAAGGAAGGCACACTCCGATGATGAAACGATTCCAATCCTCCAAGACAGTCATTATGAAAATGTGTGGCAATCACTCCTTTGACCTTAGCCCCCATTTCTTGCTCGATCCAGTGAATCAAAGAAAGGCTTGCCTCCCGGTCTACCGGTGTATCGAGAACAATCGCCTCTCCGGCATGGATCACGACCAAACCATTGCATGCAACCCGTCCAAAATCGTCCGTATTCAGGTAAGAAATGTGCAAATATGCGTTTGGCGAAATTTGATGAATTTCTAACGCCTGAATACGATATATGGATTCTTGGGCCTCTACCGATTCAAATGAACATAGGGTGAAAAGTAGGATTGCCAGAAACGTTCTCATCGGGTAAAGGAAAAGCAAGGATGGAAAAGGACTGAAGTTTTGTGAGGATTCCAACGGAAGACTAAAGAATACTTCGGAGGAAGTTCCTGGCCCGATCCAAATCTTCTTTGGTATCAATGGCAATTGCCTGATGGGTGGTTTCCACCATTTTAATTTTTACTCCCCGTTCGATTAGCCGAAGCTGTTCGAGCATTTCTATCTGCTCCAGTTGGCCTTTAGGCCAGGCGGTGTATTCCTGAAGCATTTCCCTAGTATAGGCATATACCCCAATGTGTTTCCAATAAAAGATATCTTCTCGTCTTTCTCTGTTAAACGGAATCGGGGATCTAGAAAAATAAATGGCATTGCTTTTTTCATCGATCACGACTTTTACCGCATTGGGATTGTAGGCCTCATCTTCTGAAATCCGGCACATCAAACTCGCCATCTTGACCTTAGGCCGCTCAAAAGCGGCAACCAGATCTTTCAATGATTTGCGGTCCTGAAAAGGCTCATCTCCCTGTACGTTGACAATCAGATCTGCATCGACTACTTCCAGGGCTTCCGCGATCCGGTCCGAACCACTCTCATGGACCCGTTGACTGAAGTAAACCTTCCCCCCCAAATCCAAAATCTGCTCACGGATCTTCTCATGATCTGTGACCACCCATACTTCGTCAAAAACACCTGTTGCAAGGGTACTGACAAAGGTCCTTTGTATCACAGAAATACCGCCAAGGTCCTGAACGAGTTTGGCAGGCAGACGGGTAGAGGCGTATCGAGCTGGAATCAGGGCGGCGGTTTTCAACTTTTATCAATATTAATTAAAGAAGTAAAATAACAACATTCTAATGGAATGGAAGTGTGGGATTCAAGTCTAACCTGATTAACGTTACTCTGTCAGTTGACGAATTATAATCTGACTTTGGGCTAGAAGACCGAAGAAATCAAAGAATTGGCTTTTTCTGATTCATTTCACCTTAAAAGAATGCTATTGGCAAAGTTCATTATATGCCAAATCACTTTAACCTGAATGCTTTCTTAATCAATTTCACAGGATCAAACTTTTCAGACTTCTTAATTTTCTTCTTTTTGGTCTCCAAATCCTCCCCATAATAGTTGTACATGTATTTGTTATTCTGAGAGTACAGGTAGGTATTTCCATATCCATAATTGTATCCCTCATAATGGTAACCTGAGTTGATAATTCCGTTAAATACCCCATAAACACTTTTCACCTGCTTGTTATTAAACAAGTCATTGATCATGACCAAGTGATCCTTCACGGTATAGTTTTGACGTACTACGTATAGATTGATATCAAAAAGACGCATTAAATCGATGGTCTCAGACACCAAACCCATGGGTGGGGTATCAAAAACTATAATATCAAACCTCTCCTCCAGATACTTCAGGAACTCCAATAATCTCGGAGTTTGTAATAATTCTGCCGGATTGGGAGGAATCACACCGGAAGGCACAAAAAAGAGGTTTTCGTGTTGAGAAGGCTTGATTATTTCCTCTGCGCTCACTTTTCCAATCAAATACGTCGAAAGACCCACTTTATCAGAATGGTTGAAATACGTCGCGAGTTTAGGTCTTCTCAAATCAGCCCCGACCACTACTGTCCTTTTAGAACCCAAAGCCATAGCCGAGGCCAAGTTTAAGGAGGTGAATGTTTTACCCTCGCCCGAAACAGAAGATGTAACCAGAATTTTTTTGGTGTTTTTGCCAGAGGCCAAATAGGTAATCGCTGACCTCAGGGATCGGAAAGACTCTGCAACGGCAGTTTTGGGATGCTCAAGCACCACCATATTGGTATCTTTGGTACTGTATCCGATGACCCCCAATTGAGGTATCATAAAGTGCTTTTTCAGGTCTCGCTGATCTTTGATGGTGTCATCGAAAATATCTTTCAACACAATGAATCCAAAAGGCAACAAAAAGCCCAAAGCAATCGCTAAACCGTAGTTTTGCGTTTTCTTGGGAAATACAAGAGTTCCTCTTTTGGCCAGATCCAAAATTGCGTTATCAGATACATTCGCAGCACGGGCAATGCCTGCTTCCACTCTTTTCTCCAACAGGTAGGTGAAAATATTTTCCCGAAGTTGGAATTCTCTAAAGATGTCTGAGTACCTCGATTCAGATTCAGGAAGTCTTGAAAACTCCGAGTCATAGCTTTTGATTTCCCGCTGTATCCCGTCTTTTTGCTTTTTGGTATTCTCGATCAAATTGACGACGTTCTCAAAGAGAGCGTCTTGTACCTTTTCCATCTGAACATCAATTTTGATCACCTCCGGATGGTTTTCATTGACGGTAGCCAGAAGTTTCCTTCTATCCTGAGATAGCGTGACCAAATTCTGAATCAGGCCATTCAAAAGCGGGTCCGGCACCCCAATGACCGAAGGAGCGATGACATCAGAAAAGTCCTTGCTTTTTCTCACCATGTAATCTTTGATCTCCTCAAAATACTTCAGTTGATAATCAAGCTCGGCGTTACGCTCGTCAAGGGAATTCATTTTGGCAAGAATATTCGAAAACTCGGCAGATACATCCAGCAACTTGTTGTCCACTTTAAAGCTCAACAATTCGCGCTGTTTGGATTTCATGGAATCTTCCAAAAAACCCAATTGCTCTTCGATAAAAGCGATGGAATTTTCCTGAATCTTATTTTTCTCGTTCAGATCATAATCAATGTAAGATTGCATCAACGCATTGATGTAGTCCCTTCCTTTTTCAGGCACTTTGGTGGTGGTACTAATTCGCAACACAGAAGAATAATCGTTGGCCAGAACCACCTGAACCGAACCTGCCAAACGATCTTCCAAAACTGTGGGATTGACCAATCTGAAAATCACCACATCTCCCACCCTTCCAGGATTGGTCAAAAAGACAGTGAATTTAGATCTCGCAGTCTCGACACTTTGACCAAAGGAATACGTTTTGTTCAAGATGGACTCATCACCTGCGGCCTGTACAGAATTGAAATCCATCAATCCTCCTTGTACCGGTGCCAATCTAAAATTGGTTTCTGACAGAATTTCAAGCTCGACGGGAATTTCGGTCACCTGCAGATGACTCCAATCTACCTCGATTCTGATGGGAGACCGGTCATAGAGTTCGATATCCTTGATATTGGTTTTGGCAAAATACTCCACGTCAAAATGAAGCTTTTTCAAAGCCTCCCTGGCTAGATTTTTTGACCTAAGGCGAAGGATGTCATTTTCAAGATTGATCCCGTTATTGAAAATATTGGATCGGTCTAGGATTCTGGATTCAGGCGTGGAGCTGTTTTTAATCACCAAAGAACCTGCGACTTCAAATTCGTCGACAGTATATCTATGAAAAGTGTAAGTAGCAAAAACGAAAATAAAAATGAATAAGACATACCATGGCCAATACCGAATGTATTTGGCAACCACATACCTTATCTCCAGTGCTTTTTCCTCATTGTCTAACTGGCTGAGATCGAGCTTTTCCATGGATTAAATTCCCCCCGTCACCAAATTTACTATTAATAACACAGATGCAAAAACACCTCCGAAAAGTGCCAAAGATGCAGTCAGATTATCCGCTGATCCAAATTGCCTGATTTTCATTGGCTCAATGTACAAGATATCGTTTGGCTGAATAAAATAAAAAGGGCTGCCTAAAAGTGCACGATCATTTAAATTAATCTGATGAATTTTTGTCCCTTCGCCATATTGTCTGATCAGAAACATTTTGTTCTTTTTCCCAAGCAGGGAAGTTTCTCCCGAATTGGCGAGAGCATCAAAAATTGTAGCTCTGTTTTTATAGATGACTTGGACTCCAACTCTATTAAATTCTCCCAACGTGGTGTACCTAATCCCCGCAATCCTCAATCTTACATATACATCATCCTTGAAATAGGCATTGATTTTTTCCTGAACAAGGTTTTTGGCTGCTTCTTCCGTTAAGCCCCCGATTTCCACTTTGCCAATCCTTGGGATTTCCACCATTCCGGATTCGTCAATAGAATACCCATTCATATATAGCGGATCACTCCCTTGGCCACCGCCTCCGCCTACCATCCCTTGCTGCATGGGTCGTTGAAATGAAAATCCCTCAACCAAAGTGGGATCTGAACTCGCAAAATCGATTTGCACAATATCAAAAGGCTGAAGGATGTATTTATAATCCACTTTGGCAAAAGGAATAAACTCCTCCAAACCGATGGCTGTACTGTCTGAAAGGTTCTGTAAATACGTGATCCTCTTATTACTGATACAAGAAGAAAACAAAAGGATAAGGGAGAGGTGAAAAAGAATTTTTCTCATTAAACATGGCTTAACTGCATACCGAATCAAATATATTGAAATTTCCCATCCTGCTGTGAAATATTGGATTTTCAAAAATGAAAAGTACAATTCTTATGCTAAACAGATTTCCCTCTCATTCTTCCTGATGATTGGCATTTCTCCCAGGAGATGGATATCATTTTGATTTTGGGTTAGTTGTTTTGACTAAGTTCGACAAGTGCAACAATTCGGAACCCAAACCATCGCTCAGGTATTGAAGCTCAGGAAGCCGAAAAATCCAGAAGTCTGGTTTTGTTTAAAATTTGAGCTTTTCAACAGGCTACAAGCAAAGTTCCTATTTTCCATACTAATTGAGCAGTTGCCTCTTATCTTCGATATATGATCATCAGAAAAAGTACAGAATCTGACATTCCCCGAATTATTCAATTATTAAAAGCTTCATTGGGTGAAAGCCTCATTCCCAAATCGGAAGAGCTTTGGAATTGGAAACATGTATTCAATCCTTTTGGAAAATCCCCCGTATTGATCGCCGAAGAAAATGAAGAATTGGTCGGTGTCCGTGCCTTTATGAATTGGAAATACAAGCATGACGGGAACATTCTTCAAGCCTGCCGGGCAGTTGACACCGCAGTTCATCCTGATTTTCAAGGAAAAGGTATCTTTAGCAAACTCACTCAAAAATTATTGAACCAAGTCAAAGCTGAAGGAATCGATCTCATCTATAACACTCCAAATTCAACAAGTACGCCCGGCTATCTTAAGCTGGGCTGGGAGAAATGGGATAGGCTTCCATTGAAAATTAAGCCCACTTTTTTCCCATCCAAAAAACATAAAGAAGAAGTCATCACACCTTGGGATTCCATATCTTCCTTTCTTCCTCAACTTGAAAAACACACCATGGAATCCTCCGAGGTATCCACCTGGATGGCCCCTGGATATATAGCATGGAGGTATCAAAATTGCCCCATTGCCAAATACCACTGTGCGACAGACTCGTCAAGCTACCTTTTTGTTTTTAGGGTGAAGGAAGGCCGATGGGGAAAGGAGCTAAGAATCTGTGACCTTTTCCTCTGGGGAAACCCAAACCCAAAAGATTTGAAAACTCATCTAAAACAGGTTGAAGTATTTTTTGACACCCATTTCACCACCGTTTCAGGCTTAACACCAAATGATATCCTAAAAAATCTTCCCGGTTTTTTTTCCGTTCCAAAACTTGGGCCCTTGGTGACGGTGAAATCACTTAACTCTAAAACGAATCCCCTCAATTTGCCCTGGTCTTGGAGTTTGGGAGATTTGGAGGTGTTTTAGGGGTAATAAATATTTAGAGAGTGATATAAGGGGTTACCTATTTATCGCAGCTTTGGTGTTTTGAGATTATCGGATTGTCGGGGTTGTCAGGTTATCCAGTTGTCTGTTTGTCAGATTGTAGGAGAAAACTGCTACAGGCTAGTTTTTTTACCGCAAAGTTTATCAAAGAAATAGAAGTTTCTAGATCTCAAACTTGATTGAATCATTTTAGGCCTTTTTGGGTCCAATCCTTTCAAAGGTCGCAATGTCTCGACTAGCTCGACAACTCTAGCTGATGCTTTTTTTGAGTTACAGGGAGCGGCGTTGGTTAGTCGTAAAATGTAAGAAGTAAGTGGTTGTCCAGTTTTCGGGTTGGCGGGTTGTAGATAGAAAGGGTCCAGCTTCTGGAGAAGCAGGACAACAGGTGGAGAAAAAGAGAGGCAGCGGAGTTGTCGGATTGCAAATCCTATGACAGGACTTCGATTTTGCAAATGTAGAGGAACGGAAAATTGTGATGACCCTGTAAGGGTCCAACATTTCAATAGCCGGGGGTTTCAACCCCCGGATTTTAGAATGCGATTGATTTCAGCGCTGGTGTAGGGTCATGATTTGGAATACGATACTCGGTACCAGCGCAATGGAAAAGGGGTATGGGGGGTTGGAAGTATGGGAGTTGGGAAGTATGGAGGTTGTCTGGCCTGGCTACCGGGAATAGGTTGTCAACAGAGGTATTTGGGTTGCCCACTTGTCAGGTTCCTTACAGAAAGGGTCCAGCTTCTGGAGAAGCAGGACAACAGGTAATCTGTCACGCAAAGAAAGGAAGACGCAAAAAGTGGTCTGTGAGGACACAGACCATGGATGGGGATCGCAAATCCATGAAAATAAAAGGGCCGAATTCGTAATTCGGCCCAGCGGGAAAAACAGGATTCAAAGTCAATGAAAAAAACCAATGAGCCACAAGCCCATTGGTTTTCACCTTTTAGAAACCAGTGATTGATTTCTTATTACCCAATCAAATTAGCTCAAGGCCTAAATGACCACAATTCTGTTTTTCGCTTGAAATACAGTGTTCCATCCTCCCCCATAACCAACAAAGCCGCTTCTTTGGCTAGTTCGGTGAATTCGAGCGTTTTAGGGTCGAGTTTGAACAGCTTTTCCCAATCCGTGCCATAGATATTCCCGTCAGGATGCTGCACCATAAAGGCACTTCTCCAGATATGGCTTTTGAATGGAGGATAGTCAAAAAGCTTGGTCACAGACTTCACTTGCCTGCTTTTTGGATCAAAGATGAACAGCTGACCGTCACCCATCCCCCAAATGCTACCATCCGGCATGTTGAGGAAACCTGTCAAGGCAGTAGCACCAGGCACGGGAATCAAATCAAACAGCTTCTCCCCGGTATCCGGATTCCAGCCCACTAAGTGCGCTTCTTTAGTTTCAGGCGCGACGCCCAATCCTCCTGAAATAGTTGTTCCGACCAAGACATAGTTCCCGGTATATACCAAACCTGCAATCGCCTGCTTCTCTACCGGACTTGGGAAATAATCCAGCTTTTCGGTTTGCGCATCAAACTTAACCAAAGCGCCACCCAATTTTCCATATTCAGGAATCATCCCAAAAACCACCTGATTTTTGTCCTTCAGCACCGCATGGGCAAATGCCCTACTTTGATTTTCAAACTGTCCGAGAAACTTGGGATTGCCTTCCTTGGGTGCCCAATCGGATTTGGTGTCGTGGACATAGAATTTCCCTTTGGGATAAATCCCAAAATAAATCTTGTCACCCAAGACCGACATTCCCTCCGTCTGATCCAAACCCGGGAGGAAGGTGGACTTCCCTGTTTTCGGATCGTAAGCTGCATTTCCACCGGCCAGGTAGCCGCCTGACCAGATTTTCCCATCTGGACCGGTGACCAAAGAATGGATGGGAATCGGTTGTCCGGGAATTTGAAGCTTGTTTTTGGACAGTGAGTTGTCCTTGGGATTGAAGGAAAAGAGATTAGCTCCTGAGGTGAGGAAGTAGACTTTCCCGTCCTCCGCATAGTGGAATGCCAGAGCAGTGCCGATTTCTTCGCCCAGCACTTCTGCCGTTTGGTAGTTTTTGGCAGGATCAAATCGCTTCAATTGGGATTTGGAAGTCAGGTAAACTGCCTTTCCATTGGGGTCTCCGGTGATGGCCCGCATGTCCATCCCCTCTATTTCCTGTTCAAATTCACGGGTTTTCAGATTGTACACCAAGGTGATACTTCCATTGGTAATCAGCGCAAAAAGCCGGTCATTCCCATCCACTCCAGGAACGATTTCTAATCCATAGACAAACTCATAGTTTTTGAATTTTTCAGGCAATAATTCCTTCTTTTCACCCGTCTTGGGATTGAGCTCGATCAGGTGAGCCTTGGATCCCACACCTGCGTAGAGCATGCCTGTTTTGGGATAAAAAGCCAAGCTCCGCACGTAATTTTCTTTTTCTACCAAAGGCCCCTTTCCCACATCCGAAAAACCGTCTTTGGGATGATAGAGAAACACCCGGCAACCCGGATAGGTAGCTCCAAAAACCTCCCCATCTACTCCGGCAGTGAGGTTCCAAAGGTAATTTTCACCTTCCAACACCACTCCCAAATCCTTGACTTCCTGAGTTCCGGGCGTATGGGCAAACAAGCTTCCATTGGCCCCGGGAGCGTAAATGGTGCCATCGCTGGATTGTGCCAAATCCCATGCCCCATCAGCTTTTGGCAATGCCTGATCGATAAGTAATTCCCGCGTTTCCACATCGTATCCGAGCAAATGCGCCGGTTCCCCTCGAACTACGGTATATACCAAAGCCCGGCCATTTGGTCCCTTGGCAAAGACACTTCCCTGAATCATGGAGGCAAAAAGCTGGGAACCATGGTTGGTAAAGCGAGTGGTATCGACTTGCGCTTTGGTAGGTAGGGAAAAAGTGAAAAGCAGCAAAGCCATCACTGTACCTTGGATTAATTTCTTCATGCGTCTTGGGAGGATTGGGTTAAAAATTGCTTTACAAAAGCATCATCGTGCAGCTCTGGATAATCGCGATAAACTCGATCGATTTCCTCGGACTGTCCCGGAGACATGACTTCCTGTGGATTGAGACACCAAGTCCCTTTCAGCAATCCTTGTCGGCGAAGGAATTCATGCATTCCCGGAATGCAGCCATGAAAGTGATTCGCAGGATCAAACATGACCGCATTGACATCCGTCACGGCAATCCCCTTAGTCAAGAGTCTGGCCCAGTCTTCCCCGGTTCCTTTGGATTTACAGGCTTTGATTTCTTCCAAAAGTGCGACCGCTTTTTGAGTCCACACCGCCCAATGACCTAACAATCCTCCGACAAATTCTTTTTCATACACTTTGCCTCCCACTTCAAATCGATAGGTGGTCAGCAAGTCCGCCACAATGTTGTCATCATTTCCGGTGTACATGGCAATCTGATCTCGGCGGCTGCTTTGGGCCACCGCGCGCATTACATCGAGGGTTTGGTAGCGGTTGAAAGAGGCGCATTTGATGGCCTCCACATTTTCGATTTCGGCAAACTGCTCCCAAAAACCATAGCTAAAAATGCGTCCTCCCACAGAGGGCTGTAGGTAAAACCCGAATACCGGAATGACAGCTGCCACCACTCTAACCCGATCCAAAATCTGGGCTTCGGTCCAGCCTTGCAGTCCTCCCATGCTGAGCAGTCCCATGTCGTAGCCTAGTCGGAGCGCTGTCTTTGCTTCTGCGATGGCTTGCTGCGTAGGACCGCAGATCCCGGCCACTTTGACAAAAGGCCTTTTCAATTCGGCTTTCTCCACTTCCTCGGAAGCTAGGGCCAATACTTTTTCGAAGAGATTGTGCTGGGGTTCCCTGATCTCAAACTGGGTGGAATGCACCCCCACCGCTACTCCTCCTGCACCGGAGGCAATGTAGTAGCGGGTGAGTTGGCGCTGAATGTCCTCGTCCAACTGACGGTTGGCATCGAGGGCCAAGGGATGGGCCGGGATGACCGTGCCCTGATGAAGGTGTTGTTTTAAGGTATGATCTAGCATAGTGATTAGAATTTTCCTCCTCTCTCTTGAAAATGGGTGGCTTTGCCAAACTCCTCACCCCCCTGTAGCATCCAGGTGGCGGTGATGTCGATGATCTCGCGGATGGTGACGCGTGGATAGCCAAAAATCCGATGGCATTCTGAGGCGTTATTGAGTAAGGCTGTTCCCGTAGGTTCGTTGACAAAAACAGGCTCCTTGCCAAATTTCAGCCCAAACTGATTGGCTAGCCATCGGGTGGAAAGGATCTCCGGTCCGGTGACATTGAGGATTTTGGCGGGAGTCTCGCAGTGCAAAAGCGATCGTATGGCTATTTCATTCGCATCACCCTGCCAGATGACGTTGACATTTTCGGTTCGCAAGTCGATGGCTTTGCCGTCTCTGACCGATTTGGCGATTTCCATGACTACACCGTACCTGAAATCCACCGCATAGTTGAGTCGGTAGATTAAGGTTGGGGTTTGGTTCTTTTTGGAGAAATATTCAAAAATCCGCTCCCGGCCCAAGCAGGATTGGGCGTATTCACCCAGTGGATCGGGAGCCGTTTCTTCCGACGCTCCTCCCGAGGTCACGGGCACAAAAGGCAGCACATTTCCGGATGAAAAAGCGACGATGTTGGAGTTTTTGTACTTCTCTGCCACCCGCCCTGGAAGGTAGGCGTTCATGGCCCAGGTGAAGGATTCGTTTCCGGTAGTGCCAAATTTATTCCCTGCCAAATAGATCACATTTGGGGCATCAGGCAGGGCTTGGAGTTCGGCATCATTGAGCAAGTCACAGGAGATGGTTTCTACGCCATTGGCTTCTAGTTGGGCCTTGGCCTTTGGGTCGGAAAACCGGGAAATGCCGATGATGCGCTTGTTGATACCGGCAGCTTGGGCAGCCTGAACGGCGAGTTTGCCCATGCTGGGGCCCATTTTTCCGCCGATGCCAAGCAGAATGATGTCACCTTGGATGTTGGCCATATCCTCAATTAGGGCATTGGAGGGTGCGAGAAGATCGTTTTCGAGTTGGGTTAGGGATTTCATTGTTAGGGAGTTGGGAGGTTTGGGGGTTAGGGAGTTTGGGGGTGGTTATTGAGATATTGGTTGTCGAGTTGTCCAGTTGTCCAGTTGTCCGGGTTTTCTAATTTCTTGGTATAAGATCTTCAGTCTTGTATCTTTTGTCCAGCTTCTTGTGTCTAATGTCTTGTGTCTTGCGTCTTGCGTCTCACTTCAAAAACAATTCATTGAAATTCCAAACGGCCAGACCAGAGAGCAGTAGGAGTCCGATCGCCCCGCCGATTTTGGCAAAAGGGGAATTGATTTTATTACCCATGATTTCTGCGTCATTAGCCACAGCATACATGGCCAATCCGATAAAAGGCACTAAGAAAATGGTGACACTTTGGGCAAAAATGATGAGTTCGAGCGGGAGCTTTCCGAAGATCAGCGAGATGCTTGCCCCACAGATCATCACCAAGGCGATTAGTCCTCGAACTGCCTTTCCACTCAACTGATTTCCAAATCCCAAGGCATCTCCGAGCAAGCTACCTCCTACCGTGGCATTGCCTACCAAGGAGGAAAAGGAAGCCCCAAATAGCCCCGCCAGGAATAAATGAGCCGCATAACTACCGAAAAGAGGTTCGAGTGCTTTGGACATTTCCGAAGCG
Source organism: Algoriphagus aquaeductus (assembly GCF_003253485.1). Classification (GTDB taxonomy): domain Bacteria; phylum Bacteroidota; class Bacteroidia; order Cytophagales; family Cyclobacteriaceae; genus Algoriphagus; species Algoriphagus aquaeductus. The sequence continues at coordinate 49,000 of NZ_QKTX01000001.1, read as the reverse complement.
GAATTCACCAAAATTCCTTGAGGCTGAAGAACGGCAGCGGCACAGATAATGACGACCGCACTCATGATTCCGAGGATGTAGATCCCGGTTGCGCTGCGTTTTGCACTCGTTTGTCCTGAACCGGATTTTCGGCTTTCCTGCACCAAATAGGCCTGATAGAATGCCCCAACAATGGAGAAACAGGAAGCCACAAAAGCGATCAACAAACCGGCAGATCCCAAGGGAATCGAAGGCACAAAGCCGTTCACAATACCCGAAAGAGAAGGCTTGCTAAGAAAGAGTGTGGTCAAAAAGGAAAAGAGCATCAAGCCTACCAAGGCAATCATCAGCTTTTCCAATGTCTTGTAAAAGCTTCTGAAGAAGAGTAGGCCCATCCCCAAAAGATTGAATACCAAAACCCACAACCAAGTTGGGGTATCCGTAGCCTCAGCCACTGCGATGCCTACACCGATGGAATTGCCTGCCTGAAAGGAGGTGGTCACCAGAAATACACCGAAGCCGATGACAATACCTGCCGCTTTTCCCCATTTCTGACGGATCAGCGAAAGGAGGCTTTGATCCGAACTCAGACCGATTCTTGCGCCCATTTGAGTGAAAATGAGCATGAAGAAAATCGCGACCACCACCAGCCAAAGTGTCTCATAGCCATAGCTAGCCCCAAGCTTAGAGGTGAGGGTCATCTTGCTGGGACCGAAAACCAACGCTGCGGTAATGATCCCCGGACCGAGCGTTTGAAAGAAGGGAATGAGTTTGGATTTGGCAGTCATCAGCGTAGGGATTCGATTTGGGTGGAAGAAATAGGACTGGACGGATTGCCCCAAGCCGAGCGGATATAGTTCAGGATTTCAGCAGCCTCCCGATTGTCGAGGAAGGAAAAGGCGGGCATAGCTTGAGCTCCATTGGCCGAAGTCTTTCCTTGGAGCAAAAGCTCGATCAGGGGTTTGGGATCACCACTCACCAATGGATTTTTTGCCAAAGCAGGAAAAACACCCTCCACTCCTGCCCCATCCGCTTTGTGGCAGGAAGCGCAGTAGCTTTGGTAGAGTTGCTTGCCGTCCAAGGCCACTACTTCGGTGGCTTTGACCGGGGAAATGGAATTGGTGCTCTGCCTTTGGGTTGGACTGATTTTGAGAATTTTATCATCTCCGGGAAGGGGAAAACCCGGCTGTGGATTCCAATCCTGATTGCTTGTACTGAGGTAAATGGCTCCATCCTGGCCCTCGGCCACATCCCGCAGTCGCCCATACCGGTTTTCAAATAAAATCTCCTCGGAAGGGATGGATTGACCATCTGCACTCAGAAAGAGAATCCGGAGGCTTTTGCCCTTTAAGGTGGTTAACAGCAAGGTGTTTTTCCATTCAGGAATCGCCTCCGAACCATAGTAAGTCATTCCCGCAGGAGCGATCACCGGAGTCCAAGAACGGATGGGCTCGATGGTTTGATTGGCGGCTGCAAACTCCAACTCAGCGGATAAATCCTGCTTTCCTTCGATGGCCGGCCAACCGTAATTGCCGGATTTTTGGATCAGGTTTACCTCGTCCTCGATAGCATCTCCGTGTTCGGAAGTGTAAAGCAAACCCGAAGAAGAGAAGGCCAAGCCCTGCATATTGCGAAAACCCCAAGCCCAAACCGCACTGTTTGGATCAGGATTGTCTGCCGGGATGCTGCCATCGGGATTGAGACGGAGGATTTTCCCATTCAGCTTTTCCCGGTTTTGGGCATAGGTATAATCGTGCTTGTCTCCGGTCGCCCAATAGAGCTTTCCATCCGGACCAAAAGCCAAGCGAGATCCATTATGAGAGGTGCCCCCTTCGATCTCCAGCAAAACTTTGGGCTCCATGAGCGTATCTCCCTTATAAGTATATCGGACCAGTTTGCTTCGGATAAGCGAATCATTCTTGACCGTGTAGTTGAGATAAAGGAATGGGTTTTTGGAAAAGTCAGGATGAGATACCATGCCCAAAAGCCCGGAAGTTCGAACTTTCCAAACCTCAGGAATCTGAAGTAGATAGCGCTGCTCTCCGGTTTGCAGATTGATTCGTGACACTTTTCCCTCCTGCTCTGCAATCCAGAGAAATCCTTCCGAATCCACCTCGAGATCCCAAGGGACATTCAAGGAATCGGCCAACACCTCCACTTTTAGCGTAGAGGTTGCAAGTTGGATGGTATCCAATTGTTCCAAAACCAGCTCAGGCAGCTTGGATTGGCAGGAAGCCAAAAAGGCCAGGGCAAAAAACCAATTCTTACTCATTTTCTGGACTTGGGTTTGATCTGGATTGGCTTGGCAAAGTCTGAATTCATCTCAGTAGGTAGGAGAAATACGTTCCCTTTCTTATCAGAAAAATAAAGCTGGGAAAAGGACTTTTCCCTTCCGTGACCATCCGCCCAAAAGGCGAAGAAGTCAGGATGTACATGGACCGGTCTGCGGGCATAGGAATGATTTCTCTCCGAACCGGAAGTCATGATGTGGCTTTTCCAGGTTTTCCCTTGGTTTTTGCTGATCCAGAGAACCATTTCCCCTCCGGTATTGTAAGGCTGAGGCCCGGTGGCAGTGGGTCCGATGATGCACCATTCGCCTTTTGCATCGATGTAGAGCGAACCCATATCGTAGTTATTGTCTGAGTTGGTGACCGGGAGGATTTCCCATTCCGAACCCGTAAATCGGGCGGTATTCCAAGTGCGTGGGCCTTTTTCAGGCCCTGCTTCATAGCCTTTACTTGTGACAAAAACGATCACAGGACGGCCCTTTTCATCATAGGTCAAGTCATTGATATAGACCAAAAGACCTTTGGATTCGTATTCGCCGACTAAGGCAGGAGCTTGGACTTCGGTCACCGGAAGCTGGACTTTTTCTCCGGTGGCTGTCTGCCAAGAATCCCCAAAATCCCGGGTTTCGAGGTAGTAGAGGTTGGTGCGGAAGTTCAGCCCATTGACTCCTTCCTTGATGGGATGGTAGTTGAAGGCGGTTCCGAGTGTGGTGCCTTTCATTCCGCTGGTTTGGTAATGGCCTTCGGAAATTGCGGCCAGGTCTTTCCATTCAGAATAGTGAATTCCATCCGTACTTCGCATGAAGCCGATGGTTCTGCGAGGTTTGGAGGGTTGGCCGGGAATTACCTGACGCTCGTAATGCGTAAAAAGGTTTAAAAAGCCTTTTCCGGGTTGGAACCAAGACTGGAGATAGGAAAAATTTTCCATGGGTACGGTTTGTCCCATGATCTTTTTGGTGGCTTGAATGGATTCAAAGGCAGAAATATCGTATGGCCTTTTGCTTCGGCTGATGTAGGCCGGACTGTTGGTACCGTGTGCGGTGGAGAAAATCCAGATAAATCCTTCCGCATCGATATTCATCACGGGATTATCATGGGCATTGTCGGTTTCCTTGTCCAGCACGATGGTGGGACGGGGAACCATTCCAGTTTTGTGGTCAAAATAGGACACCATATGCAGGAGGGTATTTCCGGTTGGATCGGCTCCTCCGTAGCAGAAAAAGGTCTTGTCTACTTCTTTTACATAGATCGAAAAAGGATAATGATTGGCGGGATAGGTGCCCAGGCCCCCGCTGTATTTGTACACGTACTCGTCATTGGAAGGCTCGTTGCTGTACCAAATGCCCCGATAGCCCGTATCCGGCTGATTGAGCAGCTTCGGATTTTGCCCGAGTAATGGGATGCTCAGTGTGAGGAGAAAAAGTAGGATGATGGATCGCATGAGGGGAGTTTGGGGGTTGGGAGGTATGGGAGTTAGGAGGTATGGGAGTTGGGATGTTTGGGAGTTAGGAGGTATGGGAGTTAGGGAGTTTGAGGGTGGTTATTGAGATATTGGTTGTTTTGTTGTCGAGTTGTCGGGTTGTCAGGGTTGTCGGGTTGTCCAGTTGTCCGGGTTTTCTAATTTCTCGGTCTAAGATCTTGTGTCTAGGGTCTTGTGTCTAGGGTCTTGTGTCTAATGTCTTGTGTCTAATGTCTTGTGTCTTTCGTCTTCTTTTTCCCATTCCAAAACTCAAACCCCTCCCAGCCTGCCCGTCCAAGAGGTATTGGACAGGCTGGAAAGTAGGATTTGAGGAAAATTTAAGTTATTCTGAGACTAGGAGCAATTCAGGAAATCCTGGAATAATTTGAGATCCAATCCCCCCTATCCTCTTAGGAAGGGGATGTTGGGATTGCTTAATTTTCAAATACTTCACTAGGATTCAACCTGCCTTGGATCTTATCCAGCAGGCTATCAATACCCAGGATTCTGTGTCATCAAGGCAGGATTGATGTCAATCTGGCTTTGAGGTATCGGGAACAGGGCCTGATGGGCTTGCATGCCTTTGGAGGCCAAAACCTGGATTGCTCTTCCGGTTCTCACCAAGTCAAACCAGCGATGGCCTTCAAAAGCCAATTCGGATCTTCTCTCCTTTTCCACAGCCAATCTGAATTCCGTCTGATTTGTAATTCTCAAGGAAGGATTGGCATTGGTGCTGCTCAAAGCAGGAAGACCGGCTCTGGTTCGGATCTGATTGAGGAAAGTGAATGCAGGTCCATCTGCTGTAAATCCAACTTCATTCAAGGCCTCTGCATACATCAAGAGCACATCGGCATAGCGCAACACTATCCAGTTGATATCACTGTCCAAGTTGGCTGCCGGGGTACTTCTATATTTGAGGATGTAATTGTGCTTTACTTCTCTGCCGCTCAATATGTAGCTCGTAGCCATGGAAACATCTCTTCTCAAGTCACCAGCTTCATAGGACTGGTACATTTCATTGGTAGGGATATTTTGTCCCAAAGGATTTCCTACTGCGACTACCGCTGTACCTGATCCAATCGGCGCAAACTGATTGGAAAACGGACTTCCTTCTCCATTGGAACCGCCTTTGAACTGAACCTCGAAAATGGATTCTGTATTGTTTTCATTGGCAGCTCCAAAGATGCCCGCATAGGTCGGTCTCAATTGGTATTTGGTCTGTGCAGCCGCATCTATTACTTGCTTGAGTTTTTCGGCAGCGAGTGTCCATTGTTTTCTGGTCAAATACACTTTACCCAGCAAAGACATGGCGGCACCTTTGGTAGCCCTTCCGATATCTGCACCGGTATAGGCAAACGGAAGCGCCCCTTCGGCCTCTACCAAGTCAGCGATGATTTGTTCATACACTTTGTCTGCGGCCTCCCGACCATAGGCGTATCCTTCCTGAGGATTATTGATGACCGCAGTGACCAATGGCACATCTCCGTAGATTCTCACCAGGTTGAAGTACATCAGCGCGCGAAGGAATTTCGCTTCACCGATATATCTCGCTTTCAGAGCGGCATCCATCTGGATAGGCTGGATTTTGTCGATCAAAATATTCGCCGCCTGAATTCCCTGATAGTGGGCATTCCAGGTATTGGAACTGATCGAAGTGACCGGCACATTGGTAAAATCATCTACTGCCTGCTGGTCGGCACCTGCTGCGGGGTTGGTGATTTCGGTATTGTCAGAGCGAAGCTCACCGATGATGTGCATGGAAGAATAATACTGTCCTCCATACTGTAAGGAACCATAGACTGCAGTGAGGGCATTTTTCATATCCTCTGGAGTCTTATAGAAGTTGTTTGCGTTTTGCTGTGAAATGGGAGCCAAGTCCAGAAAATCTTCGGAACATCCTGTGGCTGTCATGAGCGCAAGTGCTCCTGCTGCGAAAAGAATTTTAATAGTTTTCATCTTAAAGATCAGGTTAGAAGCCAACATTTAATCCAAACATAAATGTGCGTGCCAAAGGATATCCTCCGGCATCCACGCCTGGTACCAAAGTGCTGCCGCCTTGAGCACTTACTTCAGGATTGTATCCCTCGTACTTCGTAAATGTGTAGGCATTTTGAACGGTAAAATTCAACCGCGCACTGGACAGTTTTGCCTTTTTCAGCGTAGCGGCAGGCAAATTATAACCCAATGTGATGTTTCGGATTCTTATGAAAGACCCATCTTCCACAAACAGGGAAGTCACATTGTTGACCACATTGCTTCCAGCCAGCGCATTGAAGTTTCGATCCAATTGCGGGGAAACCCCATCACCCGGATCTGATTCTGATTTCCAGCCGTTGGAGGTGCTTCGGAGTACATTGTAGGTTCCGGAATAATTACCATAATATCTTCTTGCCAGATTCAATACTTCAAATCCCTGCACACCCTGTAGCGTAAAGGCAAAGTCGAAGTTTTTGAAGGAAAAGCTATTGGTCATACCCCAGGTAAAATCCGGGAATGGGTCACCGAGGATCGTTCGGTCAGCTGCGGTGATTTCACCGTCGCCATTGATATCTGCAAATTTGAGTTGTCCAGGTTTGGATTGGATCGTTCCGTTTCCGTTTTTGATCACTGGACTGTTGGCGATTTCTTCAGCATTTTGATAAACCCCAACTACCTGATAACCAAAGAAGCTTCCCGGTGCAGACCCGATTTGGGTGATGTGTGTGGGAGCGGATGCGGAAGTCACCTGTCGTGAAATGATCGGTGAACCATCCGGACCAAGAGCCAATACTTCGATATTATTGGTTGCAAAATTCACATCCGTGGTCCATTTGAAGGCTCCCACGGTATTTCTGCTGGTCAGTGTAAATTCAAAACCTCTGTTTTGGATCTCACCGATATTCTGAAGTGCGTTGGAATATCCGGTGAGGGTTGGGACGGGTACGTTGAGCAAAAGGTCAGACGTTCTTTTATTGTAATAATCCACGCTTGCATAGAATCTGTTTTGCAATAAGCCAATTTCCAGACCTAGGTCTGTTTGGCTGTTTCTTTCCCATCCTAAATTGGTATTGGGAATATTGACCAATCTGATCCCGTTGTTGACTGTACCTCCACTGGCACCGAAAGGATAATTTTCAATTCCTGTCAAGCCAATTGCTCCATAGTTTGCGATAAAGTTGTTACCGGTCAACCCATAACTTGTTCGCAGTCTCAGTTCAGAAATCCAGCTAACCCCTTTCATAAATTCTTCTTCTGATACTCTCCATCCCACGGATACCGATGGGAAGGTTCCCCAACGATTGTTGGCACCGAAGCGGGAAGATCCATCCCGTCGGAAAGTCGCAGTGAGCAAGTATCGATCGTCGAAGCTATAGTTCACCCTAGCCAAGTAAGAAAGCAATGACCATTCTTCTTTGGTATTGAGCGCACTGGTGATCAAGCCTGCCGCATTGATGGTTTTGATATTATCGTTGGCAAAGTTTGTCCCGGTGATCCGATTGACATCCAGCATCTCCTGTTGGATGGTGTATCCGGCCACTGCATCCACTGTGTGCTTTCCAATTGTTTTGGCATAGCTAAGCGTAAACTCAGAAAGCCAGTTTGTCGCTTGGGAAGTGCCGTTGGTTCCTACCGGTGGTTTGGTTGGATTGACACTGTTGGGATTGATGATAGACGAGCTGAAAATATCTTCCCGGAAATTGCGAATATCCGCACCCACCAAGGCTTTGAACTTCAGGTTGTCCACCAATCGGATTTCCGCGAAAGAGGTGCCTAAAAGTCTGAGGTTTTGCTGTTGGTGGAAATACTCACGGGCAATTTTCACCGGATTGTCGACTTCCGAAAGGCCTATCCCCTGACCGGTCACTTTGGTATAGTTGCCGTCGGCGTCATAAGGAGTCAGGTGAGGCGCAGCAGTAATGGCCGTCTGAATGATACCTCCCCCCTGCCAGTTGCCTTCGGCTAGAGACTGATTGGAGAAGGTAAAGGAAGGTGTGATATTGGCTCCAACCTTCACCCGGTCATTCATTTGTGATTCTACATTGACACGGAAAGAGTAGCGTTTCAGATCAGAGTTGATGATGACCCCTTGCTGGTCCAGATAGCCAGCAGACACAAAATATTTGGTCTTGTCATTTCCTCCGGAAAAGTTGAGCTGGTAATTGCTCATTTTGGCAGTGCGGAAAATTTCCTTTTGCCAATTGGTTCCTTCGCCCAAAGCTTCGGGATTGCTCAATACCTCAGGCAAGAGGTACATCACGTTGTTGAGCCGGACAGAATTGGGATCAGAGGCGGAGCGATTTGGACCGGAATTGACCCAGGCATTGTTGCGGGACTCATTTACGTAATAGGCAAATTCTCTTGCATTGAGTACATCGATGTACTTTTCGACCTGCTGAACGCCCGTGTTGATATTGAAATCAATTTTGCTGACACCGGATTTCCCAGATTTGGTAGTAATCAAAACTACCCCGTTGGAACCCCTCGATCCGTAGATTGCGGTGGCTGAGGCATCCTTTAGGACCTGGATATTATCGATATCGTTTGGATTGATGGTATTGAGCGGATTGTTGCGTTGATCGTAATCATTGGTCACGGGAAACCCGTCGATCACATAAAGTGGTTCATTGCCTGCACTCAGGGAACCTGCACCACGGATTCGGACAGAAGCTCCTCCGCCCGGTGCTCCGGTGGTCTGGGTGACTACCACACCGGCCATTCGACCTGCCATGGCTTGGTCTACCGATACTACGGGTTGATCTTTCAGTTCCTCACTGGTGATAGCGCTGACGGATCCGGTAATGTCTTTTTTCTGGATAGTCCCGTATCCGATCACTACGAATTCCTGCAGGTTATTTTCCTCCACTGCCATCCGTACATCCAGCACAGCCGAAACACCGACTACCCTTCTTACTGACTGGAAGCCTATAAATGAAAAGACCAATACCTGACCTTCGGAAGCCTCGATGCTGTATTTTCCTTCGAGATCAGTGACTGTACCGACTGTAGTTCCTTGCAAAACGATGGTCACACCCGGCATGGGAGCACCTGTTTCGTCAGTTACTTTTCCTGTGATGGTAGCAAATTGGATTTCTTTGGTAATCAGATCTTGGGTTTGATTGCTAACGGGAATTACAGAAATGGTATTGTTGACCTGCTTAAACCGAAGGTTGGTCTGCTTGGCGACCTGCACCAAGTGCTCCTCTACACTCCCGGAGGGATTAAATGTGCCAAGGACAGGAATATTTTTTACAGCCTGCTGGGTGTAAAAGAATTTGAAGTCGGTTTTTCGCTCAATTTCCTCGAAAAGTTGAAGAAGCGAATAGGTGGATTTTTCCAATTTCAGGTGCACCTCATCGATGCTCTTGACCTGGGCCTCGGATGTGCTAGCCATGAGCGGACTCAAGGTCAGGCAGAGGACAGCGACTCCCCTAACTAGTATCTTAATAGACATGACTATTAACGGTAGGATTTTTTTCATAATTTGGAATGGTAAGTTGAAACATAGAAATACCCTCAGGATGCCAGACCGCGAATCTTCAATCCATGGGTGCCGTGTTTTGATTTTCACAGGAGTGTATTGCCGTACGCTCCTGTATTTTTCTTTGATTTCAATTCTTCATAGGCAGTCTTTAGTTAAAGTGGATAAGCACCTGTTTTTCATTAAGTTGATAAGTGAAATTCATGGACTCGCTTAAGACATGCAGGACATTTCTCAGTGATTCATTGTTGTCAAACGTACCCGTGGCCAGGTCTTTGCTTGGTTTGCCCGTCACTTGGACAGTCACTCCATACCAGCGTTGGAGGATTTCGATCACGTCAGTGAACGTGTTATTTTGGAACCTCAGCACACCTTCGGTCCATAAAATCCTGTCCCTGATATTGACCGCATATTTTTTGGGATTGGCCTCATCGACGGCAAGCACCGATTCCTCTCCGGGATTAAGTTCTATTTCTTGGGTGCTCCCCAGCTGTTGGAGCTTTACTTTTCCGGTAATCAGCGTCACGGCCACTTTATCCTGCCGATTGAACGTTGAGATATTAAAGGAAGTCCCCAGGGCTGTGGTCGTGATGCCTTTGGACTCTACCGAAAAGGGGTGTTCAGGATCTTTAGCGACCTCAAAGAACGCCTCCCCCTCCAAGGTTACTTTTCTGTTGGTTTGAAAATCTTCAGGATAGGACACCGAACTGGCAGAGTTCAAAAAGATCGTTGATCCGTCAGAAAGCAGAATTTTAGTCTTTTGGCCGGAGGGGTTGGTTTTGGTAATCCACAGGGAGGAGGACAGGGCCTCAGTTACCGGATTGTTTGTAGGCCGCTGTTGAGTGGAAAAGTAAGCGTAAGCAGAAACGCCAATTAAGACTAGGGCTGCGGCATATTTTGCCCATGACCAAATCGAAACGTTTTCTTTTGGGGGTTGAGATTTGTTGACATAAGGCTTTGAGAAACCGGATTTTTCAGCATTTATTTTGTGCCAAAGAGGGCTATTGTCCCAAGCGTAGTCTTGGGATTTCAGTTTTTCGCTCCATAGCTGGATGATTTCCGCCGAAAGAAACTCCTCAGCCTCCGGACTTTCGAGCCATTCAAGGAATTCCTGAGCTTGTTGAGGACTCATTTTTCCTGAATAAAAATCATCCATTCGTTTTTTATGATCCATAATAGGTCTGTTACAAGCACCTATACCCTCAAGTAGATGGAACTACTCACTGGAGGAGGAAAAAAAGTTTGTTTTTTTTGAATGGGAGGTTGGAAGTAGGGAGTATGGGAGTAAGGGAGTTAGGAGGTATGGGAGTCTGGAAGTTGTCGGGGTTAGTTCTTGATCGTTAAATGTTAATTGTTAAGCGTTAAAGCGTCATCTGCAAGGACTGACAGATAGATTTAAGGTGATAAATATCGAATGTCGAACTCCAGAGAACACGAACTTTGAACTTCGTACTTTTTAATATCGGATATCGAAGGGTTTTGATTCTTCGGTCTTGTCTCTTGCTTGTTGAACTACCGAGCTCAATCCATCAAGGCCAGCAGCAGGGAATCGATCACAAAAAACAATAACCCCGAAGAAATAATCTTGAGTTTGGTCAGTTTTTCACGGACAAGGGAAGTGGAACGAAAGACCTGATTTTCAACGGTTCGCTTCGAGATATTCAACTGGTCCGCGATTTCGGACACACTCAGGTTTTCAAAGTACCGAAGTTGGAAAATCCTTTTTTGAGCGGGAGGAAGCTGTTCGATGATTTCCTTGGTCAGTTGACTAAACTCCGAGAAAATCAATTCGTCGTCGGCCCCCGGAGAAGAAATCTGCTGAACCAAAGGAATTTTATATTGCTGGAACGCAAAAAATCGGGCATCTTTTTTCGCTTTCTTAATCACCAAGGATCTGACAATGGCAATAAGATAGGCATTGATAGAAAGTTCAGGATCGAGTTTTGACCTGTTTTTCCAAATCTTCAAAAAAACCTCCTGCACGACTCCCTCAGCATCTTCGTGAGAGAGGTTCATCCTTCTGGCGATATGATAAATTTTTTCAGAAAACAGCTTATACAACTCTTCAAACGCGCGTTCATCCCCCTGAACCAGGCGGATTATGAGATGACGGTATTCGAGGGTATCGGGTGTTTTGGACATTTTCTGAACATGCAATGAATCAAAAGAAACAATTTAAGTCGATTGAACAAAAATAAATTGCGGTAATGCCGTCAGGAGGAAGTTTGAGAAAGGTTGGTGAGGCAGGACTACCAACCACACTGCGGCGAAAAATGGACTTGCACCAAGGGAACCGTGGATGAGGACACTCCCTGCGGCAAAGAAATTCATTTGAAATAAACCTGGAAATTCAGGTAAAATATAGGGTTAATCATCTCCCAAAGATTGATTTTTTGCAGTATAAGTAGATTAGAGATCCCCATCCCACTTTATTGAAAACGTAGATCCCATTCCTATTTCACTTTCTACCTCCAGCGAAGCTCCCAGACTATTGGAAAACTCCTGACAGAGCAACAGACCTACACCGGTACCTTTTTCCCCCTGGGTTCCCAGTTGGGAAAACTGTCTCCTCTTGAATAAAGAATCAATTTTCTCTTTTGACATTCCCACTCCGGTATCTTTTATCCCTATTCTGTTTCCTTCTGTAGAGTCGAAAAATATGGTAACTACGCCTGATGGAGGCGTATATTTAATTGCATTGGAAATCAAATTTCTCAGAACGAAACTTAGTCGGTCCCTATCCGAAACCAAGGTAAGCGAAGGAGGAATTTGGTTAACAAGGGTTATCTCTTTGGATTCCCAAACCGAGGAGAGCTGGCTCATCACCTCCTCCACAGTCTCCCTCAGATTAAGGCTGGAATTCATGATTTGGCTGTGGTCGAGTTCAGCCTGAGCCCATTCCAAAAGGTTATCCATCAAACTCTGAACGGTGCTGATTTGGCCAGTCACTTTTGGCAGCATTTCCTCAAGTTCTGTTTGAGAAATCAATTCTTTTTTCCAAATGTCCAGTATGGCACTGAGTGAGCTCAGGGGTGTTTTGAGATCGTGAGAGAGGACCGAAAACAAGCGTTGCCTGATTCTATTGGATTCAGTCAAGGCCAAATTGGATTCATGCAGTTTTTTGGCCTGATTTTCAATTTCCTCATTCTTTGATTGAAGTTGGACCAGCAAACTTTTGGTTTCCTTATGGGCCTTTGCCAGCTGTTCATTTTTCCTCCTTTGAAAGATCCAAGTTCCAACAAGTCCAATCAACAGCACTCCTGCACCCAAGAGCAGCTCATTTTTCCGCTTGATGCTGAGGTCCAAAAACTCTTGCTCTTTGGTCAACCGTTGGTTTTCGAGTTCCTTTTTTTCTGTTTCATATTTTATCAGCAGTTCCTCTGTGATCTCTTTATTCTGCTCGGTCCGGAGCTCCTGTATGCTTTGAAGTTTCTTTTTGGCGAACTGCAGGGCATTTTTGTAATCACCCAGCGCCTCATAGGAGCTGGAGACCAAGCCTGCCGCTGAGCTGATATGAAAAAGTGACTTCATCCCCTCGGCCAAATTCAAGGCCTGTTTGGAAAAATTGAGTGCCTCAGCTCCCTTTCCCAATTCCAGATTAAATTCAGTCAATTCGGAAAGCAATGAAATCCGAAGCTCCAGATCCTCCAGTCCTGAGGAAAGCTCCAAAGCCTGTTTGAGGTATTTTTCAGCTTCGGGAAGGTCCTTTTCCATTCGTTCAATTTCAGAAAGCAGATTAAGGGTATTGATCGTACCTCTGGAATCGCCAAGGGACTTTTTGGTCTCCAGCGCTTTGAGAAGGTAAAACCTTGCCGAATCCAGGTCCGAAGGATCATCCGTCTCTGCCCAGAGGTCTTTGAAGTAGCTTCCCAGGTTGTTAAACAACAATCCCTGACCGCGCTGATTGCCCGAAAGCCTGGCATAGTGAAGCGCTTTGCGGTATCGAACAGCCGCCTCCCGGGCACTACCCGTTCGGTAAAGGATATTTCCCAGATTTAGATGAGACTCCAATAATCCTACTGTATCCTGCATTTGCTCCCGGATAGCCAGGGCATCCAAATGCGATTTCATGGCCGTCTCATAATCTGATTTGATCAAAGAGGACACTCCCTTGATATTGAGCGTATTGGCCTTTAGTTTTTCATTCCCGAGGCGCTCTGCCAGAGCAAAAGCTGAATCTGCATAGGAGATTGCCAAATCTTGATCAGAAGCATAGTAAGCTCTGGCCAGTTGATAGTAAACTTCAGCTTTGGATCCTGGATCTGATGCTTTATTTACTTCTTTTTTTAAGCTGTCGACCAGGGATGGGGCTTGTAAAAAGATAGCTGTCAAACAAACTAGAAGGGTTTGCATACGAAGGGTAAAGGTTTGGCAAAAGGCTTAGAGCTTGGGAAATATAGCCAAAGATTTGCCTTTGAGATAAATCCATTGCCTATTTCGGGAAAAAGAGTTTTTAGTCTTAAGACATCTCTAATCTATAGCCATTTGGGTTTTTCAATGGAAAAAATTCCACCAACGGGTGTAGGGTCATAATTTGGAAAACAATGAATGGTTCCAGCGCAATGGAAAAGAGGCATGGAGGTATGGGGGTTGGGAGGTATGGGAGCTGGGGAGTATGGGAGTTAGGAAGTATGGGGGTTAGGATGTATGGGAGTTAGGAAGTATGGAGGTTTTCGGGTTATCGGGTTGTCGGGTTGTCGGGGTTGCAGGACAGTTTAGAGACTGTGGGTACAAGCAGGGGGAGTGTTTTTTACCGCAAAGAACTCCAAGATTTAAGTTGATCAGAGGTTTAGCTCTTTCAGAACTTCATTCCTTGATTCTTCGATTGAGCTTTTCAAGATCGCTAAGAAAAAAAGCTGAAGTTTTTTGAGTCATAGATGGCGGCCTTGGTAAGTTGTAAACTGTAAGGTGTAAGTGGTTGTCCAGTTGTCCAGTTGTTGACAGATCAAGTCCAGCTTCTGGAGAATCAGGAAAACAGGCACAACCCGGTAGGCAGCTGAGTTGTCGGATTGCAAATCCTATGACAGGACCTCGACATTGCAATTGTCGAGGAACGGGGAGGAACGGGGAAGTTAGACTTGCTCCAAAGGAATATGGGATTACAAATCCCTAGGATATTAGGGTCGAATTACATCCCGAGCTGTCGGGATCGGCCCAGCGGAGGTCCAGCTCCTGGAGAAGCAAAGAACACAGGAAAAAACCGCTATGGTGAACTTAAATTTATTTTTGGAATCCTTAAATTGAGCATTTTGAATCCGATGACAACACAATTTAGGAATGCTATCTTAGGCCTTATTCATGCAGACCCACAGGAATTGGATCAACTTATTTCCTTGTGTTCCTTCAAAAAGTTTCATAAAAATGAAGTATTGAGTTTGCCTGGCAAGATCCCGCAGGAAGTTTTTTTTATTGCAAGTGGAATTTTACGGGTGATTGTCACCGATGCTAATGGAATTGAGCATACCATCCATTTTGCCAGCGAAAATCAATTTGTAGCTGATTATTCTAGTTTTTTACTTCAACAGCCGGGCATCTATACCCTACAGGCATTGGAACCTTTGGAAGTAGTAGTCATGCCCCGAAGCGCCATTGAATGGGGATATCAGTCTATGAGAGAAGGTGATAAATTTGGCAGGAAGGTCGCCGAGTTTTACTTCATTTACCAGGATAACCGGGTTAAAAACAATTATTCCCGTACCCCAAAAGAACGGTATGAATTGATGGAATCCATTTTTCCAAAAATCCATCAGCGCGTTCCCCAACATATGATTGCATCATACCTGGGGATCACACCGGTGCATCTAAGTCGCCTTAAAAAAGCAAAAGGATAAGGTAAATCCCTCCTGCTGAAGTCTAAACAAATGTTATCGTTTTGAGGAAAGGGTCAGAATTAGCTTTGGGAAATAAACTAATTTGACCATGAAAACAATCCTTTTTGGCTTAATGCTTTGGCTGGCATTGGGCTCGTCATTCAGCTTTGCCCAGCAAGAACCTGTCATCCATTGGCCTCCGGGTTATTCCAAGGAAAAGGCTTCATTTTACGTTGAAAACCGCATTGAAATCCTGGCTCCTCCTATTCAAGTCTGGGAGGAACTGATCCGGGCGGAATCTTGGCAAGAGTGGTACACAGGTGCTTCAGAGCTGCAAATACTAGATAGTATATCTAATGGAATTCTGCTGCCCGATTCACAATTTTCATGGAAAACGATGGGATTGGATTTTCGATCAGAGGTTCGGGAATATGAGGAGGGTTCTCGCTTGAGCTGGATATCTATCAAAAAGAGTATTCAAGCTTACCATGGGTGGCTGCTGATCCCTACCGCATCAGGTTGCCTGGTGGTAACTGCCGAAAGTCAAAACGGTTGGTTGACTGTATTGGAAAAACTCTTTCAACCGAAAAAACTTTTCAAACAGCATGAAGATTGGCTTCAGCAGCTCAAAACCAGAGTGGAGCATAAAAATCGGGCGTTAGCAATCCAAACCGAGATTCTCCCATGAAGCTTTCCGAAAAAAATATCTTTCTGCAAAAATATGGCAACTGGGCGGTAGTCACCGGTGCTAGTTCGGGCATCGGAAGGGCATTGGCGATAGAATTGGCTAAAATCGGATTTGATCTTATTCTGGTTGGAAGAAACCAGCCCTCCCTTGCTGAATTGGGTCAAAAGATCGAGAATCAATATTTCTCACAG
The DNA here is from genome assembly GCF_003253485.1 of Algoriphagus aquaeductus. GTDB lineage: Bacteria > Bacteroidota > Bacteroidia > Cytophagales > Cyclobacteriaceae > Algoriphagus > Algoriphagus aquaeductus. The sequence goes on along the minus strand of NZ_QKTX01000001.1, from coordinate 33,127 downwards.
ACCAAGATCATCGTGGCAGACTTGAGCAACACAGGTGGAAACCAGCAGGTTTTGGACAAAACCAGAGATTTACCTGTAGGTCTTTTGGTTCTTTCGGCAGGATTTGGGACCTCCGGATTGTTTTTGCAGGGTGATATGCTCGAAGAATCTGAGATGATTGATGTCAATATTCTTTCACCTTTGATCCTAAGTCAGGCCTTTGCCCTGCGCTTCTCTGAAAGAGGGAAAGGGGGAATTATCTTCTTAAGTTCTATTGTGGCTTTTCAAGGTGTACCATTTGCCGCAAATTATGCTGCGACCAAGGCCTATATCCAAACTTTGGCTGAAGGACTTCAACAGGAACTTGGTCAGAATCGAATCGATGTTTTGGCAGCTTGCCCGGGGCCTGTAGGGAGCGGCTTTGCTACCCGTGCCAAAATGGTCATGGGAAAAACGTTAACTCCCGAAGAAATAGCCCTTCCCATATTATCTGCTTTGGGTAAAAAAGGGACCGTTTTTCCTGGGACTTTGACCAAGATTTTAAAAGGAGCACTTTGGTTTCTGCCCAGATGGGGAAAAGTAAGGGTGATGGGGATGGTAATGGGCGGCTTTACGAAGCATCGACGGTAAGATAGGAACTATTGAAGGTCGAGGTTGGGAAATGGGGAGTATCGGAGTTTGGAGGTATGGGAGTTAGAAAGTATGGAGGTTGTCGGGTTGTCCAGTTGTCAGTGCTGAGCCTAGTCGAAGCATCGGGTTATCGGGTTGTCGGGGTTACAGGACAGTTTAGAGACTTTGGGTACAAGCAGGCGGAGTGTTTTTTACCGCAAAGAACTCCAAGATTTAAGTTGATCAGAGGTTTAGCTCTTTCGGGACTTCATTCCTTGATTCTTCGATTGAGCTTTTCAAGATCGCTAAGAAAAAAAGCTGAAGTTTTTTTGAGTCATAGATGGCGGCCTTGGTAAGTTGTAAATTGTAAGAAGTAAGTGGTTGTCCAGTTGTCCAGTTGTTGACAGATCGAGTCCAGCTTCTGGAGAAGCAGGAAAACAAGAAGAGGTATGGGGGTTGGGGAGTAAGGGTTTAGGATGTATGGAGGTTGTCGGGTTTTCCAGTTGTCGACGGATAGGGTCCAGCTTCTGGAGAAGCAGGAAAACAGGCACAACCCGGCAGGCAGCTTAGTTGTCGGATTGCAAATCCTATGACAAGACCTCGACAGCCCAATCTGAAGTTTTTTTGAGTCATAGATGGCGGCCTTGGTAAGTTGTAAATTGTAAGAAGTAAGTGGTTGTCCTGATGTCCAGTTGGCGACAGATCGAATCCAGCTTCTGGAGAAGCAGGACAACAGGCACAACCCGGCAGGCAGCTTAGTTGTCGGATTGCAAATCCTATGACAGGACCTCGACATTGCAAATGTCGAGGAGCGGAAGGAACAGAAATAATGCTAAAGTTTGAAGCTTAATTTCCCGAAACCTAGGAATACATAGCCATCCAAGAGTACTCAAGCCTACTGATTCACCGTTAGCACCTTCATCATTTTTTCAAAAACTTCTGTGTTGTCCATAAAACCCTTGAACTCCCCTGATTGTGCTCCATATGCAAAAATCGGAACCAAAATTCCGGTGTGATCATCACTGTAATAACCCAGCTCAACTTCCCGATTGACTACATCTCCCTGTGGAATTGAAACTCCCCCTGTCTCATGATCCGCCGTGACGATCAACAATGCCCCCGGATGAGTATCCACCCATTTCATCACCTCTCCAATGGCCTGATCAAAGTCCTGCATTTCGGTCACAATCATGGAGGTACAATTCCCATGACCTCCCGAATCAATCATGGCTGATTCTATCATTAAAAAGAAAGGCTTTTCCTTACCTGACAGAAATTTCAATGCATTTGAAGACGCTTTGGATAAAAATCCTCCTCTACCTTTTTCCATGGAGGGCAAGGAAGCCTCTGCAGCAAAATAACCCAACTTTGATGCGGCAGAAAAAGTGATCAAATCAAGGTTGTCAATCAACTCAAATCCCGCACTATCCAATTGGGCAATTCGATCCGATCCAAATCGCTGAAAATCCCTTTTACCTCCACCAATGAAGAGATTAAGGGAACTTTTAGGTAACCATGAACTCAAAATATCGGAATCATCACGCTCTGTATGATGGGCATAAAAGGAAGCAGGTGTTGCTCCGGTCAATTGGTCTGTGGTAATGATCCCGGTGGAAAATCCCTTTTCGGAGAGGATTTCTGTGATCGTAGGCAAAGGTGCCCCCTTAGGATCCACCCCTATATGCCGGTTATTTGTTTTGACTCCTGTGGCAAAAGCCGTGGCACCAGCTGCAGAATCGGTGGTAAAATCATCCGCTGCATGGGTTTGAACCAAGCCCATATTTTTGATTTGGGAGAGATTCAGAGAGCCTCCATTTCCCACTAATCCGGAGGAGATTTGAGCCAGTCCATTTCCATCACCTATCATTAAAATCACCTGCTTTACAGGAATGGACGCACCATCTGTAGCATAGGAAGGCGGGTAGATTTGATGAGGGGATTCAGGTTGAAATATATTGCGACTCAAGGTCGAAAGATACTCTGCAGCTTGGATCGGACGGTCCGTATTGATGTAGTCGATACCCATTTGAGCAAAAGCTTTCCAGGCAGTTTTCCCATCCGGAGAAGCCCAAAAGCGTACAGGCTTGTGAAACCTGTGCACTTTTGCAATGAAATCCTCCAATTTGACTTTTTCTTCCTGTACCATTCTTCCTTTACCATTCCATACAGAAAAGCCCCTAAAACTCAAACTGACCATGGCTATTTTTTCCCATGGCAAATCTGAAGTAAGGTTACGATTTTGATAATCAAAAAATATCCATTCCGGATAGGCCTGGTACTCCTGGACTGGAGGTCTATTGCCTGAAATCACCAATTTCAATCCTGAAGGGTTTTGGACGGAATACATCATTTCCCGGTAGGCATTAGTAACTTCTACTACTTGAGCCAGGGTGGAGTTTCCATCTGTTTTCAGGTCCAACATCAAATGAAATCCGATCGAATCGATCAATCCTGATTCTATCCCTTGTTGGATAGGATCGAGATAAAGAGACTGAAGAGTACGGTTTGGCCGGATAGATTCCTGCTCGTGGGCTACCATGAGTCGCCCCTCTTGCAAAAACAAATCGACTTCTATTGAAGCACATCCTGCACTAAATGCAGTCCAAAAAGGAACGGTTTGTTCGTAATCATTGTGGGAATGGAGCTGAAATGTCTGCTGTGCAAAAAGTGACTGAACAATAAGCAATGCTAGGGTTAACCCCAAAATTAAGGATCGTTTCATAACGCAAAAATAGAAACCCCGCTTCAGAACGACCTGAAAAAAGTGTGCTGATTGCTTGAATTAACCAAATCATAATACCGGAGCCATCTTCCGAAACGATCCCATAACCTTGAACTTTGCTTGAAGGCTTGGGCGGAAATACTTTCTGCTTTGAACAAAGTAAATTTACGTATTTCCAACATTAGCCACATTGAATTCAGATAATACCTCCATTCAATCCAATAAGAAGGTCTATTTGAGATTTTTACTGAAAAAAGCCGATCAGAGACTGACCGGCTTTTCCCTTGTTACCCTAATAGAAATTAATAACCGGGATTCTGTACCAGAAACCCTTCGATATTTGATGCCCCATCTATGGCTCTCTGAGGAATTGGAAACAACCGCTTGTTGACATCCCGGTCTGTTTTTTCAGTCCAGCTATCCTCATATTTTCCAAAGCGGATTTGATAGGTTCTTCTATGACCTTCCCAATAGAGTTCGAATCCTGATTCACGATAAAGTGTATTGAGATCAAGAGAAGTCAAAGGTGCGGGAGTTTGGGATGGTCTGGCATTTCTGGAAGTTCTGAGCACATTGATGTCCGCCAAAGCACCTGCAGAATCTCCTTTTCTCATTTTGGCTTCTGCTCTCATGAGGTATATTTCACCCAATCGGATCAAAACGATGTCCACACTGCTTCTGCTGCAGCAATCCGGAGCAGTCCTGCTAAACTGGTATTTGGCAAACCTATGACCGGTATTGTGAAGGCTTCCCTGGTTGGTAAAATCAACTTGGAGGGTATGGTCTACATAGCGGATATTGGCTCCGCTGCTTCTTCGGTTGATTACCGGATAAATCCTTACTCTTCCATCTTCACATCGGATGATATTTCCGCTTCCGTCTTTTCGAGGTCCCCAAATCACATTCCGTAGAATTCCACGATCCATTTCAAAGGATTTGGCATCTACACAGAAATAATGATTGGAGTCATTGTTGGGATTTATCCCTGTCAGGTCCCTGAGTTCCGCGGGAATAAGGGTATTTTCCTGGAAAAAACGAGCATCTGCTTTTGCCGGGTCTACATTACCATAGGCAGCATACCAGGTCTGAATAAAATCCGGCGTAGCGGCCACCGCGTCAGTTCCGCGGGTATTCGGGAACTCGGGCCGGGGAATCTGATCCCCCGAAACCGACCAGTATTGCCATCGGCTATGTTCTGTCTGAAGGACACCACGTTGGTCCAATGAAAAGATGATCTCCCGATTGGTATTGTTATTATCATTGAATAAATCAAAATATTCCGGAGAAAGCGCGAAAGGTCCATTTATAATGCTGTTGGTATATTGGATGACTTTATCCATATCCTCTGCCCTGAAATTGGGAGTTCCATACGGATCCCGGTAAACGGCTGCATTCAGGTAAAGTCTTGCCAATAAAGCTTCCACTGCATGCTTGGTCACCCGACCGGGACCGTTTGTGGAGCTGATGGTATTTACGACTGAGAGCAACTGTGACTCCAGGTAATCCACCGCCTCCTGTCTTCTCAAAATCACAGACTGCTGATCAGATTTATCCTTTCTGAATACAATACCCCAGTTATCTAAAGCCAATAGGTTTAGATAGGCTTTGATGGCTATCATTTCGTAAAGTGGATTTTGGGCACTGGTATTTCCATTGGCTACTTCCAGTCCGAGTTGTTCTTCGGCTGCTACCGCACGGGATAAAGCGAGGGTGATAAAGGTCCAGGTATCCCCTACAAGACTGTTTCCCGGAGTCATCAAATGCTGGTGAACAGCAATGAATTTTCCGCCGTCAAACCAGTCTGTTCCACCACGATAAGGCAAAATACCCTCATCAGAGGCTACTTCTTGTAGTCCAAAATTAGCCGTGTGCAACCAAACTTGTCTCAACATGCCATAAACAGGGGCAATGGAGCCGCTGACTATTTCAGCCTGTCCGGTACCGGTAAGAGATTCGTCCAAAATTTCCTCATTGAGATCGGTGCAACTCAGAAATCCGAGAAAAAAGAGTGCTACAGGAGTGAGTTTTATATACTTAAGAATTTTCATTTGCTTCAAGCGTTTAAAGATTTTCTCTAGGAATTATTAAGAAATTAAAAGGTGACATTTAGATTAACCATAAAAGTCCTTGCTCTGGGATAGGTAAATCTATCAATACCGAAAGTCTGAATACCTCCTGAAGTAGCCCCGGTATTCACCTCAGGATCAAAACCTGTGTAATCGGTGATTACGAATAAATTCTGACCGGTAAGGGAAAGTCTGATTGTCTGCAAAGCATTACCCATTCCCATTCTTGCCGGATTAAGTGTATAGCCCAAGGTGGCGTTATTCAGCCTAAAAAATGAGCCATTTTCCAAGAATCGGGTGGAAACTGTATTGGAGTTGTTAAATGATTCCTCAGGGAATTGCACCGCAAAATCCGTGGTATTGTTGGATCGAGAAAGCTGTCCCTTGGTAAACAGAGACATGGTCGTGTGATTATAGATTTTGTTGCCAGAGGCACCATTAAAATTCAGTCCCAAATCAAACCCTTTGTATCTGAAATTGGAATTGAATCCATAGATCAGATTGGGAATGGCACTTCCTACCACACTTCTGTCGTTGTCCAAAATTCTTCCATCGCCATTGATATCCACAAACCTGTTCAATCCATCTTCGCCAATTCCGTCAAATTGAAGCATGTAGAATGCCCCGATTGGCTGATTATTGATATATCCGTTGATTGTCGCACCGGTTTGGCCAGCACCTTGAGCGGCCCCTGTCGTCAGGACGGAATAAGGCGAATCTCTAACCTCATTCTGAATAAAGGTCACATTTCCACCAATTTCGTATGAAAATGACCCTTTGGGTTTGTTGCTGTAATTCAGAGACAGTTCAATTCCACGGTTATAGATCTTCATTCCCTCAATGTTATTCCAATAAGTGGAAGTGGGCTGTACCGGATCTGGAGGAACTACTTCCAACAAAATGTTTGAAGAAACCTTATTGAAATAATCTACGGCACCGGTCAGGCGATAATCCAAAAATGCAAAGTCAAACCCCAGGTCAAACTGAGTAGAAACTTCCCATTGAAGATTTGGGTTGGCAAGTCGGGTAAAGACAATCCCATAAGGATAGCTATCCAAGGTATTCCCGTCTGTATCGATGGGATAGGTATTCAAGCTTCCCGATCCGTTTGCCAATCGATCTTCCGAATAGCTTGCTTTGGTGATTTTTGAAGGAATTTCCTGATTTCCGGTTTGACCCCAGCTGGTTCTCAGTTTCAGATTGTTAAAAACGGAATTGGCCATGAAATCCTCTTTGGAGATATTCCAACCTAAAGCAAAAGATGGGAAATAGCCATATTTGTTGTTATCCCCGAATTTGGAGGATCCATCTGCTCTAAACGTGGCGGTGAAGAGGTATTTTTCATCATAAACGTAGTTCAGGCGGCCAAAAAATGACTGAAGTTCGTTTTTGACTGCTGATGAGTTTACCGTGGTTGGAAATTCACTGGTACTGTTATGATCCTGATACCTTGGCTCTATATTGTTTGCGGCGAATCCTCTGGAAGCTGTTCTTCGGAATTCATCCAAAAAGGTCTGGTAAGAATGCCCAGCCAAAACTGTGAAATTGTGCTTGTAATTATTCCAGTTGTACGTCAGGGTATTTTCGATCAGACTATTGGTGTTGGCTGAAATCAGCTCTTCAAGGGTACCATCCGAAACATTGGATTCATTTACTACCTCATTGAAGGGTCTGTATTGAATATATCGGCTGGTATTAGAATAATCCACACCAAGGTTGAGCTTGTAGGTAAGCCCTTCAAACAGTTCAAAAGATGGAGAAATAGTGCCTAATATTCTGTTATTGGCGGCATCATCACTGTACAATTCATTTCTTTTGATCGGATTGAGCGCATTGGTATTGAGTAAGGTTGGCTTTCCATCCGTGAAAGCAGGAATTGTCGGATTGAGGTAAAGCATGTCACTGATGATGGATCCGATTGCCGGACGCAGATTTTCTGTGAAAGAAGCCGTCAGGTTATAATCCACCAATAGCCTTCCATTCAACGCTTTTTGGTTCATATTCAGCTTTCCCGAGTAGCGTTTCAGATCCGAATTCTTCAAGATTCCTTCCTGGCTCTGATAACCGACCGAGGCGAAATAGGAAAACCGCTCGGTATTGGCGCCGCTCATCGAAAGACTATAGTCTTGGGATAAGCCCACCTGGGTCAATTCATCCTGCCAACGGGTGTCACCACCAAAATCTTCCAAAGCACCTCCTACTGCAATCACTTGTCGGCGAAACTCCTCTGCTCCAAAGACGTCGATTTGCTTAGACATGGCCGACCAGGCAGTAGATGCGGATAGGTTCACTTGAGATGAGCCTGCCTTTCCTTTTTTGGTAGTAATCACTATCACCCCATTGGATGCTCTAGAGCCATAAAGAGCCGTTGCACTTGCATCCTTCAGGACATCTATACTTTCAATGTCATTGGGATTGAGAAAATTGAGTGGATTGGATGCTATTCCGGTATCAGAATTATCCAACAGAAATCCATCAAGGACATATAGCGGCTGCGTCCCTGATCTCAAACTTCCTATCCCTCTGATAATTACATTTTGGTTGGCACCTGGTTCTCCACTGGTTGAGGTAATGTTAACTCCGGCTACTTTACCCTGAAGGAGGTCCACAGGATTGGTGATCACCCCTTTGTTAAAGCTTTCCTGCTTGACTGAGCCGATGGCACCGGTCAAATCGGATCGTTTTTGGGTACCGTATCCTACAACCACGATTTCATTTAATTGGGAACTTTCAGGTTCGAGTTGGACACTAAGATTGGCTTGCTCGCCTACTGCAATTTCTTTGGTGGAATAACCCAAATAGGAAATTACCAGGACAGCACCTGAACTCACTTCCAGACTAAAATTTCCCTCAAGATCTGTAATCGTGCCTGAAGTAGTACCTTTTACCAATACAGAGGCTCCGGGTAATGGCGCCCCAGTTTCGTCTTTGACAGAGCCTGTGACGAGTTCCCGGTAATTGTCCCAAGAATCGGCTTTAACTGGTTTGGCAGAGAGTTCCGAAAGACTCAAAACCAAAAAGCACCATCCGCTTAAAATCCAAAATGGCAGCGAATTAGTCCTTTTTAAAATCGTAAAATTTCCCATGGATAATAGGTTTAAAATGAATGAATAATCCTCAAAATTAGGTTGGGAAATCCGGGTTGGAGGAAAGTCAGGATGATATGATCATGAAGTTACTTCACGTATTTTTTTTAAAAAGACGGTCAATTTTTATCAAAAATTCAATTTACCATTAGGGAATTGTTACACTCTCTGAAAAGTCAAAAAGGGATTGGCGGAGTCTAAACATTATTTCGATCATGATTATAAGTTATTCTGCCCGTAGACTACTATTCCCAAGATTTTGGAAAGATTGCTTCGAACTTCCCTACTCTCGTCGGTAGGGTGCTGATTATAGACAACATGAGAGCGTGAGTGAGGACACTCAAGGCAGCGAGAGAGCGGCATTGGTTAGTTGTAAACTGTAAGGTGTAAGTGGTTGTCCAGTTGTCGATGGATAGGGTCCAGCTTCTGGAGAAGCAGGAAAACAGGCACAACCCAGCTGCGAAAAAAGTAGGCAGGTTAGTTGTCGGATTGCAAATCCTATGACAAGACCTCGACATTGCAAATGTCGAGGAACGGAGGAACGGAAGAAGCAGGACATCAACTGCTGATAAAAGCCGGGAGTGCGGACACTCTCGGCGGCAAAGAGTCACGGCGGCAAAGAGTCAAAGACCGGGCACTCTGAAGACTGCCTAGAAATAGGAAAATTTGCCCCAGTCGTGGTTTGGTTTGGGAATGCAAATCCCATGACCTACTCGGGTCGGATTGTACATCCGACCCGAGCAGAGCCTTCCTTTTGATTAGGAGTGGGCTACCTCTTAAAATTCCACCCGATAACTCAATACCGGGATCAAAGGAGCTTGGTAAGCGGTTTTGATTTCTCCGGAAAGTGGCTCAAAATAAGAACCAAAGACATTCTTGCGATTGGTTGCATTCTGAATATCCAAAGCCCAAATCCGTGTAGATCGGGGTTTATTTACTTTGTAACTGAATCGAAGATCTGCTCTGAAATAGGCGGGATTTCTTATTTCGAATGTTTCTTCTTGTTCATAAACCGCCTCTCCCCGATCAAGGGAAGCCTCCAAATCGATCGGAGTGTCTCTCAGGCCCCCGGCGTAAATTGCTTTGATATTTACTCCAAACACCCTGTTTTTCCTCCAGTTGAATTCTTTTCCCCCGGTAAAGGTCAAATTGGCGTTGCCATTGAACCTTGTATTTCGCCAGACTTTTTCTTCGGTCTGATATAGTGAATTGTATAGGGATCCGGATAGCAAGAAATAAAGATTACGATAGGTAAACTGCTCCAGTGTCAACTCTACCCCGTAGTTTTTCCCCAGTCCCGTATTCACAAGCGGCTCGGACATGAATCCCCATTGCTGATTGATTATGGAGTACGTCTCGCCGGAACCGGGTTTTACGGGGATTTGGTAAAGGTGCTGGTAGTAAGTCTCCACTTTGAGTCTCACATAAGGACTAAGGCTCCGGTCATATCCAAGCACCAAGTGATGCGATTTACTCAGATCCAGATTTTTATTGGGCATATTTTCTTCCCCGTTTTGATTCAACCGGGCGAAATAGGTGCCCAATGGCTGAATTTGACTATGCAGTCCATACCCAAAACTCAGCCTTTGCTTTTCATCCCACTGAAAATTCAATCCCAACCTTGGTTCAAGAGACCTGGACTGATTGAGCAAAAACTGTAAGTAATGAAGCCCCATATTCAATGTAAGCCGATCTGATGTTCGCAGGTTCAGCTGAGCAAAAGCCTGGACCGTCTGGCTATTGCCCTGAGCATCAATTTTGGTTCTCATCTCCTCCGAATCCTCCTCATATCCAGATTCTCTCATGTTGTAATACAATTGATTGAGGTAGATCCCTGATCGGAGACTAGCTTTGGCCGAAAGTTTGGTATTAAGCACCGAGCTCAGGGTGATTTTTGAATTACTAAATCCCTCCCGTGCCCTTGGCTGACTTTGATACCTTTCATCCAACCGATCAAGACTACTCCCAATTTCATTTCCCGAAGCCAATAGTGTGGTTTGTAAAAAACTGGACTTCCCCAGCATGTAACTGTGTTTGATTCCCAAAGCACCCGTATTGGAAAAAAAGGTGGAATTGTATCTTTGGAAATCTTCCTTCCATGCCAGGGAATCGGCTTCGGCCTGGCTTTTCTGATCACTCAAGCCTCCAAATCCAAAAACCGAAATGCTGCTTTTTAAACCGGTTGGCATAAAAAAATTGAAGGAAAGATCTTGAAAATTGGTTACAAAATCTCCCAAGGGTACCCCTAGCTTCGACAATAAGGAAAGGGTTGAATATCGGTAATTGATCAGATAGGAACCTTTGTACTTTTTTGAAAAAGGCCCTTCCATGGCAATATCCGTTCCCAACAAACCGGCCTGGAAGGTGTACTCCCGCTTCTGGTTATTCCCTTTCCGGAGACTAAGGTCAAAGACTCCTGAAAGCGCATTGCCATATTCTGCCGCAAAAGCTCCGGTAATAAAATCCGAATTGGTAAGCAATTGAGAGCTCAGAATGGAAATGCCTCCTCCAGAGGATCCCGGATTGACAAAATGGTTGGGATTGGGAATATCGATCCCCTCCATTCTCCACAACAAACCATTGGGACTGTTGCCCCGGATGGAAATATTGTTGTTGCCATCATCTGTTCCGACCACGCCGGCAAAAGAAGTAGCCATTCTTCCCGGGTCATTGACCGCGGCGGCAAACTTTCGGGTTTCCTCTACCGAAAAGGTCCTCCCACTAACTGAAATCATGTCATTGATGGTCCGGTCCTTTTCTGAGGCTGTGACTACAAATTCCTGTATCTCCGAAATGTTTTCTTCCAAGGACAACTGAAGTACCGTTTCTTTCCCTGAATTGAGAATTACCGCCGGCAAAATCAAATCCCTGTAGCCGATAAAGCTGATTTTTAACGAATAGGTACCTACGGGAACTTTGGTGATTGCAAATTCTCCATCGAGATCCGTCGTCGTTCCTAAAAGAGGTTCCGAACCTAAAATGATCACTGAAGCTCCCATCATGGGCGCCTGAGTGACTTGATCGCTGATCTTACCCCGGAGGGTTTGGGTGGGCGTTTGGGCAAAAAGCCCCCCAACGGTGAGCACCAAGATCACCGCCGGGAAAAAGGCAAAAATTTTCATCGTGTTGGCTTAGTTTATCAATAAAGGGCAATTGGTATGCGGTAATCAGAAAAAGCGAAATCCCGCTTTGAATCCTGTCCACCATTGGCTTCGAATGTCATCGGGATAGGATCGCTCGTTTCTCACTTTGTGTTGGGTATAGGTAAAAAGTTCCGGGTGTCCGGCATACCCAGCTTCATAGACCCTAAAGTTGAGGGTTGGGCCGGCATAGATAGCCATTCCTTTGGCAAGCTGCCACTCCCCTCCTACATACAATCTACTGATGAGGTTAAGTGCCTCTACTTCTCCTTTGCTTAACTGTTCGGTGCTTCCCTCGATGTTCAAAAAAGTTTTCTGTCCCAATCGTGGTGAGGTACCTACTCCATATCCAAAAGACCATATCGCTTGAGAACGGATCTCCGGGCGAATCCCAGCAAAAAGCATGGTATAGAATTCTCTTTTTCCGGACCGGATTGCAAGGTTGAGAGGAAGAATTTCGGTGGCGCCTACTTCCACTGCCAGGTACCCATTTTTCACTATTGAAATCAATCCCACCGGGACTCCACCGACACTGTCGGCATAGTTGATCAGCCCGAGCTGGAATCCATCTACTTTCCGGGCAAAATTCACCAAAGAGAGTTGGGAACCTTTGATGTTTTTAGCTGCAAAATTGCCAACTCCGGCCAGCTGCATTCCTTCCACTTCTCCTCCGGCAAAATTGAGCACTCCCGAAATCTGAGCACCCGAAACGCTTTTGGGCGAAAAATTCATCACCCCAGCCAACTGTATCCCATCGACTTCTCCAATAGTGAAATTGCCCAATCCGGCCAACTGCACTCCTTTTACCTGATCCAAATTTGAATTGAACAATCCTGCCAGCTGAACCCCATCGACTGCTTGCCCCACGTGATTAAACCAACCGGAAAGCTGTACCCCTTGCATGTTTCCCCGATTTACGGCAAATAGTCCTGAAAGCTCCACTGAGGCAGTTCCTGCGGAGTACCCCCCCAATACATTGAAAGAAACCCTATTGACCACATTGCCCGAATGAAGACCATTGGTACCGATAAATGGAATCCAGGAAATCTGAAAATCTACTGTATCAGATTGGGAGAGCGGAAGATTTCGTGATTCAAATTTGGAAAGAGGAGATTTCTCCCATGCCTGTTGATCCTTTTCCTGTGCGCTTATCGATAGGGGAAATTGGGTCACCAAGGTAAGAGCCAGTAGTGCTTTTTGAAGTGTTTTCATTTTTCTAGGTTTAGTTTTACCTAGGACAATTCAAGAAGTTTTTCCCCCTATCCGAGAGCGAAAAAAATTAAAAAAATCTGATTCCTGCCTTGAGACCCCACCAAGATTGTCGGCCCCAACCGCTGCCTCCCAACAATTCCCGGTCACTCTGTAATCGGGGCTGAAACAGTGAAAATGTCTCAGGATGCATAGAAAAGGACAAATCGTAAGTTCTTAGGTTAAAAGTTGGACCTGCAAAAAGGGCTACCTTGGGAGAAACCTGCCAATCCACAGCGACATGGGCCCTACTGATCAAATTAAGTGCGGCTACATTTCCCTTGTTGAGTTGCTCGAAACTGAGTTCAAGATTGAGGTGCAGATTTTTTCCGATTTTCGGGGAACTTCCGATTCCGTAGCCAAAGGACCAGGTGACAGAATCGGAAGGTTGGGGTCTGAGTCCGGCATAGATCATGGAATAAAATCCTCGGGTTCCTGATCGAAGGCTGAGGGTCATTGGAAGCACTTCATTGGTGCTGAATTCCACCACATGGTATCCTTTTCGGACAAAAGAAAAAAGTCCGATAGGTATACCCTGACTGATGCTATCGGCGTAATTGAAAAGGGCAAGCTGAGTACCCTTGACGATCCCTGCTGCATTAAACACCCCACTAATCTGAGTGCCGCTTACTTCGCCAAAGGTCAAATTGGATACCCCGGCAATTTGAACACCAGAGAGATGGGTTCCGCTTACATTGAGTACTCCAGCGAGTTGGGCCCCTTCGACCGGCCCCACTCCCACATTGACGACCCCGGCTGCCTGTAATCCCTTAGAATGTCCCCTATTGAAATTGGTAACCCCTCCCAGCTGCAACCCGGAGACTGTCCCTCCTGTGTAATTAAATACTCCGGCCGCCTGAAAGCTACCCACATCTCCCCGATTTATATTGAAAACCCCTCCCAACTCTGCTTTTTGAGTTCCTGCGGAATATCCTCCCAGTACATTGAAGGAATAATTGTTGATCACACTACCACTCAGATTGCGATTGGATCCCAAAAAGGGGAGAAAAGAAATCTGAACCTGACGGTAGAGCGTATCGGTTACATTGACCAGATTTTTTGCTCCTGGGGAATTTTTATTCCATTTCCAAAACTTCTTCAACTGCCCCGTAGAATCTTTGGTCCAAGCCAAAAGCTGATCCGGATCCAATTTGAGCGCGATATTTCTGAAGTAGGATTTCTTGCCATTTTGAAAAGAAACCGTATCCGCATAGCCCTCCTTTCGAACAATCAACTGAAGGGGTTCTGTGGGGTTTTTTACCTGAAACTCAAAAAATCCGTATTCGTCTGTCAGGGAAGACCTGAGTGTAATGGGGTCATAGACTGTGGCATTTCTCAGCCGATTCCCGGATGGGTCCTCCACATATCCGCTGACTTTGATTTCCTTTTTCTCCTGAGGCGCAGGAGTGAGAATAAGGTAGACTCCTTTTTCCTTTACCAGGACCTGATCTTCAAACAACCTTATGAGTACCTCCCGGATGGATTGATTGGAAAAGCTTTGGGTAATGCGTTTTTTCACATCAATGGCCGTAGGACTGTAGGAAAAAACACAACCTGCCTGTGCAGAAATTCGCTGAAGAACCAGCTCAATGGGTTCATTTTGGGCTGAAATCGTGACCTTTCGTTCCAACATGGGTGTATTTTGGGAAAAAACTTCCCCTCCTGTAAGCCAAAGAAAACAGCCAAAAAAAAGCCCAAGTCGATTCATGAAACGAAAATTAGTAACAAGCCTCTCCGCTGAGGAGGTAACCTTTTTCTGTTGAGGTCAGGGTAAGTCCCATCGTTTCGGCCAAAATGGATAGCGCCGTCTCGAGTTCTTCCCGGTCAAACCTAACGGTAATCTGACAGGTGGATATGGGTCCAGAGAGCTGGATTTCGGTTTGATAAACTTTGGAGAGTAAATCCACCACCGATTGTAAAGATTCTCCTGAAAAGTCAAAAGTCTTCGTATGGAAAGCGAATTCATTGGATTGGAAATCCCCTTTGAGAAACTGTTTCGCGGATTTGGAATAGATCCCTTTTTGACCTGCTTCCAACGCGATCCCAGGATCAGATTCGGAGTAGAACCGAACCGCCCCTTCCAGGACGGATACCTCTACCGAATCCCGTTCTGATAAGCTCACCACGTGGAATACCGTCCCAATATCTTCAACGCGCAGATTCTCGGTTTCCACCAGCCATTGGGTATCTGATTGGGAATCCATACTGAAGGTGGCCTCTCCGGAAAGGAGTATTTTCCCGGTTTTCGACTTGGTATTCCAGATTACTTTGGCTTCGGAATGAGGGAGAAGCGCAATCTGGGTTTGATCAGGCAGAATGACTTGGGACGGTTGATCCTGACTGAGGTAAGAAAATTCCTGTTTGCTGGAAACCTGATCATAAAAGAGGTAGGAAAGTGCTGTAAAAAGAACAAAAGCAGCAGCAATTTTCCCCCAAAACCCTATCCCAAATCCAGAAGACTTATTGTCAAGTGTAAGCTGTGGCCTCACTTTGGCCCATGCTGCCTCGGTATCGAACTGATCCTTTTCGGAGATCTGGGCTTTTTGGAAAATAAGTTGGGCTTCATCGAGGTGTCGTTGGTTGTCGGAAGATTGGGCGCACCAGTCTTGCAATTCCCGAATTTCTTCGGAAGAAGCTTCATCGACCAAGTACTTGGCGATTAGGTTTTCGATGTGATTTGGTGCAAACTCTTTCATTTTTCCATCCAATTTCCCAATAGAACAAGGATCATGGGAAGATAATCTCTCAGTTGCTCCCGCATGATTTTGAGGGCCTTCCCCATTTGGTTCTCCACGGTTTTTATAGAAATCCCAAGTTGATCGGCAATTTCCTGATATTTCAACTCTTCGAATCGGCTCATTCTGAAGATCAGCCCACACTGGGATGGAAGTGACCGAATGGCTTCTTCTATTCGGGACTCCAGCTCTTTTTTCAAGGCCAACCGATCGGAAGACTGATCTTGCGGTTCGCCTTCCTTCAGTACAGATGAGGCATGGTGGCTTCTGATTTTTTGTCTTTTCAGTTCGTTGAGACAGGCATTTCTTACACTTCGGTAGAGGTATGCCTTAAGAGAGGATTCGATTTGAATGCTAATTCTTTTCTCCCAAAAGCCCAAAAACATTCCTTGAACTACCTCTTCAGCCTCATCTTTATCCCCTAAATACCCCAAGGCAAAACGGCACAATGGGGCATAATGCGTTTTGAAAAGCATCTCGAAGGAGGATATCTCCCCATTCTGAATGGCTGAAAAAACCAATTGATCGGATGCCTGCATGAAAAAGGAATACTTTTCTGGCAAGTTAGGATTTTGGTTTTTGATTTTAGGACAACTCGGAAAGGAAAAACCCCTATGCGGAATACAAAATTTGTATTTGAGGGGGATGGGAGTTGGGGAGTGTGGGAGTTTGGAGGTAAGGAGGTTCCAGGGTTGTCCTGTTGCCAGTGCTGAGCCTAGTCGAAGCATCGGGTTGTCAGGTTATCCAGTTGTCGGGTTATCCAGTTGTCGGGTTGTCGGGTTGTCCTGTTGTCGAGTTGTCGGGTTATCCAGTTGTCGGGTTGGCGGCTGATGGGGTCCAGCTTCTGGAGAAAGTCAGACTTGGACAAAGGAATGTGGGATTACAAATCCCAAGGATAATAGGGTCGGATTGCAAATCCGACCCAGCGGAAGTAAGTGGTTGTCCAGTTGTCCAGTTGTCGAGTTGCCCAGTTGTCGACAGATCGAGTCCAGCTTCTGGAGAAGCAGGACAACCGGCGCCAAATCGGGAATACGACCCGGGGAAGGTAGTTTGCCGTGAGTGAGGACACTCACGGAGGCGAAGGACACCCGGAGCATTAAGTGAGAACACTCACAGCGGCGAAGATCAGAGGGTTAGCTCTTTCAGAACTTCACTCCTTTATTCTTCGATTGAGCTTTTCAAGGTCGCTAAGAAAAAAAGCTGAAGCTTTTTTTGAGTTACAGGGAGCGGCCTTGGTTAGTCGTAAATTGTAAGGAGTAAGTGGTTGTCCAGTTGTCGGGTTGTCAGCTTCGCGCCCGCCTCCGGGAGGGCAGGTTGTCCGGTTGCCTGTGCTGAGCCTAGTCGAAGCAACGGGTTGTCAGGTTGTCCTGTTGTCCAGTTGTCGAGTTGTCCAGTTTTCGGGTTGGCGACAGATGGGGTCCAGCTTCTGGAGAAGCTGGATAACCGTTGTCTGCTGTGAGTGGTGAAACTCACAGCAGCGAAAAATCAGTCCCGGCAATTGGGACAGGCCTGAAGTCCAATTAATTGATAATTAAAAAGTTTGATAATGAGTAGATATCCATGGCACAATGCCCCCCATACATTGGATGCCATTGGGTCTTCACTCCTTTCGAAACTGCCAGGTTGGCCAGCGCTTCGGAACCCTCATAGTTGCCAAACTTATCATAAAGTCCACAAGACAGGTAGAGTTCGGGGTATTGACTATTGGCTTTTTTGATTAATTCAATCGGTGAAATATTCTTCCATTCTTGCTCATTTGATATATATTTTTTAGCCATCAAGTAAATTCCAAGTGCCACTTTGGGGTCAGCTCCTGTACGTTTCATTGCTGCCATTATTTTATCTAAATCTGAAAATGGAGAGTCTAAATAAACACCCGGACATAATGATGCCACTCTGGAGAACAATTCGGGATGACTAAGTCCTAAGATTAAAACATTGAGTCCGCCCATGGACTCGCCGATTAAAATTCTGTTTCTGGGTTTGCCGATTTTGGACTCAATAAACGGTAGATTGGAAATGAAGTCATCCATTAAGCCACTTTCTTCTTTAGAATTTTTAGCTGTAAGTAACCATTCAGGACCATAGGAAATTAAAACAACTGTGGGAGGTTTTAATTCTGTTTTTTGCCAATGGGACTGAATTAAAGCCGTAAAATAGGTGTCATCATTCCAGATGGTATGATCCAGGTTTCTTCCGTGAAAATGGTAAATGACATCTTGATTAACCCCATTGCTTGCTCTGTATATAGAAAAATTCAATTTTCCTTTTGTAAACGTTTCCGATTTTGATGGAATGAAGCTGACTTTCTGCACTCCATAAGGACTTGTTAGTTTTCCCCAAGCCCAATAAAACCCCAGAATAGCGGCTAAAAAGGCACAACAGATGATGATTTGTCTTTTTGAAATATTCATGATGTCAAAAATTCAGGCTAAAGTTTAAAACGCCTGCCTTTAATCCAAAATTAAAAAGCGGATTTTCTTCTAAAGCAGTATACCGATTCAGCAGACAGTACAAATCCCGTTAAAGCGATAAGATTTTACATCCTGGTCGGCCTGGGCCTTATTGGGGTTTTGCCACAGGAAAAAGGCAAACTGATTATACGCCATTCTGCCAGTTGACGAATATTCCACTGATTTTGGGCTGGAAGACCGAAGACCGAAGATTCCCAAAGACATGGCGTTACCTTGGTCTTCTGACCTTTAGAAATGCTACTGGCAAGATTCCGTATATTCATTGAAGGCAATCTGATAATACGCCATTCTTCCAGTTGACGAATATTCCTCTGATTTTGGGCTGGGAGACCGTAGACGGAAGACCGAAGAAGTCCATGAATTGGAATTTACCAGTTAATTTAAGCTTCTAACTTGACTACTGGCAAAGTTCCGTATAATCTTTAAAGGCAATTTTTAAAGTCACCCCTCCTAATGTTACTGGCAAAAAATAAAATATGTGTATCCGGAACAATGCACGTAAGTCTCGAATAGCGAATTTTCCTTTATGAAAAATCCCCCTAGCCCCCTTAGAAAGGGGGAATCCGCCTATTTGGAACCACAAAACCTAATTTAAATCGGTAACGTGCAAGCATGCGGATACACATAAAATAAAAAAAGCCTTTTCTCTCCTCAGCTTTTAGCAATCGCCTAAGCAACGAGAAAGAAAGGCTTTTGCCAATCGGACACTACCCCGAAGAAAAGGCTGGGGGGTAGTCTACGCGCAACAGGTGGACTTAGAATTCCCCTGAAATCAATTCAGCTTCCAAGCTTGTCAACCGGTTCATCAAATCCTCAAGACCTACCCCATTCCAGTCCGAGGCTCCCAAAATCACTTCCAAGCCTTTTCCTCGGTCCAGCAATACCGAGGGAAGGGGAATCGTTTTCCCCGGAAAGGCTTCTTCCCATTCATCCTTATGAAGGAATATCATGTGTAGCCTGCTTTTTTCCCGAAACTCTTTCCAAGCCGGCCGGATTTTACTCACTCCATACGTAATATCACAGAGTTGGCAAGGGTAGGTTTTCGGTGAAATGACCTTGTGAAGCATATCCAGGTAAGCATTAAACTTACCTGAATTTGCATTGTAGATAAAATATACTGTCGGTGTACCCGGATCTACCGGGTCGCTTATTTTTCCCACCATACTTTAGAATTGATATCGTCTCCACCCATGCGGGTCACTGCTGCCTGATAGTTTTCCCGATTAACGGCTTGCTCGGATTCCGGGTAAAAATACCTAACCGGATATTTTCCCTCATTCAGATTGTCGGGGCCAGGCTTAAGCGCCGGGATACCGGTCCGTCTGACTTGAAACCAGGCCTCATGCCCATTATTGATCAAGGAAAGCCACTTTTGGGTTAATATTTTTTCCAGATTCCTGTCCCCATTCAAGGCCACTGAAGCTTGACTCAGGTAGGAAGGGGGTAATTCGGCCCGTAAGTATTGGAAATGGGCCCGGATTCCAGCCTCATAATAGGCGGAAGCATTGCCTTGGATCAAGCCTCGTTCGACCGCCTCAGCCAGGGAGAACTGGAGCTCGGAATAAAGCATATATTGCGCATCTACGCCATTGGGAACATCCCTGAAAATCGCTCCAAATAGCGAAACATCATTCAGATTGATCCCCCGTTCATTGATCGTTTCCCGATTGAGGCCATTTTGCAGGCCTTTAAACTGGGGATTGCCCGCCGTGACACTGGCTGCGGTAGGTTTGTACAAAATGTTTTGCCGGGGATCATTCCAAAGTCGCAGGACAGAATCTACCGTCAAGGTCATCCGATGCTCCTGATAAAGTCCCAAAGCGGCCTGAGACATGGGCCATTGATTGGGAGCAGAGGTCAGATAAGGCACCACTGCATTGTCCCCATTTCCCCGCATCAAATCCCCTGAATCAGCCAATTGCTGCATCTCTGAGAAATTTGATAGCCGCTTACTGATCCTCAATAGAAATCTGAAGCGGAGTGAGTTGGCAAATCTCCTCCACTTATTCAGGTCATTGCCAAACATCATATCTCCCTGAATTCGGGAATTGGTAGCGGCTAGGGTTTCACTGGCTTTGCGTAAGGTGGCAAGAATGCCCTGCTGAGGATCTGTATAGATCGACTCCTGCGTGTCATAGGCTGGAGCAAAATTCCCTTCTCCAGCTTTGATGGCATCTGTATAAGGCACATCACCCCACATATCGGTCAGTTGGGAGAAAAGGTACGCACGAAGAATATCGGCAACCGCCTGGTAGGCCTCGTTGGTTCCGGGGCTTTTTTTGATACTTTCCAGATCATTGATCAGGCGATAAGTTCCGTTCCAATATCCGGCATTACTGCCCATCTCGTATCGGTCGATCCGCTCAAATTCCACACTGGCTGCAAATTGGGCCAAGTAGTTGGCCAACCTAAACCCCTGCTCATAAGTATTTCGATCCGCAGCTACCGAGATGACATTTGAAAGCAAAAACTGCGGTCCAATCTGTTCGGGTGCATTTGGATTTTCATTGATTTCTTCAAAACCTTCCGTACAGGCTGCTCCCATCAGGATCAAGGCCAACAGGAAAGGAAAGGTAAATCGATTGAGGTATGACTTGTTCATATTAAAATTCGGTTTTGATGCTGAATCCAAAACTTCGGGTAGAAGGATAGGACATATCCTCCACGCCATAGGTCAATCGCTGACCTTGCATGGCATTGAGTTCGGGGTCAAAGTGAGGATTTTCTGTAAATAATAGCAGATTGCTTCCCACGACGCCCACTTTCACCTGCTCGAATCCTATCCGTGAAATCCAAGCTTCAGGCAGGGAATAATAAATGCTCAGCTGCCTAAGTTTGAGATAACTGGCATCGTACAGCGCACTGGCTTCATTGCCTCGGTCAAAGAAATTGTTGTAAAAGCTTGAAGCTGAGACCACCGTGGTATTGGGTGCATATTGCGGATTTTCGGCGGTGCCCACATTGACTACACCCTGACCTACAATCCCTGTCTCCCGTCCTTCCAAGGTTTCGGTCAACACCCCCGAAGTGGAACCCAAGGCGCGGGTTCGGCTCACAATCGTACCCCCTTGCCTCCAATCCCAAACCATTCCGACCTGAAGTCTTTTGAAGCTCAACTGATTGGTGAATCCCAGGAAGAAATCCGGATTGTAATTTCCCAATAACCGAAGCGTAGCATCCTGGATCGGAAGTCCATTGGAGCCATAAAGCACCTGTCCTTCTACCATTCTGAATCCCGTTCCGAACATATCCCCTATTCGACCATTTTCGCGAGCGATATAAAAGACGGTGTTGGACCCTCCGGATCCTGCAAATACGCTAGCCTCACCGGTCACGTATTGGGTCACTCCCTCGGGAAGCTGAGTCACCACACTTCGATACGTGGAGAAATTAACTCCCATGGTCCATTCCAGGTCCTTTTTGGAGATCACCGATCCCGAAATTGCCGCTTCCAGTCCACGGGTTCTTACTTCTCCCCCATTTTCAATTCGGTTACTAAATCCCGAAGCTGTGGAAATCGGTCTTCCGATGATCTGATTGATGGAGGTATTTTGGTAAGCTGAGACATCGAGCATCATCCGATTTTTGAACCAACCCAAATTCAATCCTGCCTCCAGCGCGTTCAGGCGCTCGGGTTTCAATTGGGGGTTATTGAGTACCGTACGATTGGTCACCCGAATAAACGACCCATAGTTTTGATTGAATTGAAAGGTATTATTGAGCTGATAGGGATCCGTGTCATTGCCGACACTCGCGGCATTGAAGCGAATAGCGGCATAAGACCATTTCTTGGGCAGCTGGATCGCTTCTGACAGCACATAATTCACCCCTCCGGAATAATAGGCAAAGGAATTATCGGATGCCGGTAAGGTCGAGGACCAATCGTTTCGGAAGGTCAGTTCGATAAACAACTGATCTTTGAAAGCCAGGTTACCAAACGAATACAGGGAGTTGATTCTTTTGGAAAATTCTTGGGAAGCTCCACGCAACGGAACTCTGGAATTTTCCAAGTTGTAGATTCCCGGAAGTGCCAGTTGATTGGCTTCCGTGTAGGCATTGGAGATTTCCTGATTCATGCGATTGGCACCGGCGGAGAGGCTATAAGTCCACTGACTACCCAAGCGGTCGGCATAGGAAAGCAAAAAGTCCGTGTTGATTTCCTGAAAGCTGATTTGATCCTCCCGATACCCGCCAAAAACCCGTCTGTTGGTGCTAAACGCCCGGCGGAAAGTCCGCTTGTCATCGAAAATATCAGCACCCAGGCGAACCCTTAGACTCAACTTGTCTGTGAAATCATAGGTAGCTGAGGCATTGCCCAAGAAGCGGTTTTTATCGAAGCCATTGGTATTTTCGAAAAGCGTGAGATAGGGATTGGTCGTCCAGAGGTAATTGAAATCATAATGCTGAATGCCTTCCTGACCGGCCTGCCAATAATCCCTGAGAGAGGCGATATTGAAGTTTCTTCCGGTCCAATTGAATCCGTACATCACATTTTCATAGCCATAGCCCAGATTAGGCCGATTGTTACTTCTGCTGTTGACATAGTTGGAAAACAAGTCGAATCGCAATCGATCGGTAAGCTGTCTGTCCAAACTGAGGGAAATCCCGTCTCGCATCAGGTCGGTATTGGGTAAAATCCCCTGATTTCTGAAATTGGTATAACCTGCACGAAATCCGCCTTTTTCATCTCCTGCGCTCAGGGCAATGGCTTGCTGAGAAGTGACTCCGGTTCGGAAAAAATCCCTCACGTTGTTGGGTCTTGAAATCCAAGGGGTAGGCGTGATGGGGGTAAAGGTTCCGTTGGGAAAAGTCCGGCTGAGTACATCTCCAGCTCTTACCGGGTTTCCATCAATATCTACCGATGGGCTGTCAAACTGTGCGATCAACTGTCCCTGATTCAATCGGGGGCCAAAACTGCTGATTCCGCCATCGTTGATCCCTGCGCCGATTCCATTCTGAAAAGCATATTGACCATTGGTACCTCCACCGTATTCATTCTGGTAGTCAGGCAGGGTAAGCAAGTCTTCAAAAGTCACCATAGAACTGGTCGAAACGCCCAATCCCCTGTTTTTTCTCCCTTTTTTGGTGGTAATCAAGACCACCCCATTGGCCCCGCGCGTACCGTAAAGCGCTGCCGAACCGGGTCCTTTGAGGATGGTGATGGATGCGATATCTTCCGGACTAAGGTCGGCTGCACCATTTCCATAGTCCACTTCCTGAATATTGGCTCCGTCATTGAAGAGTACCGAGGCGATCAGGTTATTTTGAATCGGCACCCCGTCCACAACGATGAGGGCCTCGTTATTTCCGGAAAGGGAATTTTCACCCCGAATAATAATTCTCGAAGACGATCCCACCCCTGAAGAGCCATTGGTCACTTGTACCCCGGCCACCTGTCCTGCAAGGGCATTGATCAGGTTGGGCTGTGGCACATCGCTAAGGGTCCGATTATCGACCACAGAAACTGCCGAAGTGAGCGACTGCCTATTTCGCTCGATTCCCAATGCGGTAACCAAGACCTCATTGAGCTCGGAGGTGGATTCGGAGAGTATGATTTGGGAAATATCCGAGCTAACCGTGACTTCCACCTGATAGGTTTGAAATCCGATAAAACTAACCCGAAGGGTAAACGGGACTTTTTCAGCGCGAAAGGTGAACTTCCCTTCTGCGTCGGTGATACTGATATTTCGGGTCCCCAATTCGGTCAAGGTAGCACCGGGGATGGGAAGACCTTGGGTATCCACCACTTTGCCGGTGAACGTAGCTCCTTGGGCAAAAACGGCACCTGTCACCAGGACCATTATCCAAGTAAATAGTAGCTTCATAAGTATTGTTCTAAGCGTTAAGGATATGACTCGAAATCGTTGATCTCGGAATCAGAAATGATTGAAGAGTGGTAAACTAAAAGTTGAAATTTGTTCCTTTTCCACACACCCAAATCCTGCTCTACATGATCAAGCATGAGGATATTTTGGAAAAAGTATCCTTCCAACAGTTACCCGGATTACCCGAAAAGCTCGGGTTCAATCCAAACAAAGGTGGTTTTGTGGGGGTGCCCTTCGAGGGCCGGCAAATAAAAGTAGGGAGCTAAACCGCTGGCATGTCCCGTGAAACTCAATTTTTGCCAAACTTTTCAGCAAGGCTTTCAGAAATTTTCTAAAAGTAAGGTCTAGCGCCTGAGTCATCGAATCAGCCAAGGACTCAGCCGTATCAATGTCTACCAAGTACTCCAGGCAAGTGACTGGACTTGTCTTGGCAAACAGCTGAAGCAAAGCCTCGTGCAGGCGGTCAGTTCTCCAGGGCAAGGAGGCAAAAGATTTTTCCTCAAAAGCTGATTTAGACAGGGCTATCAGGTAGTCTCCCCCATCTCGGGATGGACCAAAAACTGTCTGCCCACTATCCAAACCCTCTTTTGCCTGAAGAATATGATGTTCGCTGAGCGCGGGAATATCATTTCCGACTGAGATTACCTGATCATAACCAAGGCTGAAGATCTGAGTGAAGGCTGCCGCATAGCGCTCTCCAAAGGTGGTCCCGGGCTGCTGATGGTCATAGATAATCAGCGTGGGCAGGCCGGTTTTGCCTGCTACTGATTGGATTCGTCCCTCCAGTCGATCAAAAAGTGTAACAGCGGCCTGCTGATTTCTGCTCCCAAAGACCTGCTTATCCCTTGCCTGCCGACTCGGGGCCAGGGAATAAATCATGACTAAGGTACGGGTGGTTTGCATGGAGCAATAAACGAGGAAAGAATTCGGATTGGATGTCGGGAAGCTTACAAAACTTCGGAAGATTTTGCGGATAAACTGGCCATATCAAAATGCTTGGTGAAAAACTCATCGCACCAAAGACAGACGTTTTGCAAAGCCTCAGCGCGCTGCCGTCCATATTCCGTCGAAATACCGATGCTTTCTCCGATTCCGTAAATATCACCTTCATTGAGCTTTTTCATCACCGGGGAATCTGCAACCCGCCTGAGGATGGCTGAGACTTTTTCTACCCTGGCATCTCCTAAGGGATCTTTAGTTCCCGGGCAGCAGGGGTTGACTTGCCAGAGTTGAATGGAAATTTCCTGGACCATATCCACCTCCGGGTTTCCCAGAAAGGCAATAGCACCGGAAGGAATCTTGCAAAAATTATGGGTTCCATCTTTTTTCCAGATATCATGCTTCATGGCTCGACCTCTCGCCCAATTGCCACCTAACCACATATCTTCCGTGGCTCCAAAGAAGCTATAGGTCAATTCATCCCGGGTTTGGCTGTTGAGCTCAGACTTGCTAAGCACGGGCTGCCCCTGCATGTATCGGATACCAAAAGATTCAAAGAGCGCGGAGAGTTCCTCCTTTCGCTTGCCTTCATTTTTATGGTATCGATCTATACTTGCTATGGAAAATCGGTCCACTCCCTTTTCGATCAGGGTCTGCAAAATTTCCGGAGTGAGCAAATCCCCGTTGAATTGCAAAGCGATGTATAGCCGGTTTTGGTACTTTTCCCTTAGCCCATCCAAAATCCGGTACAGTTTTTTCTTTTCTGCCAAAGGCTCTCCTCCACTCAGGGTAAGCCTTTCCAATCGATCGGGCAGATTGGCGATAATGGCTATACAGTCCTCCTCGGTGATTTTGGCACCTTTTGGTCCGCTGTTGTTGTAGCAATGGATACACTGGTCATTGCAGAGCTGGGTAAAAACCCAATAAATCCGCTCGATTTGGTCAAAGTCTTTTTCCATGGGCTGAGCCGTTTTGGCGATTTACGAAGTCAAAGTCCGGGTGGCTTGATCCATCAGAGAAATTCTTTCCTCCAGGCTCAGCGTGAGCGGCAATTGGGCAAGTCCTATCAAGCGTCGGAGCACCTCCACCGCTGCAAAACTTTGGGCCAAGCCTTCGTCCAAAGGAGACTTTTGACGATAATAGCCCAAAACAAAATCCTGAATAGCTTCGGATTGGGCACTTAACTTCAAGTGGGCCAGCATCACGCCCAGTTCAAATTCCCTTGGGCCGAAAAAACAAAATTCAGGATCAATGATCCGAATCCCATTGGGTGTCTGTAGCCAACTTCCCGGAAAATAATCTCCATGTAGCAGGCAGGGGCCATCTGCCAAATACTGTACTCCCAATGCTTTTACCCGATTTTTCAATTGAGCATGTTGGCGTAAGGGAGCCGCACTTTTTTCCAATCCGGGCAGGATCTGATCCAGATCCAAGCCGTTTCCATTGACAAAGGGGTAATGAAAAATATGCTCGTGATTGAGCGTTCGCATAGCTCGATTGGTGATGCGCTCCGCTTCGGGAAGGTCTTGAAAGGAATCGTGTAGGACAAGTATAAAATCCAGCAATCCGCTCAGCTCCTCGGCAGAAAGTTGCTTGTTTCCGGCATACATCCCCGTAAAATCCGAACCCACTCCCAGGTCTTCCAGCTGAAGGACAGACTGCTCCTGATCTATTGCCAAGAGTTGGGGCGTGCGGGCGGACAATGCCGGAATACGGGCAGTAAGTCCATAAAATTCTCCCTCTCGCAACACCCGGTCAGCCGGAGCAGGCACTTGGGGAAATTTCTCCACATAGGGTCGACTTTGCTTGAGGATAAAGGTGCGACGGTTGGTCTTGACCCGAATCGTGAAATTCATATTTCCTGCGCCGGGAACTTCGGTTTGCTGAACCTCTTCCTCAGGGAAAAGCCAGTTTTTTTCAACAAGAAATTGCTGGACTGAAATGGGGTCTAATGAAAGGCTAAACATGGGTCATTGGAAGGTTTGAAGGAGACGCTGATGATAGTCCGGAACCACATCGTAACAATACTTAACCGGATACTGCCCAACATCCCGACAAAGCAAATAGGATTTGAACTGTCTTCTGGGATTATCCAGCAGGGTATCGTCGAGGTGGATTTCCAGAGAGGCAAGCCGGGGTTCGGAGATAATGTCATCCGGAGCGATCAGGTAGTGAGAGGCCAACACATCAAAAGGATTGAATCCTGTGGCTCCCTGCTCGATCCATTGTCCAAGCCATGGACGGGATTCCGAGGCCAGCCATTGCGTGGCGGGATCCAATTGATCCATATTTTTAAGGTCCTCCTCCGTAATCCAGACCTTGCTGGAGATTTCAAATGGGCAAAGTGTGATCGGAACTTTGGCCTCAAACATAATCCGGAAGGCGTCATTGTCCAGGTCAAAATTGAGGTCTTGAGCCCTTCTGCCCTGATTGCCGATGGAGAAGTAATCGGTCTCTTTTCTTCGTCCTGCAACGAGGACCACTTCCAATATTTGGCCGGCAAGTTCGGGATAACGAAGTAAAAGCAAGCCCACATTGGTAGCCGGGCCAATGGCCATGATGTGCATTTTTTCCTTTTTAAGGGCGGCCGCCAGGGCCTCCACCGCATCATTGGTCTGCACATTAGCCAGCTGAATGGCTTCTCCAGCCCCTTTGAATACGCCATATTTCCCACCTGCAAAGTCACGGTTCATCTGCTCGCAAAGCATAAAGGCATTGTCAATGGTGGTATTCCCAAACACCGCGCTGATACCTGTGATTTCGATTTGGTCGGATTTCATCAACTGCAAAACGGCATATCCGTCGTCCACATCACAATAACCCGGACGGCGGTGTCTGATCATGCCAACTGACAGATCGGTGTCGATCCATACTTTTTTCTTAGGGTGCATATCAATAGTTAGGTTTTAACAAGGATTCCCAAAACTCGATTTCCGATCTGACTCCGGTCCCGGGATCGAGTAAAAAATCCTGTTTATCAGGGTAAACTTGAAGACTTCCTTTTTTCATCAGCCCGATATCATCGCCCATCAGGATCGCCTCCTTGAGGTCATGGGTGACAAAAAGCGAGGTAATCCCATAGAGAGCGGTAAGCTCTTTAAACAACTCCTGCATCCGCTGACGAGTCCCTACATCCAGACTTCCAAAGGGCTCGTCGAGGAGCAAAAGTCGTGGATTAGTGATGATCGCCCGGCCAAAAGATACCCGCTGACGCTGACCTCCGGAGAGCTGATGGGGCATCTTGTCCCCTTGGCCTTGCAGTTCGAGTCGCTGGATCATCAGGTCCACCTGCTCCTTGATGTCGGAGGCAGGGATTTTTTGGAGTTTTAGTCCAAAACCGATATTTCCCCGGACGCTCAGATGAGGAAAAAGCAAATCTTCCTGGTAGAGGTAGACTATTTTTCGCTCGGCGGGAGTTTTGCCGGACATGTCCTCCCCATTCACCCGGATACTTCCCTGATCGGCAGTTTCCAGACCGGCAATCAGCTTGAGCAAGGTAGTCTTGCCACAACCCGACTTCCCCAAAATGCTCAGGGTGCGGTGTTGATCCAAAGACAGGGAAAGCCGGTCTACGATCAAGTCATTTTGGAAGGATTTGGAGAGCTGTTTGATTTCAAGAAACATCAGACCAGGCGGTTATAGACAAATCGTTTATTCAAATACAACAGGAGAACAGGAGGCCAGACCAAGAGGCAACAGGCAATGGCTCCGTAGTAGAAATTGGCTTCCTTGATATATAAAAAGACTTTGACTGTTAATGTTTGAACTTTTCCCACTCCCACCAGTGCCGTGAGCCCGTATTCAAACCAGGAAATCAAAAAAGTCTGAAAAAAGCAGACCAGAATCATCCCTTTGGCCAAAGGCAAAATCACCTGGACAAATGCCTGTCGGGATGAGCCTCCCAAGGTAAGTACCAGTTGTTCAAACTGTCTCGTGCGATGATTCCAAAAGGCCTGAAAAAAGATGACCGAATAGGGAAATGCGACCAAATATTGCCCCAAAACCACACCTTGCCAAGTACCCGAAAGACCGGATTTGAGGAAAAAGAAGTTCAGACAAGCGGCCAATACGACCGGAGAAAGCATGTAGGGAAAATAGGCCAAAACTAGCCAGGTTTCCTTTTGGGAATGGTAGGCGATGGATTTGCTCCAGATAAATCCCGTACCCGTTCCCAAGGTTGCCACGAGTAAAGAAATACCCAGGGAGGAAGCGAAACTAATACCCATGCCGGACTCGGAGGTTAGGACTTCTTTCCAGTTTTTCAGGCCAAAATAGCCGGGCAACACCTCCGGAAAAAACCACTCTCCCGAAAATGACAGCATGGCCAAAAAGGCAAATGGAAATAGAATCCCCAGTCCCAAACCCGACAGGACAATGTACCTGAGCTTATTCATGAACCTGAACCTCCCTTCTACGGAAAACCAGCAAAGCCGCGATGGCAATGACTACCGTGTAGGCTACTGCCACCACATATCCCTCCGGGATCAATTTGAGATCAAACTGCTTCAATTCCCGGATGATCAACACCGAAAGCATCTGGGGAGACTCCTGCCCGAGGACCAGAGGAATCTCATACGAGCCCAACAGGAAAATGAAATACAAAATCATGATCCGTTTGGTTTTGGAAAAGAGAATGGGCAAAGTCACCTGCCAAAATACCTGTTTGCCATGGGCACCGAGGGAATAGGCTAAGGTGGAAAGCTCAGCTATGCGTTCGTTTTGATACACATTTGAAAAAAGGATCACGAAAAACGGGGAAACGATCAGGACGAAAGTCAGGATAATCCCAATCCCATAGCTGTCATTGATCCAATCCGGAAACTCTTGCAGCCTGTCAATCCAGCCGAGTTTCATGGAAATACGGGAGAAAAATCCGGCTTTGGACAGGAGCTGAATTGACAAAAAACTGGCCACCATACCGGGAATCGCCAAGGGAAAGTACAGCAGCAAACTCCAAAACCGATGTTGCAGGGAAGTCCGCAGCCCCATACTGATCCATAAAGCCAAAGTCACCGAGAGCACTACTCCGGTACCGGCCAACAAGGCACTGTAAAGAAAAGAACCCAAAAGCTCACCGGACTGAAGCACCTGATGCCAATACGCAAGACTTACCCCTTCGCTCAAAATCCCAACGATACCCAGACTGTACAGCAGGGCGTAGACCAGTGCCGCTGCAAAGGGTAAAAGTCCCAGCAGGAAGAAAAAAAGAAGTCCGAATGCGGGTTTACTTTTCAATGACGTATTTTCTAAAATCTTCAAATAAGCGAAGCATGTACTCCGGGGCAGGTTCTTGGATGGAATAGGGCTCTAAAGATTGCATGGTCGGTCCATATTGCCGCTTTGTAGCCTGCTCAAATTTTTGTCTCCACTCCTCAGGCAAACGATTGATCTCCAGCACAGTATTGGAATTCATGCCCTTCACATCCATTTTGACCAGTTGAGCTTCGGGGGAAAGCATGAAATTAATGACCTGAAGAGCCCCTGCCCGATTGGGGGAATTGTAGGTGATCCCGAGGTAGTTGGAGTTGTGAACGGTTCCGTTTTTCCAGGCATAGCCTCGGGTGGAGGTAGGAAAAAGTCCCTGAAGCACCTTGTCTTCGATTCCCCCTTCATTGAACCCATAGGAAATCAGCAATTCTCCGGAAGCAAACATTTGGTCCATTTTGGTATGCTCCCGAGGGAAAGTTTCGCCATTTTTCCAGAAATACGGCTTATGAGCATTGATCCAATCCCAAAGTTGGGTGGCGAGCGTTTGGTATTTTTGTTCGTCAAAAGGCCCATTGAGGCTACCCGGTGAGCTCCCGAGTTCGGCCAGCATGGATTTGAGCATACTCATCCCGCTGAAATCGTTGGAAATGGTAAATGTCCCGGGCTGGCTTTTTACAAACCGGCTGAGCTCATCGAGCGTCCGGGGTGGTCTCGGAAGCTTGATGCTATCATAGACCAAGGCAAATTGGGTGTTGCCCCAGGGGGCCTCCATCCCATTGATCGGCTGTTGGAAATCAATCCCGATATAGGGATCTTCAAAATCGATGTATTGTGCATTTGGGAGCTGCTCCGCAAAAGGCCCCCAAAGCCCATCGATCTGTCTGAGCTGAAAAAAAGTCTCCCCATTGATCCAGACGATATCTACCTGACCGGAATTCACTCCCGCTTGCTTTTCTCCCATGAGCAGTTGGACGATTTCAGGACCTTGGCCACCGGAAATTTTCAGATCGATCCCGAATCGCTTTTTGACCTCGGGAATGAGGAAGGAATTGATGTATTTATTGACTGCAGGTGAACCCTGCCACATCATAAAATGAACGGTGGTATTGCGACTGAGGCTATCGATGGAATTCCAGTCCGAGAGGTCGATTTCGCTGGAAGATTTTTGCTCAGTGCAAGCGGTATAAAACAAAACAAGGGTAAAAATCAGGCTAAGGAACGCGAAACGCTTCATGGAGGAATCTGTGATGGGGAAAGTTTTCTTGGTTGAATGCTGAGTTAGCAAGGTAAGATGGATTCGGCAATTGATTTTCATCCATGGTTCAGAAATACGAACCGAACGAAAAAGTGGATTGAAAAAGGGTTTAAAAAAGTAATGACCAGATTTGCCAAGGAAGTCCGTTTTCGATTGAGTTTGGGAGGTATGGGAATTGGGGGGTAAGGAAGGATGGGAGTTGGGAAGTTTGGAAGTTTGTGAGTGGTAAGCTGTGAAGCGTAAGTGGTTGTCCTGTTGCCTGTGCTGAGACTAGTCGAAGCATCGGGTTGTCGAGTTGTCCGGTTGTAAAGTTGTCGGGTTGTCCGGTTGTCCGGTTGTCGGGTTGTTGAAAGATGGGGTCCAGCTTCTGGAGAAGCAGGACAACAGGAGTATGAGAGTTTGGGGGTATGGAAGTTAGGAAGTAGGGAGGTTGTCGGGTTGTCCTGTTGTTGGGTTGTCCAGTTGTCGAAAGATAGAGTCCAGCTTCTGGAAAAGCAGGACAACTTGGCAGGTTGCCGTGAGTGGTGACACGCAAAGCGGGGAAAGCAGACTTGGTCCAAAGGAATATGGGATTGCAAATCCCTAAGTATAATAGGGTCGAATTTGTAATTCGACCCAGCGGGGGAATTTCCCAGCGCTACAGTCTGGCCCTGAGCTAAAAATGTCCACCCGGACATTTTCTTAACGGCTTGCCCTATCGCCCTCCGCGCCCACATCATTGTTTTTACGAATCGAAGCGAGATCTGATCCCAAAGGGATCAAACCTCTCAATAGCCCGGGGTTTCAACCCCGGGATTTAGATGAAATGTGTGATTTTGGGCGCTGGCGTAGGGTTATGGGTTGGAAAAAAAAAGTGGTTGCCAGCGCAATGAAACGGAGAGTTTGAATGTAAGGGAGTTGGGAAGTAAGGAGGTTTGGGAGTTGTGTCTCCCAGCCAGCACACCGGACAGGTACTATGATTTTTTAATGAAAGTCAACCTTTTTCCCCTTTTGAGATCACTCGGTGATTTTTCCTTTGTCACTTTTTGAGGCCAAAAAGGGACTGAGCGTAAATGATTAGCCCAGTGGGCTAATCTAGCGAAGGGCCGGGATGCAGGGGAGGAAAAGCCTTGACACAGTCCACCCTACAAGCCGGCTCCTCGCTAAATTAATCCACCGGATTAATTTTTGACGCTCGGCCCTCACCGCACAGGGCCGGACGCTGGCCCGCTCCTGCCTGCCGGCAAAGGCAGGGCTGTGTCTTCCCCGCGCGCCCACATCATTGTTTTTACGAATAAATAGGAAAACGCCTTTCTTTCGGCTCAAAAAACCGCCTGTATCAAAGGCCACGGGATCACGAGTAGGCTCTGGAATTGAGTGAATTTAGAAGCCGCTCTTTGGGAATATCGAGCCTAGAAATAGGGATTGCAAATCTCGAACAACGGGATTCGACCCAGCGGGGAAAATAGGCCCGGTGATCTAAAGGTTATTTTACATCAATAACAAAATCCTTCCCCTGATAGTCTTTTGTAATTTCTGAATGGGGGGTATTTCGATCCTGGGAGTATAAGTTCGCTTTCGAAATTCATTTGGCATTGGTTCAGTTACTCACCCGCTTAGTTTTAAAACTCCCATCGGGTGTACACTCCAAAGTTGTCCTTAGCCACTTTTTCCGGTCCGTATTGATCCCAATTTGCGCCTAATCCAAATCCTAAAGGCCCCTTTTTCAATCCCAAGCGCAGGTATAGAAAGGATCGGTTGTGTTGATTTTCTGCCAATCCCTGATTATAGACAAATTGGATCCGGCTGTATAAGGCCCAAGTCTCATTGATCGGCGGCTTAAACTCATACAATCCAAACAG